>NZ_BAABJE010000015.1:0-233403 GCF_039543145.1 Lysobacter hankyongensis | reverse complement strand
GTGCGACCGCATCGGCGACGCGCCGATCCGGCTGGGCGAGGTCATCGCCAACACCGACGCGCACGTGCTGGATGCCGCGTTGCATCCGGTGCCGGCCGGCGTTCCGGGCGAGCTGTATCTCGGCGGCGAAGGACTGGCCCGCGGTTATCTGCGCCGTCCCGGTCTGAGCGCGGAGCGTTTCGTCGCCAGCCCGTTCCGCGCGGGCGGACGGATGTATCGCACCGGCGATCTGGTGCGGCTGGATGCCGAGGGCCGGCTGGAGTTCCTCGGCCGCGTCGACCATCAGGTGAAGATCCGCGGATTCCGCATCGAGCTGGGCGAGATCGAGGCGCAGCTGGCAAAACTGCCTGGCGTCGCCCAGGCCGCGGTCGTCGCACGCGACGACGCTCAGGGGCTCAAGCGGCTCGTCGGCTATGTCACCGGCGAAGGCGAATCCCTGCGCGCCGCGGAATTGCGCGCCGCGCTCGCCGCATCGCTGCCCGATCACATGATCCCCGCCGCGATCGTCGTGCTGGAGGCCATGCCCGCCACCGCCAACGGCAAGATCGATCGCAAGGCGCTGCCCGCGCCCGAAGCGGACGCCATCGCGCAACGCGAGTACGCGCCGCCGCAGGGCGCGCTGGAAACGCTGGTCGCCGAACAGTGGGCGCAGTTGTTCGGACTGCACCGGATCGGTCGCAACGATCAGTTCTTCGAACTCGGCGGGCATTCGCTGACCGCGATGCAGCTCGCCGGCAAGCTGCGGCGCCTCGGTCATCCGGTCGACGTGCGGACGCTGTTCGAACATCCGACGCTCGCCGATTTCGCCGCCCACCTGGGCGAAGGACAGGGCATCGAGATCCCGGAAAACCGCATTCCGGCCGACGCCGACCGCATCGTGCCCGCGATGCTGCCGCTGGTATCGCTCGCGCAGGACGACATCGATCGGATCGTCGCCGCCACGCCCGGAGGCGTCGCCAACGTCCAGGACATCTACCCGCTGTCTCCGCTGCAGGACGGCATCCTCTTCCACTACCTGCTCGATGCCGGCAACGACCCGTACCGTCAGACGATGCGGCTGCGCTTCGACAGCCGCCAGCGCCTGGAGCGTTACCTCGACGCGATGCGCGGAATCGTGGCGCATCACGACATCCTCCGCACCGCCTTCCACTGGCAGCGCCTGTCGCAGCCGGTGCAGGTCGTGCAGCGCGACGCGCCGCTGCGCGTGGATAAAGTCGATTTCGCCGCGCTGGAGGCCTTCGCCGGCACGATCGATCCTTCCCGCGCGCCGCTGCTGCGCTTCGTGGCCGCACCCGAACCCGAAGGCGATGGCTGGCAGTTGCTGCAGATCCAGCATCACCTGATCGGCGACCGCTCGACCGTCGACGGGCTGCTCGAAGACGTGTCCCTGCGCATGCGGGACGCCGCGGCGGTCCTTCCGCCGGCGCAGCCTTATCGCAATCTCGTGGCCCATGCGCGGCTGGGGGTCCCGGACGAGGTCCACGAGCGTTTCTTCCGCGCGATGTTGTCCGACATCGACGAGCCCTGCCTGCCGTTCGGCCTCGCCGACGTGCATGGCGCCGGCGACGATCTGGACGAGGCGCGCCTGTCCCTGCCGGCTTCGCTGGTGGCCTCGCTGCGTGCGACCGCACGCCGGCGCGGCGTGACCGTGGCGAGCCTGTGCCATCTCGCATGGGCGCTGGTGGTCGCGCGCACCTCCGGCCGCGAGCAGGCGGTGTTCGGCAGCGTGCTGCTCGGACGCATGCAGGGCGGCGAACGCGCGCTCGGCCTGTCGATCAACACGCTGCCGCTGCGCCTGGACATCGGCGATGCGCCGGTGGCGGACGCGTTGCGCGAGTGCCATGCGCGCCTGGCCGGCCTGATCCGCCACGAACACGCGTCGCTGAGCCTCGCCCAGCGCTGCAGCGCGGTGCCGCAACCCGCGCCGCTGTTCAGCGCGCTCTTCAACTACCGGCACGACGCGGCTCCGGACACGACCGGCGGGTCCAGGCTCCCGGAAGGCATCGCCTGGCTCGGCGGCGACGAGCGCACCAACTATCCGCTGATCCTCTCGGTCGACGATTACGGCGCCAGCCGAGGCGGCGACGCGATGGACCTGGTCGCGCAGATCGCGCGGCCGCACGATGCCGCGCGGGTGACCGCACAGATGCAGCAGGCGCTGGAGAGCCTGCTGTCCGCGCTCGAATCGGCGCCCTCGAAACCGCTCCGCGAGCTCGACATCCTCCCCGAGGCCGAACGGCGCTTCGTGCTGAAGTCGCTCAACGACACCGCCGCGCCGCATCGCGAATCGCTGTGCATGCATCAGCCCTTCGAGCAGATGGCGCGCGAACGCCCGACGCTCAGGGCGCTCGTCTGCGGCGAGCGCGCGCTGACGTACGCCGAACTGAACCGCGAGGCGAACCGTCTCGCGCACACGCTCATCGCGCGCGGCGTGCGCCCGGACGACCGGGTGGCGATCTGCGTCGATCGCAGCGTCGAAATGGTGGTCGGCCTGCTCGGCATCCTGAAGGCGGGCGGCGCCTATCTGCCGCTCGATCCGAGCTATCCCGCCGACCGTCTGGGCATGATCCTCGACGATGCGGCGCCTTCGCTGCTGCTGACGGATGAGGCGGGCCGCCGCGCGCTGGACGGCAACACCGGCGGCGCGACGGTGCTGGCGCTGGACGATGCCGCCCTGGTCGACGGCCAGCCGGACGTCGATCCGGATACCGCCGCGATCGGGCTGACCTCGCGCCATCTGGCCTACGTCATCTACACCTCGGGATCGACCGGCATCCCCAAGGGCGTGCAGAACGAGCACCGTGCGCTGGCCAATCGGCTGGACTGGATCCAGGACGCATACCGGATCGGCCCCGAGGATGTCGTGCTGCAGAAGACGCCGTTCGGTTTCGACGTGTCGGTGTGGGAGTTCTTCTGGACCCTGGCCCAGGGCTCGACCCTGGTGATGGCGCCGCCGGATGCGCACAAGGATCCGGCGGCGATGGCGTCGCTGATCGTGCGTCATGGCGTCACCACGCTGCATTTCGTGCCTTCGATGCTGGCCGGATTCGTCGAATACGACGGCGCGGGACGCTGCACCAGCCTGCAGCGCATCATCTGCAGCGGCGAGGCCCTGCCTGCAGCCACTCTGCGCAAGACCCAGCGCATCCTGCCTTCGGCGATGGTCTACAACCTCTACGGCCCGACCGAAGCGGCGATCGACGTCACCGCATGGACCTGTCCGCCCGGCTTCGACGGCGAGATCGTGCCGATCGGCAAGCCGATCTGGAACACGCAGATGTACCTGCTCGATGCGCAGGGGCGTCCGGTTCCGTTCGGGGTGGTGGGCGAGCTCTACATCGGCGGCGTCGGCGTCGCCCGCGGCTATCTCAACCGGGACGCGCTCAACGCCGAGCGTTTCCTGCCCGACCCGTTCAGCGCCGATCCCGAGGCGCGGCTCTACCGCACCGGCGATGTCGCGCGCTTCCTGCCGGACGGCAACATCGACTTCCTCGGCCGCAACGACCATCAGGTGAAGCTGCGCGGTTTCCGCATCGAACTCGGAGAAATCGAGACCGCGCTGTCGGCGATGCCGGAGGTCGCCCAGTGCGTGGTCGTGGCGCGCGAAGACACGCCCGGCGACAAGCGTCTGGTCGCCTACGTCGCCACGCGCGCGCCGGTCGACACGCATGCGTTCATCGCCGCGGCCAAGGCGGAACTCTCGATCCGTCTGCCGGAATACATGGTGCCCGCCGCCTACGTGCTGCTGGAGACCATGCCGCTGAGTTCCAACGGCAAACTCGACCGCAAGGCGCTGCCGGCACCGACGGGCGACGATTTCCTGCGCGATGCCTACGTGCCGCCGCAGGGCGCGGTCGAACTCGCGATCGCCGAGGCATGGTCCCGCCTGCTCGGCGTCGAGCGCGTCGGCCGCAACGATCACTTCTTCCAGCTCGGCGGGCATTCGCTGCTGGCGGTGCGCCTGATCGAACAGCTGCGTCGACAGGACATCCACCTCGACATCCGCACGCTGTTCCTGCACCCGAGGCTCGCCGAACTCGCCGCTTCGCTGGGCGACGAGCGCCGGATCGTCGCGCCGCCGAACCGGATTCCCGAAGGCGCGCTCGCGATCACGCCGGACATGCTGCCGCTGATCGACCTGAGCCAGGCCGACATCGACCGCATCGCATCGACCGTGCCCGGCGGCATCGGCAACATCCAGGACATCTACGCGCTGTCCGCGCTGCAGGACGGCATTCTCTTCCACCACCTGCTCGCGACGCAGGGCGATCCGTACCTGCAGGTCAACCGCCTAGCCTTCCCCGACCGCGCGCATTTCGACCGTTATCTCGCCGCCGTGCAGCAGGTGGTCGATCGCCACGACATCCTGCGGACCGCGTTCGTGTGGGAGCAGATGTCGGCGCCGGCGCAGGTCGTGCTGCGGCAGGCGAGCGTGCATGTCGAGGAAGTCCAGCTCGATCCCGCCGAAGGCCCGGCCATCGATGCGCTCGCCCGTCGCTTCGAAGCGCGCCGCTATCGCATCGATCTCGGCCAGGCGCCGCTGCTGCGTTTCGCGATCGCGCGCGAGCCGGACTCCGGACGCTGGCTGGTGCTGCAGATGCAGCACCATCTCATCGACGACGTCTCGTCGCTGTCGATCATGCTCGGCGAGATCCGCGCGATCCTCGACGGTCGCGGCGATGCGCTGCCGCCGCCGCTGCAGTTCCGCGAGATGGTCGCGCAGGGGCGCATGGGGCGCAGCAACGCGGAACATGAGGCGTTCTTCCGGGCGATGCTCGCCGACATCGACGAGCCGACGCTGCCCTTCGGTCTCGCCGACGTGCACCGCGACGGCAGCGCGATGGACGATGGCGAACGCCTGCTGCCGGCCGCGCTCAACGACCGGCTCCGCAATGAAGCGCGCCGGCTCGGCGTGAGCGTCGCGAGCCTGTTCCATCTCGCCTGGGGGCTCGTGGTCGCCCGCGCCAGCGGTCGCGATCGCGTGGTGTTCGGCACCGTGCTGTTCGGCCGCATGCAGGCGGGCACGGGTGCGGATCGCGCGATGGGCCTGTTCATCAACACCCTGCCGGTGCGACTCGATCTGTCGGGCACCGGCGTCGAGGCGGCGGTGCTGGCCACGCACGCACGCCTCGCGGAGCTGATGCACCACGAGCATGCGTCGCTGGCGCTCGCGCAGCGCTGCAGCGGGGTCGCCGCGCCTTCGCCGCTGTTCAGCGCGCTGCTGAACTATCGTCACTACGACACGGTGGCGTCGGCCGGCCCCGATCCGCTGCCCGGCGTGACCTGGCTCAGCGGCGAAGAGCGCTCGAACTATCCGTTCACGCTTTCCGTGGACGATCGCGGCGACGCGCTCGGACTCAACGTGCAGGTCGCGAAGCCGCACTCGGCGGAACGCATCTGCGGCTACATGCAGCAGGCGCTGGAAGGCCTGCTCGACGCGTTGCAGGCATCGCCCACCCAGGACGTGCGCCGCATCGACGTCATGCCCGCAGCCGAACGCACGCAGGTGCTGCAGACCTGGAACGCCACCGATCGCGACCTGCCCCTGCGGCCCTTCCCCGCGCTGTTCGAGCGACAGGCCCGGGCCACGCCCGACGCCATCGCGCTCGCCTTCGACGACGTCCGCCTGTCCTACGCCGAACTCGACCGCAGGGCCAATCAGGTCGCGCATCTCCTCCACCAACGCGGCGTCGGCCCCGAACACATCGTCGGCCTCGCACTGCCGCGTGGCATCGAGGTCATCGTCGCCCTCCTCGGCATCTTCAAGGCCGGCGCCGCCTTCCTCCCGCTCGATCCGGACTATCCCGCCGAACGTCTCGCCTACATGGTCGAGGACGCGCGCCCGGTCCTCACCCTCGCCACCGCCGACTCGCTCCGCACCCTGCCCGAAGGCATTACCGCCTGCCGCTGGGACGACCCGGACACGCAGCGCGCCATCGACGCCGCGCCCACCGACGCCCCCGCCATCGCCCTCGGCGTCGACCACCCCGCCTACGTCATCTACACCTCCGGCTCCACCGGCAAGCCCAAGGGCGTCGTCGTCACCCATCGCGGGCTCGGCAACACCGCCACCAGCCTCGGCGAACGCTTCGGCGTCGGCACCGACGGGCGCGTGCTCCAGTTCGCCTCCCACAGCTTCGACGCCGCCATCTCCGAGATCGCGCTCGCCTTCATGGCCGGCGCCACCCTCGTCCTCGCCCGCGCCGACGACGTCCTCTCCGCACAGGCCCTCGCCCGCATCGTCGACCGCGAACGCATCAGCTACACCACCTTCCCGCCCGCGCTCCTGCCCGAGCTCGACCCCGCCGCCATGCCGACCCTCACCTCGCTCGGCGTCGCCGGCGACGCCTGCCCCGGCGCCGTCGTCCGCGCCTGGTCGCCCGGTCGCTGCATGCTCAACGAGTACGGGCCCACCGAAGCCACGATCTGCGCCACCACCAGCGCGCCGCTGTCGGGCGAGGACAAACCCGCGATCGGCACGCCGCTGGCCAACACCCGCGTCTACGTGCTCGACGCGCAGCTGCAGCCGGTCCCGGTCGGCGTGCCCGGCGAGCTGTACATCGCCGGCCGCGGCCTCGCCCGCGGCTACCTGCGCCGTCCCGCGCTCACCGCCGAACGCTTCGTCGCCAACCCGTTCACGCCCGGCGCGCGCATGTACCGGACCGGCGATCTGGTGCGCTGGCTGCCCACCGGCGAACTCGACTTCCTCGGCCGCGTCGACCATCAGGTCAAGCTGCGCGGCTTCCGGGTCGAACCCGGCGAGATCGAGGCGCAGTTGCGTCGCCTGCCCGGCGTCGCCCAGGCGGCGGTGATCGCCCGCGAGGATCGTCCGGGGCAGAAGCAGCTGGTCGCCTACGTCGTCGCCGAAGGCGGGCGCACGCTCGACACCGCCGGCCTGCGCCGCACGCTGTCGGAGCATCTGCCGGAGTACATGGTGCCGGCCGCGGTGGTGGCGATGGCGCAGTTCCCGCTCACGCCCAACGGCAAGCTCGATCGCGCCGCCCTGCCCGCGCCGGACTTCGGCGACGGTGGCGGTTCCGCCGACGACGCGCCCCGCACCCCGCAGGAACAGACCCTCGCCGCGCTCTTCGCCGAAGTCCTCGGCATCGAACGCGTCGGCATCCACGGCAACTTCTTCGACCTCGGCGGGCATTCGCTGCTGGCGACGCGACTGCTGGGCCGCATCCGCAGCAGCTTCTCTGTCGACGTCACCATCCGCACGCTGTTCGAGGCGCCGACCGTGGCGCAGCTGGCCGAGCGCATCGCGCAGGCGCCGAAGGCCCGCGTCGTGGTCCGACCGATGCTGCAGAGAACACGACAACCCAGCTGACCGGTTCGATGTGCCGCGTCCGGGAGCCGCCCCGGACGATGCGATCGCCGACAAGGAATGAAAGAAGAGATGGAACACAGCAACGCCCGCACCGTTTACGACCAGACCATTCCGCTGTCCTTCGCACAGCAGCGGATGTGGTTCACCTACCGGCTCGAAGGTCGTTCGCCGATCTACAACATGCCGTTCGCGCTGCGGCTGGAGGGCGCGGTCGACGCGTCCGCCCTGCGCGCCGCCTTCGGCGATCTGGTCGCGCGTCACGAGAGCCTGCGGACGGTGATCGGCGACGACGGTGCCGGCGGCGAACAGCGCGTGTTGCCCGAAGCGTCGGTCGAAGTCGTCTTCGAGACCCGCGACGTCGAAGAGGAAGGCCTGCACGACGTTCTGGTCGCCGAGAGCAGCTACGCGTTCGACCTCGAACGCGATCTGCCGATCCGCGCGACGCTGTACCGGCTGGCCGACACGACGCACGTGCTGCTGGTGGTGCTGCACCACATCGCCTGCGACGGCTGGTCGCTCGCGCCGCTGACGCGCGACCTGTTCGAGGCCTACCGGGCCCGCTGCGAGGGACATGCGCCGGCCTTCGCGCCGCTGCCGGTGCAATACGCGGACTATGCGCTGTGGCAACGCGAAACCCTCGGCGACGAATCCGACCCCGAGAGCCTGTCGGCGCATCTCGCCGATTACTGGCGTCGACAATTGGCCGACCTGCCGGAACGGATGAATCTGCCGGCGGATCGCGCCCATCCCGCGGTCTCCAGCCATCGCGGCGACGCGGTGTTCTTCACCATCGACAATCGCCTGTATCGCGGCATCCACGCGCTGGCCCGCAGCCATCAGGCGACGCCCTTCATCGTGCTGCACGCCGCGGTCGCCGCGCTGCTGCACGGTCACGGCGCGGGCGACGACATCGTGGTCGGCAGCCCGATCGCCGGACGCACCGACGACTCCCTGCATGAACTGGTCGGTTTCTTCGTCAACAACCTCGTGCTGCGCACCGACCTGTCCGGCAATCCGTCGTTCGAAACGGTGCTGCAGCGGGTGCGCGATACCGACCTGGCGGCGTTCGAGCATCAGGAGATGCCGTTCGAACGTCTGGTGGAAATCCTCAACCCGACGCGTTCGCTGTCCCACCAGCCGCTGTTCCAGACGACCATCGTGGTGCAGAACAACGCCGGGGCCGAGACCGACGGCATGCCCGGGCTGTCGATGCGCCCCGAATCGTTGAGCATGATCAACGCCAAGAACGATCTGTACTTCACCTTCCTCGAACAGATCGAGGACGGCGAGAGCGTGTTCTACGCGTCGATCGACTACGCCTGCGACCTGTTCGACCACGGCACCGTCGAGGCGCTCGCGGAGCGCTTCCAGCGCCTGCTCGCGACCGTGCTGGCCGATCCGGCGTGCAGGCTTCACGACATCGCCATCGTCTCCGACGAAGAGCGTCGCCGCCTCACGGTGGAATGGAACGACACCGATCGCCCGTTGCCCGAGGGCGATTTCGTCGCGCTGTTCGAACGCTGGGTCGCGGAAACGCCGGAAGCCGAGGCGGTCGCGTTCGGCGAACGCACGCTGACCTACGCCGAACTGGACGCGCAGGCCAACCGGCTCGCGCATTACCTGCAGGAACTGGGCGTCGGCCCGGAGTCGCTGGTCGCCCTGTGCGTCGAACGTTCCGAATGCTTCCCGATCGGCATGCTGGGCATCCTCAAGGCGGGCGCGGCCTACCTGCCGGTGGATCCGGACTATCCCGCCGAGCGCATCGCGTGGATGCTGAACGACGCGATGACCCCGGTGATCGTCAGCGAATCGCGCGTGCTCGATCGCCTGCCGTCGCACTGGGCGCAACTGGTGGAACTGGACACGGAAGCGGACACCATCGCCGAGTATCCCGACACCGCGCCGGAGCGCGACACCGCGATCGACCGGCTGGCCTACGCGATCTACACCTCGGGCTCGACCGGAACGCCCAAGGGCGTCGGCGTCAGCCACCGCGGCATCGGCAGCCTCGCCATCAGCCAGATCGAACGCTTCTCGGTGCGTCCGGGGTCGCGGGTGCTGCAGTTCGCCTCGCCCAGCTTCGACGCGGCGTTCTGGGAATGCTGCATGGCGCTGCTGTCCGGCTCGTGCCTCGTGCTTGCCCATGCGGACGCGCTGGTGCCGGGCGACGCGCTGCTCGATACGCTGCGCCGGCATCGCGTGACCCACGCGACGCTGCCGCCTGCCGCGCTTCCGGTGATGATGCCGGACCACCTGCCCGACTGCGCGCAGCTGATCGTCGCCGGCGACAGCTGCGCACCGGCGCTGGTCGATCGCTGGTCGTTCGGTCGCCGCATGTTCAACGCCTACGGGCCAACCGAAACCACCGTCTGCGCCACCATCGGCGACCCGCTGCACGGCGCGGTCGCGCCGCCGATCGGCCGGCCGATCGTCAACGCGCGCGTGTACGTGCTCGACGCCGCGCTGCGCCCGGCGCCGGTCGGCGTCGTCGGCGAGCTGTACCTCGCCGGCCGCGGGTTGGCGCGCGGCTACCTCAACCGCCCGGCGCTGACGTCCGAGCGCTTCGTCGCCGATCCGTTCGTGCCCGGCGAGCGCATGTACCGCAGCGGCGACCTGGCGCGCTGGCGCGTCGACGGCCAGCTCGATTTCCTCGGCCGCGTCGACCATCAGGTCAAGGTCCGCGGTTACCGCATCGAGCTCGGCGAGATCGATGCCGCGCTGGCGCGCCTGCCGGGCGTGGCGCAGTCCACCGTGCTGGCCCGCAGCGACGCCTCGGGCGAGAAGCAGATCGTCGGCTACGTGGTCGCGCATGCCGCCGCGGCGCTGGAGCCGAACGCGCTGCGCCATGCGCTGGCGGCCTCCCTGCCCGAGTACATGATCCCGACCGCCATCGTGATGCTGCACGAGATGCCGCTCACGTCGAACGGCAAGATCGACCGCAAGGCGCTGCCGGCCCCGGAATTCCATCGCCTCGACAGCCGCGTGCCGCGGACGCCGCAGGAGACCGCGCTCGCGGCGCTGTTCGCCGAGGTGCTGGGACTCGACAGCGTCGGCATCGACGACAGCTTCTTCGACCTCGGCGGCCATTCGCTGCTGGGCACGCGACTGGTCGGCCGCATCCGCAGCACGATGGGCGTCGACCTCGCGATCCGCACGCTGTTCGAGCACCCGACCGTGGCCGCCCTGGTGCAGCAGTTGGGCAGCGCCGGCGAAGCCCGCCCGCAGTTGCGCCCGGCCGTGCGCCCCGAGCGGCTGCCGCTGTCGTACGCGCAGCAGCGCCTGTGGTTCATCCATCAGCTCGAAGGCTCGAACGGGACCTACAACATCCCGTTCGCGTTGCGGCTCGAAGGTCCGGTGGATGTCGATGCGCTGCGCACCGCGCTGCACGACCTGGTGATCCGGCACGAAAGCCTGCGCACCGTGTTCGCGGAGATCGACGGCGTCGCGGTGCAGCGCATCCTGCCGCCCGAGTCCGCCCAGCCCGAACTCACCGTCGAACCGGTGGACGCGTCCGCGCTGGCCGATACGCTGTCCCGGCTCGCCGCCGGCACGTTCGACCTCGAGCGCGCCCTGCCCATCCGCGGGCATCTGCTGGCCCTGTCCGCCGACACGCATGTCCTGCTGTTGCTGACCCACCACATCGCCAGCGACGGATGGTCGCTGGCGCCGCTTCTGGGCGACCTCGGCGAAGCCTACGCATCGCGGGCCGCCGGTCGTTCGCCGGGCATGCCGCCGCTGTCGGTGCAATACGCCGACTACGCCCTCTGGCAGCGCGAACTGCTCGGCGACGAGCTCGATCCCGACAGCCGCTTCAACCAGCAGGCCGATTACTGGAAGCGGACCCTCGCCGGCATCCCCGAGCAGATCAACCTGCCCGTGGACCATCCGCGCCCCGCGGTCGCGAGCTACCGCGGCGATGCCGTGTCCTTCGAGATCGACGCGACGGTGCACCGCCGCCTCGTCGACATCGGCCGCGAACGCAACGCCACGCTGTTCATGACCCTGCATGCCGCGTTCGCGCTGCTGCTGGGCAAACTCGGCGCGGGCGACGACATCGTCGTCGGCACGCCGATCGCGGGCCGGACCGACGACGCCACGGAACATCTGGTCGGGTTCTTCGTGAACACCCTCGTGCTGCGCACGGACCTGTCCGGACAGCCGGATTTCCTCGCCCTGCTCGATCGCGTGCGCGACACCGACCTTGCGGCCTATGCGCACCAGGACCTGCCCTTCGACCGTCTGGTCGAATTGCTGAACCCGGTCCGGTCGCTGAGTCACCAGCCGCTGTTCCAGGTCATGTTCGACCTGCAGAACGGCAGCGATGCCAGCCTCACGCTGCCAGGATTGCAGCTGCGCCACGAACCGATCGGCACATCCGTGGCGAAGTGCGACCTCAACCTGGTGTTCTTCGAACGCCGCACCCGCAGCGGCGAGCCCGACGGGCTGATGGCCTCGTTCGAGTTCGCGACCGAATTGTTCGACCCGCGCACGATCGAAGGCTTCGCCGCGCGGATGACCCGCGTGCTCGAAGCGGTCGCCGCGCAGCCGGACGCGGTCATCGCCGGCATCGATCTGCTCGACGCCGAAGAACGCGAACGGCAACTCCTGCGCTGGAACGACACCGCGCGGGCATTCGCCGCCGACCCGCTGCCCGTCCTGTTCTCGCGCCAGGTCTCGCGCACGCCGCATGCCCTCGCCCTGAGCCGCGGCGACGCATCGCTGAGCTACGCCGAGCTCGATGCCCGGGTCGAACGCCTGGCGCGACGGCTCGCGGCGGAAGGCGCGGGCCCCGAGCGCCTCGTCGCGATCGCCCTGCCGCGGTCCTTCGACGCGATCGTCGCGGTGCTGGCGACGCTGCGTGCGGGTGCCGCCTACCTGCCGCTGGATCTCGCCTATCCGGCGGACCGCCTCGCGTTCATGCTGGAGGACGCCGAACCGGTGATGGTGCTCTCCGATCGCACCGATCATCCGTTCCTGCACGCCCGCGACCGCGTCCTGATCGCGACCCACGACGCGGCCGAAGACGCCTCGCCGGCGGCCGACGGCGCCGCGCGGTCGTGGCCGACGCCCGACCCGCGCCATCCGGCCTACGTCATCTACACCTCCGGCTCCACCGGGCGCCCGAAGGGCGTCGTGATCAGCCACGCCAACCTCGCCGATTTCGTCGGCTGGGCCGTCGATCATTTCGGCGATCGCCTGCAACGGATGTGGCTGAGCACGTCGCTGTGCTTCGACGTGTCGGTGTTCGAACTGTTCTCGCCGCTGTGCATGGGCGGCGGCGTGCGGATCGTCGACGATCTGCTCGCGCTCGCGCAGGAGCCGGTGGAAGCCTTCACCCGCAGCCTGATCAGCACCGTGCCGTCCGCGCTGGCCGCGCTGATCGATCAGGGCGTCTCCCTGCACGGCGTGCGCGACCTGGTGCTCGCGGGCGAGGCCTTCATGCCCGCCCTGGCCGAGCGGATCGCGCGCGACTGGCCGGCATGCCGGATCGCGAACCTCTACGGTCCGACCGAATCCACCGTGTACGTCACCGGCTGGGACGGCGACACCGATGTCGCCTCCTCGAACATCGGCCGCCCGCTCGCCAACGCGCAGGTCTACGTCCTCGACAGCGGCCTGCGTCCGGTGCCGGTCGGCGTCGCGGGCGAGCTCTACCTCGCCGGTCGCGGCCTCGCGCGCGGTTATCTGCGGCGTCCGTCGCTGACCGCGGAGCGGTTCGTCGCGAGTCCCTTCGCCTGCGGCGAACGCCTCTACCGCACCGGCGATCTGGTGCGCTGGACCGCGGATGGCCAGCTCGATTTCCTCGGCCGCGTCGACCATCAGGTCAAGGTTCGCGGCTTCCGCATCGAACTGGGCGAGATCGAAACCGCGATCGCGCGCCAGCCGGGCGTCGCGCGCAGCGTCGTGGTCGCGCGTCCCGACCACGCCGGTCACCTGCAGATCGTCGGCTATGCCGTCGCCGGGGACGGCATGACGCTGGATCCCCAGGCGATGCGGCGCGCGCTCGGCGCCGACCTGCCCGAATACATGGTGCCGGCCGCGATCCTGGTGCTGCCGACGCTGCCGACGACGCCCAACGGAAAGCTCGACCGCAAGGCCCTGCCCGCGCCGGACTTCGCCAGCGCGCACCGCCGCGCACCGCGGACGCCGCAGGAATCCACGCTCGTCGCGCTGTTCGCCGACGTGCTCGGGCTGGCCGAGGTCGGCATCGACGACAACTTCTTCGACATCGGCGGCCATTCGCTGCTCGCCACCCGGCTGGTCAGCCGGATCCGCGCCACGCTCGGGGTCGAGCTGGCGATCCGCACCCTGTTCGAACACCCCACGGTCGCGGGCCTCGCCGAACGCATCGGCGGCGACGGCGCCCGCCGCCCCGCGCTGCGTCCGCAGCCGCGCGACGGCGCGCTGCCGTTGTCGTTCGCGCAGCAGCGGCTGTGGTTCGTGCAGCAGCTCGAAGGTCCGAGCGGCGCCTACAACATCCCGCTCGCGCTGAAGCTGCAGGGCGCGCTCGACGTCGACGCGCTGCAGGCGGCGCTGCAGGATCTCGTCGCCCGCCACGAAAGCCTGCGCACGCTGATCGACGTCGCTGCCGACGACGAGACGCCCTGCCAGCGCATCGTGCCGGCGGCGCAGGCGCCGGTGATCCTCGATCGCGCCCACGATGCCGGATGGCACGATCCGGTGGCGCTCGCCGCGGCGATCGACGCGGCGGCGGCGTGCGGTTTCGATCTGGCCCGGGAGCTGCCGATCCGCGCGCACCTGCTGCAGATCGCGGACCACGAACACGTGCTCGTGCTGGTGCTGCACCACATCGCCGGCGACGGCTGGTCGCTCGCGCCGCTGCTGCGCGACCTCGCGCAGGCCTATGCCGCGCGGTGCGAGGGCGGCGCCCCGGACTGGGCGCCGCTGCCGGTCCAGTACGCCGACTACGCGCGGTGGCAGCGCGAACTGCTGGGCGATGAAGCCGCCGACGACAGCCTGCTGTCCCGGCAGAAGGCCTACTGGCTGCGCACGCTGGACGGCATTCCCGATCGCATCGATCTGCCGACCGACCGTCCCAGGCCGCCGGTGGCGACGCATGCCGGCGACGCGATCTACTTCGACATCGACGCCGAACTCCATGCCGGCCTGCTGGCGCTGGCGCGCGAGCGCAACGCCACGCTGTTCATGGTGCTGCACGCGGCCTTCGCGGTGCTGCTTCACAAACTGGGCGCGGGCGACGATGTCGTGATCGGCACGCCGATCGCCGGCCGCACCGACGACGCGCTCGACGATCTGGTCGGCTTTTTCGTCAACACCCTCGTCCTGCGCGCGGATCTCTCGGGCAATCCCGACATGGGCACCCTGATCGATCGCGTCCGCGCCGCCGACCTGGCCGCCTACGCGCACCAGGACCTGCCGTACGAACGTCTGGTCGACCTGCTGAATCCCGCGCGTTCGCTCAGCCACCAGCCGCTGTTCCAGGTGATGCTGATGCTGCAGAACACCGGCGATGCGCGGATCGCGCTCGCGGACCTCGACGTGCAGCCGATGCCGGTGGGCAAGACGATGTCGAAGTTCGACCTGCGCATGGCGCTGGGCGAACAGCACGACGCGGCCGGCGCGCCCGCGGGCATCGCCGCCGAGCTCGAATTCAGCCGCGACCTGTTCGATGCGCACAGCGTGCGCACGCTGGCGTCGCGTTACGTGGACGTGCTGGAACGCATGGTCGCGGCGCCGGCGGCGCCGGTCTCCGCCCTGTGCCTGCTCGATGCGGACGAACGCGAAGACCTGCAGCGGACATGGAACGAGACCGCGCGCGCGTGGCCGGCCGCCACCCTGCCGGCGCTGTTCGAGGCGCAGGTCGCGCGCACCCCGGATGCGCCCGCCCTGCTGCACGGCGACCGCACCCTGTCCTACGCCGAACTCAACCGCCAGGCGAACGCCATCGCCCATGGTCTGATCCGCGCGGGCATCGGCAGCGAGGACATCGTCGCGCTCTCGCTGCCGCGCAGTCCGGCGCTGGTCGCTGCGCTGCTGGGCATCCTCAAGGCCGGTGCGGTCTACCTGCCGATCGATCCGGAATACCCGCCGGCGCGCATCGCCGACACTTTGGCCGACGCCGCGCCCGTCGCCGCGATCGTCGACGCCGAATCGCGCGCGCGCCTGCTCGCGCAGGTGTCCGCGCTCGATGCGTCCACGCTCTGGACCGTGGATGCGCTGGCGGGCGCCGACGCCGGCAATCCGGACGACGACGTCCGCGTGCGCCCACTCGATGCCGGCAATGCCGCCTATGTGCTTTACACCTCGGGCTCGACCGGCAAACCGAAAGGCGTCTGCATCCAGCACCGCAGCGCCGCGGCGTACCTGCGCTTTCTCGCGCGCAACTACGGCATCGGCGAAGGCGACATCGCCCTCAATCTCACCTCGATCTCGTTCGACCCGTCGATCCGCGACCTGCTCTGCCCGCTGATCGGCGGCGGCGCGGTGGCCATCGTCGACCGCGACAGCGCGCGCGACCCGGCCGCGGCGCTGCGCGCGATGCAGGCACACGGCGCGACCTGCGTGCTCAGCGTGACGCCGAGCCTGCTGCACGAAATCGTGCAGACGCAGGAACAACTGGCGCTGCCGCTGCGCCTGCGGCAGGTGCACACCTGCGGCGAGGCGCTGCCGGGCGACCTGCTGCAACGTGCGCTGTCCGCGCTCGGCTGCGAGGTGCTCGCCAACCAGTACGGCCCGACCGAAACCACGATGACCTCGACGTGGAAGGCCTTCCGTGCCGGCGAGCATCGCGGCGGACCGGTGCCGGTCGGCCGCCCGGTCGACAATGCCCGTCTCTACGTGCTCGATGCCGGTCTGCAACCGGTCGCGCCCGGCGTTCCGGGCGAACTGTACATCGGCGGTTACGGTTTGGCCCGCGGCTACCTCGGGCGGCCGGCGCTCACCGCGGAACGCTTCGTCGCCGATCCCTTCGTGCCCGGCCAGCGCATGTACCGCACCGGCGACCGGGTGCGCCGGCTCGCCGACGGCGACCTGGATTTCCTGGGGCGCGTCGACCACCAGGTCAAGATCCGCGGCGTCCGCGTCGAACCCGGCGAGACCGAAGCCGCGCTGGTCCGTCTGACGGGCGTTGCGCGCGCGGCGGTGATCGCCCGCGAAGACGAGGCCGGCGACAAGCGGCTGGTGGCCTACGCCGTCGCCGATGCGGGTGCGACGCTGGATGCGGGCGCATTGCGCCAGGCGCTGGCGGCGGTGCTGCCGGACGCGCTCGTCCCCGCCGCAGTGGTGGTGCTGGAAGCGCTGCCGCTGACCCCCAACGGCAAGCTCGACCGCAGCGCGCTGCCGGCGCCAGCGTTCTCCCGCGCCCACGCGCGCCCGCCGCGCACACCGCAGGAGACGGTGCTGGCCGGCCTGTTCGCGGGCGTGCTGGGCCTGCCGGAAGTCGGCATCGACGACAGCTTCTTCGAACTCGGCGGCCACTCGCTGCTGGCGACGCGGCTGGTCGGCCGGATCCGCGCCACGCTGGGCGTGGAGCTGGCGATCCGCAGCCTCTTCGAACATCCCACCGTCGCCGCGCTGGCGCGCAGTCTGGACGGCGCCGAGCGCGCCCGCGCGCCGCTGACGGCGCGGCCGCGCCCGGCGCTGCCGCCGTTGTCGCATGCGCAGCAGCGGCTTTGGTACATCCAGCAGCTCGAAGGTCCCAGCGGCACCTACAACCTGCCGCTGGCGCTGCGCCTGCGCGGGCCGCTGCAGCATGACGCGCTGAGGCTCGCCCTGCACGACCTGATGGCGCGCCACGAAAGCCTGCGCACCTGCTTCATCGAAGTGGAGGGCGTCGCACGGCAGCGGATCCTGGACGCGGAATCGGTCGTGGCAGCGCTCGACGTGCATGCGCTGGACGATGTTGCGACTGCCGGCGTCGCGCTGGAGGACCTGCTGGCGACGCTGTCGGTGCGCGGTTTCGACCTCGCAAACGAACTGCCGCTGCGCGCGCATCTGATCCGCATCGCGCAGGAAGACCACGTGCTGCTGCTGGTACTGCACCACATCGCGGGCGACGGCTGGTCGATGGGGCCGTTGCTGCACGACTTCGGCGATGCCTACGCCGCGCGCTGCGCCGGCAACGCACCGGCATGGGCGCCACTGCCGGTGCAGTACGCCGATTACGCGCTGTGGCAGCGCGAGCTGCTGGGCGACGAGCGCGATCCCGACAGCGTGATCGCGCGCCAGGGCGCATGGTGGCGCGACACCCTCGCCGGCCTCCCGGAACAGATCGCGCTGCCCACCGACCGGCCACGCCCGGCCGTGGCCAGCTATCGCGGCGATGTCGTCGCGTTCGCGATCGAGCCGTCGCTGCACCAGCGTCTCGCCGACCTCTCCCGCGAAGAAAACGCGACCCTGTTCATGGTCCTGCACGCCGCGTTCGCGCTGCTGCTGGGCAAGGCCGGCGCGGGCGACGATATCGCCATCGGCACGCCCATCGCCGGACGCACCGACGACGCACTGGACGGCCTGATCGGCTTTTTCGTCAACACCCTGGTGCTGCGCACCGATCTGACCGGCAACCCGGATTTCCGCACGCTGCTGCGCCGGGTGCGGGCCGTGGACCTGGCCGCTTACGCACATCAGGACCTGCCGTTCGAGCGGCTGGTCGAACTGCTCAACCCGGTCCGCTCGCTCAGCCACCAGCCGCTGTTCCAGGTGATGCTGGTGCTGCAGAACAACGCGCTCGGCCGCCCAGCGCTGCAGGCGCTGGACGTGGGCACGGAGACCTTGCGCAAATCGGTCGCCAAGTTCGATCTGCGCCTCAGCCTCGCGGAGCAGTGGGCGGACGACGGCACGCCTGCCGGGATCCCCGCAGAACTGGAGTACAGCGAAGACCTGTTCGACCGCAGCGGCGCAGAGCGCATCGCCAAGTGGTTCGTGCGCCTGCTCGACGCGGTGACGCAATCGCCGGGCCGCGCCATCGCCAGCCTCGCGCTGCTCGACGACGACGAACGCGCGCGGATGCTGCACGATTGGAACGCGACTTCGGCGCAGATCCCCGCACAGGCGCTGCCGGTGCTTTTCGAGGCCCAGGCCACGCGCACGCCGGATGCGGTCGCGCTCCGCTGCGGCGACGCGTCGATCGATTACGCCACGCTCAACCTTCGCGCCAACCGGCTCGCGCATCGGCTCATCGCGCACGGCATCGGCGCCGAGGACATCGTCGCGATCGCGCTGCCGCGCTCGATCGAACTGGTGGTGGCGCTGCTGGCGACGATGAAGGCCGGCGCGGCCTATCTGCCGCTGGATCTGGATTACCCCGAAGCGCGCCTGGCCTACATGCTGCAGGACGCAGCGCCGGCCTGCGTGCTGGGCCACGCCGGGATGGGGCTGGCGGTACCGGACGGCATCCCGGTGTGGACGCTGGACACCCCCTCGCACGACACGCAGCGCGGGCGCGAAGACGATCCCGACGACGCCACCCGGGTACGCCCGCTGCGTCTGGAACATCCGGCCTACGTGATCTACACCTCCGGCTCCACGGGTCGTCCGAAGGGCGTCAGCGTGCGCCACGCGGGCGTGGCCAACTTCCTGCACAGCATGCGCGCCGAGCCGGGCCTGGATGCCGGCGACACGCTGCTCGCCTGCACGCCGATCTCCTTCGACATCGCGGTCCTGGAGTTGTACCTGCCGCTGCTGTGCGGCGGCTGTGCGCACATCGTGCCGCGTGAGATCGGCACCGACGGTCTGCAACTGCGCGCCCTGATCGAACAGACCAGGCCGCAGGCGATGCAGGCCACGCCTGCGACCTGGCAGATGCTGCGCGAAGCCGGCTGGCGGCCCGACGCCGGGCTGCGGGTACTGTGCGGCGGCGAAGCGCTGCCGCCAGATCTCGCACGTTACCTGCGGCAAGCCGGCGCGCTGTGGAACATGTATGGCCCCACCGAAACCACGGTCTGGTCGCTGTGCACGCAGGTGGGCGAAGGGCCGGTGCGCGTGGGCCGAGCCATCGCCAACACCCGTGTCTACGTGCTGGACGCCGGCCTGCAGCCGGTGCCGGTCGGCGTCGCTGGCGAGCTGTACCTCGCGGGCGAAGGGCTGGCGCGCGGTTACTTCCGCCGCCCCGGCCTGACCGCCGAGCGCTTCGTGGCCGACCCCTTCGTCTCCGGCGCGCGGATGTACCGCACCGGCGATCTGGCGCGCTGGCTGCCCGATGGCCAGATCGATTTCCTGGGCCGCGTCGACCACCAGGTCAAGATCCGCGGCTTGCGCATCGAGCTTGGCGAGATCGAGGCCCGGATGGCCGAACGGCCCGGCGTCGCGACGGCCTGTGCGGTCGCGCGCAGCGACGATGGCCTGACCAGGATCGTCGGATACGTCGTGCCCGCGGCAGGCGCGGACATCGATCCCGCCAGGCTGCGCGACGCATTGTCCGCGACCCTGCCCGACTACATGGTGCCCGCGGCCATCCTCGTCCTCGACGCGCTCCCGCTGTCGCCCGCGGGCAAGCTCGATCGCAAGGCCTTGCCCACACCGTCGTTCGCCGTCCGCGACGGACGCCGCCCCGCGACGCCGCGCGAGCTGCTGCTCGCGGAGTTGTTCGCCGACGTGCTCGGCGTGCGCGACGTGGGCGCCGACGACAGTTTCTTCGACCTCGGCGGCGACAGCATCCGTTCGATCCAGCTCATCAACCTCGCGCGCAAGGCGGGCCTGGGCCTGACCCCGCGCGACGTGCTGCAGGAGAAGACGGTGGCGGCGCTCGCGCAGGCGGCCAAGTCGGTCCTCCGCGACGACGACGACGGCAGCGGCCATTTTCCGCCGACCCCGATCATGCGCGATCTGTTCGCGCGCGGTGGCCGCGCGGCGAGGAACTTCCAGCACTTCATGGTGCATGCGCCGGCGAACCTCACCGCGGACGCGCTGGCCCGGATCGTGCAGGCCCTGCTCGACGGTCACGGCGCGCTGCGCATGCGCGTCCCGCCCGCGGAGGCGCACGACGCGGACGTCGAGGTGCTGCCGCCGGGCGCGATCGTCGCGGCGCAGGCCATCCGGCACTGCGACATCCGCGGCATGGACGCCCTGCAGCGCGGCGCGCTGCACCAGCAGGCCCTGCACATGGCCCAGACCCGGCTCGATCCGCAGCAGGCGTCGCAGTTGCAGGTCGTCTGGTTCGACGATGGCGGCGCGGGCGAAGATCGCGTCCTGTTCTGTTTCCACCACATGGTCATGGACCCGGTGTCGTGGCGCGTGATCGAAGCGGAACTCGCGGATCTGCACGCCTCCGCGCTCGCCGGCGCCGATCCCGTGCTCGACACCGGCACGTCCTATCGCCGCTGGTCGCAGCACCTGCATGCCGCGGCGGTCGGCGAGGACGTCCGCGCCGAGTTGCCTTACTGGCAATCGGTGCTGGCGACGCCCGATCCCCTGCTCGGCCACCGGCCGCTGCGTCGTCGCCCGGACGATGGCGACACGGCGTACCGGCACCTCGATCTCGCCCTGCCGGCATCGGCGACCGCGGCGCTGCTCGCCGCCGCCCGCCGCAACGCGACGAGCGTGAACGACCTGCTGGTGGCGGCGTTCGCGGCGACGATCGCCGGCTGGCGCGGAGAACGCGGCGATGGCGGGTTCGCGGAGGTGAGATTCGACATGGAAGGACACGGCCGCGAATACGGCAGCGGTTTCGACCTGACCCGGACCGTGGGCTGGTTCACCAGCCTCTATCCGACGCGGATTTCGCTGGAAGCGATCGGCGATGGTCTCGAACACGCCTCGGCCGGCGATGCCCTGCTGCGCAGCGTCCGCGAACAGTTGGGCGCCATCCCGCGCAAGGGCTGGGCCTATCCGCTGCTCCGGCAGATCGACCCGGTGTCTTCGCGACTGCTCGCGGCCCACGAAGACTCGCAGATCATCTTCAACTACCTCGGCCGGGCCCAGGTCGGCGATCGCCGCGATTGGGCGCTCGCCCCGGAAGGCGCCGCGCTCGGCGCGCGCGACGCGTCGCTCGCATTGCCGTACACCCTGCAGACCATGGCGATGCTGCATGACGACGACGACGAGACCGTGCTCACCGCGCGTTTCGTCGCCGCCGCCGAACTGATCGACGAAGACGATCTGCAGCGGCTGGGCGGCATCTGGACCCGCACCCTGATGCAACTCGCCGGCGAGACCGATGCCGCGGCCGCGGCACGGCAGGCGACACAGGCATTCCCCCGCGACACCCCAGCCGCGGAAGCGGCACGCAGCGGAGGCCAGCGACTCGCGTCGCCGCTGGCCATCGATTGAACTCACAGACAGCCCCCAGAAGAAGACCATGGAGAGGAACCACATGAGCAGAACGCTGCTGATCGACAACTACGATTCCTTCACTTACAACCTTGCGGCATTGATCGCCGAAGTGACCGGCATGGAGCCGGTGATCGTGCGCAACGACGAAGCGACCTGGGACGAGTTGCGCGATCGCGGCTTCGACTGGATCGTGATCTCGCCGGGTCCCGGACGTCCGCAGTGCAAGGGCGATCTCGGCGTCTCCGCGGACGTGCTCGAACACGCCACGGTGCCGGTGCTCGGCGTCTGCCTGGGCCACCAGGCGATCGCCCACTACTACGGCGCGAAGGTCGGGCTGGCCAACGAGCCGATCCACGGGCGGCTCGGCAAGATCGTGCACGAGGACCGCGACCTCTTCGCGGGCATCCCGAGCCCGTTCGAAGCCACGCGCTACCACTCGCTCGCGGTCACCGACCTGCCGCCCGAACTGGAAGCCACCGCCTGGTGCGACGACGGAACCCTGATGGGGCTGCGGCACGTCTCGCGGCCGATCTGGGGCGTGCAGTTCCATCCGGAATCGATCTGCACCGAATACGGCCACCGCATGATCCGCAACTTCTACGACATGGGCGCAGCGTTCGTGAAAGCCGCGCACCGTGCGCGCGGCAACGAAGCCGCGGGCATCCAGCGGGACTGGAGCGCGATGGCGCTGCACACGCTGCGTTGCGACGGCACCGTCGCGCCGCAGGATGCCTTCCAGGCGCTGTTCGCAGACCGCGCGCATGCCTTCTGGCTGGACAGCAGCCGTCCCAACCAGACCAATGCGCGCTTCTCGTATTTCGGCGACGCCTCCGGGCCGAACGCCGAGGTGCTGGAATACCGCTCGCAGAGCCGCGCGCTCCGCATCACCACCCGCGAGGGCGTGTTCGAACGCACCCAGGACATCTTCAGTTACCTGCAGATCGAACTCGGACTGCGTTCGAAACCCGCGTCCGAGCAGTGCCCGTTCGATTTCAACGGCGGCTACGTCGGTTATTTCGGCTACGAGCTGAAGGGCGAACTGCAGGGCGAATACGCGCACCCCGTCGGCACCCACGACGCCTGCTGGATCTTCGCCGATCGCACCATCGTCCACGACCACGAGACCGGCGATTACTGGCTGCTCTGCCTCGACGACGTGGAAGGCCTCGGCGAAGAGAACCGGCGCTGGGTGGAACACGTGCGCGGCGTGCTCACGAGCGATCTGCCGCACGCGCACGAACTGTCGAAGACGCCCGTGCGAAGCCTGAGCAACCTGCGATGGCGTCACGCGCCGGAACGCTACCTGGAACTGATCCAACGTTCCAAGGATCTGATCCGCCAGGGCGAGACCTATGAAGTCTGCCTGACCAACGAGGTCTCCGCGGACATCGACGCGGACGCGCTGCAGGTCTACCAGAACCTCCGCCGCATCAACGCGGTGCCGTTCGGCGCGTTCCTGCGCTTCGACGACACGTCGGTGCTGTGCGCTTCGCCGGAGCTGTACCTCGACGTCGACCGCAAGGGGATGGTCGAATCCAAACCGATCAAGGGCACCGCGCCGCGCCATGCCGATCCGCAGGAAGACCGCGCGATCGCCGCGCGCCTCGCCAGCAGCGTCAAGGACCGCTCGGAAAACCTGATGATCGTCGACCTGTTGCGCAACGATCTGAACCGCTGCTGCGAAGTCGGCAGCGTCCACGTGCCGAACATCTTCCACATCGAATCGTTCTCGACCGTGCACCAGCTCGTCAGCACGATCCGCGGCAAGCTCAAATCGGATCGCGACGTGATCGACTGCGTGCGCGATTCCTTCCCGGGCGGATCCATGACCGGGGCGCCGAAGGTCCGCACCATGCGCATCATCGACGAACTGGAAGCGGGCCCGCGCGGCGTGTATTCGGGCAGCATCGGTTATATCTCGCTCGACGGCAGCGCCCGCCTGAACATCGTCATCCGCACGATCGTGATCAAGGACGGTCGCGCCACGATCGGTGCGGGTGGCGCCATCGTCGCCCTGTCCGACGCCCAGGAAGAGCTCGACGAAATCATGCTCAAGGCGCGCGCCCAGGTCCGCATCCTGGAGAGCCTGGCCAGCCACGTGGCCCCCAGCGACATCGTCTCGCCGGCGGCGGAACCCGCCCCGACACCGCAACTGGCGGTCGCGGTCTGACCGCGGATCGCAGCCGGTCGACGGCCACGACGCCATTCCACGAGGAAGAGATCATGAGTTTCGAACAACAGATCGCCGAAGCCCGCCAGCGCATCGACAGCATCGACCAGCAGTTGATGCAGTTGCTGGAGACGCGCTTCCGCTGCTGCCTGGCGGTCGGCGAACTGAAGCGGCGTTACGACCGCCCGGTGATGCAGCCGTCGCGGGTCCAGGAAGTCACCGACCGCGCGGCCGCCGCGGGCGCGGCCCGCGGCATGTCGCCGGAATTCGCCCGCCAGGTCTGGCAGCTGATCATCGATGAAGCATGCCGGATGGAACACGACCTCATGGAAGCCGAGCAGAAAGAGGCCACCCAAGCATGAACCCGACGTCCGCCAGCGGCGCGACGCCCTCGGCCGGGATCTCTGCGAAAGAGATCGCGTCGGCCGCGATCGTCGGCAGCGGCGCCGTCGGCGGGATGATCGCCGAGGTCCTCGAGCGCAACGGCGTTCGCGTCGAACGCTTCGACCTGGTGGCGCGCGAGGGTGTGGCGGCCGGCGATGCCTGCGCGCCCGCGGGCGCGCTGCTCGCGGCGCTGGAATCCGTGGACGCGGTCGTGCTCGCGCTGCCGGAAGCGCCGTTGCTGCGGGCCCTGCCCGTCGTGGCGTCGCGGCTGCGCGCCGACACGCTGCTGGTGGAAACCGCATCGGTCAAGCAGCCCTTCGAATCGCTGCTCGCCGATGCGATGGGCGCACGCGAAACGGTCGGCATCAATCCGATGTTCGCGCCTTCGGTCGGCATGCGGGGGCAGCCCATCGCGCTCGTGCGACGCAGGCCGACGCCCGTCGGCGATGCGTTTCTCGCGATGCTGGCGGCGGAGGGCGCGCATCTGGTCGCGCTCGATGCCGCGGCGCACGACCGCATGGCATCGGCGATGCAATCGCTCGTGCATGCGTCGATCCTCGCGTTCGGCGCCGCGCTGCAGGCCAGCGGCGAATCGATCGAGGACCTCCTGCGCATCGCGCCGCCGCCGTTCCGGGCCCTCACGGCCCTGTCGGCCCGCATCGTCGGCCAGAGCCGCGACACGTACTGGGACATCCAGTCGACCAATGCCGACGCGCAGCGCATGCGCGCGCTGCTCGCCGGGTCGCTCGCACGTCTCGACGCCGCCGTCGCGGAAGACCGGCGCGACGTTTTCGTCGAACTGCTCGACGGCATCGAACGCCACCAGGGCGGCGCCGGGGACGCGCTGCGGCAGGCATGCGCCGCGATGTTCGCCGCGTTGCCGCCACGGCAGCCGCCGGACCCCTGAGCCGGGCCGCCCGCGCCATCCACTCCGATCCACGCATCTCCACACATCGCACTCGCACGTAGAAAGAGGATTTATGACGGACATGGTTTATCTGAAGGAACACACGAAGATCGAGCCGCTGAACGGGCGCTGGTACGCATGGAGTCACCTGGTCTCGCCGGTGCAGCATGCGTTCAATGTCGCCTTCCGGCACATGCCGAGCTTCCGTTCCTTCATTTCCAACGCCTCGGTCCACGAAGCCGCGGCGAAGAATCCGAAGATGCTGGGAAGCGCCTTCATGGAACTGGGCAAGTCCGACATGCCGGCCGTGCAGAAGCTGATGGAAGACACCCTCGAACAGCATGGGCACCTGATCCGCTTCGCGGAAGACGTGGTCCAGCTCGACCGCAAGCTCGCCGCGGAAACCGGCCACAGCCTGGATCGCGTCTACGACGAACTCGCGCCGAGCCTGCAGGGGCTGGTCGAGCTCTCCTACGACACCAACAACCGCCACACCCTCCGACTGATCGAGGAACTCGCCCGCCACGGCGCGCTGGACACGGTCGAGACGCAGGAAATCGCCTTCACGCACACGCGCGACGAAGACCGCAACTTCTTCCTCAACACGCCGCGCGTCGACAACGAGAAGCGGATGATCGTGAAGATCCCGCTGTCGGATCCGCGCATCGACCTGCTCGGCCGTGCGCGCATCGCCCCGGTCGATTTCGAGGAACTGGTCGCCGCCTTCGGCATCGCCGACGCCGACCGCGAGCGCTTCCGCGGCTACTTCACCGACCGCGCGCCGGTGCGCAACGCGCCGGAATACGACGGCGACGGCGTCCGCGTGCGTTACTTCGGCCATGCCTGCGTGCTCCTGCAGACCCGCGACGTCTCGGTGATGATCGACCCCTTCCTCACCTGGGACGACGACTACGAAGACGAGAACCACCTCTGCTTCAACGATCTGCCGGACCGCATCGACTACGTCTTCCTGACCCACAACCACCAGGATCATTTCAGCCCCGAGCTGCTGCTGCAGCTGCGCAGGCGCATCGGCAAGATCCTCGTGCCGCGCAACAACGTCAACAGCGTCGCGGATCCGTCGATCGCCCTCGCGCTGCGCATCCTCGGCTTCGACAACGTCGAGGCGATGGACTGGATGGAGACCATCCCGTTGCCGGACGGCGCGCTCACCGCGCTGCCGTTCTACGGCGAGCACGCGGACCTGAGCATCGCCAGCAAGCACGGCATGCATCTGCGCCTCAAGGACCGGAGCTTCCTGTTCCTGGCCGACTCCGACTGCAAGGACCGCAACCTCTATCGCCGCATCGTCGGCCTGCTCGGCAAGGTCGATACCCTGTTCATCGGCATGGAGTGCGACGGCGCGCCGCTGACCTGGCTCTACGGCACCTACCTCAGCAACCCGATCAATCGCCGCGACGACAACTCCCGGAAGCTCTCGGGATCCGACGCCCACCGCGCGATGGCGATCGTCGAGGAAGTCGGATGCCGCGAGGTCTACGTCTACGCCATGGGCCAGGAACCCTGGATGCGTTACGTGACCGGTCTCGAATACACCCCGAAGAGCAAGCAGATCGTCGAATCCGACAAGCTGTTGCGGCATTGCGACGAGCTGGGCCTGCGCGCGGAACGCCTGCGCGGCTGCCGCACGCTCCAGGGCTGAAACGCGCGACCGGCATGCGCGACATGCCGATCGCCGAACGCGGGTCGCTTCGCGGCCCGCCCCACATCATGGAGAGAGACGTATGACCACGCTAGCCCCCGAGCCGACCGCAGACGGTCAAACCGGCGACACCACGGATACCACAGCCGGACAGGGTGCACTGCCGTTCCGCCGGATCGACCACATCGCACTTGCGGTCGTCGATCTGGAAGAGGCGATCACGCTCTTCCGGGATATCCTCGGCTTCGAACTCAAGAAACGCCGCCACATCAGCGGCAAGCTCAGCGGAATGGTGTCGGCGGAAATGGAAGGCAACGGCATGCGCTTCGTGCTCTGCCAGGGGACCGAACCCGAGTCCCAGGTCGCGCAACTGGTGCGCAACTTCGGTCCCGGCGTCGCGCACATCGCGCTCGAGGTGGAGGATGTCCAGGCGGCAGTCGACGGGCTGAAGAGCCGCGGCATGGGGTTCGACACCACGGTGATCAGCGGGCCAGGTCTGGAACAGGCGTTTTCCAGCCGCTGCATGAATTCCGGCATGAGCTTCGAGATCATCCGCCGCGATGGCGAGGACGGCTTCCTCGATTCGAACGTGCAATCGCTGTTCGACCAGCTCGAACAATCGGGCAAGTACTGACCGCACCACACCGGGAACGCAGACCATGGCATCCACTTCCGCCGCCGAAGTCATGAACTTCCTCAATGAAGTCGCCGGGCGCTATCCCCAGGCGATTTCGCTGGCCGCCGGCCGGCCGACCGATGTGCTGTTCGAGCGCCTCGGGACCGCCGACCTCGCGGCACGCATCGACCGCTACCTCGACGCCTCCGGCCTGTCGATGGCGACGCTGCTGCAGTACGGCCGCACCGCCGGCGCGATCCATGCGCTGATGGCGCAGCAGTTGCGGATCGACGAGGGCGTGCCGGCCGTGCCGGAGCGCGTCGTCGTCACCGCCGGCTGCCAGGAAGCGATGAGCCTGTGCCTGTCGGCGCTCTGCCTCACGTCGCAGGACGTGGCGCTGGTGTGCAATCCGACCTACATCGGCGCGACCGGTGCGGCCGCAGCGCTCGGGATCGCGGTGCATGGGCTCACCGCCGATGGCGACGGGCTCCCCGCCGCCATCGATGAGGCCGTGGCCGGGCTCCGCCGCGAGGGGCGCCGCGCCGCCACGCTCTACCTGATTCCGGATTTCGACAACCCGACAGGCCGCGTGCTCGACCGCGCGCAGCGCCTGGCCATCCTCGAGGCCTGCGAACGTCACCGGATCGTCGTGCTCGAAGACAATCCCTACGGCATGTTCCGCTACGACGGCGACGCGGTCGAACCGATGGCGGCGCTCGATCGGGCGGGCTCGGTGATCTACCTGTCGACGTACTCGAAGACCCTCTGTCCCGCCGTGCGGGTCGGTTCCGCGGTGGTGCCGGAGACGCTGTTCGGCGATCGCCAGGCAGCGACCGCGCTGTTCGACGATCTGGTCCAGCGCAAGAGCTATCTGACCGTGAACACCGGCCAGATCGCGCAGGCCATCGTGGGCGGACATCTGCTGCTGCACGACGGCAGCCTCCGTGGATGGATCGAGCCCGCGCGCAGCGTGTACCGCAACAACCGCGACGCCCTGCTCGATCGGCTGGACATGCGCTTCGGCAGCGACCCGCGGATCTCGTGGAACCGGCCCGAAGGCGGCTTCTTCCTGACCGTGGATCTGCCGTTCGCGTTCGACGCCGCCGCGGTCGACGAATGCGTCAACGAGGAAGGCGTCATCGTCATGCCGATGGCGTTCTTCGCGCTCGACGCCTCGCAGGACCGCCGGATCCGACTGGCGTTCAGCGCAGTCGGTCCGGAACGCATCGCGGCGGGCGTCGACGCGCTGGCGCGTTACCTCGCGCGTCGCATGGCGCCGCAGGCGCACGCGCGCGAAACGCTGGCGGAACCGGCCTGAGTTCCGCGATGGCGCGCCAGCCCCCGCTCAACGTCGAGGCGTACCGCCAGCTGGCCCGGCGGGCGTTGCCGCGCAGCGTGTTCGATTACCTCGAAGGCGGCGCGGGCGACGAGCGGGGCCTGCAGCACAACCGCGACGCGCTCGACGCGGTGCGCCTGCGTCCGCGGCGATTGCGGGATGTCGCTGTCCGCGACAGCGGCGTGCGCCTGTTCGATCGCACGCTGCCGGCGCCGCTGGCGATCGGACCCACCGGCTTCAACGCGCTGTTCTGGCCGGAAGGCGACCTCGCGCTGGCCCGCGCCGCCGCCGCGCATGGGATCCCGTTCGTGCTTTCGACCGTGGCGAACACCGACATCGAAACCCTCGCGCGCGCCACGGACGGAGAATGGTGGTTCCAGCTCTACGCCCTGCACGACGAGATCAGCGAACAGCTGATGCGGCGCGCGCGCGCGGCCGGCTGCCGGACGCTGATGGTCACGGTCGACGTGCCGGTGAACGGCCTGCGCGAACGCGATGTCCGCAACGGCTTCCGTCTGCCGCTGCGCTACACCCTGCCGATGGCGATCGACGGCCTGCGCCATCCGCGCTGGACGATGCGCTACCTGCGCCACGGCATGCCGGCATTGGCGAATTTCGAGGCGCTCGACGCCAGCGGCGACGCGGTCCGCACCGCGCTCACCGAACGCCGGATGGACGCCGGCTTCTCCTGGGAATCGCTGACCCGCCTGCGGGCCGCATGGCCGCATCGCCTGCTCGTCAAGGGCATCCTCCATCCGGACGATGCGCTGCGCTGCGAGTCGCTCGGCATCGACGGCGTCATCCTCTCCAACCACGGCGCGCGCCAGCTGGACGGCGCGATGTCGCCGATCGAGGCGCTGCCCGCCGCGAGAAACGCCACCACCCTGCCCCTGCTCGTCGACAGCGGCTTCCGCCGCGGCACCGACATCGTCAAGGCGATCGCGCTGGGCGCGAGCGCCGTGCTGCTCGGCCGCGCGACGCTGTACGGGCTTGCGGCAGCGGGGGAAACCGGCGTGCGCGACGTGCTCGCGATGTTGAAGCGCGAAATCGACTGCACGCTCGCGCAGGTCGGCTGCGCCCGCATGTGCGACCTGTCGCCCGACGTGCTCGCGCCCTCGCCGGCGTCGGACGGGCATCCGGCGAACGCCGCGCCGACCGGGCTGCCGACCGTCGCCATGCGCACGCGCCACGCCGACGCCGTCGCGTCGTATTCCTCCCCATCGCCCGCGCCTGCCGAAAACGCAGGCCCGCCCCAGACGACACTCACGACAACGACCACGTGACGGACACTTTCATGGACAACCGCTATCTCGCTCTTGCCCAGCCCGGGATCCAGGGCCTCGCCGCCTACGACCCCGGACACGACATCGCGGAACTGCGCCGTCGCTTCGGCGAAGACCGCATCGTGGAACTCGGCTCGAACGAGAATGCCCACGGCCCCAGCCCGCTCGCACGACAGGCGCTGGAGCGCGCGTTCGCCGGCATCCACCGCTATCCCGATCCGCTCGGAGGCGATCTCAAGCGCGCGATCGCCGCATCGATCGGGATCCCGCGCGAGCGCCTGCTGCTCGGCAACGGTTCGCACGAGCTGCTGATGCTGATCGGCCAGACCTTCGCGGGCCCCGGTCTCGACGTCGTGGCGTCGCAGTACGGATTCCTGGTCTACGCGCTCGCCGCGCAGTGCGCGGGCGCGCGCTATGTCGCGGTGCCCGCGCTGCCGATGTCCTCATCGATGCCGCGCGGCCATGATCTGGACGCACTGCGCGCCGCCGTCGGCCCGCAGACGCGCCTGGTCTACCTGGCGAATCCGAACAATCCCACGGGGACCTGGTTCTCCACCGGCGCGCTCGACCGTTTCCTCTTCGGCCTGCCCGATCATGTGCTGGTGGTCGTCGACGAGGCCTACATCGAATATTCGACCGATCCGTCGCTGGTCTCGGCGGTGTCGCTGCTGGAGCGCCACGCGAACCTGATCGTGACCCGCACGTTCTCGAAGGCGCACGGACTCGCCGGGCTGCGCGTGGGCTACGCCTGCGCGCACCCGGATCTCCTCCAAGTGCTCGAACGGCCCCGCGAGTCCTTCAACGTCAACATTCCGGGCCTGCTCGCCTGCGCGGCCGCCATCGGCGACGACGCGCACATCGCACGCGTGCGCGAGGACAACCGCGCGGAACGCGAATGGCTCGCCGATCAACTGCGTGCGCGCGACCTGCGCAGCGGACCGTCGCAGACCAACTTCCTGCTCGTCGATTTCGAGACGCCCGCGACGCCGATCGAGAGTCGCATGCTGGCCGAAGGCGTCGTGGTCCGACCGATGCGCGGTTACGGGCTGCCGCACTGCGTGCGCATCACTGTCGGCGATCGCGGCGAAAACCTGCGGATGCTCGATGCGCTGGATCGGGCGATGGAAGCGGTTTCGCTCGCCAGCACGGCCTGATCCCGGGATTCGCGGGCCAGATCCGTCATCGGCGATCTGGACAACGCCCGCCTGCGGGTGCGTGATCGATCGCCGACTTCCACGATGCCTCATCGACCCTCGAGACTCGCGGCGTAGCCCGCGACGAAGTCGGCGATGGTTTTCAGCGCAGCCTCGTCGACGATCTCGCCGTCCGCGCCGATGCTCTGGTGCGCGCGCGACAGCATCAGCGATTTCCCGGGCCAGACCTGCACGCCCAGCGACTTCAGCACCGGCAGCCAGGCGGCCTGTGCGAGCAGCGTGCCGAAGCCGCTCGGGGATGCGCCCATCAGCGCCAGCGGACGCCCGCCGAAGAGTTGGCGGAGTTCGCCCGCGGGCCGCGACAGCCAGTCGATGGCGTTCTTCAGGACGCCGGGCATGCCGTTGTTGTATTCCGGCGTCGCCAGCAGCAGCGCGTCGCTGGCGCGGATCCGCGCCTTGAGCGCATCGACCGCTTCGGGAATGCCGGTCGCCGCTTCGAGATCGCCGTCGTACAGCGGAATCCCGTGCAGGGTCGCGATCTCGATCTCGACGCCTTCGGGCGCAGCGCGGCGGGCCGCGCGCAGCAGCGCGGTGTTGAACGACGCCGCGCGCAGGCTGCCGGAAATGCCCAGGATCCGTGTCATCGCAGTGCTCCTCGTCTCGTGCTCAGGTCGCCAGATTGATCCAGGTCGCCTTCACTTCGGTGTATTTCTCGAACGCGTGCAGCGACTTGTCGCGACCGTTGCCGGACTGTTTGTAGCCGCCGAACGGTGCGGTCATGTCGCCGCCGTCCCAGTAGTTGACCCAGACGCTGCCGGCGCGCAGCTTGCGCGCGACGCGGTGGGCGCGACCGATGTCGCGGGTCCAGACGCCCGCGGCCAGTCCGTACTCGGTGTCGTTGGCCATCCGCAGGGCGTCGGCTTCGTCGTCGAAGGCGATCACCGACAGCACCGGCCCGAAGATCTCCTCGCGGGCGATGGTGTGGCCGTGCTCGACGCCGTCGAAGATCGTCGGTTCGATGTAGCAGCCGCCCGGCACGATGTCGGCACGCTTGCCGCCGAGCAGCAGCCGGCCGCCGTCGGCCTGGCCCTTGGCGATGTAATCCAGCACCCGCGCGGTCTGGCCTTCGTCGACCATCGCGCCCATCGGCGCGCCGGGATCGAGCGGATGCCGCGGCTGCATCGCCCTGCCCGCTTCGACCACCGCGGCGACGAACGCATCCTTGATCGAGCGTTCGACCAGCAATCGCGAAGCGGCGGTGCAGACTTCGCCCTGGTTGTAGAAGATGCCGCCGGCCGCGGCCTTGGCCGCCTGTTCCAGATCGGGCGCATCGGCGAACACGATGTTCGGGCTCTTGCCGCCGCATTCCATGTAGGCGCGTTTCATGTTCGAGCGCCCGGCGCACTGCAGCAGATGCTTGCCGACGGCGGTCGAACCGGTGAACACCAGGCCGTCGACATCCATGTGCAGCGCCAGCGGCTCGCCGGCACCCTTGCCGAAACCCGGCACGACGTTGAACACGCCGGCGGGAATGCCCGCTTCCATCGCGATCTCGGCGAGCCGGATCGCGGTCAGCGGCGATTTCTCGGATGGCTTCAGCACCACCGAATTGCCGGTGGCCAGCGCCGGGGCGAGCTTCCAGACCGCCATCAGCATCGGGAAATTCCACGGCACGATCGCGCCGACCACGCCCAGCGGTTCGCGCGTGACCAGACCCAGTTCGTCCGGACCGGTGGCGGCGACTTCGCCGTACACCTTGTCCAGCGCCTCGCCGGTCCAGGCCATGCAGCGGATGGTCGCGGCCACGTCCACCGCGCGGGCATCGGTCACCGGCTTGCCCATGTCCAGCGATTCCAGCACCGCCAGCTCATCGCCGTATTGTTCGATGAGCTGCGCGAACCGGATCAGGACCTTCTTGCGGTACGCGGGCTTGGCCTCCGCCCAGCGCCCGGCCTCGAAACTGCGCCGCGCGGCGGCGACCGCGCGCTCGATGTCCTCGGCCTCGCACTCGGCCACCCGACCCAGCACGCGGCCGTCGATCGGGCTGATGCAGTCGAAGGTCCTGCCGCTGGCGGCATCGACGAAACGGCCGTCGATGAAGGCCTGGGTGTGGATGCGCAGGCCATCGGCCAGGGCCTGCCAGGTGTCGCGGGTACGGGGGGCGTTCATGCGGCGTGACTCCGGGGGTTGATCAGAACGTGTCGATCAGGACGTGTCGATCAGAACGTGGCGGGCGTATTGGCGCTGATGAGGACCGCGTCCTCGTCGCCGACGTTGCGGAAGCGGTGCGGGATGCGGCTCTCGAAGTAATAGGCCTCACCGGGGCCGAGCACGCGGACGCGATCGCCGACGGTGATTTCCACCCGGCCCTGCACGATCACGCCGCCCTCCTCGCCTTCATGGGCGAGCATGCTTTCGCCGGTGTCGCTGCCGGCCGGCATGACTTCGCGCAGAATGCACATCTGGCGCTGCGGCCGGCGCTGGCCGACGAGAAAATAGTGGATGTCGTTGTTGCCCACGTCGGGCTGTTCGCCGAGGTCGTAGAACGGGCTGTCGGCCGGACCGGCGTCGAGGTCCATGGTGAAGAAGTCGGCCAGCGAGATCGGAATCCCGTCCAGCACCTTTTTCAACGAGCTGACCGAGGGGCTGACCTTGTTCTGTTCGATCAGCGAGATGGTGCTGTTGGTGACTCCGACCCGCTTGGCCAGCTCGCGCTGGCTGAGGCCTTTGGTTTTGCGGACGAGCTGCAGGCGTGCGCCGATATCCATTCAGAATCCGTCGACTTTGCTGATGCGGGATACTTTACACCGATCCTGCTCCGCAGCATTTTTTGCCGATTCCAGCATCGGTTGTAAAGTTTTTTCAACACGGTAAGCTTGGCCTCCACACGCTTCACTCTCGACCTGCCGGCGGTGCGCCGGCCTGGAGCCACCCGATGCGCGACGACACTTCCGGCAAGCCCACGGCCGGTTACGGCGACCACTACACTCGTCAGGCGACGAGCCGGCCCGAGGCGATGGATGCCTTCTGGATGCCGTTTTCGGCCAACCGCCAGTTCAAGGCCGAGCCGCGGCTGCTGACCGGCGCCTCCGGGATGTTCTATCGCTCGGTGGACGGCCGCGAGATCCTCGACGCGACCGGCGGGCTGTGGTGCTGCAACGCCGGCCACGCGCGCCCGCGCATCGTCGATGCCGTGCAGCAGCAGATCGCCACACTCGACTTCGCGCCGACCTTCCAGATGGGCCACCCGCTGCCCTTCACCCTCGCCGAACGGCTGGTGGCGATCGCCCCGGATCATCTCAATCACGTCTTCTTCACCAACTCCGGCTCGGAGTCGGTCGACACCGCGCTGAAGATCGCGCTCGCCTACCACCGCGCCCGCGGCGAAGGCCATCGCACCCGCCTGATCGGCCGCGAGAAGGGCTATCACGGCGTCGGCTTCGGCGGCATTTCGGTGGGCGGCCTGCCCAACAACCGCAAGTTCTTCGGCAGCCTGCTGCCGGGCGTGGATCATCTTCGCCATACCCTCGATCTGGAGCGCAACGCCTTCAGCCGCGGCCTGCCGCAGCACGGCGCGGAACTGGCCGAGGATCTGGAACGCCTGGTGCTGCTGCACGACGCCAGCACGATCGCGGCGGTCATCGTGGAGCCGGTGGCGGGTTCGGCCGGCGTCGTGCTGCCGCCGGTGGGCTATCTCCAGCGCCTGCGCGAAATCTGCGACAAACACGGCATCCTGCTGATCTTCGACGAAGTCATCACCGGTTTCGGCCGCATCGGCAAGGCCTTCGCGGCGGAGCGCTTCGGGGTGATGCCGGACATGATCACCACCGCCAAGGGCCTCACCAACGGCTGCGTGCCGATGGGCGCGGTGTTCGTCTCCGACGGCATCCACGACGCGTTCATGCGCGGCCCGGACAACATGATCGAACTGTTCCACGGCTACACCTATTCAGGTCATCCGCTGGCCTGCGCCGCGGCCCTGGCGACCCTGGATACCTACGCCGAGGAAGGCCTGTTCGAACGGGCGATCGAGCTGGAATCGTACTGGGCCGATGCGATGCAGGCGCTGCAGGGCCTGCCCAACGTCATCGACACCCGCAACCTCGGCCTGATCGGCGCGATCGAACTCGCGTCGCGTCCCGGTGCGCCGGGCGCCCGCGCCTACGACGTGTTCACCCGCTGCTTCCATCGCGAAGACCTGCTGATCCGCGTGACCGGCGACGTGATCGCCCTGTCGCCGCCGCTGATCCTGGATCGCGAGCACATCGACCGGATCTTCCGGACGCTTGCGCATGTGATCGCCGAAACGGCCTAATGCGCGCCTCTGCCCACCCTACTCACGGTATACGACCATGCTGATCGGCGTCCCCAAGGAAATCAAAAACCACGAGTACCGCATCGGCCTGACCCCCGCCGGCGCGCGCGAACTCGTCGGGCACGGCCACCGGGTGATGGTGCAGCGCGACGGCGGCAAGGCCATCGGTCTGACCAACGAGATGTACCAGAAGGCCGGCGCCGAAATCGTCGACACCGCGGAAGAGATCTTCCGCCGCGCCGAGATGATCATCAAGGTGAAGGAACCGCAGCCGGTGGAGTACGCGATGCTCCGGGAAGGCCAGCTGCTCTACACCTATCTGCACCTCGCGCCCGATCCGGACCAGACCGCGGGCCTGGTGAAGTCGGGTTGCACCGCGATCGCCTACGAAACCGTCACCGACCGCAAGGGCGGCCTGCCGCTGCTGGCGCCGATGTCCGAAGTGGCCGGCCGCATGTCGATCCAGGCCGGCGCGCACGCGCTGGAGAAGGCGCAGGGCGGCTCGGGCGTGCTGCTCGGCGGCGTGCCCGGCGTGAAGCCGGCGGAAGTGATGGTGATCGGCGGCGGCGTGGTCGGCATCAACGCCGCGCGCATGGCGATGGGCATGAACGCGCACGTCACCATCCTCGACCGGTCGCTCGACCGCCTGAAGTATCTCGATGAGCTGTACGGCCATCAGCTGACCACGATCTACTCGACCCACGACGCGATCGAGGAACGCCTGCCCGACACCGATCTGGTGATCGGCGCGGTGCTCATCCCCGGCGCCGCCGCGCCGAAGCTGGTGTCGCGCGAACAGCTGAAGTTGATGCGTCCCGGCTCGGTGCTGGTGGACGTGGCGATCGACCAGGGCGGCTGCTTCGAGACCTCGAAGGCCACCACCCACCAGAATCCCACCTACGAGGTGGACGGCGTGATCCATTACTGCGTCGCGAACATGCCCGGCGGCGTCGCCCGCACCTCCACCTTCGCGCTGACCAACGCCACCCTGCCCTTCGCCGTGCAGTTGGCGAACAAGGGCGCGAAGAAGGCGATGCTCGACGACGAGCACCTCCTCAACGGCCTCAACGTGCACGCCGGCAAGATCACCTACAAGGCGGTCGCCGACGACCTCGGCTACGAATACGTGCCGGCGGCGAAAGCGCTGGGCTGAGGATGAGAGACCGGTAGAGCGGCCTTCAGGCCGCTGGTTTTCCGGAAATGGGGCAGCGGGCTTAAGCCCGCTCTACCGAGGCAATGTGAAATGAAGACGGTTTCGCATCATATCGACGGTCACGCAATCGATGACGCAAACCGCCACGCCGACATCTTCGATCCCGCCACCGGCGCGATCACGAAGCGCGTGCCGCTGGCATCCGTCGACGACGTGCGCACCGCGGTCGACGCCGCGCAGGCCGCCTTCCCCGCCTGGGCCGCGACCACGCCGCTGAACCGCGCGCGGGTGATGTTCCGGTTCAAGGAGCTGCTGGAACGCCACGCCGGCGATCTCGCCGCGATCATCACCTCCGAACACGGCAAGGTGCTGTCCGACGCGAAGGGCGAAGTCACCCGCGGCCTGGAAGTGGTCGAATTCGCCTGCGGCATTCCGCATCTGCTCAAGGGCGAGCATTCGATGAACGTCGGCCGCGACGTCGATTCGTGGACCGAATACGCGCCGCTGGGCGTGGTCGCCGGCATCACGCCCTTCAATTTCCCGGCGATGGTGCCGCTGTGGATGTTCCCGGTCGCCATCGCCTGCGGCAACACCTTCATTCTCAAACCGTCCGAACGGGATCCGTCGGCGTCGCTGTTCATGGCCGATCTGCTGAAGCAGGCGGGCCTGCCCGATGGCGTGTTCAACGTGGTCCACGGCGACAAGGTCGCGGTCGACGCGCTACTCGACGTGCCGCGGGTGCAGGCGATCAGCTTCGTCGGCTCCACGCCGATCGCCGAATACATCTATGCCCGCGGCAGCGCCAACGGCAAGCGCGTGCAGGCGCTAGGCGGCGCCAAGAACCACATGGTCGTGCTGCCCGACGCCGACCTCGATGGCGCGGTGTCCGCGCTGCTCGGCGCCGGCTACGGCTCCGCCGGCGAACGCTGCATGGCGATCTCCGTGGCCGTGTGCGTCGGCGACGCCACCGCCGACGCGCTGGTCGCGAAGCTCGCTCCCAAGGTCGCGGCGCTGAAGATCGGCCCCGGCTGTCTGGACCCGGAAATGGGGCCTCTGGTCACCGGCGCGCATCGCGACAAGGTCCGCGCTTACGTCGATGCCGGCGTGTCCGAGGGCGCGAGCCTGGTCGTCGACGGACGCGGGCATTCGGTCGATGGCCATGCCGGCGGCTTCTTTCTCGGCGGCTGCCTGTTCGACCATGTCGCGCCGGACATGACCATCTATCGCGAAGAGATCTTCGGCCCGGTGCTGTGCGTGGTGCGCGTGCCCGATTTCGACGCCGCGCTGCGCCTGGTCAACGCCCACGAATACGGCAACGGCACCGCGATCTTCACCCGCGACGGCGGCGCCGCGCGCGAATTCGCCCATCGGGTGCAGGCCGGTATGGTCGGCGTGAACGTGCCGATCCCGGTGCCGATGGCCTTCCACAGTTTCGGCGGCTGGAAGCGCTCGATCTTCGGTCCGCTGCACGTCCACGGCCCCGACGGCGTGCGCTTCTACACCCGGCTGAAGACGATCACCGCGCGCTGGCCGGACACGCACGCGGCCGAATTCGTGATGCCGACGATGAAATGATTCCTGGATGAAATGCTTTTCGTAGGAGGGCCTTCAGGCCCGAGCTCTTGCTTTCGATGCGCGAACAATACAAAAGCTCGGGCCTGAAGGCCCTCCTACGACACTGCTATACGACACGATTCGCATGAAACCCGCCATCGACACCAAGAAAATCGTAGTCCTGTCGGGCGCCGGCATCAGCGCAGAAAGCGGCATTCCCACGTTCCGGGACAGCGGTGGTCTGTGGCACCAGCACGATCTGCGCGAGGTCGCGACACCGGAAGGCTGGGCCCGCAACCCGCAACTCGTGCTCGATTTCTACAACGAACGGCGAGCGGTCGCAGCCGCCGCCGAACCCAACGCCGCACACCTCGCATTGGCCGCACTCGAACAGAGATTCGATGTGGTCATCCTGACCCAGAACATCGACGATCTGCACGAACGGGCCGGATCGACCAATGTCATCCACCTGCACGGCGAGCTCGCATGGGCGCGTGGCACCTCGGCGAAGCGACTGCGGCGACGCATCGACGCGGCCCCGATCATGCTCGGCGATCTGTGCGAGGACGGATCGCAACTGCGACCGGATATCGTCTGGTTCGGCGAACCCGTGGAGCGCATGGATGCAGCGTGCGCGGAGATCCTGACGGCGTCGAAGTTCCTCGTCGTCGGGACGTCGTTGACCGTGTTCCCCGTGGCTTCGCTGGTCAAGAAGGCGCGCTGGCATGCGGAAAAGGTACTTTGCGCGCTTGATGTTGAGCGGCGACCGGCGGGCTACACGCTGCTGCGCGGCGCAGCAGGCAAGATCGTACCCGGCCTCGTCCAGCGCTGGCTCGCGGACGCGCCGCGCTGACGTTTTCCCGGTATCGCGCGTCCCGGCGAACGACGCGCGACATCGCACCGGAGTGTCCATGTCGCATCCCGACGCATCGCCCCGCCCCGCCACCGCGGTCGACCCGAACGCGGTCGATCAGGCCTTCACCCGCCACTCGCCCTACGGCACCCATGCCGAACCCACCTATTCCGGCGCGCTGAGTTTCCTGCGCCGGCGCTACACGAAGGATCTCGACGGCGTCGATGTCGCCGTGGTCGGCGTGCCCTTCGATCTCGCCACCACCAACCGCCCCGGCACGCGGCTGGGGCCGCGCGCGATCCGCGCCGCGTCGGCCTCGCTGGCGTGGTGCGCGCCGTACGCGTGGGGATTCGATCCCTGCGAACGCCTGCACGTGATCGACTGGGGCGATGTGGCGTTCGACCACGGCCGCCCGGAACGCGTGCCCGATGCACTGCGCGACGCGTTCCGCGCGTTCGCGGACGCCGGCGTGACCGCGCTCGCGCTCGGCGGCGACCACTTCATCACCTATCCGATCCTGCAGGCGCTGCACGCGATCCACGGACCGCTGTCGCTGATCCATTTCGACGCGCACAGCGACACCTGGGAAGACCGCGATGCGCGCATCGACCACGGCACGATGTTCTGGCATGCGGCGAAGCTGGGACTGGTCGATCCGGCGCATTCGATCCAGATCGGCATGCGCACGCTGAACCCCGAGGATCACGGCTTCCGCGTGCTCGACGCGCGCTGGCTGCACGCACACGGCGTCGACGCCTGCATCGCCGAAATCCGCGCGCGCGTCGGCGACCGCAGGTGCTACGTCAGTTTCGACATCGATTTCCTCGATCCGGCGTTCGCGCCGGGCACAGGCACGCCGGTCGTCGGCGGCTTCTCCACCCACCACGCGCTGCAGCTGATCCGCGGACTGGGCGGACTCCACATCGTCGGCATGGACGTGGTCGAGGTGTCGCCGCCGTTCGATCACGCCGAGATCACCGCCCTCGCCGGCGCGTCGATCGCGCAGGAACTGCTGGCAGCGCATGCGAGCCGCTTCCCGGAACGTCCCTGAGCGGGCGCGTCATCCGACGGAGCACCTCGCCGGATGCGTCGCGCATGCCGGAACCGTTTCCGGCATGCGCGGTCGACGCCTCAGAATTCCTCGCCGCCGTTCATGATGCAATTGGTGGTGAAGACGCGCGTGTACGGCGTGGTGCTGCCCCAGCTCACGTGCCAGGAATCGCATGCGGAATCGTGGGAGATCGCGCGCACGCCGACTTCGGTGGTACGCGCCGAAGTGCTGTAGTACACGACATACACCTCCTGCCCGGGGCCGGGCATCGGATACGCGTACGCCACGACCGCATAGATCAGACCCGCCGCCAGCGCACCCAGCGCGGCGATTTTCTTCGACCTGTTCATGCCACTGTCTCCTTGGTTGTGGACCGCCGTCCGGCGGACCGATGGGACCACCGACGCCCGAACCCGGCGCCGCGTCATCCATGGCGCAAGCCTGCATCGCGGACAGCGACCGCCGTCGCCGGTCGCGGCGATCGCGCAGGAACGGCCGGCAGCGCATGGGAGCCGCTTCCCGAAGCAGCCGCCGCACTTGGCGAAGGGCTTCGTCGGATGCGTCGCGCATGCCGGAAACGACGCCGGCATGCGTGAACGACTCAATATTCCGGATCGACGCAACCGTAGTAGGAAATGGTCGAGTACGCCGATGTCGAACCCCATGAGGTGTGGTGGACATCGCAACCGCTGTGATACGACCTGACGCCGACGACGGTGGTTTTCGCCGCGCTGCCGTAATAGGTGACCACCATTTCCTGTCCGGGTTGCGGATAGGGCAGCGCGAGCGTATCCAGCGATATCGCCAGTCCCGCCGCGAACGCGGCCGATGCGAGGAGCGTGCTGAGCTTTCTCATGTCCTGCCTCCATGTGGGGTACGGCTCGACGCCTGCGATCCGGCGTCGCGGCCATTCATAACGCAATCCTGTCCCGCAAACAGAGACCCTCGTCGGCTGTCGCCCGGCGAACGCCATGAACCGACGGGCGGTCATCCGGGCGCCACGGGCCACCGCCCTCCAGCGCCGTCGGGACATCGTCCGTTTCCTGCACAATGGCCGGGCGCGGCACGCTTTCGCACCGGAGCACGAGAACGCCATGACCGAGTCCAGCGACGACACCCGTACCGCGTACCGCATCTGTCCGTTCTGCGAGGCCGCCTGCGGCCTGAGCGTGCAACTGTGCGGCGACGAGGTGGTCGCGGTCCGTGGCGACAGGGACGATGTCTTCAGCCGCGGCTATCTCTGTCCCAAGGGCGTGGCCCTGAAGGACCTGCACGACGACCCCGACCGCCTGCGCACGCCGATGATCCGTCGCGGCCGCGGCGAACACGCGCGCTGGGAGGCCTGCGGCTGGGAGGAGGCGTTCGCCGAGATCGAACGCCGGCTGATGCCGCTGCTCGATGCGCATGGCCGCCGCACGCTGGCGCTCAGCTTCGGCAATCCGATCGTGCACAAGCTGGGCTTGCAGCTCTACGTGCCGCGTCTGGCCCGCGCCGCGGGCACGCCGAACGTGTTCAGCGCCTCGACCCTCGACCAGATGCCCAAGCACGTCGCCTGCGGCCTGATGTACGGACATTGGCTGAGCATCCCGGTGCCCGACATCGAACGCACCGATCTGCTGATCGTGCTCGGCGCCAATCCGATCGCCAGCAACGGCAGCCTGTGGACCGTGCCGGATTTCCGCGGCAAGGCCCGCGCGCTGCGCGAGCGCGGCGGCCGGCTGATCGTGATCGATCCGCGGCGCAGCGAAACCGCGGACGTCGCCGACGAACATCACGCGATCCGCCCCGGCGGCGATGCCTTCCTGCTGCTCGGCATGCTGCAGCATCTGTTCGCGACCGGTTCGCCGACTCTCGGCCTGGCCGACGGCCACGTCGTCGGCATCACCGAACTGCAGGCGGCGGTGGCCGCGTTCACGCCCGAGCGCATGGCCGCGGCCGCGGGTCTCGATGCGGCGACGATCCGCCAACTGGCCGAAACGCTGCGCGATGCGCCGCGCGCCGCGCTGTATGGCCGCATCGGCACCTGCACCCAGCCGTTCGGCACGCTCTGCAGTTGGCTGGTCGAAGTGCTGAACCTGATCACCGGACGCATCGACGCCGAAGGCGGCATGCGCTGGCCGCTGGCCCCGGCGCTGCAGGCGAACAGCACCGGTACCGGCGGCCGCGGGCGCGGCGTGGTGATGGGGCGCCGCCATTCGCGGGTGAGCGGCGCGCCGGAAGTGATGGGCGAATTCCCGATGGGCTGCCTCGCCGAGGAAATCGACACGCCCGACAACGCCGACGGGCCGCAGGTGCGCGCGCTGATCACGATCGCCAGCAATCCGGTGCTGTCCGCACCGAACGGCGCCCGCCTGTCCGCCGCGCTCGACGGTCTGGACTTCATGCTCAGCCTCGACATCTATCGCAACGAAACCACGCGCCATGCCGACGTGATCCTGCCGGCGCTGTCGCCGCTGCAGGAACCGCACTACGACATCGCGTTCACGCAGCTGGCGTGGACCCACGCCGCGCGTTTCAGCCCGCCGGTATTGCCGGTGCCCGACGACGCCTGGCCCGAGTGGCGCGTGCTGATGCGGCTCGCCGCGATGCTGGACGGCCACGATGCCGCGGCGGCGGCCGATGTCGACGCCCGCGACGAAGAGGCGCTGAAGAAGGACCTGCACGGCATGCTCGGCGCCGCCGGCATGCCGGCCGAACAGCAGGCCGAACCGGTCGCGGCCCTGCTCCGCGCCAGCGCGCATCTCGATGGCCCGGAACGCCAGCTCGATCTCGCCCTGCGCGCTGGCCACTGGGGCGACCGTTTCGGCGCGCGCCCCGAGGGTCTGTCGCTGGAGGCATTGCGCGCAGCGCCGCACGGCATCGATCTCGGCCCGCTGCAGGCGCGACTGCCCGAGGTGCTGCGCACGCCCGACGGCCGCATCCAGGCCGCACCGCCGGCCCTGCTCGCCGATCTCGCGCGGGTCGAAGCGGCGTTGTCGCAAGCCGACTCAGAGGTCCCGGGCGAAGGTCATCCGCTGATCGTGATCGGTCGCCGCGATGTGCGTTCCAACAACAGCTGGATGCACAACCTGCCGACACTGGCCAAGGGCCCGGAGCGCTGCCTCGCATTGATCCATCCGCAGGATGCCGCGGCGGCCGGTATCGCCGATGGCGCGCTCGCGCATCTGCAGGGCGCCGGCGGCCGCGAAATCGCGGTCCGCGTGAAATGCAGCGAGGACATGCGCCCCGGCGTGGTCAGTCTGCCCCACGGCTGGGGTCACGATCTGCCGGGCACGACGCAGCGATTGGCCAGCGAGCGTCCCGGCGCGAATCTCAACGCGCTGCTCGACGAGACCCTGCGCGACCCGCTGTCGGGCACGTCGGTGTTGAGCGGCGTGCCGGTGCGGTTGCGAGCGATGGATGCGGAGACGGCGTGATCGCCGATGAATACGGGTCGGCTCCTGCCGAAAGATTAAGGCGAAGCAAAGCTCGTCATGCGCGACGAATCGCGATACTGATCAAGCAGATTAACCAAGACGACACCAGCGGCGTCCATTCCCGCATTTAATATCCGATCCACGTCGGGACTTGCGGTATATCCGCGATGAACGATATCGCCGCGTATCGCATGAAGTGCGTGGGACAACTCCATATCTCGCGCGTTACGCCCCAGCGCTATCTGCGGCATTATTTTTTCCACGTCAAATCTCGAAAACAACTTCCGTGTCCCATGAATATAGTTATCCCCAATGCCGACAGCAGCAGCCAAGATCTCCAAGCAAATCACCAAATGAATAACGCGACTAAACGGAGACCCATGCGCGCACGCAAGCGAAAAGAAATCAGCAGCCAATCTATGACGCTCATGCAGACACGAAGCATTCACTCCTAATTCTTCCAAATTTTCAGAAAAAGCATTGTCTAGTGCGGTTCTGATTTTATCCATCGGAACCACTATCGAGAAGCCCCCGCGAATCTCGCCCAAGTAAACAATCTTAAGATGCTCAGGAACGATACATGCCATGGTGGTGGGTACGCGACCATCCACAACAATTCCATGCGCATGGTTCTTTTGCCATTTGCCGAGCATTTCAACGGGCAGCAGTACTGGAACCTCAAACTTCTCGTAAGCATAAATTTCGGCCGGAAAAAACATCGACAGCCTACGTTCAATACAGACTTTCCTTAGCTCCAATTCCAAGCGCATAGCGAAGCGTCTTGCATCGACCTCAGTAGCAAATCCAGCGATCTCGAACATAAAGCCATAAGGCGTTCGCTCCATCTGAGCGTACGCAGAGGTTCCGAGCATTTGATCAACCGTATCGCGCGGCAACGAAAAACTGCGATCTAAATCCACCGGATAGCGAAGCTTGTACTCTTCATTTCCGCCACCTCGGCTTGCAGGCTCCATAATCAACATTCCCATCTGCAAGGTTGCCCTTGCTTATCGGCGCTCAAGCCACATACACCGTCTTGATGTTCATGAACTCGTGGATGCCATGCTCCGCGAGTTCGCGGCCGAATCCCGAGGTCTTGGTGCCGCCGAACGGCAGGCGCACGTCGCTGCGCACGATCGCGTTGACGAAGGTGGCGCCGGCCTGCAGGCGACGGGCGACCGCTTCGCCGCGGGCCTTGTCGCGGGTCCACACGCTGGCGCCGAGGCCGAAATCGGTGTCGTTGGCGATCCGCACCGCGTCGTCGTCGTCGCGGGCGCGGAGGATGCTCGCGGCCGGGCCGAACAGTTCTTCGTTGTACGCGGGCATGCCCGGCGCGACGTGATCGAGGATCGTCGCCGGATAGTGCGACGCGCCCTGCCCCGGCGTGCCGCCGAGCAGCAGCGTGGCACCGGCGGCGACGCTGCGCTGCACCTGGTCGTGGATCTCGTCGCGCAGATCGGCACGGGCCATCGGCGCAAGCGTGGTCGCGTCGTCCATCGGATCGCCGATCGCGAGCTTCGATGCGGCCTCGACGAAGCGTGCGACGAACGCATCGGCGATGCCCGGGGTGACGATGAACCGCTTGGCCGCGATGCAGGTCTGGCCGGCGTTGCCGAAGCGCGAGGCGACCGCGGCGGGCACGGTCACGTCGAGATCGGCGTCGTCCAGCACCACGAACGGATCGCTGCCGCCCAGCTCCATCACGCATTTCTTCAGATGTTTGCCGGCGGCTGAAGCCACCGCGCTGCCGGCGCGCTCGCTGCCGGTGAGGGTGATCGCCTTCACCCGCGGATCGGCGATGACCTTCGCCGCCAGCTGGTTGTCGATGTGCAGTACGCCGAACACGCCGTCCGGCACGCCGGCCTCGCGCAGCACCTCGGCGATGGCGTCGGCGCAGCGCGGCACGTTGGTCGCGTGCTTCAGCACCGCGACATTGCCGGCCATCAGCCCGGGCGCGAGAAAACGGAAGACCTGCCAGATCGGGAAATTCCACGGCATCACCGCGAACACGCAGCCCAGCGGCTCGTAGGTGACGTAGCTGCGCGCGGCCTCGGTCGCGATCGCGCCGTCGCGCAGATAGTCGATGGCGTGATCGGCGTAGTACTCGCAGGCCGATGCGGATTTCTCGATCTCGGCCAGGGCCTCGCGGCGCAGCTTGCCCATGTCGGCGCTCATCGTCGCCGCGATGTCCTCGCGGCGCGCGCGCAGCCGGGCCGCGACCTCGCGCAGCAGCGCGCCGCGCGCGTCGAGGCTGCGCGAGGCCCAGGCCGGCGCCGCGTCCGCGGCGGCCTGCAGCACACGCTCGACCTCGGCATCGCCGATGTAGTCGTAGGTGTAGTCGACCTCGCCGGTCCATGGATGGATCAATTTCACCGTCATCTCGTCACCTGTCGCAGGGTTCGTCTCGCAGTGTTCGTCGTGCTCGACCGCCATGCCGCTCAGCCGTTGTCCTGGATCGCGAGCTGGATGTCGCGCTGCCGGCGCTTTTCCTCGCGATACATCAGCCACCAGCCGATCAGCGCAGCGACCGAAACCGCCAGCACCATCAACGTCGCCAGCGCGTTGATCTTCGGGCTCAGGCCGAGGCGGACCGAGGAAAACACCTTCATCGGCAGCGTGGTCGAATTGGGGCCGGCGACGAAGCTGGCGATCACCACGTCGTCGAGCGACAGCGTGAACGCGAGCAACCAGCCCGAAACCAAGGCGGGCGCGATGATCGGCAGCGTGATCAGGAAAAACACCTTGATCCGGTTGGCGCCGAGATCCATCGCCGCTTCTTCCAGCGACTTGTCCAGCTCCGCCAGGCGCGAGGACACCACCACGGTGACGAACGCGAGCGTGAAGGTGACGTGCGCGACCCAGATCGCGACCACGCCCTTCGGCGCGATGCCGATCAGGCCGCCCATCGACACCAGCATCAGCAGGATCGACAGGCCGGTGATGACCTCGGGCATGACCAGCGGTGCGGTGATCATCGCGCCGAACATGGTCTTGGTCGGAAAATGGCGCATGCGGGTCATCGCCAGCGCCGCCATCGTGCCCAGCACCACCGCCGCGCTCGCGGTCCAGAACGCGACCTTCAGGCTGACCCAGGCCGCGTCGAGCATCGCGCGGTCGCGCAGCAGTTCGCCGTACCACTTCACCGAGAAGCCCGACCACACCGATGCGAGCCGCGATTCGTTGAACGAGTAGACGATCAGGATCAGGATCGGGATGTAGAGGAACGCGAACCCGAGACCGAGCACCGACCAGCGGATCGCGCGACTGCCCTGCATGCTGGCGCCGCTCATGTCAGCCGCCCTTCCAGCTCTTTCTGCTGGACGCGGTTGAAGATCAGGATCGGGATCAGCAGCATGATCAGCATCACGATCGCCACCGCCGAGGCCACCGGCCAGTCGCGGTTGTTGAAGAATTCGCTCCAGAGCACGCGGCCGATCATCAGCGTATCCGGCCCGCCGAGCATTTCCGGAATCACGAATTCGCCGACCGCGGGAATCATCACCAGCATGCAGCCGGCGATGATGCCGCTGCGCGACATCGGCAGCGTGATCTTCAGGAAGGCTTTCCAGGGCCGCGCGCCGAGGTCGTAGGCGGCCTCCAGCAGGCGATGGTCGAACTTCAGCAGATTGGAATACAGCGGCAGCACCATGAACGGCAGATAGCAGTAGACGATGCCGATGTAGGTCGCGACCGGCGTGTTGAGGATCCGCAGCGGCTCGTCGATCAGGCCGAGCTTCATCAGCAGATTGTTGAGCAGGCCGTTGCTGTCGAGGATGCCGATCCAGGCGTAGACGCGGATCAGGAACGAGGTCCACGACGGCAGCACCACCAGCATCATCGCGATGTTGCGCGCGGACGGCGACAGCCGCGAGATGACGTAGGCCATCGGATAGCCGATGAGGAGGGTCAAGAAAGTCGAGATCGCGGCGATCTTCAGCGAACTGGCGTAGGCCAGCAGATACTGCGAATCCGAGAACAACACCATGTAATTGGTGAGGTTGAGCTTGAGCAGGACCTCGTCCTGCACGACCTGGAGAATCGGGGTGTACGGCGGCTGCGCGATCGCCAGTTTCGCGAACGAGATCTTCAGCACGATCAGGAACGGAATCGCGAAGAACAGCAGCAACCAGACGTAAGGCACGCTGATGACGGCCCAGCGCGAGCCCGGCAGGAACTTCTTCAGCATGCGCATGTTCATGTGGTCAGCACCACGCCTTCGTTGTCGCCCCACGACACCCACACCTCGTCGCCCCAGGTCATGCCCTCGCTGGCCCAGCGCTGCTGGTTGGCGAAGTTCGCCATGACCTTGTAGCCGCTGGGCAGGCGGACGTGGAACACCGAATGGCTGCCGAAATAGGCGATGTCCTCGATCTTGCCCCGGGCCTTGTTGTGCGCCTGCTCGGGTTCGTCCTTGCTGATCACCATCTTCTCGGGACGCACGCCGTAACCGACTTCCTGGCCTTCGTAACCGGAGACGCCGTGGCCGACGTAGATCGGCACCGGCAGCGACGGCGACTGGATGGTGATGTAGTCGGCCTGGTCCTCGTCGATGCGGCCGTCGAACATGTTGATCGAGCCGATGAACTCGGCGGCGAAGCGGCTGGTCGGCGATTCGTAGATCTCGTCGGGCGTGCCGACCTGACGGATGCGACCGGCGTCCATCAGCGCGATCCGCGTGGCCATCGTCATCGCTTCTTCCTGGTCGTGGGTGACCATCACGCAGGTCACGCCCGACTTCTCGATGATGTCGACCAGTTCGAGCTGCATCTTCGAGCGCAGCTTCTTGTCGAGCGCGCCCATCGGCTCGTCGAGCAGCAACAGTTTGGGGCCCTTGGCCAGCGAACGCGCCAGCGCCACCCGCTGCTGCTGGCCGCCGGAGAGCTGGTGCGGTTTGCGCTTGGCGAGCTTGCCGAGCTGGACCAGGTTGAGCATCTCCTCGACGCGCCGGGCGATCGCGTCCTTGCCGAGGCCATCCTGCTTCAGGCCGAAAGCGATGTTCTGCTCGACGGTCATGTGCGGGAACAGCGCGTACGACTGGAACATCATGTTGATCGGCCGTTCGTACGGCGGCAGATCGTTCATGACCTGACCGTCGAGATAGATCTTGCCGGAAGTCGGCCGCTCGAAGCCGCCGAGGCAGCGCAGCAGCGTCGACTTGCCGCAGCCGGAGCCGCCGAGCAGCGCGAAGATCTCGCCCTTGCGGATCGACAGGTTGGTGTCGTCGACGGCGACGAAACCGTCGAATTCCTTGCGGACATCGACGATCCGGAGGTAATCCTCGACCGTGGCCCTGGGGGCGCCCGACGCGCCGTTCTGCGGTTTTTCGTTGGCGACTGCGGCCATGTGCTTCCCTCGGAATGCAGCGGGGCAGGCATCGCTGCCTGCCCCGGGATTGGATCAACGGCCGGTCTTGAGCTGGGTCCAGATCCGCGTGTACTGGCGGTCGACCTCCGGCGGGATGATCGCGAAGGTGAACAGCTTCGCCTGCACCTCCGCCGGCGGATAGATCGTCGGGTCGCCGGTGATTTCCTTGTCGATCAGCGCGGTCGACGCGGTGTTCGCGTTCGGATAGCTGACGAAGTTGGAATTGTTGGCGGCGACCTGCGGGTCGAGCAGATGGTTGATGAAGGCGTGGGCGCTGTCGACGTGCTTGGCGTCCTTCGGGATCGCCAGCATGTCGAACCACATCGGCGCGCCTTCCTTCGGGATCGAGTACCCGATCTTGACGCCGTTCTTGGCCTCTTCGGCGCGGTCGCGGGCCTGGATGATGTCGCCCGACCAGCCGACCACGAGGCAGGTGCTGCCCTTGGCCATCGAGTCAATATACTGCGAGGAGTGGAAGTTGGTGATGTAGGGACGGATCGTCTTCAGCAGCGCCGCGGCCTTGTCGATCACCGCCGGATCCTGGCTGTTGGGATCTTCGCCCAGGTAGTTCAGCGTGATCGGAATGATCTCGGACGGCGTGTCGAGGAAGGTGACGCCGCAATCCTTCAGCTTGGCGATGTTCTCGGGCTTGAACACCAGGTCCCAACTGTTGGTCACGTCGGTGTTGCCGAAGGCGGCGGTGACCTTGTCGACGTTGTAGCCGATGCCGGTGGTGCCCCACAGATACGGCACCGCGTATTTGTTCTCCGGATCCTGCAGCGCGATGCGCTTCATCATGTCCGGATCGAGATTGGCGAGGTTCGGGATCTTCGACTTGTCCAGCGGCTGGAACACGCCGGCCTGGATCTGACGGCCGAGGAAGTTCAGGGTCGGGACGACGATGTCGTAACCGCTGGAGCCGGCGAGGAGTTTGGTCTCGACCATCTCGTTGCTGTCGAAGACGTCGTAGACCACCTTGACGCCGCTCTTCTTCTCGAACGCGGGAATGGTGTCCTCGGCGATGTAGTCGGACCAGTTGTAGACGTTCAGGGTCTTGTCGTCGCCGCCTTCGGCCTTGCCGTCGCCGGTGGCGGCGCTGCCGTCCTGCTTGCCGCCGCATGCCGCCAGCAGACAGACGGCGATGGAGAGTCCCAACACTCGCAGTTTCATCGTGATATCCCTTTGCCCCGGAGGGTCAGTGATGTGACGTGGAATGGCGTTCTTGAAGTGATGCCCGGAATGACCTCTCCGACAGAGTAGCGGCTCACGCGGCCGGGCGCATCAAAGCGCCGCGGCGGTCTCGTCGAGCGCCTTCCACGCCTTCTCGAACAACTCGTCGACCTGCGCCCGGGTCCAGATCAGCGGCGGCGACAACAGCATTGAATCATAGGTGGCACGGAGGATCAGTCCGTTGCGCAGGGCGTTGTCGCGGCAGAGCACGCCGACCTTGCCGCGCTCTTCGAAGAAGGCGCGGCGGCCCTTGTGCGGCACCAGTTCGAGCGCGCCGACCATGCCGGCGATGCGTGCCTCGCCGACGAGGCGGTGCTCGCCCAGTTCGGCCCAGCGCTCGGCCAGATACGGGGCGATCTCGGTGCGGGCGCGGTCGACGATGCCTTCCTGCTGCAGGATGCGGATGTTCTCCAGCGCCACCGCGGTGCAGACCGGGTGTCCGGAATACGTGCAGCCGTGGGCCAGTTCGCCGCCCTGGTGCTTCAGCACGCCGGCCACGCGATCGTTGAACATGGCCGCGCCCAGCGGGATGTAGCCCGAGGTGATGCCCTTGGCCAGGGTCATCACGTCCGGGGTGATGCCGAAATACTGCGAACCGAACCACTCGCCGGTGCGGCCGAAGCCGCAGATCACTTCGTCGGCGACCAGCAGCACGTCGTACCGGCGGCAGATCCGCTCGATCTCGGGCCAATAGGTCATCGGCGGGATGTAGACGCCGATCGCGCCCATGATCGGCTCGCCGATGAAGGCGGCGACGCGGTCCGGGCCGAGTTCGAGGATCTTCTGTTCCAACCGGCGCGCGGCGACCAGGCCGTATTCCTCGGGCGACAGATCGCCGCCGTCGGCGAACCAGAACGGCGGGTCGATGTGGTGGATGTCGGGGATCGGCAGCCCGCCCTGCTTGTGCATGCCGGCCATGCCGCCGAGGCTGGCGCCGGCCATGGTGGTGCCGTGATAGCCGTTGTGGCGGCCGATGAAGATGTTCTTCTGCGGCTTGTCCTGCACCGCCCAGAAATGCCGGACCAGACGCAGGATGGTGTCGTTGGCCTCGGAGCCGGAGTTGGTGAAGAAGGCGTGGTTGAGGTCGGCCGGGGTGAGCTCGGCCAGCTTCGCCGACAGCTCGATCGTCGGTTCGACCGTGCACTGGAAGAAACTGTTGTAGTAGGCCAGCTGTGTCATCTGCTTCGACGCCGCCTCGCCCAGTTCGCTGCGGCCGTAGCCGAGATTCACGCACCACAGGCCGGCGAAGGCGTCCAGCAGCTTGTTGCCGTCGGCGTCCCAGACGTAGGCGCCCTCGCCCTTCGTCAGGATGCGCGTGCCCTTTTTCGCGAGCGCGGCGTTGTCGTTGAACGGATGCAGGTGATGCTCGGCATCGAGTTGCTGCAGGCGGGCGATGTCGGTTTTGTCCATGGGCGTTCCGGAAGGCGTGGCGGTACGCGCCCCGGTGCGGGGCGCGCGGTGCGAATGGTCAGACGTTGAGCAGCAGGAACTCGCGTTCCCAGGAACTGATGACGCGGAAGAAGGTTTCGTACTCCTTGCGCTTCACCGCGATGTAGGCGCGCACGAAGCGCGCGCCCATCAGGTCGTGCAGGGCCGTGCAGCCCTCCAGCCCGTCCAGCGCCTCGCCGAGCGAACGCGGCAGCTCGAAGCCCACGTCCTGCGCGCTGCTGGCCAGCGGGCCGGTAGGTTCGAGCTTCTCGCGGATGCCGAACAGGCCGCAGGCCAGGGTCGCGGCCATCGCCAGGTAGGGATTGGCGTCCGAGCCGGCGAAGCGACTTTCGACCCGGGTGTTATCGGGCGTGTCCATCGGCACGCGCAGGCCGCAGGTGCGGTTGTCGTAGCCCCACTGCACGTTGATCGGCGCGACCTGGCCCAAGGCCAGGCGGCGGTAGGAATTGACGTTCGGGCCGAAGAAGGCCATCGCCATCGGCACGTATTTCTGCAGACCGCCGAGGTAATGCTCGAAAGCCTTGCTGTGCTTGCCTTCGCCGCGGCCGGTGAAGATGTTGCGGCCGGTCTTCAGGTCGACGACGCTCTGGTGGATGTGCATCGCGCTGCCGGGCTCGTTCTCCATCGGCTTGGCGAGGAACGTCGCATAGACCCCGTGACGCAGCGCCGCCTCGCGCATGGTGCGCTTGAACAGGAACACCTGATCGGCGCGCGACATCGCGTCGGCATGGGTGAAGTTCACCTCCAGCTGCGCGGCGCCGGATTCGTGGATCAGCGTATCCACGTCCAGCCCCATCGCGTCGCTGTAGTCGTACATCAGATCGAGGATCGGGTCGAACTCGTTGACCGCGTCGATCGAATACGACTGGCGCGCGGTTTCCGGCCGGCCGCTGCGCCCGGCCGGCGGCTGCAGCGGAAAATCCGGGTCGGTGTTCTTCTGGACCAGGAAGAATTCGACCTCCGGCGCCACCACCGGGCGCAGGCCTTCGGCTTCGTAGGCGTCGAGCACCCGCTTCAGCACGTTGCGCGGCGCCAGTTCGTGGCGCGCCCCGTCCTTGGTGAAGCAGTCGTGGATCACCTGCGCGGTCGGATCGGTGGCCCAGGGCACCAGACGCACGGTATCGGGGTCCGGCCGCAGCAGCATGTCGGCGTCGGACGGCGAAATCAGGTCGTAATAGTCGTCCGGAAAGTCGCCGGTGACGGTGGTCGCGAAAATGCCTTCGGGCAGGCGCATGCCGTAATCGTGCGAAAACTTGTCCGCCGGAATGATCTTGCCGCGGGCGTTGCCGGTGATGTCGGGCACCAGGCATTCCACTTCGGTGATGTGGCGATCCTTGAGCCAGCGCAGCAGCTTGTGCTCGCTGGATTTCGCAGCCGCGGCACCGCGCGCGGCGCGCTTGTCGGACTTGCGTTTCGAAGCGGCCTTGCTCGTATTGGCCTTGCTCGTATTGGTCTTGCCCGGTTTGGTCTTGCCCGGCGGCGTCTCGGCCGGCGCGGTCTTGCTGGATGCGGTCTTCCGGGGCGGGGTCCGTGTGCTCATGCGATCATCCTATCCGTTGCGCGGCGCGTTGTCGGCAGGCGTCGCCGAACGCGCGAAAGATACCGTGATGGAAAGGATTCTCAAGCACGCGCCATTCCGGATGCCATTGCACCGCGAGCAGGAATGCCCTGGTCGATCCGTCCTGCGTCGGTCCGTCGTGGCGATAGGCTTCGATCAGTCCGTCGGGCGCGATAGCTTCGACCGTCAGCCCTTCGCCGAGCCGGGCGATCCCCTGCCCGTGCAGCGAGTTGACCCGCACCCGATCGGTGCCGGCGATGCCGGCCAGCAGGCCGCCGGGCGCGAGCTGCACTTCGTGCACCGGCGCGTACTGCGCGTCGAGCGGCTCGTCGGGGTTCTCGCGATGATCCATGAAGCCTGCGACCTCATGCACCTTCTGGTGCAGGCGACCGCCGAAGGCGACGTTGATTTCCTGGAAGCCGCGACAGATGGCGAGGATCGGCAGGCCCAGTTCGATCGCCAGCGGGATCAGCGCCAGATTGGTGGCATCGCGGGCCGGGTCGTGAAGATTGCCGGGATAGCTGGGCTCGTCGCTGTAGTGGTGCGGCTCGATGTTGCTCACGGCGCCCGTCAGCAGGATGCCGTCCAGACCTTCCAGCACCGCGCGCAGCGCGATCGGCGGCTGCAGGCCGGGGATCAGCAGGGGCAGGCAGTCCGCACCGTCCAGCACCGCGCGGACATACTTTTCGCCCGCCGCCAGAAACGGATGCGGGCCGATCATCTTGCGGTCGGTCGGCAGGCCGACCAGCGGTGGCCGTGCCGTGCGGGAAGACATGCAGAGCGCTCGTGCAGCGCCGGAGAGGCGACCACCGCACGTTAACCGGCCCGTTCGATTTCTGCAACACGACGCCCGGAAAGGACACCAATGGGCCCCGTATTGCTGCACGGCAGCAGCGATTTGCCGGCGAATTTCGGAAAAAGCTGGCAAGATCCCCGTTGAGTATTCTTGACGCCTATCCGCTGCATTCGCCAACTGTCACACTGTTGCGAGCCCTCATGAACCGTGCATCGCCCATGCCCGCCAGCCTTTCGCCCGACGACCTTCTCGCCCTGCAGCAGACCCCGGACTGCGAACTGGTCGATCTGATCCTGCCCGACATGAACGGCCTGCTGCGCGGCAAACGCATCACCCGCAGCGCGCTGGAGAAGGTCTACGCCGACGGCGTCTGCCTGCCGATGTCGCTGATCGCCACCGACATCACCGGCAACACGGTCGAGGAGACCGGGCTGGGCTATGACATCGGCGACGAGGATCGCATCTGCCGACCCGTGCCCGGCACGCTGCGGCCGGTGCCGTGGGCGCCGCGGCCGATGGCGCAGTTGCTGCTGTCGATGGAGGACGCCAAAGGCGGCACCTTCGAGGCGAATCCGCGCGAAGTGCTGAAGCGCGTCCTCGACCGCTACGACGCGCGCGGCCTCAAGCCGGTGGTGGCGGTGGAACTGGAGTTCTATCTGTTCGACCGCCTGCCCGACGCCAACGGCCGTCCGCAGCCGCCGGTGAACGCGCATACCGGCGCGCGCAACCTCAGCACGCAGGTCTACTACATCGAAGACCTCAACGATTTCCACGATTTCATCGACGCCGTGGCCTGCGCCTGCCAGGCCCAAGGCATTCCGGCCGACACCGCCGTCGCCGAATACGCGCCCGGCCAGTTCGAGATCAATCTCAAGCACCGCGACGACGCGCTGCTCGCCTGCGACGATGCGATCTATCTGAAGCGTGCGATCAAGGCGATCGCGCAGAAACAGGGCCTGCAGGCCAGCTTCATGGCCAAGCCGCTCGTCGATCAGGCCGGCAGCGGTCTGCACATCCATGCCAGCGTGCTCGACGCGAACGGCGACAACATCTTCGCCTGCACGCCGGACGCGCCCTGCGACGCGCTGAAGCACGCCATCGGCGGCCTGCAGCGCAGCGCACGGGACTGTCTGCTGCTGTTCGCCCCCAACGCCAACAGCTACCGCCGCTTCGTGCTCAACGCATTCGTGCCGCTGAACGAGGTCTGGGGCTTCAACAACCGCACCGTGGCCATGCGCGTTCCGCACAGCGACGTGAAGAACACCCGCATCGAACACCGCATCGCCGGCGCCGACGCCAACGTCTATCTCGCCACCGCCGCGGTGCTGGCCGGCATGCTCGACGGCATCGAACACGGCTACGACCCCGGCGCGCCGGTGGTCGGCAACGCCTACGAACAGACCGAGCTCCGCACGCCGTACTGGCGCGATTCGATCCGGGATTTTCTTGCCAGCGACTTCATCGCCGCGCAGTTCGGCGAGACCTTCCGCCACATCTACGGCCAGCAGAAGCTGAAGGAGCTGCACAGCTTCTACCGCGAAGTCACCACGCTCGAATACGACTGGTATCTGCGGTCGGTGTGATCGGGCCGGACGCGATGACCGCCTCGCCCTACCCGCCCAGCTGGTACGCCGCCAGCGTCGAACCGCTGCCGCCGCAGCCTGCGCTGCAGGGCGATCTCGACGCCGACGTCTGCATCCTCGGCGCCGGCTACGTCGGGCTCTCCGCGGCGCTGGAACTCGCCGAAGCCGGTTACCGGGTCGTGGTGCTGGAAGCCGAACGCATCGGCTGGGGCGCGTCGGGCCGCAACGGCGGACAGGTGATCTTCGGCTTCGGTTGCGGCGAATCGAAACTGGCCGCGCTGCTCGGCAGGGACGATGCCCGCAAACTGTTCGACTGGTCGGTCGAAGGCGTGCGGCTGCTTCACGAACGCCGCGCGCGGCACGCCATCGACTGCGACTGGCGCGACGGGCACATGCACGTCGCGATCAAGCCGCGGCAGATCGACGAACTCAAGCACTGGCAGCAGGAACTGGAACGCGACTACGGCTATCCACTGCCGTGGTGGGATCACGAAGCATTGCGCGCGCAGCTCGATTCGCCGCGCTATGTCGGCGGCCTTTACGACGCCGGTTCCGGCCATCTGCATCCGCTGAAATACGCGCTCGGCCTCGGCCGCGCGGCGCTCGCCGCCGGCGTGCGCGTCTTCGAAGGCAGCCGCGTGCTGCGGATGACGCACGGCGCGAAGCCGGTGCTGCACACCGCGCAGGGATCGGTGCGCTGCGATTTCGCGGTGCTGGCCGGGAATGCACTGGTGAAGGGGGTTGCGCCGGCACTCGATCGCAAGATCATGCCGGTCGGCACGTATATCGCAGCCACCCGGCCGCTGGGCGCGGACCGCGCGCGCAGCCTGATCCGCAACGACATGGCGGTGGCCGACATCAACTGGGCGCTGGACTACTTTCGCCTCGGCAGCGATCACCGCCTGCTGTTCGGCGGCCGCGCCAGCTATTCCAACTTCCAGCCGCCGAATCTGGCGTGGGTGATGGCGCGGCGGATGCGCAAGGTGTTTCCGCAGCTCGCCGCGGAGGATTTCGAGCACGTCTGGGGCGGCACCATCGACATCAGTTTCAACCGCGCCCCGCACTGGGGCCGGATCGGTCACGACAACGTGTATTTCGCCCAGGGCTTCTCCGGACACGGCGTCGCCGGCACCGGTCTGGCCGGACGCGTCATCGCCGAAGCGATCCGCGGCCAGAGCGAACGCCTCGATGTGTTCGCGCGCATCCCGCACCGCGATTTTCCCGGCGGCCGCACCTTCCGCACGCCGATGCTGGTGGCGGCGATGGCCTGGTACAAACTGCGGGATGCGCTGTGGTGAACGGATTCGATGAAAAAGTCGTTCACCAATGCTTGACGGCCCCGGAAACGGTCTCTAGAATTCCGCGTCTCAGCTGTGGGGCCATAGCTCAGCTGGGAGAGCGCCTGCATGGCATGCAGGAGGTCGCCGGTTCGATCCCGGCTGGCTCCACCAACTTCCGAGCTTCCTAAGCCGGTTCGAAAGTTGAAGTTGTAGAAGTTTCACGACGTCCCCATCGTCTAGAGGCCTAGGACATTACCCTTTCACGGTAGCGACCGGGGTTCGAATCCCCGTGGGGACGCCAAGTCAAGCGAACGACGAAGCCCGCGCAAGCGGGCTTCGTCGTTTCTGGGCGCACGGTTGTCGCACGATTCGTTTCGACATTGAGTAAAGACAGCGGCAGTGCGAAGCGCACGCAAGCATCGAACATCGCCACGCACTGAGGATGTGCGTGGCAGGTGCGCTCAGACCGCAACGCCCTGGAACACCAACGTGCCCATGCCATGCCCGCGCTCGCCGAGATACTGCAGCCACTTGCCGAGGAAGGTGTTCATGCGCAGGCGATGACCGAGGACCTCGGCCGGCGGCGGATACATGCCGATCGCATCCTGCCAGCGGCGGCCGATGTAGCAGTGCGTGGCTTCGGCCTGGCGCGCATCGCGGTACACGCGCACGTAGGCCGACGGATCGGGCTCGCCGGTCACCGGATCGAGCAGCGCGTAGCTCAGCCGCAGTTCGACGGTGTAGGCGTGCCGCGCGATGACATCGAGATGCAGATCGAGGCCGTCGCCGACGGAAGAGACGTAGCGCCCTTCGACCAGGTCCTCGGGAACGAACAGGCGGTGGAGCCGCTGATGATTCTCGGCGTAGAGCGCCATCAACCAGGAGAAGCGGTTGATTTTCGCGGCATCGATGGGGCGGGTGAGGACGTGCGGCATGGGGCGATCCTACACATCCGGCGATGCCCGCAACAGCATTGACGAATGCCCTTCCCGCCCCCACCATGGAACATGTCACGCGCCGGCTTTCGCCGGCGTTTTTCGTTCATGAAGACACAGCGGGTGCCGCGTGCCTGCGACGCGCGGCGGTCCGCGGTCAGAACATCTCGCGCTGGATCCCCAGGGTCGTCATCACCTTGCCCGCGATCTCCTCGATCGACGTGTGCGTGGTGCTGAGCGTGGGAATGCGCTCGGCGCGCAGCATCGCCTCCGCCGCCACCACTTCCCGCTTGCAGGTCTCGAGCTGGGCATAGCGCGAATTCGCGCGCCGCTCCTGGCGGATCTGCTGCAGGCGGATCGGATCGATGGTCAGCCCGAACAGCTTGGCCCGGTGCGGTCGCAGCCGCGGCGGCAGGCGGTCGTGTTCCAGATCTTCGTCGGTCAGCGGGTAATTCGCCGCCTTCACCCCGTGATGCAGGGCCAGATAGATGCAGGTCGGGGTTTTCCCGGCGCGGGAGACCGCCACCAGGATCACGTCGGCCTCGTCGTAGTTGGTGGCGATGCCGTCGTCGTGGGTCAACGCGAAGTTCATCGCGTTGATCCGGCGGTGGTAGGTCTCGAAATCGACCATGCCGTGGGCGTGGCCCACCCGCGACTGGCGCTGCTCGCCCAGTTCGCGCTCCAGCGGCTCGATGAACGGTGCGAACACGTCCAGCATCAGCGCCCCGCTCTCGGCCAGGCGCGCGGTGAGCGCGGCGTCGACGCAGGAATTCACCACGATCGGCCGGCTGCCGGTGGCATCGCCGGCCGCGCGGATGCGGGCGGCGGCCTCCCCCGCCTTCTCCACCGTGTCCACGAACGGGATGCGGTCGGTGCGGAAATCCGTCCCGGCGAATTGGGTCAGCAGGCTGTGGCCGATGGTTTCGGCGGTGATGCCGGTGCCATCGGAGACGTAGAAGACCGGTCGGACTGTACTCATGCGGGTCGATGGACTGAAGTCGAGGGGCGGCGGAGGCCCGGGTCTTGTTAAAATAACGCTTTCCCCGGCGCCCTGCCGCGCCCGCCCGGAGCCCCCGCCTTGAACGAGAACATCCTCTGGCTGCACGCGCTGCGCCTGTCCGACCTCGCCCGTGTGGGCGGCAAGAACTCCTCCCTGGGGGAAATGATCGGCCATCTGGCCGGGTTGGGGGTGTCGGTGCCGGGCGGTTTCGCCACCACCGCCGAGGCGTTCAAGGCCTTCATCGCCCACAACGACCTGCACCAGCGGATCTACGACAAGCTGGCCACGCTCGACGTCGACGACGTGCCGGCGCTCACCGCCGCCGGCGGCGAAATCCGCGGCTGGGTGATCGATGCACCGCTGCAGCCGGAGCTCGATCGCGACATCCGCGACGCCTACGCGCAGGTGTGCGCGGAGAACGGCGGGTCCGACATCGCGGTGGCGGTGCGCTCCTCCGCCACCGCCGAGGACCTGCCCGACGCCTCGTTCGCCGGCCAGCAGGAAACCTTCCTCAACGTGACCGGCGCCGACGATGTCGTGCGCAAGGTCAAGGAAGTGTTCGCCAGCCTCTACAACGACCGCGCCATCGCCTACCGCGTGCATCACGGCTTCAAGCACGAGGACGTGTTCCTGTCGGCCGGCGTGCAGCTGATGGTGCGCTCCGACGTCGGCGCCTCCGGCGTGCTGTTCACGCTCGACACCGAATCCGGCTTTCGCGACGTGGTGTTCGTCACCGCCAGCTACGGCCTGGGCGAAAACGTGGTGCAGGGCGCGGTGAATCCCGACGAGTTCTACGTCTACAAGCCGACCCTGCGCCAGGGCAAGCCGGCGATCCTGCGCCGCGCCATGGGCTCGAAGCAGATCCGCATGGTCTATTCCGACAAGCCCGGCGAGCGCGTGCGCAACGAGGACACGCCGGCCGAACTGCGCAACCGGTTCTCGATCACCGATGCCGACGTGGAAGAACTGTCGAAGCAGGCGCTGACCATCGAGGAACACTACGGCCGCCCGATGGACATCGAATGGGCGAAGGACGGCGTCACCGGCAAGCTGTTCATCGTGCAGGCGCGTCCCGAGACCGTGAAATCGCGCGCGCACGCGACCCAGATCGAACGCTACAGCCTGCTCCGCCGCGGCGACGTGGTCTGCGAAGGCCGCGCCATCGGCCACAAGATCGGCAGCGGCACCGCGCGCGTGGTGCGCTCGATCGCCGACATGAACCGGGTGCAGCCCGGCGACGTGCTGATCGCCGACATGACCGACCCCGACTGGGAGCCGGTGATGAAGCGCGCCGCGGCCATCGTCACCAACCGCGGCGGCCGCACCTGCCACGCCGCGATCATCGCCCGCGAGCTGGGCGTACCGGCCGTGGTCGGTACCGGCAACGCGCTGGACACCGTGCAGGACGGCCAGCCGGTGACGGTCAGCTGCGCCGAAGGCGACACCGGCTTCATCTACGACACCGAGCTGCCGTTCGAGCGCATCGTCACCGACCTCGACAACATGCCGCCGGCGCCGCTGAAGATCATGATGAACGTGGCGAACCCGGAGCGCGCGTTCGATTTCGCGATGCTGCCGAACGCCGGCATCGGTCTGGCGCGCCTGGAAATGATCATCGCCAGCCACATCGGCGTGCATCCGAAGGCGCTGCTGGAATACGCCGACCAGGACATCGACACCAAGCGGAAGATCGACGCGAAGATGGCCGGCTACGCCAGTCCGGTCGATTTCTACGTGGACCGCCTGGCCGAAGGCATCGCCACCATCACCGCATCGGTCGCGCCGAATCCGGTGATCGTGCGCCTGTCGGACTTCAAGTCCAACGAGTACGCCAACCTCATCGGCGGCGCGCGCTACGAGCCGCACGAAGAGAATCCGATGATCGGTTTCCGCGGCGCCAGCCGTTACATCAACGCCTCGTTCCGCGAAGCGTTCGCGCTGGAATGCCGCGCGGTGCGCAAGGTCCGCGAGACCATGGGCCTGGACAACTGCTGGGTGATGATTCCGTTCGTGCGCACGCTGGAGGAAGGCCGCAAGGTGATCGAAGTCCTGCGCGAGAACGGTCTCGAACAGGGCAAGGAAGGCCTGAAGATCATCATGATGTGCGAAGTGCCGTCGAACGCGCTGCTGGCCGACGAATTCCTCGACATCTTCGACGGCTTCTCGATCGGTTCCAACGACATGACCCAGCTCACCCTCGGTCTGGATCGCGACTCGGCGATCGTCGCCGACCTCTTCGACGAGCGGAACCCGGCGGTCAAGAAGATGCTGTCGATGGCGATCCAGGCCGCGAAGCGCAAGGGCAAGTACGTCGGCATCTGCGGCCAGGGCCCCAGCGACCACCCCGACCTCGCCCAGTGGCTGATGGACGAAGGCATCGAATCGGTGTCGCTGAACCCGGATACCGTGGTCGACACGTGGCTGAAGCTCGCGAAATCCAAGGCAGGCTGATCGGTGCAGCTAATCCTGCGAGAGGTCGCTCCGGGCGACATTTCGGCACTGGAATGTCGCTATGCCCTGATTTCCGCTTCGGCCACATCGCAGGATCAATATCTGCTCGTTGCTTTCGAGGGCGAGTATCGAAGCGGCTCCGAAGGCGCACCTGATGCCTACTTCATGGCCGGCGCCATCGACAACGCCTGCGCATTGTGGGGACACGCGGCTCGTAACGGTCTTGTAATCGATCTTCGCCGCTTGCGGTACAGCTGGGGCGACGACATCGAAGGCGTCCTCCGCAATCCGTATCAAGGCGCCTGTGCGGTGGTGATCGGCCCCAACTGCAGCGAAGCGCTGGGGTCGCTCTGGTTCGGATTCGGTGCGGACGCCCGCGCAACCGACATGGAAGGCATCTTCGAGGATCTGACAACCGCGATTTCGTATCTCGATGCTCTTCGAAATCAACAGAGGCAATCCAGGTAGACCGTAGCCCGGGTCGAGCGCGCAGCGCGAAACCCGGGGCTTTTCGTTGCCGACGCATGGCGGCGCAGTACCCCTGTCTCGCGAAACGCCCCGGGTTTCACCCGCTGCGCGGGTTCTACCCGGGCTACACTAGGAACATCCGCAGCTCGCGCAGATAAGGCGCGCTGATGCGCACGACTTCGGGGTGATTGCGGAACTTCACCAGGCCGGTGCCCGTGGCGGTGTCGTCGCGTTCGACCAGCAGCACTTCGCGCAGGTTGACCACCGTCGAACGATGGATCTGCCGGAAGCGCTCCGGGTCCAGCCGACCGACGATCTTCTTCAACGACTCTTCGATCAGGTGCTGGCTGTCGCGACAGACCAGCCGGGTGTATTTGCTGTCCGACTTCAAATACACGATGTCGTCGACTTCGATCAGATAGGTCCGGCGCCCGGCGCTCGCGGTCAGCCACCGCAGATAGGTGGGCGGACTCGGCGCGGAGAACGCGCGCAGGAACTTCTGCAGTTCGCCTGCCGCCGCGCGGTCGCGTCTGCGCAGGCGATCGAGGCAGGCCTGCAGCCGTTCGGCCGTGACCGGCTTGAGCAGATAGTCCACCGCGCCCTGCTCGAAAGCGTCGACCGCGAATTCCTGGTGCGCGGTGACGAACACGATGCGGGTCTCGTCGGCGATGACTTCGGCGAGCTGCAGACCGGACATCCCGGGCAGACGGATGTCGAGGAAGGCCACCGACGGCGAAGCGTCGCGGCACAGCGCCAGCGCGTCCTCTCCGGATGCGGCGACGACGACTTCACCGAAGTCCGACGCCATCCGCACGAGCAGTTCGGCCAAGGCTTCGCGCAGCCGAGGCTCATCCTCGACCACCAGGATCCACTCCCCGCTCCGGCGCGGTATTGCCTGGGTCATGCCGTTTTCCCGTGCGCCGGCAACAGCAGCGAGACGACGACGCCACCCTCGCGCGGATGCTCGATTTCCAGGGGGCGCGTCGCGCCATAGATCAATTTCAGACGCGCCTGCAGATTGCTCAAGCCGCCCTGTCGGCCGCCGGACACATCGAACGGCGGGCCATCGTTGCGGACCGCCAATGCGAGTCCGCCGTCCTCGTCCGCACAGCGCACCGCGATGGCGCCGCCGTCCGCGCTGCGTTCGATGCCGTGCTTCACCGCGTTCTCCACCAGCACCAGAAGACAGGCCGCGGGCACCGTGCGATCGAGCAGTGCGGGCGGGCAGTCGAGATCGTAGCGCAGCCGTTCTCCCAGTCGCAAACCGATGATCCGCAGATAGCTTTCGACCATCGCCAGTTCTTCGCGCAGGCTCGTTTCGTCGCCGTTGAGCGCGAGCGTGTTGCGGCGCAGGAATTCGACCAGCGCATCCAGCATCGCCGCGGCGGTGCCGTCGCCGGGGCCGAGACTGGCGCGGACGTGCGCGAGGGTGTTGAAGATGAAATGCGGCTCGACGTGAGCGCGCAACATCGCCAACTGCGCCTCGGACCGCTGTGCCTGCATCGCCTGCCGGCGGCGGTCTTCGTCGATGATCTCGCCCTGCGCGCGGATCAGGTCCAACAGCGCGGTCTCGAAGCTGCGCATGCGCCGGGCGCAGCGTCCGCCATCCACCGCGAACACGCCGTAGATCCAGACATGCACCGGATCGATGGCGATCCGGAGCACGCTTCGCGCGTCGCGCAGCGGGGCGACGGTCAGCCTGAGGTTGTCCTCGAACAGCCCGGGCCAGAGCGCATTCGATGTGGCGATCTCGGCGATGCGCGCGGCGACGCCGAGACCGTTGTTTTGCAGACGCGTGGCGACGAACACCGAACGCATCGCGCTTTCCGCGAGCCGCAGCGCCTGCTCGTCGGACAGCTCGACCTGGATCGACGCGCTGCAGCCGACCGACAGCAGGCCCGGGGCATTCTCGATCCCGGCCAGCGCCCTGCGCTGCCACCACGCGCACCCGAGCCCCCAGCACAGCGCGACCGGTGGAAACACGATCAACGCCGCGAGAAATGTGGTGGAAAGCCCGTACGCCATGTCCCCGCGAAGGGCGACATCGAAGATCAGGCCGAGGACCGTGCCGCCCGCGAGCAGCACGAACCACGCGGACAGCGCGATCCGCAGCGCGAGGATCGTGAATGCGCCAAGGTTGCGGATCACGGCTTGCCGCCCGCCCCTGCCGGGGCTTCGACATCGAGACGGATGGTCTTCGCGACCTCGCCCTTGTCGTCGAACATCTGGATGCTCGGCTGGCCGTCGGCGGAGACCAGCAGCATCATCCGCGGCCGGCCGCCGGCATCGGCGAGACTCAGCGCCGCGGCGCCGTCGCGCGTGGTACCCAGTCTCACGCGATTCCTCGACAACGCTTCGTTCTTCCGCATCTCGGCGATGGCGGCCTGCGCCGCGTCCTTGTCGAGCTGGCGGATTTCGGCCATGCGCGCGGCGCGCTGCATGACGTCGAGTTTCGTGCCGTCCGCCTCGTCGTTGATCGCGAACATGCTGTAGGCCTTGCCGCCGTCTTCGGCATGCAGCAGTTGCATCACCTGATCCTGGCGGAACCGGTCGAAAGTCAGACTGAGGCCCGCGGACACGCGGCCGTCGGGGCCGACCACGCCCTTCTGGATCAGGCCGCCGTTTTCGGTGCCCTCGTCGTTGACGAAGAGCATGCCCGCGAACTGGCGGCGATCCGGCCGCGGGATCTCCCCGCCCTTCCAGGGTGCGCCCGGAAATTGCGCGCGGTTGGAAATCACCATGCGCAGGGTGCCGTCGGGTTCGCGCACATTGATGCGGCCGACATCGATCTCTTCGAACTTCGCCGCGGGCGCTTTCGCGCCGGTGAGGAACACGAGGGCGGTGGTCATTGCGGTGCTGAGCAGGACGCCCGAGACGAAACTTCTGTTGATGGCCATGTTGATTCCTGTGCGCGAGGGTGGATGAGTAGGTTGTCGGTGCGGGTACTCCCGCCCTTCGACCTCACTCTGCATCCACGCGATCGACCCGGGCCACCGGATGCCGACGCAGCCCGGAAGACGCCCGACGAAACCCCGGCGGCGGCCGACGAATGCCCGGGATCCGGTGCGGGTTCGCGCGAAGAGGCGCGAGTTCCACCCGGGCGACGCGGCGCGATCTTCATGGATCGTTCGGAACCGCGTACTGGGAGACATCGGTGCGCCGGGACGCACCCTATTTCAAACTCGCGCCCTTCTGCGACAGCCACGGATGGATCTCGCAGACGAGGCGCCCGGTCTGCACCGCGGGGTCGTCGTTGCACATCGCTTCGGCGCCGGCGCGGTCGGGCGCGTCGAGGATGAAGATGCCGCGGATGTCGCCGTCGTCCATCATCGGGCCGGCGATCTGCAGGATGCCGCGCTCGGCGTAAGCCTGCATGTTGGCCATGTGCCCGGCCTGCAAACGCTGCGCCTCGTCGGCGGGATGATCGCGCTGCGGGCCTTTCTTCAGCATCACGAACCAGTACTGCTTCATGCCCGGCGGCAAGACGGGCGCGGCGGATGGCGCGGCCTGCGTCGGTGCGGCCGGCGGCTCTGCCTGCGCGGCCGCCGATGCGAGGGTCGGAATCGACAACAACAGCACGGCGAGCAGACGGATCATGGTCATGGCTCCGGTTGGATGGCGAATTCGGCGATCCGCCCGCGGTAATGCCGCAATTCCTCGATGGAATCGCGCACGTCGCTGAGCGCGGTGTGCGCGGAGTCCTTGTGCAGTCCGCCCAGCACCTGCGGCGCCCAGCGTCGCGCCAGTTCCTTCAGGGTGCTGACGTCCAGATTGCGGTAGTGGAAGAACTGCTCCAGTTCCGGCATGCAGCGGTGCAGGAACCGGCGGTCCTGGCAGATCGAATTGCCGCACATCGGCGACGCCTTCGCGCCGACCCAGCCCTGCAGGAACTGCAGCGTCCGCTGTTCGGCTTCGCGCATCGACACGCCCTGCTCCAGCACCCGCTGCCACAGCCCGGACTTGCGGTGCTGGTTGCGGTTCCAGTCGTCCATCGCTTCGAGCGTGGCGAGATCGTGGGTGATGGCGAACTCCGGGCCCTCGGCCAGCACGTTGAGCTGGGCATCGGTGATCACGGTGGCGATCTCAATGACCGAATCGCGGTCGGTGTCGAGCCCGGTCATTTCCAGATCGATCCAGATCAGGCGGCCTTCGCTCGGGAGGGTCTCGGTCGTGGGTGTCGTCGCCATGCGGCTCGCATCGAGGGTCGGGAAGCCGCATCATAGCCCAGCCCTCCCCGCCGACCCACGCGCATGGCGCTGCCGCTCTCCCTCGACCACCACACCATCCTCAGCGCGATGCTGGCGCCTGCCCTGTTGATGGCCGCGACCGGCTCGCTGCTGGTGTCGGCGAACGCGCGGCTGGCGCGCGTGGTCGATCGCTTGCGCGCGCTGATCGTGGCCTGGGAAAAGGACGCCCCCGATCGCGAGGAGCGCGACACCCAGATCCGGCGCCATCGCCATCGCGCGGCGCTGGTGTTGCGGGCCTGCCGTCTGCTGTATGCGGCGCTCGGCGCGTTCGTCGGCACCAGCCTCGGGCTGGCCGCGGACGCCCTGCTCGGCTTCCGGCTGGATGCGGTGCCGACCGTGCTCGCGGTCGTCGGCATGATCTGCCTGCTCGGCGCCAGTCTGGCGATGGGCCGCGAAGTCGGGCTGTCGGTGCGCAGCTTCGACGAAGAGCTCGATCAGGAAATGGCGCGGCGCCGGACTTGACGCACGCCGATCACAGCGGCGGCTTGCCGCGTTTGCGCCGGAAATAATTGGTGAGCATGGAGCCGGCTTCGTCCGCCAGCAGGCCGCCGGCGACCTCGACGCGGTGGTTGTGGCGCGGGTCGGTCAGCAGATCGAACACGCTGCCGGCGGCGCCGGTCTTCGGATCGCTCGCGGCGTAAACGACCCGCGCGACGCGGGCGTGCACCGTCGCCATCGCGCACATCGCGCAGGGTTCCAGGGTCACGTAGAGCGTGCAGCCGATCAGGCGATGATTGCCGAGCGCACGCCCCGCTTCGCGCATCGCCACGATCTCGGCGTGCGCGCTGGGATCGCGGTCGCCGATGTTGCGGTTCCAGCCTTCGCCGATCATGCGGCCCTCGGCATCCACCAGCACGGCACCGACCGGGATCTCGTCGTGCTCGCGTTCGGCGCGCGCGGCCAGCGCCAGGGCATGGCGCATCCAGCGTTCGTCGTCGGGGGACGGGGTCAAGCGGAACTCCGGCGGTCTTCGGGCGTGCGGGGCGCATTGTCGCCCGGCGCCCTCCGGTTCGCCATCTCCGCAATCGCGGTTCAGACCCGTCCCGCCGCGGCCAGCGCCGCGTACTCGTCGTCGGCGAACAGCCGCGAGCGCACGAGGAAACGCACGCCCTCGCCGTTCTCCAGCGAGAACATGCCGCCACGGCCCTCGACCACGTCGATGATCAGCTGGGTGTGCTTCCAGTATTCGAACTGCGGCGCGCTGATGTAGAACGACGCGCCGCCGATCTCGCCCATGCGCACATCATGATCGCCGATGATGAACTCGCGCTCTGGAAAGCACATCGGCGAGGAACCGTCGCAGCAGCCGCCCGACTGGTGGAACAGCACCGGCCCGTGACGCGCGCGCAGCTTGTCGATCAACTGCAGCGCGGCGAGCGTCGCGGTGACCTGCAGGGGAAGTTCGGGCATGCGCATCTCCTGGCGGACGTGGTCCCGATACGCTCGGGCAGGTGCCGGAAAAAACCCGCGCCGCCCGGGAGGGAGCCGTGCGGCGGCGCGGACGCGACAGCATGGTCGCGATCGGAACGATCGGATCAGAAAAAGCCGAGCGCCTTCGGCGAGTAGCTGACCAGCAGGTTCTTGGTCTGCTGGTAATGGTCGAGCATCATCTTGTGGGTCTCGCGGCCGATGCCGGACTGCTTGTAACCGCCGAACGCGGCATGCGCCGGATAGGCGTGATAGCAGTTGGTCCACACGCGCCCGGCCTGGATCGCGCGGCCGAAGCGATAGAGCCGGCTGGCGTCGCGGCTCCACACGCCGGCGCCGAGGCCGTACAGCGTGTCGTTGGCGATCTGCAGCGCTTCCTCTTCGGTCTTGAACGTGGTCACCGACACCACCGGTCCGAAGATTTCTTCCTGGAAGATGCGCATCTTGTTGTGGCCCCTGAACACCGTGGGCTTGACGTAGTAGCCGCCGGCGAGATCCCCGTCGAGCGCGTTGCGCTCGCCGCCGATCAGCACTTCGGCGCCTTCCTGACGGCCGATGTCGATGTAGCTGAGGATCTTCTCCAACTGCTCGTTCGACGCCTGCGCGCCGACCATCGTGTTCGGATCGAGCGGGTCGCCCTGCTTGATGGCGGCGACGCGCGCGATCACGCGCTCCATGAATTTCTCGTAGATCGATTCCTGGATCAGGGCGCGCGACGGACAGGTGCAGACTTCGCCCTGATTGAAAGCGAACAGCACGAAACCTTCCACCGCCTTGTCGAGGAAATCGTCGTCTTCGGCCATCACGTCGGCGAAGAAGATGTTCGGCGACTTGCCGCCGAGTTCCAGGGTCACCGGAATCAGGTTCTGGCTGGCGTACTGCATGATCAGGCGGCCGGTGGTGGTTTCGCCGGTGAACGCGATCTTGGCGATGCGCGGGCTGCTGGCCAGCGGCTTGCCGGCTTCCAGGCCGAAGCCGTTGACGACGTTCAACACGCCCGGCGGCAGCAGGTCGCCGATGATCTCCATCAGCACCAGGATGCTGGCCGGCGTCTGTTCGGCGGGCTTGAGCACCACGCAGTTGCCGGCGGCGAGCGCGGGCGCCAGCTTCCACGCCGCCATCAGCATCGGGAAGTTCCAGGGAATGATCTGGCCGACCACGCCCAGCGGCTCGTGGAAGTGGTAGGCGATGGTGTCGTGGTCGATCTCGCCGATGCTGCCTTCCTGCACGCGCACGGCCGAGGCGAAATAGCGGAAGTGATCGGCCATCAGCGGCACGTCGGCGTTGAGCGTTTCGCGGATCGGCTTGCCGTTGTCCCAGGTCTCGGCGTGGGCCAGCAGTTCGAGATTCTCGTCGATGCGGTCGGCGATGCGCAGCAGTACGTTCGCGCGCTCGGTGGCGGAGGCTTTGCCCCAGGCATCCTTGGCGGCGTGCGCGGCATCGAGCGCGAGTTCGATGTCGTCCTTGTTGGAACGCGCGATGCGGGTGAAGACCTTGCCGGTGATCGGGGTGATGTTGTCGAAATACTCGCCGCTGCACGGCGCGACCCATTGGCCACCGATGAAATTGCCGTATTGCGCCTTGAAGATCCGGGCGTGGTCGTGCAGATGCGGTTTGACGAGGGCGTTCATGGGCAGGCTCCGATGGCTGCGGTGGGTGTGCCCCTCCATCCGCAAGTGCGATGCCAATCGCCACCTGCTGCGTCGCAGCATCGACAAATCTCCACGCGCACGCGCACTTGCGATGCCGCATGTTGCAACGCACAACGCGCGGCGATTGCAACGCGCCGGCGTCTGTGTTGTTTATGGAAACACATGCCGTTGCGACTGTCGCAGAATGCGACACAGGAGAGCCCATGCGCCGAATGCATCCGACCGCGGAACTGGCCCAGGCGCGCAGGGCGTTCTTCGAGCGCGGCAGCGTCGCCGCAGTCGATCTGCCGAAGACGATCCTGCGCTCGTGGCAGCGCTGCCGTCGGCTCGGGCTGCCGGAAGAGCGCACGCCGGCGATCGAACCGGTGCCCGAAGCGCGACTGCGGGAGATGCGCGACCGCAACGAGCGGCTGTGGCGCCTCGCCCGCGCCGAACTGGAAGCGCTGGCCGTCGATGCCGACGCCAGCGGCAGCATCGTCATCCTCACCGACGACAGCGGCTGGATCCTCGACGCCACCGGCCATCCGCAGTTCCTCGACAAGGCCGGCCGGGTCGCGCTGCGCCCGGGCACCTGCTGGAACGAGGCGCAGGTCGGCACCAACGCGATCGGCACCGCCATCGTCGAACGCCGGCCGGTGGAAGTGCGCGGCAGCGAGCATTACCGGACGCCGCACGGCATCCTCACCTGCACCGCCACGCCCATCCACGATCCCTACGGCCGGCTGGTCGGCGTGCTCGACATCAGCGGCGACTCGCGCGCCCAGCATCTGCACGCGCTCGGGCTGGTGCGGATGGCGGTGGCGAATATCGAGCATCGCTATTTCGACGACGGCATCGACGGCTGCGAACTGCTGCGCCTGCATCGCGACCCCGCCCTGCTCGGCTCGGCGAGCGAAGGGTTGTTCGCGTTCCGCGGCGGCAAGCTCGTGGCCGCGAATCAGGCCGGCCTCGCGCTGGTCGGCATCGATCGCGACGATCTCGGCCGGGTCGGTTACGACATGCTGTTCGACGACGCCCTCGCCCGCCTGCGCAGCGAAGGCGCGATACGCGACCGCTGCGGCCGCGTGCTCCACGGCAAGGTCGATGGCGATGCCGCGAGGCCGGGCATCGCGATTCCGCTGTCGCCCGCACGCGCGCCGGATACACGCGCGCCGCAACCGCGCGCGGTCGCCATCGAGACTTCACCGCTGTTCGATGCCGCCACCGCCACCGCGCTGGAACGCGCGCGACGCGTCCTCGACGCCGAGCTGCCGGTGCTGATCGTCGGCGAGACCGGCACCGGCAAGGAAGTGTTCGCGCGCGCGCTGCATGCGCGCTGCGCGCGCGCCGGCAAACCTTTCATCGCGGTGAACTGCGCCGCGCTGCCGGAAGGGCTGATCGAATCGGAACTGTTCGGCTACGAGGAAGGCGCCTTCACCGGCGCGCGTCGCCAGGGCAGTCCCGGCCTGCTGCGCCAGGCCCAGGGCGGCGTGCTGTTCCTCGACGAGATCGGCGACATGCCGCTGGCGCTGCAGCCGCGCCTGCTGCGCGTGTTGCAGGAGCGCGAACTGTCGCCGCTGGGCGGCGGCAAACCGGTGAAACTCGATTTCGCGCTGGTCTGTGCGACCCACTGCGACCTCGACGGCGCGGTCGAATCCGGCCGCTTCCGCGCCGATCTCTACTACCGCATCGCCGATCATCGCGTGCGGCTTTCGCCGCTGCGCGCCGTGGCCGATCGCGGTCTCGCCGTGGACACGCTGTGGTCGCGGATGGGTCATCGACGCACGCTCGCGCACGATGCGCATGCCGCACTCGCCGCCTACGCCTGGCCCGGCAACTGGCGCCAGCTCGTCGCCTGCCTGCGCACGCTGGTGGCGCTCAGCGACGACGGCAGCCGGATCGACATGCAGGACCTGCCCGACTATCTGCAGACGGTGGATCGCGCCGCGCCCGCTGCGACGATCGGCAACGGCGGCATCGCGCCGCTGGGAGAACTGGAAGAGACCGCCATGCGCGACGCGCTCGCCGCCTGCGACGGCAACGTCGCCCGCGCGGCGCGGCTGCTGGGCGTGAACCGCAGCACGCTGTATCGACGATTGGGGACGCCGAAGCGCCCGAACTGAAGTCGATCCCCGGCGCGGATCGCCGACGATGCCTGCGCGGGCGATCAGTCGCCGGTGATGACGGTTCGCGTCGAACTGTTCAGCACGAAGACGTGGCCCTTCGCACGCACCAGCACCTCGGTGCCGCGGGTGGTGGAGGAAAATTCCTTGCCGAGCTGCATCGATGCGCGCAGCTTCACCGTCGCCTGCCGCCGGTCTTCCGACAACTCGATCGATTCGATCGTGAATTTCATGTCGGGCTCGATCCTGAGCGACTTGACCAGGGCTTTCATGGTCAGCATCGAATCGCGGATTCCCGCGCAGGCCTGGCGCTGATCCAGCGCCATGGTGTCCTCGCCTTTCGGCGTGCGCATCACATCCACCGCACGGTAGGCCCGGTGCAGCGAGGCGCACTGGGTCTCGGCGTCGAAACTGCGAAGCGCATTGATCTGCCGCTGGTAGTGCGCGTAGACGACATCCTCGTCGAGCTTCGACTGCGTGCCGCGGTAATAGCCGATGCCGTGCCTGATCGCGAGGAAACCGACGATCGCCCCCAGACCGAGCACGATGTGTTTCCAGTTGTTCTTCGATTCCATGATGGCTCCGATGCCCGTTCCGAAACATCCACCGCCGCTCAGCGCATCGAGACCGTGCTGCGCGTATCGGTGTACGTGCTGTAGACCTGGCCCCAGCGCCGGACCAGCGTTTCCGTGCCGGTCGTGGCGACGGACAGTCGCTTGCCGATGCGCATCGAAGCGCGGATCTTGACGGTGGCTTCCCTCTCGTCGGGCGAGACCGTCACCGATTCGATCGTGTACTTGAACTCGGGTTCGAGTTTCGTGGCGGCGACGATCTTCTTCATCATCGCCATCGACTCCCGCGTCGCATCGCAAGCCTGCATCTGGTCCAGCACGACACGCTGTTCGCCGCGCGGCGTCTTGGCCACATCGACGGCACGATAGTCCTTGTGCATCATCGCGCACAGGGTTTTGGCATCGAACATCCGGGTCGCGTTGATGCTTTCCTGGTAATGCGCGTAGACGATGTCCTCATCCAGTTTCGTCAACTGGATGCGGACCACGTGATAGCCCAGAAACAGCAGCGCCATCGAGACCACGCCCGCGACGTTGCGGGGCGTGATGCGGAAGAATTCCCTTGCGTCCATCATTCCCACTCGATCGTCGCGGGCGGCTTGCCCGAAATATCGTAGACCACCCGCGAGATCCCGCGCAGTTCGTTGACGATCCGGCGCGAGACGGTGTCGAGGAACTCGTAGGGCAGATGCGCCCAGTGCGCGGTCATGAAATCGATGGTTTCGACGGCACGCAGCGCGATCACCCATTCATAGGCGCGGGCGTCGCCGACCACGCCGACCGACTTCACCGGCAGGAACACCGCGAACGCCTGCGAGGTGCGGTCGTACCAGCCGGCCTTGCGCAGTTCCTCGATGAAGATGGCGTCGGCCTGGGCAAGCAGTTCGGCGTATTCGCGCTTCACTTCGCCGAGGATGCGCACGCCGAGCCCGGGGCCCGGGAACGGATGGCGATAGACCATTTCGCGCGGCAGGCCGAGTTCGACGCCGAGGCGGCGCACCTCGTCCTTGAACAGCTCGCGGAGCGGCTCGACCAGGCCGAGCTTCATGTGTTCGGGCAGGCCGCCGACGTTGTGATGGCTCTTGATCACGTGGGCCTTGCCGGTCTTGCTGCCGGCGGACTCGATCACGTCGGGATAGATCGTGCCCTGCGCCAACCAGCGCGCGTTTTTCAGTTTGTTCGACTCTTCCTCGAAGATCTCGACGAAGAGATTGCCGATGATCTTGCGCTTGGCTTCCGGGTCGGTCACGCCGGCCAATGCGCTGAAATAGCGGTCGGCGGCGTTCACGCGCACGACCTTCACGCCCATGCCGCCCTGTTCAGAGGCCGCGGCGAACATCGCCATCACCTGATCGCCTTCCTTCCAGCGCAGCAGGCCGGTGTCGACGAACACGCAGGTCAGCTGTTCGCCGATCGCGCGGTGCAGCAGCGCCGCGACCACCGACGAATCGACGCCGCCGGACAGGCCGAGGATGACTTCGTCGGAACCGACCTGCGCGCGCACGCGCGCGATCTGGTCGTCGATGATGTTCGCCGCCGTCCACAGCGCACGGCAGCCGCAGACGTCGAGCACGAAGCGGCGCAGCAGGGTTTCGCCCTGCTTGGTGTGGGTGACTTCGGGGTGGAACTGCACGCCGTACCAGCGCCGCGCCTCATCGGCCATCGCGATGATCGGCACGCTGTCGGTGCGGCCGGTGACGGAGAATCCCTCGGGCAGCCGCGTGACGCGATCGCCGTGGCTCATCCACACGTCGAGGCCCTGGCGACCCGGGTGATCGGTCAGCGCGCCCAGCAGTTTGTCGTCGCCGGTCACTTCGACTTCGGCGTAACCGAATTCGCGATGATGCCCGCCCTCGACCATGCCGCCGAGCTGCATCGCCATCGTCTGCATGCCGTAGCAGATGCCGAGGATCGGCAGACCGCTGTCGTACACCTGCTGCGGCGCGCGCGGCGAGCCCTCCTCGGTCGTCGATTCCGGCCCGCCCGACAGGATGATGCCCTTCGGATTGAACCTGGCGATATCGGCCGGATCGTGGTCCCAGGCCCAGATTTCGCAATAGACGCCGATCTCGCGGATGCGACGCGCGATCAGCTGCGTGTACTGCGCGCCGAAGTCGAGGATGAGGATCTTGTCGGCGTGGATGTCGTCGGTACGAATGTCGGTCATGGCGTTCTGTAGGAGCGGCTTCAGCCGCGAGCTCTGGTTGCAACGAATCGCTCTTGCCGGAAACGCTCGCGGCTGAAGCCGCTCCTACAAAAAGCGGGACGACCCTCACCCCATCCGATAGTTCGGCGGCTCTTTCGTGATCTGCACATCGTGCACGTGGCTTTCGCGCTGCCCCGCGCCGGTCACCTTCACGAATGACGGCTTCGTGCGCATGTCTTCGATCGTGGCGCAGCCGACATAGCCCATCGTCGCGCGCAGGCCGCCGGCGAGCTGGTGAACGACGTTGCCCAGCGGGCCGCGATACGGCACGCGGCCTTCGATGCCTTCGGGCACCAGCTTGTCGGCGTCGCTGGCGTCCTGGAAGTAGCGGTCTTTCGAGCCTTTCTCCATCGCACCCAGACTGCCCATGCCGCGGTAGCTCTTGTAGCTGCGGCCCTGGAACAGTTCGGTTTCGCCCGGGGCTTCCTCGGTGCCAGCGAACAGGCCGCCGATCATCACCGTCGACGCGCCCGCGACGATCGCCTTGCCGATGTCGCCCGAATAGCGGATGCCGCCGTCGGCGATCAGCGGAATGCGGTCCTGCAGCGCTTCGGCAACCATCGACACCGCGGTGACCTGCGGCACGCCGACGCCGGCCACGATCCGGGTGGTGCAGATCGAACCGGGGCCGACGCCGACCTTCACCGCGTCCGCGCCGGCATCTTCCAGCGCGCGTGCGGCGTCGCCGGTGACGATGTTGCCGCCGATCACCTGCAGTTTCGGGAAGGTCTTCTTCGCCCAGGCCACGCGGTCGATCACGCCCTGCGAATGGCCATGCGCGGTGTCGACGATGATCACGTCCACGCCCGCGGCCACCAGCGCTTCGATGCGCTGCTCGGTATCGCCGCCGACACCGACCGCCGCGCCCACCAGCAGACGTTCGCTGACGTCGTAGGCGGCGTTCGGGTTGTCGCGCTTTTTCTGGATGTCCTTCACCGTGATCAGGCCGCGCAGCTCGAAACCGTCGTTGACCACCAGCACCTTCTCGATGCGGTGTTTGTGCAGCAGTTCCAGCACTTCCTCGTCGGTCGCGCCTTCGCGCACGGTGACCAGCTTTTCCTGCTTGGTCATGATGTGGCGCACCGGATCGTCGAGCTTCTTCTCGAAGCGCATGTCGCGGCCGGTGACGATGCCCACCAGTTGCCCGCCGTCGACCACCGGCACGCCGGAGATGTTGCGGGCGCGAGTGAGTTTCAGGACATCGCCGATGGTGGCGTCGGGGCCGACGGTGAAGGGTTCGCGGATGACGCCGGCCTCGAAGTGCTTGACCTTGGCCACCTGCGCGGCCTGCTGTTCGAGGCTGAGGTTCTTGTGGACGATGCCGATGCCGCCGAGCTGGGCCATCGCGACCGCGAGACGCGCTTCGGTCACGGTGTCCATCGCCGCCGAGACGATCGGCAGGTTCAGGCGCAGGTCGCGGGTGAGCCGGGTGGCGAGGGAAACGTCCTTGGGCAGGACGGTGGAATGCGCGGGGACGAGCGAAACGTCGTCGTACGTGAGCGCTTCAGCCTGGATGCGGAGCATGGCCGGTCCGGTGGGGATGAAGCGCGTCATTCTACCGCGAATAGGGTGCGCCCCGGCGCACCGCATCCGACAGAACGAGAACCGGTGCGCCCGGGCGCACCCTATGCGGGGGTTTCGGTGGCCTCGGCGGCCTCGATGGTGTTCTGCATCAGCGTGGCCACGGTCATCGGCCCCACGCCACCCGGGACCGGGGTGATCCAGCTGGCGCGGGCGGCGGCGGCGTCGAACTGCACGTCGCCGACCAGCCGGCCGTCGTCCAGGCGGTTGATGCCGACGTCGATCACCACCGCGCCCGGCTTCACCCAGTCGCCGGGAATCAACCCCGGACGGCCGACGGCCACCACCAGAATGTCCGCCTCGCCGACGTGCCGGCGCAGGACATCGGCGGGCGTGAATTTGTGGCAGCTGGTGACGGTGCAGCCCGCGATCAGCAATTCCAGCGCCATCGGCCGGCCGACGTGGTTGCTCACGCCCACGATCGTCGCGCTCTGCCCGCGCACCGGGCGGTCGGTATAGGCCAGCAGCGTGGTGATGCCGCGCGGCGTGCACGGGCGCAGGCCGAACTGGCGCAGGGCCAGATGACCGACGTTTTCGGGATGGAAACCGTCCACGTCCTTGCGCGGGTCGATCCGATGGATCAGCCGGGTCGCGTCCGGGATGCCCGGCAACGGCAGCTGCACGAGGATGCCGTGCACCGCAGGATCGGCGTTCAGGCGGTCGATCAGCGCCAGCAGTTCGGCTTCGGACGTGCCCGCCGGCAGATCGAAGTCGAATGCCCGGATGCCGACCTTCTCCGCCGCACGGCGCTTGTTGCGGACGTAGGACTGCGACGCCGGGTCGCTGCCGACCAGTACCACCGCCAGCCCCGGACGGGCCCCGCCGGTGGCCACGCGGGCGTCGACCCGGGTCTTGAGGTCGTCGAGCAGATGGTCGGCGATGCGTTTCCCGTCGAGGATCCTGGCGGTCATGCGGCTGTCGGCGGTCGTGGAGGACACGTATTATCGCCGAAGCCGAATGCCCCCGCCCTGCAGCGGACCACCGAGAATGCACGAATCGCCCGGAACGCCTCCGTCGACCCGCGCCAGCCTCTCCGAACCGCGCGGATGGTTCTTCGGGCTGATGGCCCTGGAGTTCGCGATCTTCTGCGCGATCGGCCTGATCTGGCTGTTCTTCCTGGCCCCGGGCGTACACGTGTGGTGGCTGCTGATCCCGTTGCTGCCGATCCATTTCTCGCTCCGGCGGCTGACCGAACGCAAGGTGGCCTGCCCGGCATGCAGACATTCGTTGATGGATCACGACGGGTTCGCGGTTTTCGCCAAGGCCTGCGACCATTGCGGCACCCGCTTCCGCTGACCGCCCATGAACCCGCAGACCGACCCGCAGACCACCACCGAACTCGAAGCCGCCGCCTTCCGCCGCCTGCGCGATCATCTGATGCGCGAACGCGCGGACGTGCAGAACATCGACCTGATGATCCTCGCCGGCTTCTGCCGCAACTGCCTCGCCGACTGGTACCGCGACGCGGCGGCGGAACGCGGCATCGCGCTGGACAAGGACGCGGCCCGCGAAGCGATCTACGGCATGCCCTTCGCGCAATGGAAGCCGCAGCACCAGAAGGACGCGACGCCGGAACAGCTCGCCGCGTTCGAGGCCGCGCAGAAACGGCATGCTTAAACGGCATGCGTAAACGGCATGCGTAGTGTCCTGATCATCGTCGCCGCGGTCGTCGTGCTCGGCTATGCGGGCGCGTGCTGGTTCCTGCACGCGCGGCAGCGCGACATGATCTATTACGGCGGCTTCACCACGGTCGATCCCGCCGACACCGATTTCGCGTTGAAGCGTCCGGACGCGACGCTGCGCGGCTGGGTGGTGAATCCCGGCGGGCGCGCGCCGATCCTGTATTTCGGCGGCAACGCCGAGCGCATCGAATCGAACCGCGAAGACTTCGCGCGGATGTTCCCCGGGCGCAGCGTCTATCTGGTCGCCTATCGCGGCTATGGCGCCAGCGACGGCGCGCCGTCGGAAGCCGCGATCGTCGACGACGCGGTGGCGCTGTTCGACCATGTGCAGACGCGGCATCCCGGCGAGCCGGTCGCGATCATCGGTCGAAGTCTCGGCAGCGGCGTCGCGAGCCAGCTCGCGGCGCAACGTCCGGTCGAACGCCTCGCGCTGATCACGCCGTTCGACAGCATGGTCGGCGCAGCACGCGCGCACTATCCGATCTTTCCGGTGGACTGGCTGCTCGACGAGCGCTACGAATCGATACGTGCGCTGCGCGCGTTTCAACGGCCGGTGCTGGTCGTGCACTGCGGGCGCGACGAGGTCGTGCCGGAAGCGAACACCTTGCGCCTGATCGCGGCGCTGCCGGCAGCGCCGCAGGTGTTGCGGATCGCCGCGGCGGACCACAACGACATCGCGATGCACGCCGAATATGCGCAGGCGCTGTCGGGCTTCATGCGCTGATCGCGTCGATGCTTTTCGACTGCGGGCATTTCGACGGCAGGCATTTCGATTGCAGGGACGGCGCACGACACCGCGCCATCCCCCGTTCGGGGTAGTCCATCCCGGCTAAGACAGCCGACCTACGGCAGTCGGCCTAGGCGAAAGACCGTAGGGCGAAGATGCGATATCCATCGCGCTTTCGCCGGCCTAGTGTCCCAGCGCAGACCTTTCGCCCATCCGGGCGCGGGGAAACGCACGGGAGACGGCCATGACGCATCCGCAGGTCAATGCAGGCAACGCCGCCGATGACGGCGATGCCTACGACGCACCGCTGGGTTACGACCACGGCGACGACGCGTTCGACGAAGGCGAAAGTTACGACGAGGCCGATGCCGGTTACGAGAGCGACGGCTACGACGACGAAGGCGATGCCTACGACGAAGCGCTCGGCGACGAATTCGACGGCGATGCGGACGACGCGGTCGATGCTCTGGACGATGACGGTCTGGACGACGATGCGATGGATCGCTACGCGGGCGACGCCTACGAGGACGCCGCGCTCGACGACGCCGGTGCGGGTCTGCCGGCGCCGGCGCAGGCCAACGCGGCCTGGTCGGCGTTCGAGGCCGAACTCGCCGATGCGCTGGATGCCGACGGCACCGACGAATTCTTCGGCAGCGTGCTCAGTGGATTCTCGCGGGTCGCGGGCAGTCTCGCGCGCAACCTCGGTCCCGCCGCCGGCGCAGCCTCGCGCCTCGGCGCGCATGCGCGCACCGCGGGTCGCTATGCCGGTCATGCCAGCCGTCTGGCCAGCGCCGGTTCGCTGCTCGCGCAGCGCCTGGGGCATCCCGGGATCGCGCAGCATCTGCAGCGCTTCGGCCAGATCTCTCGCGGCGCAGGTCGCGTCGCGGGCGGCTTCGGCGGCGCGCTCGGCAGCGCCGCCGGCGTTCCGGGCCATCTGCGCAACGCATCGCAGCTCGCCGGTCGAGCGGCCGCGCACCAGAATCCGCTGTCCGAACTGCTGGCGCAGATCGGGCAGCTCAGCGCCGGCGGCGCCGACGATTTCGAGGCCTTCGATGCGATGGCCGACCTCTACGACGACGGCGTCGACGCCGCGCTGCCGGCCGCGGTCGGCCTTGCCGCGCGTCTGGCCGCACGCGCGCTCGGTCCCCAGAACCTCGCCCGGCTGTCGCCGAACGCGCGCCGCGGCTTCGTTCGCGCGATCGGCGCGGCCGCACGGCACCTGATCCAGGGCGCGGGTCCGGGCGGCGTGCGCGCGCTGCCGCGGATCGCGGCCTCCAGCGCGCAGGCCGCGCGGAGGCAGCGCACGCCGCCGCAGCGCATCCCCAACCAGGTGGGTCGTACCGCGACCCGCGCCGCGCGCAGCGTCGCGCGCCGACCGCGTGCGGTCGGCCAGTTGTCGCGCCCGATGTCGCCGTCGACCGCGTCGGCGCCCGGCGCCGCGCGCCCGACCGGCGTCGGTCGCGGCGTGCCTTCCGTCACCCGCGGCTCGGCACGCCGCTACGTGCTCCACGGACCTGTCGAACTGACGATCCGGCCGCTCTAGGGCGCAGATCCCGCACCCCTGCTCCCTCCCACTCCGCAGCAAGAGGAAACCGTCATGGAAAGCTATGAAAACGACGCGTTGGACGACCTGATGTACGACAGCGCCGAGGGTCCCGCCGGCAGCGCCACCGCGTTCGACGACGAGTTCGACGCCTACGACGAGTTCGACGAAGGCGACGATGAGTTCTTCGGCACCATCGCCCGCGGCATCGGCGGTCTGCTCGGCGGCGGAGGCCGCCGGCGCGGCGGCCGTCCCGGCGGCGGCGCCCCGGGTGGCGGCGGAGGCGGCCCGCTGGGCGGCCTCGGCAACATCCTGGGCGGTCTGCTCGGCGCCGACGAGTACGATGAATTCGACGAAGGCGACGAGTTCGACGAAGGCGATGAATTCGACGAAGGCGACGAGTTCGACGAGGGCGACGAATTCGATGAAGTCGACGAGTACGAGGAATTCGACGAAGGCGACGAACTCGACGCCGCCGACGAGATGATCGCCGACGCGCTGGATTCCGGCGACACCGACGAATTCCTCAGCCGCCTGCGCAACATCGCCGGTCGCGTCGCCCGCGGCGTCGGCAGCGTGGCGCGCACGGTCGCGCCGATCGCGAGCATGATCCCGCTGCCGCAGGCGCAGCTCATCGGCCGCCTGGCCGGTGCGGCCGGCCGGCTGCTGGCCGATGGCGCCGACGAGTTCGAGGCCTACGACGAAATGATCGACAGCCTCGACGAGGACGAGATCGATGCCGCCGCACCGCTGATCGCAGGCCTCGCGCTGCGTCGCGCGCTGCCGGCGGTGGCGCGGATGGCCGCGCCGGCGCGCCGCCAGGCGGTGCGCGCGGCGGCCCAGGCGGTCCGCGGTGCGGTGCGCGCGCAGGGCCGTCCGGCCGCACGCGTGGTGCCGCGCGCGATCGCGGTGGCCCGTCGCGTCGCCCGCCAGCGTCGCGCCCCGGCGGGCCGGATCGTCCCGCAGGTGGTGCGTCGCGTGACCGCGCGCGCGGTGCGTCGTCCCGGCGCCGCACGCGCCCTCGCCCGTCCGCTGGTGCCGCGCGCGCGTCGCGTGGTGCCGCAGCGCCGCGCCGTGGCCACCGTCCGTCGCGCCGCCGCGCCGGTGCGTCGTCGGGTGGTGCCGGTGGTGCGCGCGGTGCGTCGCCGCACCGGTCCGCCGGTCATCGCCCGTCCGGTCGTCGGTGGCGCCATCGGCGGTGCCGTCGCCGGTCGCTGCAACTGCCCGCGTCACGGCCGTCGCGTCGTGAACGTGGCCGGCCCGACCACGATCCGGGTGCGTTGCCGCTGACACGATGAAGATGCGCGTCCCGGCGCAGGCCGGGACGCGGCCCGCGGTGCCATCGAGGACGAAACGGAGTCCATCCCATGCCTGCACGCAACGCCCGAGAATTCCTGCGCGTGAAGGTCCGCGGCCTGGCGGCGCGCCTGCGCCGCCTCGGCCGGATCGACAACGCTTTCGTCGGCCTGCGTCCGCAGGACATGACGCACGCGCCTTCGCGTGCGCATTTCGAAGCGGCCAACCAGCGTCTGGCCAAGGTTGAAGCGCAGATCCGCAGCCGTTTCGACGACGTGCGCGCATCGGTGGAAGACGCGCCGATCCAGCGCGTGCTGGTCGACATCGCCCTGGTCGAGCGCGAACTCGACCGCGCGCGGCGCCTGTTCGGCATGTTCTTCGAAGTGTTCGCGCAGCGCGGCACCAGTTTCGCCCCGGCGCTCGCCGCGCACGATGCGATCGCGCAGGACTGTTACCAGGCGATCCGCGGCGCCGCGCCGCGCGTGTTCCGCGGCACGCTGCTCAAGCCGGTGTGCTACATGGAACACGGCTATTCGCCGGCGACGATGCGCCGCGGCGTGTCGCTGGGCCGTCTGCTCGGCGAACCCAATCCCTTCCCGCTGATCCGCATCCCCTGGGATCGCGATCATCCCTGGCAGGCGGTGTTCCTGCACGAAGTCGCGCACAACCTGCAGGCCGACCTCGGCATCTGGCAGGAAAACCGGCAGGCGGTGGTGCGCCGGATCATCGGCCAGCTGCGGCAGCCGTTCCTGGCCAGCACCTACGGCCGCTGGCACAAGGAAATCTGGGCCGATCTCGCCGCACTGTGCCTGGGCGGCCCCGCGGCGGCATGGGGCATGGCCGAATTCCTCGCGCATCCGGCGCCGCGCACGATGACCTTCCGCCCCGGCGGCGCGCATCCGACCGCGTTCCTGCGCGTGCAGATCCTCGCCGAGATGTTGCGTCGCCAGGGCTTCGGCGACGACGCCGCGCGGCTGGAACGGATGTGGGGAACGATGTACCGGCCGGAGCGCGGACACCGCATGCCCGGCAGCCTGCTGAACAGCGCGCGCCACGTGATTCCGCACGTCGTCGACGAAACCATGTTCCAGACCCGCCGCAATCTCGCGCAGCGCGCGGTCGCCGACATCATTCCCTTCGATCGCAGTCACCAGGCCGCGATCCTGCGCGGCGCGCGATTGCTGGAACAGCGCCGCACGGACCGGATCGACATTCCGCCGCGCCATCTGCTCAGCGCCGCGAGCTACGCGCTCGCCGGCGGGCGCGTGAATCCCCGGCAGCTTGCCGACGATGTCATCGGGCGTCTGAACGAGGAGACCCGCGGCGCCCGTGCCGCATCGAGACAGGCCGCCGCACGACAGCCGGCGCGCGAAACCGTCGCCGCATCGGTCGCCGCATAGGTCGCCGCACAGATCGCATTCGAACCAGTGTCCTGCGTCAGCGTTCCGAGTCCACCAGGAGATAGCACATGTTCAACACCAAACCAGATTCGCAATACGATCCCGCCGGCGGCGACCGCACGGGTCCGCCCTCGAAGGCGAAGCTCGCGCTGGACAATCTGCTGCGGCGCGAACTGCGGGTCGGCGATCCGCACAATCCGCAGCAGGTCGCCAAGGCGCTGCTCGACCGCTATCAGTCCGAACCGCGCGCGCGCGGCATCCAGAGCGAAGCCGAAGGCATGCCGTTCCAGCGCAGCGCGCCGCGCTTCGTCGCGGCCGCCGCACCGGACACCGCGACCAGCGTGGATCTGAAGCAGGCGATGAGCGATGTCGACAAGGACCTGGAGCATCTCTCGCGCAGCAACCTGCTCAAGGACATCGACGCCGAACTGGGCGGCTGGTCCGACGGCATCCGCAGCGCCACCCAGGAAGGCGTGAACGCCGCGCGTTTCGGCCTGGACCCGCGCAACCGCGACCGCGCCATCGGCATGCGCCGCACCCTCGGCGACTATGCGCGTCTGGCGCGTCTGGTCGGTTCGCTGAATCCATCGGCCACCTACGAATTCCGCAGCCTGGCGCAGAGCATCGACGAAGTCTGCGCGGTGATCCTGGTGATGCTGGGCGAAAGCCTCGCCAACAACGGTTTCGCCGGCGGACGCTTCCTGCTGCAGGCGCCCTTCACCGAGATGCAGACGCGTCGCGATGCCTGCATCCATTCGCTGCAGAACCTGCTCGGCACGCTCTCCTACCAGAACTCGGCGAACGAATGGCCGCGCGGCATCGACGCCTACCGCCGTCTGTTCGACGCGCTGGAAGCGCAGGGCCAGGGCGATCTGCGCGCGCTGCTGACCGAACCCGAACTGATGCGCGTGCTCGACGATCTCGTGCGCCGCGCCGCGCACGGCAGCGCCGAAGGCCTGCGCGCGCTGGGCTCGACCGCGCAGATCGAACTCAATCGCGTCTATCGGCTGATCAATTTCGGCTATCGCCTGGTCGATCCGGAATCGCCGCCGCTGACCTCGTTCCTCGAATCGCTGCGGCTGTTCGCCGACGGCTTCGGCCAGGCCGGCGGTTCGCGCCTGCTGCGCGTCGCCCGCCCGCCGATCGTGTTCTACGGCCTGTACGGCATCGAAGAGGAAGCCGCGGCCGATCGCCGCATCGTCAACCTGACGGTCGCGCGCGGCCGTCTGGCCAGCCAGATCGATTGCCTGGCGCGCTGCGCCTGCGACGACATCAGCTGCCAGGTCATGCTCGACAAGATCCTCTACGACATCGACCGTTCGATCGATCTCTATGCGGTCGGCAGTACCGACCTGGGGCTGCCGGAAATCCGCGCGGCGTCCTACAGCTACCTGATCGATGCGTTCCTGTCGCTGGAGAGCAACGAAGTCGATCCGACCACCGGACATGCGCTGCCGTTCTGCCCCAACCTCCCCGCCCCGCTGGTCGCCACCCTCGGACAGATCGTCGGCGAACTGCGTCCGTTGAACGATGCCGCGCCCGACTGGGAAACCAGCCGGACCCGGTTCGAGGAACGCCGCCTCGACAACGAAGCGGTCGCCGGCAGCGCGTTCAATTTCACCGACGTGCTGCACCAGGAACTCTGCCTGCAATTGCAGTCCGAACGGCGCTGGGAAGCGCTCGCGGACCAGATGAGCGCGAACTGCATTCCGATGTCGACGCTGTTCGGCGAGGAAGGCGCGCTGGTGGTGATGCTGGAGAACGCGATGGCGCTGGTGGTCGACGGCATCGCCGCCGGCGTGGTCGACACCGATTGCGGCCTCGATGGTCCCGACATCCCGGCGCACTTCGAAACCTCGCTCGACACGATCGCGCAGGACCGCCGACGCAACGGCGGATTCTGATCCGCGCCGACACTCTGCCAGGAGAAGACCATGCGAACCTCGTTCCAGACATACCCGCAGCAGGCCGTGGCGGCGGAAGCCGAACTGCCGCAATCGCCGCCGGCGACATGCCGGCCCGCGGCCTTCGTGCGGAAAACGCCCGTCGTGAAGCGCGCCAAGCGCATCCATGCCTGCACGCCGCAGCCGACGCGGGTGCTGCCGCAGGCGCGGATCGAGCAGTTGCCGCTGCCGGTGCCGCAGCCCGCCAAGAGCGCGATCCACCGCCGCATGTACGTCGACAACGTCGCCGGTCTGCGTCAGGTGATGGCGCAGGCGGAGATTTCATCGGTGATCGGGCGGCAGTCGCCGCCCACGGATCCGGACGGCGGCACCGATCCCGTGCCCGGCACGCCCGACCTGCACCCGCTCGGCGACATCGGATTCTCGGTGTACTCGGCCATCATCATGGTCGCGAACCATCTCGCCGACACCCACGACGTCAATGCCCGCAGCTTCCTGGAAAAACTGGAGAAGATCACCCGACCGCTGATCTTCAAGGTCGACCGGCTGCTGGAGTTCCACAAGATGCCGAAGACGCGGCAGGCGTTCCAGCAGGCGGTGGATCCGAGGCCCTTCCTGACGTTGATCGCCAACGGCCACGAAGACACCGATGCGGTGTTCGACCGGATCAACGCGACCGGCGATCTGATCATCGAGGCCTTGGCCTGGGTCGGGATCGAAGCACCCGAGGGACGTGCGATCGACTGGCGCCCCACGACGACACCGCCGAGCGCACCGGGCACGCCGACGGCGCCTCCCGCGGTCGCCGTCGCGGCATTCGTCGAACAGCCCGCGGAATTTCCGGACGCAGCCGCCGCCGAACCGCCGAAAGCCCGCATCGGGACCAAACGCGCGAAGAAAATCGCCACCCCTCGCAGCAAGCGTTGATCGAGGAGAACCATCATGAGTTTCCAGACACACGAAACGATCCAGCGGCTGTGGGAAACCTTCCTGCGCGAGCAGTTGGACAAGTTGCCGCAGGGCGAACGCCAGGCCTATGAGGTCGAATTCGAACAGCGCCTCGGCGATCTGCTGCGTTCGTCGACGCCGGGCGCGCGCGGCGAACAGGGCATCCTCGACCTGGTCGGCCTGGGCACCAAGGGCCCGGTCGATTTCGCCGACATCAGCTATCCGTACATCGAGCCGGATTTCGACGACGCGGTCATTCCCAGCCAGTTGCACGCCGCCGCCGAGCTGTATTACAGCTGGCAGCACGAACGCATGAAGGTGTTCGAAGTGGTCGAAGTGCTGCAGCGGCTGTTCCGCCTGGGCAAGATGCGCGTGCAGCGCGGCCCCGGCGCGCAGGGCCTCTATCGCCTCGACAAGCTGCGTCCGCTGCGCTACACCAAGCAGGACCGCATGATCGCCTATCGCCGCGCCTTCAACTACGGCAACGCGCAGGTGCCCGCGGGCGCGGTGGTCAATCGCAACTTCCACCGCCAGCTGGTCGGCTTCATGGTCTCGATCAGCCAGTATTTCCGCGACATGCTGATCGGCGAGGTGATCCGCGGCGGACAACTGATCGACCAGCGGCCGTTCGGCAGCATCGCCACCATCCAGCGCATCGGCCTGGACATGCGCTATGCCCTCGATCGCAGCACCTACGGCAACATCTTCTCGCTGGCGATGGAAGTCGGCCACTACCTGGTGCAGGTGCTCGAGATCCTCGACACGCCGGACATCAAGAAGGCGTTCGACGCCAACACCAAGTGGGACGTGATCGAGATCGTCTCCAACCGCCACCTCGGGGGCACCGCCGAACCTTCGCAGCGCGCGAAGATGGCGGAGAGCGGTCGCCGCATCCTGAAGTTCGCGGCCGACAACGATTTCAAGACCGTGACCGACCCGATCCTGTTCCAGTCGACGATCCGTCCGCTCGGCTCGCACGCCGATTCCTGGGTCGCCGCCTATCGCATGACCCCGGAAGGCCGCGGATTCCCGGGCATCACGCCGGCCCTGCGCAGCGTGCTCGGCAGCGCGCAGACGGCGGCGTGACCGGCATCGCCCCGGTCTGGCCGGGGCGATCCATGCGGCACAGGCGTCCGGCCGTGCGCATCGCGGCCGGATGACAGGCGGTGCGGCGCGCGCGCCGCCCGCGCACACGACCCTCAGCGGACAGGCATGCGCCATGCTCGATCAGGAACTCGAAGTCAGCGTCCGCGCCAGGCGCAACGCGTACGTGGTCGACCCGCTGCTCGCGCTCAGTTCGCCGTACGGCGCGCAACTGGTCAGCCGGCTCTCCGCGCTGGCGGACCTCACGGTGACGCGGACGTTCTGGCAGGCCATCGATTCCAGCGATTACTACCGCCGGGATCCGCTCGGCTTCTGGCCGAACGCCCTGCGCGAACGCCTGCCCGCCTCCACCGCCGACGATTTCAACCAGGCGATCACGCTCTGGGAAGAGGAACGGCAGCGCACCGACCTGTCGCACTGCCGGCTGCACTGGGTGATCGACAACGTCAGCGAATCGTCGTTTCCCGACGGCAGCCGCGCGGATCTGCTGGAACGCTACGAAAGCCTGCACCAGGCGCTGACCTCGCGTTCCGATCCCACCGACGACGCCACCGAAAGCGCCGCGTACTACGGCACGATCGACAGCCTCGCGCTGGCCGCGGCGCTCGGCAACGCCTGCGTGCTGACGCTGGCGCCGGATCTGCCGCAGGCCTGCCTGCCGCTGGTCTGCGAACACGTCGGCCTCAGCCTGGAGCGGGCGCCGGAGGGCGAGGCGGAGCTGGTCGCGCTGGAACAGCGGCGGCTGCGCGAACTGATCGTCGCCGCCGGCTGCAGTTCGCTGCTGTGGGGCGGCCTGCGCATCGCGGTGGTGCATCCGCTGCTCTACGGCGATCTGCTGCTGCGTGGGGATGCCGACACGCTCGACTCAGGCGACCGCCTCGCGCTCGAACATCGTTTCGATTACGTCGAACCGCCGCCCGCAGCGCTGGCCATCGGCGATCCGTGGCGCGCGGCGCGGCATTTCTGGCACGTCCTCTGAAGGTCGCATCCGCACGCGCATCCGAGGCCCGCTCATCCATCACCGCTCCAGTCATCAGGAACCGATCATGCACGCCGTCGCTCCGACTTCGCCCCGCCCGCAGACCGTGGCCGGGCGCCGCATCCCCGATCGCAGGACCGCGCCGCGCATCAACGGCGACGAACTGGTCGTGGTCAGCGTGAGCGGCCAGATCGCGCACCCGATCGCGCGCGCCAATCCCTATCGCATCGGTTACGACGGCGTGCCGCGGGTGCTGCCGGGCACCGGCGGCATCGTGCTCAACCATCGCATCGGCGATGCCTGCATCGGCCTGGCCGGCGACCACATCGAGCCGGGCGTCGCCCTGCACAACAACGGCCGCGAAGTGGTGGGTCCGCGCGACGGCCCCAACAACGCGCTGATGACCTACGCCTGCGTCGGCAACGTCGCGGAAGTGCTGAGCGGACGCATGCTCGGCCGTCGCGGGGTGGTCACCGGCAAGCACGGCGGCATCAACCACGTGCTGGTGGATTTCCCGACCGAGGTGCTGGCCCGGCTGGCCATCGGTGATCGCATCCAGATCCGCAGCCACGGGCTGGGCCTGCGTTTTCCCGATGCGCCCGAACTCGAACTGATGAACTGTTCGCCGCGATTGCTGCGCGCCTGGGGGCTGCACGTGCGCGACGGCGCGCTGCATGTGCCGGTCACCCACTTCATCCCCGCGGTGCTGATGGGCTCCGGCCTGGGCAAGAACACCGCCTGGCGCGGCGATTACGACATCCAGATGTCCGATCGCGACCTGCGCGCGCGGCATCGCCTCGGCAGCCTGCGTTTCGGCGACCTGGTCGCGATCGTGAACGCCGATACCCGGCGCGGGCCCTCCGTGCGCCAGGGACGCGTCACCATCGGCATCATCGTGCACGGCGACAGCACGGTCAGCGGCCACGGCCCCGGGGTCACACCGCTCATCACCGGTCCGGCCGCGCAATTGCGGCCTTACCGCGAACCCGGGGCAAACCTCGCCGCAGTCCTCGGCATCCGCACCCCCGTGCCGCCCCGGCAGCGCCCCACCCTGCCCGAGCGCGACCCGCGCCGCGCCTGCGTCGCCCGCGAACTGCCGCCGCGGCTGTCGTTCGCCACCACCTCCCACGCCGCGGAATGAATCGATTTCTCATCCGCATTCTGGAAGCCTCATCGAACGACGATGTCGACAGCGGACTTGTCGACGAACGGTGGACGCCCGCGCTCGCGGAATGCGTTCTCGACTTCGCTGTACCAAATAAAATCGAAGATCGCTTCGCAGGCGATGCACAGGGGATTCATCCAGCGAGCGCACCGGAACGCGGCCGGCCGGGCCGGCCGCGTTCTCCGGATCGGGGATCGCGCGGACGCCCGTTCCGCAACGATCCGTCCCGTTGTCGCCATACGGCAGCATTTGTCATGGACCCAGGACGATGAACATTCGGAAGGAGTCCACCGCGTCGCAGGGAGCGCAGGCCGCGGCGCCGGCGGCAGCCGTGCTCGCGGAATTCAGTCTCGACAATACGCCGTGCATGGTGGTGGTGGAGGACGGCCCGCTCGATCCGGCGTCCGACGACCGCAACGACGCCAGCGGACGACGCCTGGGCAGCCTCGATCTGGGCGGACGCCGCTACGCCGTGTTCGCACGCCCGGTGCCCGCGGCGCCCAGCGGCGGCCCGGACACCGATCCGCTGGCCGCACTGACCGCACGCGAACTGCAGATCGTCCGCCTGGTCTGCCTGGGCTGCGTCAACAAGCAGATCGCCGACCGGCTGCGGATCAGCGAGTACACGGTCAAGACCTATCTCAAGCAGATCTTCTGCAAGCTCAACGTCCACAGCCGGTCGGCGATGGTGTTCCGCTGCGCCTCGTGGGCCACCGTCGACATCCTGCAGCGCGAACACCACGACTGAAGCCGCAGCGCCGCGCTCAGTGCGTCGGCGCTCCGGCGTGGGTCGGGCGCGGGATCGCACGGTGGATCGACACGTGTTCCCAGACCGCGACCAGCGCCAGCACCGCCAGCACGGCGGTCGCCAGCGCGAGCGCGCCGAACAGATGCATCGTCGCCGGCACCACCAGCGCCGACAGCAGCGCCAGACCCGCCATGTGCGACAGCGGCGGCAGCCTGCGGTCGTTGGTCACCCACTTGAACAGCGCATTGCCCAGCAGGTACAGCGCGGGGCCGCCGATGATCGCGGCGATGGCCGGGCCGTCTGCATGCCCGGGGTGCGCCAGCACCATCTCGTCGCCGACCGCGGAGACGATGATGCCGGCGACGATCGGCAGATGCAGGTAGGTGTAGGCGATCCGCGCGATCCGCCCGGGATCGTTGGAATGGGCGATGCGATGATGCGCACGCTTGGCGCCGCTGTCGAAATACACCCACCACATCGCGATCGAACCCAGCACCGCGACCACGAATGCGGCGACGACGTCCGGCCGCCACACCAACTCGGCGAACGTGGCGCCGGTGACCAGCAGGGATTCGCCGAGCCCGATGATCACGAACAGACCGCAGCGCTCGGCCATGTGATTGCCGTCCACGTCCCAGTCGGCGGTGCTGGAACGGCCGAGCCCGGGCACCCGGAACAGCAGGATCGGGGCGACGAATTCCAGCGCCAGCGCGACCGACCACCATGCGAAGCGGGCCGCGCCTTCGGCCTGGGCGCCGGTCAGCCAGAACACCGCCGAAACCAGCATCCAGGCCAGAATGCGCTGGAAATTGCGGCGCATCGCCAACGACGCACCGCGCACGCACCACAGCATGAACAGCGTGCGCCCGACCTGCATCGCGACATACGCGATCGCGAACGCCGACCCGCGATCCTCGAACGCGCGCGGCAGCGATGCCGACATCACCAGCCCCGCCAGCATCAGCGCGAACAGGCAGGCCTGCACCGGGACGCGCTCGGGATCGAGCCAGTTGGTCACCCACGAGGTGTAGATCCAGACCCACCAGACCGCAGCCAGCAACAGCGCCGTCTGCAGGGCGCCGAATGGCGTCGGATGCGCCAGCAGGACGTGCGACAACTGGGTGATCGCGAAGACGAAGACCAGATCGAAGAACAGCTCGACGAACCCGACCCGGCTGCTGTCCTCGCGATCGCGAGCGCGCAGCAGACTGCCGACACTCATGCGTTCGGCGCCGGGCGCGAGAACCACCAGGCCGCGAAGGCCGGAACCCCGAACAGCAGCGCCTGGATCGGCAGCTCTTCCACCAGCGAATACCCGTGCGAGAGACCCAGACTGAAGTTCCAGCCGATGACGGTCAGCCAGGCCACCACGAAGATCAGTGCGGCGAGCCGCCGCCGCTCGGGGCCGGCCAGACGCAGGAACACGGCAACCAGGGCCAGGCCGATGACGAGCAGAACGAGTGTACGCATGATCCACCTGCCGGGTTGAGATGCGGGATGCCGCCGGTCCTGAGCGAACGCCGACCGGACAGCCGCTTCGCAAGTATCCGCGATCCGGCACGGATCGCAATGCGATTCCGGGTCTTCAGGGCCCCTGTCGCCGCAGCTTCAACAGCGCGATCCAGTGCTTGCGGCTCAGGCTGCAGTCGTCCTCCCGGTTCATGCCGCACGCGCCGCGCTCGGGCCCGACCGCCGGCGGGGAAAAGACGCCGCGCGCATTCAGACTGAGCTTGCGCATCGTAACCGCCTGCAGCACGTTGCCGCCGATCACGTACAGCTTGCTGTCGCCATCGAGATTCACGCCGACGACGACATCGCAATGCGTGGCCAAGTCGCGTTCGCCGCGCTCGAACATCGCGATGAGATCGCGATGATCTTCGACCCCGCCCTGTCTCGAATAGCAGAGGAGATCGCCGAGTTCCGGCTTTTCGGCGGAGGGCGCCACCAGACGATAGGGCGCGGATGTCCCCGAAGCCAGGTAAGCGGCCCGCAGATAACCCATGTGATCGCGCGAGAACGCGAAGTCGTTCAACCCTGACGCCCGCATGACGTGGGAAATGAAGGCGGCCGACCAGGGATTCTCGACGATGAAGGTCCTGCAGAACGCCGCGGCGGACCAGGTCGTCGCCTCGGTCTTGCACTCCGTGGCGCCATGGATCCTGCTGGCGATCATCTGATCGAGCGCGGGCGTCGAACGCCAGTAGCTCGCCACGCGCTTCCACGGTTCCGTCCGATCGAGCAGACGGTCGCGCCCGCCTTCGGCTTCCATCGGATTCCAGCCGTCGCGCCAGCCGGCGCGGCCGTCGAGCCCGATGAACGGCGCATGCCAGTCCGCGTGTTCCCGGCAGGCGGTCTTCGCGATCTGGATGCCGATCGGATGACGCTGCGCATCCGCATCGGTGAACTCGCACGGCAGCGCCCTCGCTTCGACCATGGCGCTTGCCATCAGCAGAACCGCGACCGGACCCGACAGGGAAAAAACGTTTCTGCGCACCATCTCGCACCCCCTTTGTGTCTGGTCGATTCTGAGCGATGCGCGCGGCTGCGTCAGTCCGTATCCGGCATCATGCGAATGTCACTGCGAGCCCGCGCAGAACGCCGCATAGTCGATGTAACCCGGAAACGCGCGGCCCGGCGCGCAGACCGCGCAATCGGGGTCGGCGGCGAGGCGCGTTTCGCGGAAGCGCATGGACAGCGCATCGAACTGCAGCAGGCGTCCGGACAGCGGCACGCCGATGCCGAGGATCAGCTTGATCGCTTCGGTCGCCTGGATCAGGCCGATCACGCCCGGCAGCACGCCGAGCACGCCGGCCTCAGCGCAGTTCGGCGCGTTCTCCGGCGACGGCGGCTCCGGAAACAGGCAGCGATAACACGGCGATGCGCCGCGATGCCGGCCGGCATCGAACACGCTGGCCTGGCCTTCGAACCGGTGCACGGCGCCGTAGACCAGCGGCGTGCCGAGTTTCACGCAGGCGTCGTTGAGCAGATAGCGCGCCGGAAAATTGTCGGCGCCGTCGACGACGACATCGACGCCGTCGAGCAGGCGTTCGACGTTCGCGCTGCCGACGCGTTCGCGGACGGCCTCGATCCGGGTGCGCGGATTGAGCGCGGTCAGCGTCGCGGCCGCGGACTCGACCTTCGGCAGGCCGATGGCCGCATCGGTGTGCAGGATCTGGCGCTGCAGATTGCTGCGATCGACGACATCGTCGTCGGCGATGCGCAGGGTGCCGACACCCGCGGCGGCGAGATAGTAGGCGGCCGGCGAACCGAGCCCGCCCGCGCCGACCAGCAGCACCCGCGCGGCTTCGAGCCGGCGCTGGCCGTCGAGGCCCACCTGTGGCAGGCGCAGATGCCGCGAATAGCGTTCGGCAAAGTCGCCATCGATGTCGCCGTCGGGCATCGCCACCGGCAGACCCTCCGCGATCCAGCGTGCGGTACCGCCGGCCACCGACATCACGTTCGCGAACCCCTGCGCGGCCAAGGCCTCTGCGGTGCGCAGCGAGCGCAGGCCGCTCTGGCAGATCAGCAGCAGTTCGACATCGGCATCGGGCAGATGCGCGGCGGCGTTGCCGATCAGCTCGCCCATCGCGATGCCGCGCGCGCCTTCGGCCATGCCCAGCGCACGCTCGTGCGCCTCACGCACATCGATCAGCACCGCGCCGTCGCGCTGGCGATCCAGGGCCTCGGCGGGCGTAGGTTCGGAAATGCGCATCAGCCGATCATCTCCTTCCGGATCATGGCCGCTTCAATACGCCAGCACATCGACCACGCCTCCCGCTTCCAGCGTGCGCTCGCCTTCGCCCAGCACGATCAGCGCATCCGAATCCGCAGCGGCGCGCATGCGGTGCGAGCCATCGGCGGGATTGGGTTCGACCCACAACTGGCCGTCCTCGTCGCAGGACAGCAGGCCACGCAGGAATTCGAGGCGTTCGTGGGTCTTGCGCCAGCCCGTGCGCAGGCGCGCGCGCAGGCGCGGACGCGGCTCGGCGCGCCCCTGCAGGCCATCCAGCAGCGCGCGCCCCAGGGTCAGATAGGTCGCCAGCACCGACACCGGATTGCCCGGCAGGCACAGGAACAGCGCCTCGCCGAGACCGCCGGCGCCGCCCTCCAGCGCCGAATGCGATTCGGCGAGCAGCAGCGGCATGCCCGGCTTCATCCGCACCTTCCAGAAATGCACCCGGCCCTCGGCCTGCAGCAGCGCCGGCAGATGATCCTTCTCGCCCGCGGACACGCCGCCGCAAGTGAGCACGACATCGAAGGCGTGGCCGGCATGCCGCAGCGCCGAAGCCACTGCTTCGGGTTCGTCCGGCAGTCGCGGCCAGGCCACCGGCTCCAGCCCGTCGGCGCGCAGCAGGCCCATCAACAGTTCGCGATTGCTGTCGTACAGCTCGCCCGGCCGCAGCGGCAGGCCGGGTTCGACCAGTTCGTCGCCGGTGGTGAACACCGCGACCGTCGGCCGGCGCACCACCTCGATGCGATCCATGCCCTGCCCCGCGGCCAGCGCGATCCGCGATGGCGTCAGCCGCTGGCCGGCCGTGAGCAGCGCATCGCCGACGCGCACGTCCTCGCCGGCGCGACGCACGTGCTGGCCGGGTTTCGGCGCCGACAGGATGCGCACGCGATCGCCATCGAGCGACGTGTTCTCCTTCATGACCACCGTGTCCGCGCCCGCAGGCAGCGGCGCACCGGTGGTGATCCGCGCGCACTCGCCGGGGCCGATGCGCAGATCGAGCGCGGTGCCGGCGAACTGCTCGCCGACCAGTCGCAGCGTGGTTTCGCCGGCGGGGTCGAGACCGGGGGGCTGGAGATCAGCGTGGCGGAGCGCGAAACCGTCCATCGCCGAATTGTCGAAACCGGGCTGGTCGATCTCGGCATCAAGCGCCTGCGCCAGCACGCGACCATGCGCCTTCGCCAGCGCGACGCGCTCCGCGGGCAGCCGACGGCCGGCGGCGACGCGCGCGACGATGGTCTGGGCCTCGTCGAAACCGATGCGGGTGGGGAAATTCATGTCGATGACGACTCCGGAACGACGAGACCCGCGGCGCGCAGATCGTCGGGCGTGTTGAGATTACCGAAGCGCACGCCGGCGAACAGCACCGCCGGCAGATCGAGCCGTTGCCGCAGCCGGTGCACCGCGGATTCGCCTGCGGCGATGGCCGCTGCGCAGGCGATCCGCAGCGCGTCGCGGCGCCACAGTGCGACCAACGGCTGCGGGCCATCGGCATCGACCGCGTATGCGCCGTCGCCGCCGCGCTGCGAGACGAGCGTGCGCAACAGGCAGTCGTTCGCGCCGACCAGATCCACCGGCAGCGTGAACAGCCATGGCGTCGCGCAGGCGTCGGCGAGCGCGTCGAGTGCGCCGATGGGCCCGAGATCGGGGGTGCGATCAGGGACGACGCGGAATCCGTGTACGGCATGGCGGTCGGGGTCGCGATTCGCGGACACCAGCAGCGGTCCATGTTCGTCGACGAAGCGTTTCGACCAGCGCACCACCTGCGGCACGCCCTCGCGTTCGAGCCAGGCCTTGTCGACGCCGCCCAGACGAGTACCTCGACCGCCTGCGAGCAGGCCCAGGGTGATGTCGGCGGCGGGGATGGACGTCTTCACGATGCGAGGCGCGTCGGGCATCCGGATCCGCGAACGTCTGCGATCATTCGCGACCGGAAGGCGGGGATTGTCCCGCCCTACTTGTTCCGTTTGGCGTGGCGGATCATGCGCTGGCGCTTCTTGATCTGCCCTTCGGTGAGGACGTTCTTCTTGTCCTTGTACGGGTTCTCGCCTTCCTTGAACACGAAGCGCACCGGCGTGCCGATCAGCTTGAAGCGCTTGCGGAAGAAGTTCTCGAGATAGCGCCGATAGCTTTCCGGCAACGTGCGCAGGCGCGACCCGTGGACCACGAAGGTCGGCGGATTCTCGCCGCCCGGATGCGCGAAGCGCAGCTTCGAGACATGGCCGCGGATCGACGGCGGCGGATTGGTTTCGTAGGCGATTTCCATCGCCTGCGTCACCTCGGACGTGCTGAAGGTGTAGGTCGCCGAGCGATGCGCGCGATGGATCGCGGCGAACAGCTCGCGCAGGCCGGAGCCGTGCTTGGCGCTGATGTGCACCGCCTCGGCCCAGTTCACGAACGAGAGCTTGCGCGACAGCAGGCCGTCGGTCTGCTCGCGCTGGTACTGCGACAGCCCGTCCCACTTGTTGACCGCGACGACCAGCGCGCGGCCGGCGTCGAGCACCGCGCCGAGCACGCTGGCGTCCTGATCAGTCACGCCTTCGCTGGCGTCGAGTATGATCACCGCGACCTGGCACTGCTCGATCGCCTGCAGGGTCTTCACGATCGAGAATTTCTCGACCGCTTCCTCGACCTTGGACTTGCGGCGGATGCCGGCGGTGTCGATGAGGCGATATTTGCGGCCGTCGCGTTCGAGATCGACGGCGATGGAATCGCGGGTGGTGCCCGGCACTTCCGAAGCGATCATCCGCTCCTCGCCGAGCATGCGGTTCACCAGCGTGGACTTGCCGACGTTCGGGCGGCCGACGAAGGCGATGCGCACGCGCTCCGGATCGTTGTCGAGGACTTCGCCCTCGCCTTCGGCCGGCAGCCGCGACAGCGTGTCTTCGAGCAGCCGGTCCAGGCCCTGGCGATGCGCCGAGGAAATGCCGATGACGTCGGCGATGCCGTACCGCGCGAACTCGGCGATGGCGGCGCGGCTGTCGATGCCGTCGGTCTTGTTCACCACCAGCACGGTCGGCCGGTCGGCCTTGCGCAGCCAGCGCAGGATCTCGTCGTCCAGCGACGACGGGCCTTCGCGGCCATCGACGATGAACAGCACGAGGTCGGCTTCTTCGGCCGCGGCGCGCGACTGGCGCGCGGTCGCGCCGGCCAAGCCCTCCTCTTCGCCGGCGATGCCGCCGGTATCGATGATCACGAACGGCCGCGCCTCGTCGAGACGGCAGATGCCGTAGTTGCGGTCGCGGGTGACGCCCGGCTCGTCGTGGACGAGCGCGTCGCGGGTGCGGGTCAGCGCGTTGAACAGCGTCGATTTGCCGACATTGGGACGGCCGACGAGGGCGACGACGGGAAGCATGGGATGAGTTCGTTTTGGGAGTCGGAACGGGGAAGCCAGAAACGCGCGACCCCGGGCAGTCAGACTACCCGGGGCCACGGACGCTTGCCAGCGAAGGATTTACTGCAGGCGCCAGGCGCTGAGGCCGCCCGCGGTGTTCTGCACGACGAGGATGCCGTCGACCACGACCGGCGCGGCGCGCACCGGGTCGCGACCGGTACGGACGCGGGCACCGAAGTCGCCGTTGTCCAGGCGCAGCCAATGCAGATAGCCGTCGTAATCGCCGACGACCGCGAACTCGCCCTGCACCGCCGCGCCCGAGAGATTGCGACGGGACAGACCGGCCTGCTGCCAAAGCGCGGAGCCGCCGCTCTTGTCGAGCGCCCAGACCACGCCGGCCGGATCGGCGACGATCACGCGATCGGCGGCGACGCCGACGCGACCCGCACCACCGTGATCCTGCGACCACAACGGACGGCCGGTCGGCGCGTCGACCGCCAGGGTCTGCTTCTTGTAACTGGTCGCGTACAGCGTGGCGCCGTCGAGCGCCGGGGCGCCGTCGACATCGGCCATGCGGTCGAGCTCGGTGCGGCCGTCGGGCTGGCCCACCGGCTGGTCCCACAGCGGACGGCCGTCGACCAGCGACAGCGCCACCAGCGTGCCGTCGTCGTTGCCGACGAACACGAAGCCGGGGCCGAAAACGGGCGAGTCGTTGCCGCGGATGGTGAGCGACGGCAGATCGTGATTCCAGAACCAGCGGCGCTGGCCGCTGGCGATGTCGAACGCGGTCACGCGACCGTCATTGGAGCGCACCAGCACGGTGCCCTGCCCGATGGCGGGCGCGGCGATCACTTCGTTCGGCACCTTCGCGGTCCACTTCTCGGCACCGGTCGCGGCATCGAGCGCGATCACGTCGCCATCGAGCGTACCGATCACGACCAGACCGTCGCCGGCACCGGGACCACCGGTCAACGCGCGCTTGCTTTCGTATTTCCAGACCTGCGCGCCGCTCTGCAGATCGAACGCGCGCACGCCGCCTTCGACCGCAGCGGCGTAGACGCGACCATCGGCTACCGCCGGCGATTGGGTCAGGCCGAGGCGGGATTCGCCATCGCCCGCGTCCGCCGTCCACAGCCGCGAGACGGTGGTGGAGGGAACGAATTCGGTCAGCTCGACCGGTTTGCGCGCGGCCTTGGCGTCCTTGTCGCCGATCTCGAACCAGCCCTTGACGGTGGTGCAGCCGGACAGGGCGACCGCTGCGGACAGCAGGGCGACCTTCAGCAGTGCGTTGCGCCGCAGGGACGGGACTTTCGGAAACCGCGTTTGGGGAAACCGGGTCGGATTCATCGTGTTGGAGGTGCTCAAGAGGCGGATTCGGGTTTCGGCGGCGTGCCGCCGGCCTGCGACAGTTTCAGTTCGAGCAGACGGCGCTGCGGCGCGGCCACGTCGAGCAGGCCGAGGGCCTTGTTGTAGGCGTCGCGGGCCTGTTCCTTGCGACCCAGCGCGAACAGCGCGTCGCCGCGGACTTCATGCGAAGCGGCATCGTCGCCGCCGTTCAACAGGGTCAGGGCTTCTTCGCCCTTGCCGGCATCGATCAGCAGCCGCGCGAGGCGCTGCGACACGATGGCGGAGACGACGCTGTCGTCGGTCTTCGCGGCGCGCAGCGTGGCGATCGCATCGTCGCGCTTGCCGCTGTCGACCTGGGCCTTGGCCAGATCCAGCGCGGCGAGGGCCGCGAACGAGGTGTCCTTCAGACCGGCGGCCTTGACCTGCGCGTCCTTGATCTTGCCGGCCTGGATCTGGTCCAGCACGGCCTGGTATTCGTCGCTGGCCTTCATCTGTTTCGCGGTGCTCTGGTCTTTCCACCAGAACCAGCCATAGATGGCCGCGAGGCCGAGCGCGACGCCGCCGATGAGACCGGCCGCATTGTTGCGCAGCCAGGTGCGGACGCGTTCGCTTTGTTCGTGTTCGTCGAGGAGATCGTCGATCGCCATGGGTCGGATAGGTCTCGGATTGTGCTGCTGTCGGTGGGAGGCGTGCCGGGGCGTTCCGCGAGTGCCCGGCGTCGACGATCGCGCCGCACCGCCGTGCACTTGTACCAAGCGGCGCCTGAATCATGGCCGTCGCGCGGGGCGTCTGCAGCGGACCGCGGCAACGCCGACAAATCGTCTGCATCGCAGCGGATGGCGGGCGGGCGCACGTCGCCGTGAACGCGCCGGAATCTCGCCCCGGCGCGGTGGGCCGTGCGTTGGATTCCGGGCGGAACATCGATGCGGTGCGCGAAGCACCGTGCGACGGCCTGTCGGGACCCCTCAGCGGTCGACCGGCTGGAGAGAACCGTCAGAGGATACCGTAAAGCGCACCACATTCGCGCGGATGAAGGGCGTGAGGTCCATGGTCTGGCCGCGATGACGCACGGACACGGCCTGTGCGTTGCCGAGCACGGCCTTGCCGATCTGGCCGGGCTGGAACACGCGCTGCTGGCCGGGCTGGACCAGCGCCTGTTCGATGACGCTGCCGTCGGGCGCGGTGAGCCGCACCCAGCTTTCGCCGCTGAAACTGACGGTCAGATCGGATGCGGGCGCAGTGCGCGGAGGCATCGGCGTGATCGAAGCGACCAGCGGTGCCTGCGACTGCGCCGCCGGCGCCGAAGCCGGACCGGAGACCCGGGACGTCGCGGCGTCCTGCGCCGGCGGCAGATTGAGATCGGCGTTGCTGTCGAGCGAGACCGCATCGACCCGGGTGTCGAGATGTGACCGCGTGGCCAGCCACACCGGTACCGCGATCGTCGCGGTGATCACGACATAGACCAGTCGGCGGGCGGTCTGTTCGGCCAGGCGCTGCACGCGCGGCGTGTAGGTGCGCGGCACGAGTTCGGTCGCCCTGGCGGCGGGCACCGCGACGCTCTCCGCGACCGCGTCGACAGGGACGCCAAGCAGCTTCGCGTAGCTGCGCAGTTGGCCGCGGATGAAGACCGGAGCACCGATCTTCGCCCAGTCTTCGCGCTCGAGCGCTTCGATGACGTGGGTGGGCATCTTCAGCCGGGTACCGACCTCGGAAGTACTCAACCCGGCACGGATGCGGGCCTGACGCAGACGTTCGCCGATGCCGCGAGCGCTCTCGGGCATACCGGTCTCGGAAGATGTCATCGCGAATCGCTCCCCAAAGCAGATCTGTCCCGCACTGTGCAGGCGACGCTCGCCGGAGCGCCGCATCCGATGGTCATGGAGGGCAGCGCATCACGCCGCATGTGCCGCCCCGGGTTCGTTGCCGCCCGCCTCGCGCTCCCCGCGCGCGTCGAGCGTCTTGCGGAATTCGGCCTGTCGCCGTGTGCGGTCGGCCACTTGGCCCTTGAGCTGGCCGCAGGCCGCGTCGATGTCGTCGCCGCGGGTGCGGCGGACCGGCGCGATCATGCCAGCATCGTTGAGCAGTTTCTGGAAGGCGCGGATCGCGGTTTCGTCCGGACGCTGGTAGCGCGTGCCGGGGAACGGATTGAACGGGATCAGATTGACCTTCGCCGCGTCCTTCATCTGCACCGCGTTGTCGAACGCGCGCAGCAGGCGGACCAGTTCGCGCGCCTGCTGCGGCTGGTCGTTCACGTCCTTCATCAACGTGTATTCGAAGGTGACGGACTCGCCCTTCTTGCGCTTCGCATAGCGGACGCAGGCGGCCATCAGTTCTTCGATCGGATATTTTTTGTTGAGCGGCACCAGCTGATCGCGCAGTTCGTCGTTCGGCGCATGCAGCGACACCGCGAGCGACACGTCGCTCTCCTGCGCCAGCCGATCGATCATCGGCACCATGCCGGCGGTCGACAGGGTGACGCGCTTGTTGGCCAGACCATATCCGAGGTCGTCGCGCATGACGCTCATCGCGCGCACGACGTTGTCGAAATTCGCCAGCGGCTCGCCCATGCCCATCATCACCACGTTGGTGAGCCTGCGCTGCTTGTGCGGCACGTTGCCGAGATGGCGGGCCGCGGTCCACACCTGGCCGACGATCTCGGCGGTGGACAGATTGCGGTTGAAGCCCTGGGTCGCGGTCGAGCAGAACGTGCAGTTCAACGCGCAACCGACCTGCGAGGACACGCACAGCGTGCCGCGTCCCTTGTCGGGGATGTAGACGGTTTCGATGGCGTTCCTGCCGTCCATGCCCAGCAACCATTTGTGGGTGCCGTCTTCGGACGGTTTGTCGAACTGGACCTGCGGCACGCGGACTTCCGCGTGCGTTTCGAGCTTGGCCCGCAGCGCCTTGCCCAGGTCGGTCATGTCTTCGAATTGGGTGACATGGCGGTGATGGATCCACTTCATCACCTGATGGGCGCGGTAGCGCTTCTCGCCAAGGGTATCGGCGAAGAAGCACTCCAGCCCCTCGCGATCGAGGTCGAGCAGATTCTGCTTGATCGGATTGTTCTGCACGACCTCGTTCACGTCATCGTCACCGCGGGCACAGCTCGGTGGCGCTGAAGAAGTACGCGGTTTCGATCGCGGCGTTCTCCAGCGAATCGGAACCATGCACGGCGTTGGCGTCGATCGAGGACGCGAAGTCGGCGCGGATCGTGCCCGGCGCGGCTTCCTTCGGATTGGTGGCGCCCATCAGCTCGCGATTCTTCAGCACGGCGTTCTCGCCTTCGAGCACCTGGATCATCACCGGACCCGAGATCATGAATTCGACCAGCGCGTTGAAGAAGGGGCGTTCGCGGTGCACGGCGTAGAAGCCTTCGGCTTCCTTGCGCGAGAGATGCTTCATCTTCGCGGCGACGACGGTGAGGCCCGCCTTTTCGAAACGCGAATAGATTTCGCCGATGACGTTCTTGGCGACGGCATCGGGCTTGATGATCGAGATAGTGCGCTCCAGCGCCATGACGGGTGGTCTCCGGGGGTAGACGGCCGCGATCGAAGCGACCGGAAGATAACATGAATGGGAAGGAAAAACCCGCGTGGGGACGCGGGTTTAGCCGATTGGGCTGCAGAGGATTCTAACCCGGCGCACGGTCTCCTTGCACCTTTGTCGTCGATCACGTTTTGCAGCCGGACGCGGAACGGCGTATGCTCAAACAAGCGTTTGATTCATCCGGCCGCGCGGAACGACTCCGCCGAACCGGCCACCTTCCTCGGAACCCGGAGCCTCGAATGAGCAAAGCCCAGTTCTCGACCAAGGAAAGGATTCTCGATGCCGCGGAGACGCTGTTCGCCCAGTACGGCTTCGGCGGCACCTCCCTGCGACAGGTCACCAGTCAGGCCGACGTCAACATCGCAGCGGTCAATTATCACTTCGGCAGCAAGGAAAACCTCGTCAACGAGGTGTTCCGCCGCCGCATGGACGAAATGAGCGCCCAGCGTCTGTCCCGTCTGCAGGCCGCGGTGAAGACCGATCCCGCCGATCTCAAGGGCATCCTCGCGGCTTTCGTCGAACCGCCGCTCGCGATGGCCCAGGACCGGCATGGCGGCGGCGCCTTCATCCGCGTGATCGCTCGCGCCTACGCGGAGAAGAACGACAGCCTGCGCCGCTTCCTTTCGGAGCAGTACGGCCACGTGCTGCGCGAGTTCGGCAAGGCGATCTCGGCCTGCATGCCCGGGCTGAGCAAGGAAGAGCTGTACTGGCGCCTCGACTTCCTCGCAGGCGCCCTGACCTACGCCATGGCCGATTTCGGGATGATCAAGCGCCCGGCCGGGGTGTCGGAGCTCGAACACCGCGAGCGCGCCGCGAAGGAATTGATCCGTTTCGCGGCGGCCGGATTCAAGGCCGGCAAGATCAATTGACGGGCGCAACGCCCCGACCCTGAAAACAGAAATATTCCACGCAATCAACAGGATGCAGAACATGTCTCAGAAACCGCTCGTACGGCGAGCCGCGGTTCTCGGCGCCGGCGTGATGGGTGCGCAGATCGCGGCCCATCTGACCAATGCCGGCGTCGACACCGTGTTGTTCGATCTGGCCGCGAAAGAAGGCGACCCCAACGGCGTCGTGCTCAAGGCGCTCGCCAACCTCGGCAAGCTCTCGCCCGCCCCGCTCGCCAGCAAATCGCTGGGTGAAGCGATCACCCCGGCGAACTACGACAGCGGTCTGGAGCACCTGCGCGGCTGCGACCTGATCATCGAAGCCATCGCCGAACGGATGGACTTGAAGCAGGACCTCTACAAGAAGATCGCCCCGTTCGTCGCCCCCGACGCGATCCTCGCCAGCAACACGTCAGGCTTGGGAATCAACAAGTTGTCGGAAGTACTTCCGGAAGAACTTCGCCATCGTTTCTGCGGCGTGCACTTCTTCAACCCGCCGCGCTACATGCATCTGGCCGAGCTGATTCCGGCCAACACCACCGACCCGGCGGTTCTCGAGGGCCTGGAAACCTTCCTCGTGACCACCCTGGGCAAGGGCGTGGTCTACGCCAAGGACACGCCGAACTTCATCGGCAACCGCATCGGCGTGTTCTCGATCCTGGCGACGATCCACCACACCGCTGCGTTCAAGCTGGGCTTCGACGAAGTCGACGGCCTGACCGGCCCGCTGCTCGGCCGGCCGAAATCGGCGACGTACCGCACGTCCGACGTGGTCGGTCTGGACACCATGGCCCACGTCATCAAGACGATGGCCGACACCCTGCCCGGCGACCCGTGGCACCCGTACTTCAACGCCCCGGCCTGGCTGGGCGCGCTGATCGCGAAGGGCGCGCTGGGCCAGAAGGCCGGCGCCGGCATCTTCCGCAAGGTCGGCAAGGACATCGTCGTCCTCGATCTCGAAAAGCAGGACTACCGCGCCTCCGATCGCGGCGCCGCGCCTGAAGTGGTCGAGATCCTGAAGACGAAGAATCCGGCCGAGAAATTCGCCAAGCTGCGCGCCAGCGAACACCCGCAGGCGCAGTTCCTGTGGGCCCTGTTCCGCGATCTGTTCCATTACAGCGCCTACCATCTGGCCGACATCGCCGACACGGCGCGCGACGTGGATCTGGCCATCCGCTGGGGCTACGGCTGGTCGCTCGGCCCGTTCGAAACCTGGCAGGCCGCGGGTTGGAAGCAGGTGGCGCAGTGGATCGCCGACGACATCGCCGCCGGCAAGGCCATGAGCGATGCGCCGCTGCCGGCCTGGGTGCTGGACGGCCGCGATGGCGTGCACGGTGCGACCGGCAGCTTCAGCCCGGCGAAGGGCGCCGAACTGCCCCGCTCCGCCCTGCCCGTCTATCGGCGCCAGCGTTTTCCCGATCCGCTGCTGGGCGAGCGCTTCGCCCCGGGCGAGACGATGTACGAGAACGATGGCGTGCGCCTCTGGCACGACGGCGACGGCATCGCTGTGGCGTCGTTCAAGACCAAGATGCACACAGTCAACGACCACGTGCTCAACGGCCTACAGGAAGCGATCGGCATCGCCGAGCGCGACTTCCGGGGCATGGTGATCTGGCAGCCGAAGGAACCCTTCTCGGCCGGCGCCGACCTCGCCGGCGCGCTGGGCCTGCTGGCCGCGGGCGACGTGAAGGGCTTCGAGGCGATGGTCGCGAACTTCCAGGCCACCAGCCAGCGCATCAAGTATTCGCTGGTGCCCGTGGTCGCCGCGGTGCGCGGACTCGCGCTGGGCGGCGGCTGCGAATTCCAGATGCATACCGCACGCACCGTGGCCCATCTCGAAAGCTACATCGGCCTGGTCGAAGCCGGCGTCGGCCTGTTGCCGGCCGGCGGCGGCCTGAAGGAATTCGCGGTGCGCGCCTCGCAGGCGGCGGGCCCGGGCGGCGACGTGTTCGCCCAGCTCAAGCCGCTGTTCGAGAACGTCGCGATGGCCAAGGTCTCCGCATCGGGGGTCGAGGCGAAGGACATGGGTTTGCTGCGCAAGGACGACATCGTCGCCTTCAACGCCTACGAACTGCTGCACATCGCGAAGCAGCAGGCGCTGGCGCTGGCCGAGACCGGCTACCGTCCGCCGATGCCCGCGCGCCGCATCCAGGTCGCCGGCGATGTCGGCATCGCCACCTTCAAGATGATGCTGGTGAACATGCTGGAAGGCCGCTTCATCTCCGAGCACGACTACGAAATCGCCTCGCGGATCGCGACCGTCCTGTGCGGCGGCGAAGTCGACCGCGGCGCGATCGTCGACGAGGAATGGCTGATCCGTCTGGAACGCGAGCATTTCGTCGCGCTGGCGCAGATGCCGAAGACCCAGGCGCGCATCAAGCACATGCTCGAGACCGGCAAGCCCCTCCGCAACTGACGACCCCATCCTCCTCCCCGTCCGCGGGGAGGATCAAGGCGGGGGCGATGCGAAAGCGGGCCCCTTCCCGGCCTTCCCCCGCATGCGGAGGAAGGAGACCAACGAGGACAAGACACCATGAGCAAAATGATCCAGGACGCCTACATCGTCGCCGCCACCCGCACCCCGGTGGGCAAGGCCCCGAAGGGCGCATTCCGCAACACCCGCCCCGACGAACTGCTCGCGCACGCGTTGCGCAGCGTCGTCGCGCAGGCGCCCGGCATCGACGTCAATCGCATCGACGACGCCATCATCGGCTGCGCGATGCCCGAGGGCGAGCAGGGCATGAACGTGGCGCGCATCGGCGCGCTGCTCGCCGGGCTGCCGAACACCGTCGCCGCGCAGACCATCAATCGCTTCTGTTCGTCCGGTCTGCAGGCCGTGGCCATGGCCGCCGACCAGATCCGCCTCGGCAACGCCGATCTGATGCTGGCCGGCGGCACCGAGTCGATGTCGATGGTGCCGATGATGGGCAACAAGGTGGCGCTGTCGCCGCAGGTGTTCGCGAAGGACGAGAACGTCGCCATCGCCTACGGCATGGGCATCACCGCCGAGAAGGTCGCCGAGGAGTGGAAGATCTCGCGCGAGGACCAGGACGCCTTCGCCCTCGATTCCCACCGCAAGGCGGTCGCGGCGATCCAGGCCGGCGAATTCAGGGCCGAGATTTCGCCGTACGAAGTGATCTCGCGCATCCCCGATCTGGCCGGCAACACCGTACGCGTGAAGAAGAGCCTGATCGAACTCGACGAAGGCCCGCGCCCGGACAGCTCGGCCGAAGGTCTGGCCAAGCTCAAGCCGGTGTTCCGCAACGGCATGTTCGGCGGCACCGTCACCGCCGGCAACGCATCGCAGATGAGCGATGGTGCCGCCGCGGTCCTGCTGGCTTCGGAGCAGGCGATCAAGGACTACGGCCTGACCCCGCTGGCCCGTTTCGTCAGCTTCTCGGTCGCCGGCGTGCGCCCGGAAGTGATGGGCATCGGGCCGATCGCGGCGATCCCGAAGGCGCTGAAGCAGGCCGGCCTCACCCGGGATCAGCTCGACTGGATCGAACTCAACGAAGCCTTCGCCGCGCAGGCGCTGGCGGTGATCCGCGATCTGGGACTCGATCCGTCGAAGGTGAATCCGCTGGGCGGCGCGATCGCGCTGGGTCACCCGCTGGGCGCCACCGGTGCGATCCGCACCGCCACGATCGTGCACGGTCTGCGCCGTCGCCAACAGAAGTACGGCATGGTCACGATGTGCATCGGCACCGGCATGGGTGCCGCCGGCATTTTCGAAGCGCTTTGATCGCGGCCTTGCCGGCCTGCGGCACGGCATCCGGGCGTGGACGCGTCCGGATGCCGCGGTTGCGGCGGCATCGCATCGATTCAATCGACTCGGACGATCTCCGCGACCTCTTCCTGCGCGATCCGATTGCGCCCGCTGCGTTTGGCGACGTACAGCGCGGTATCGGCGCGCAGCCACAGGCTCTCGTAATCGTCGTCGCCCTTGGCGGTGGCCACGCCGATGCTCAGGCTCGGCTTGATCTCGCCGGGAAACGCCTTCGCCGCTGCACGCACGGCATCCACCATCTTCTGCGCGGTCGCGGCCGCCTGCGCGGGATCGCAATCCGGCAACATCGCGCAGAATTCGTCGCCGCCGAGACGGCCGAGCAGGTCGTTGTCGCCCAGCACCTTGCGGCAGATCCGCACCATCAGCGTCAGCGCGTAGTCGCCGGCGGCATGGCCGTCGCGATCGTTGATCCGCTTCAGGTTGTCCAGATCGATCATCAGCATCGAAGCCGGGCGTCCGTGCCCGCGGCTCTGTCGCAGTGTGCGTTCGGCCATTTCCACGAAGAAATGCCGGGTGTGGGCGCCGGTCAGGGTGTCATGGGTCAACAGTTTCAGCAGTTCCTCGCTGCGCGCATACAGCATGGGCAGCACCATGCTGAAATAACTGCCTGCCGCGAGGGTGATCATGGCGCACTGCAGGGTCGATGCCATTTCGCCAAGGCCGAACGCCCGCGTCAGCACCACGAAGGTGGTATCGAACAGCGCGATGGAAACGAGCGACTGCAACACGGTCTGGGTATGCACCAGCCAGAACTGCAGGACGATGGTGACGAACACCAGCAGGATCAGCGGACCGTAATCCGGGTCCGAAGCGATCGCCCACAGCGCGGCGCTGGCGGCCAGCAGGATGGCCGGCAGCTTCAGCGCGAACCATCGGCTGCCGGTCTGCAGCCGCGGCAGGTCGTCGAGCGCGAACAGTTCGTCCCGCATCGGCACCCGCATGCGCTGCGCGAGCGCGCGGAAACCCAGCAGACACAGCGGGCCCAGCGCGACGATCGCGGTGTAGTCGCCGATCATCCACGGAAGAATGGCCCGTTCCGCGGCATCGGCGGAGAGATCGCCCATCGCGTAATAGCTGCCGACGCCGCCGCAGGCGGCGAAGACCGCCGCGACCAGACCGTAGACCAGGAACAGGGTGATCGATGCCGGCAACGATGACCGGCCATCGGACGAGAGCGAACGCATGACCGCCCTGGCGAGCGCGTAATAAGCGAGGCAATGGAATATCGCGTACAGCAGGCCGCCGTAGATGATCTCGATCATCGATGCGGACGATGCATTGCGTTCTGCGGCCGCCAGACTCCCCAGCAGGCTGGCTGCGGCCAAGGGGAACAAGGCGCGCCAGCCGAACACGGCGCAGGCGGCGAAGCTGATCGCCGCCGCAGGAAACCACAGGCTGGCGTAAGGGCCGTATTCGAGCAGCCATGACGCGTAATACGCCACGCATCGCAGGATCAGCACGGCCGTCAGGCAGACCGCCCAGCCGCGCCAGTGCGTGCGCATTGCGGGAAGCGCACGGCTTTCGGCAGGGATCACCGACATGGCCACGCTCCCTTGCATGGACGGAGCTTTGCAGCGATGGCTGGCAAGCGCGGCGGCGCGTCAGGTCCAGTCAGGGTCATGCGCAGCGGCACGTGGACGAATGAAGGCGTTCGCCGCGATCGGGCGCCGGGATTCCATTTCGCATCCGATGCGGTTTCAACGGGCCGGAAGCGGACCCGCAGCCACGCATCGAACCGGACCTCCCGGCATTGCAGATCGATTCCCAAACGCTTCGTTTCTCCATCAGCCAGCCCCCCCCCAAGGCTTCCTCATGGTCGAACAAGGCATCCCGGCCCCAAAGTCCTGTCGACCCGCCGTGCGTGGTCGACTTTGCAGTGCAGCATACTCCAGACATACCGACAAAGAACGCCGAACTGAGACGGATGTCAAGTTCGCGTCAAAGCGGCACTGCAGGAGGCCGGGTGTTCATCGGAAAACGCGCTCACCCGCATCCTGCAGGGCATCGCGCGTCTGCAGCCACCAGTAGCTCAACTGCGCGCCGAGAAATCCGGCAGGCTTCAGCGCCGACACCAGCCCGTAGGCCTGGAACGAACGCCAGCGGTCGTCGTCGTCCGCGATGGCCGCGGCCAGAATCTCGCCGGCGAAGGTCGTCGGCGCCACCCCGTGCCCGCCGAAGGCCTGGGCGAGCCAGAGCCCGGCGTCGATCCGACCGATCTGCGGCATTTCGTGTCGGGCGTAGCTCATCAGGCCCGACCAGGCGCTGTCGATACGTACCCCTTCGAGCTGCGGATAGACCTTCAGCATGTCGCGGTACAACAGGCGCTGCACCGACGCCGGCGAACGATCGCGCACCGAGATGCGTCCGCCCCAGAGCAGCCGGGTATCCGCCAGCGGCCGGTAGTAATCGAAGGCGAACCGGGTGTCGTAGACCGCTGCGCGCGTGGTCATCGCCTCGCCGAGCCGCGCACCGAGCGGTTCGGTGGCCATCACGTAGGTCGCGATCGGCAACACACCCGCATCCACGTCGCGGCGCAGGCCGGCGAGATAACCGCCGCAGGCCAGCACCACCTGTTCGGCGCGCACATCGCCCTGCGGCGTCCGCACCCGCCAGCCGGCACCATCGCGGTCGAGCGCGAAGGCCGGCGTTCGTTCGAACAGCCGCGCGCCCTGCCCTTCGACGACTCGGGCCAGACCTTGCGCATATTTCAGCGGATGGAAATGCAATGCGTTCGGTTCGAACAGCGCATCGTGATAGCGCGCACTGCGCAGACGTTCGCGCACATCGTCGCGATCAACCCAACGCCATTCCACGCCGAACGATTCGGCGAGCAGTCGCTGGCGGGCGCGCAGCGGAGCGGGATCGCGGAACCAGTTCGCCCAAAGCACGCCTTCGTCGACGAGGTCGCAATCGATGCCGTAGCGATGCGCGCGTTCGCGGATCAGGTTCACCGCCGTCACCGTGCCGCCATGCAGTGACCGCGCCCGCTCGGGACCGAGATCGCGCAGCAGCGAAGCTTCACCGCGCGAAAACCCGGAAAACACGAAACCGCCATTGCGGCCCGAAGCGCCATGACCGAGGGTCTGCGCTTCCAGCAGAACCACATCGCGCAGCCCGCGTTCGCACAGGCCGAGCGCGGTGTTCAAGCCTGCGAAACCGCCGCCGATGATGCACACGCGGGCTTCGGTACGCCCGTCCAGCGCAGGAAAGGCGCGCGCGGCGCCGAGCGTCGACAGGTAATAGGTCACGTCGAACGGAGCGCTGGCAGGAATATCGTCAGTCGAGGTCGACCACGCCCAGCTCGCTGAGGGCGTTCTGCATCATGCCGCGCGCCGCATCGCTGAGCGACTCGTGGTCGAGCGCGTAACGGATCGTCGCTTCGATCAGGCCGAGATGGGTACCGCAGTCGAAACGCGTCCCCTGGAAACGATAGGCCTGTACCGGGCTGTGCATGAGCAGGGTCGCGATGGCGTCTGTCAACTGAATCTCGCCACCGGCGCCGGGCGTGGTGGTTTCCAGCAGGCCGAAAATGCTGCCGTCGAGAACGTAGCGGCCGACGACCGCCAGGTTGCTCGGCGCATCGGCCGGCTTCGGCTTCTCGACGATCCGGGTAATCCGGCCGCTGCGGCCGCTGAAGTCCTCGGTCGCGACGATGCCGTAGCTGCCGGTCTGTTCGCGCGGAACGTCCTGCACGGCGATGATGCTGGCGCCGCTGGCTTCGGCTTCGTCGGCCATCTGCTTCAGCGCGCCAGGGCCGCCGGAGCCCTGGCGACCGTTCCAGATCAGATCGTCCGGCAGCAACACCGCGAAGGGTTCGTCGCCGACGATCGGCTTCGCGCACAGCACCGCATGGCCCAGGCCCAGGGCTTCGGCCTGGGTCACGAACACGGCGCGAACGTGCGGTGGCAGCACGTTGCGGACCAGCTCGAGCTGCTCGAATTTTCCGGATTTCTCCAGCTTCTGTTCGAGCTCGTAGGCCTTGTCGAAATAATCCGCGACCGAGTGTTTGTAGCGGTTGGTGACGAAGATCAGGGTGTCGCAACCGGCCTCGATGGCCTCATCCACGGCGTACTGGATCAGCGGCCGGTCGACGATCGGCAGCATCTCCTTCGGGACGGTCTTGGTGGCGGGGAGAAAACGGGTGCCGAGACCGGCCACCGGGAAAACGGCTTTGCGGATACGGGCCATCGGGTCCTGCGGAATGGGTCTGCGATCGACGGGCGATCAGGTTCTGCGCGCGACGCGCGCCGGGAAAGCGACCACCGTCGCCGCGTGCGGAGACTCGGCATCGTGGGTCTGCATGGGAGCGAACTCGGGCACCGCTTCGCGCAGCATCGCCGCAAGCGCATCGAGCTCGTATCGCGCGCTCGCTTCGCGCATGCGCTGCAGGGCGATGGCGATCGTGTCGGCATGCACCTGACGCGGCGCCGCCTGCAGGATCTTGGGATGCGAGGTCGGACGATAGCGTTCGTCCGCATGGAACAGGGTTTCGTGCAGTTTCTCGCCGGGACGCAGCCCGGTGTAGACGATGGCGACATCGCGGCCCGGCTGTTTGCCCGCGAGCCGGATCATCTGCTCGGCGAGCACGCGGATCGACACCGGCTCGCCCATGTCGAGCGTGTAGATGGCCTGCTGCGAACCGATCGCCGACGCCTGCAGGATCAACTGGCAGGCCTCCGGGATGGTCATGAAGAAACGCGTGACTTCCGGATCGGTCACCGTCACCGGGCCGCCGCTGCGGATCTGTTCGCGGAACAGCGGCACCACGCTGCCGGCGGAATCCAGCACGTTGCCGAAACGCACGGTCACGAAGCGCGTGGAGCGCGGCACGACCAACGACTGGCACAGCATCTCGGCGAGTCGCTTGGTCGCGCCGAGCACGTTCACGGGGTCGACCGCCTTGTCGGTGGAGATCAACACGAACGTGCCGACGTCGGCGGCGGCGCTCTCGCGGGCCACGGTCTCGGTCGCGAGTACGTTGTTGCGGACCGCTTCGCGCAACTGCGCTTCCAGCAACGGCACCTGCTTGTAGGCCGCGGCATGGAAGACCGCGTCGGGCTTCACCAGTTCCAGCGCGTAGCGGATCACCGCCGGGTCGCCGCAGTCGCCGAGCACCGGCGCGAGTTCGATCTGCGGAAAATCCCGGCGCAGACGCATCTGCGTGGTGACCAGCGAGAGTTCGTCGATCTCGACCAGCGCGATCCTGCTGGCGCCATGACGCGCGCACTGGCGGCACAGTTCGGAACCGATCGAGCCGCCGGCGCCGGTGACCAGCACCGTGCGGCCGCCGAGCCAATCGCGCATGGCCTTCCAGTCCGGCACCACCGGGGCGCGACCGAGCAGATCCTCGATCGCCACTTCCTTCAGTTCGCCGGGCAACGATCGGCCTTCGAGAATGTCGTTGAGGCGCGGCACCATCCGGAACGGCAGGCCGGTGCGCTCGCAGGCCTCGATCACCCGACGCATGCGTTGGGCATCCAGCGACGGCATCGCGATCACCAGCAGCTTGGCCGCGGTCTCGGGCGCGATCCGGGCGACTTCCTCGATCTTGCCCAACACCGGCACGCCATGCAGGTGGCTGCCGCGCAGCTTTACCGCATCGTCGAGGAAACCGACGGGCTGGTAGGCGCCCGTACGACGAAGGTCGCGGACCAGCGCTTCACCGGCCTGGCCCGCGCCGAGGATCAGCACGCGCACCGCGGATTTGTCGCTGTTGATGCGGCCATGGTCCTTCCACGACCGGTACAGCAGTCGAGGCGCACCCAGCATCACGGTCATCACGAAGGGATACATGACCAGCACCGAGCGCGGTGTCTGCCCCAGGCGGTTGTAGATGAAGAGGACCAGCAGAACGGCGAGCAGACCGAACATGCTTGCCTTGAGAATATTGAGAAGATCCGGGACGCTCGCGAAGCGCCAAACGCCGCGATACAGACCCACCTGCCAGAACACCAGCCCCTGGGCGATCAGCACCAGCAGGGCTTCGGTCGTCCACAGCGAAGGACGGGCCGCGGCGTCGATCATGGCGTAGCGGAACTGCACGAGTGCGGTCCAGCACAGCCAGACCATGCACAGGTCATGGAGCACGATGGCTGTCCTGGGCCAGGCACCGGCGAGACGTTCTTTCAATCCACTCATGCGCCCACTCCGAGGTTCTCCATGCGGTCGTAGCGGCCGCGCAACCAGCGCCAGAGCCCGCATCCGAATACCACCCACAGCGCCGCCAACATGGCGATTCCGCGTCCATCCCCCCCCGAGAGCCACACCATGGCTGCACAACCCAACGCCGTCCAGACCGCATATCCCACCGTGACCCGCACATGCCCGCCACCGTGCCGCGCCCATCGTTGATAGGCGTGCTCGACGTGCGGGGTCCACCATCGGTCGCCGCGCAACATCCGCGACGCCAGCGTCAGACCCGCGTCGAGCAGGAACGCTCCGAACGGCAGCAGCAACAGCGGCCATGCCGCAGGTCGCAGCCCGTCGAGCACCCACCCGGCCAACAGCGCCAGCATGAAGCCCAGCGCCCCGCTGCCCACGTCCCCCAGGAAAATCCGCGCCTTGGGGAAGTTGAACGGCAGGAAGCCAAAGACTGCCGCGATGAACGCCAACCCCAGATGAACCGCGGCCATCGCCCCCACCAACCAGGACAACCACGACAGCGCCGAAGCCACGAGGATCGCCTGGGTCGACGCCAGACCATCGATGCCGTCCATGAAGTTCCAGATATTGACCAGGACCAGCGACAGCATGAAGACAAGCAGCGACACTTCGGCGCTGCTGCCGGACAGGTAGAACCCCGCCATCAGCCAACCCGAGGCGACGATGTGCACCGCCAACCGCGACCATGGCGACAGCGGGCGGTGATCGTCGATCCAGCCGATCCCCGCCACCAGCAGCAATCCGAAACCCGCGCAGACCAGGAGCACGATCTCGCGCGGCTGGCGCAGGGCCACGGCGATGATCGCCACCAGCATCGCGATCACGATCGCGATGCCGCCGCCGCGCGGTGTCGCCACGGTGTGGCTGCGACGCTCACCCGGCTCGTCGAGCATCCGTCGGCGCAGCGCATAGACCCGCGCCGCCCACGTGGCCGCCGCGGCGATGGCCGCGAACAGGGCACACCACAACAGGGTTCCGACCGGCAGGGTCATCAGACCACGGCGTAGTTCAGCAGCGGCTTCACGCTTCCCCACTCCTTGCAGCTGGGGCACTGCCAGTGATGACTGCGTGCGCCGAACCCGCAACGGTTGCAGCGATAGCTCGGATTGCGGACGAGCAGTTGTTCGGTGACGTGCTTGAGATCGTGCAGGGTCGCGGTCGGATCGGTGTGGTCGGCGAGACTCAGATCGATCAGCGCCGCCTCGCCGCGCACCGAAGGCCGCTCCTTGAGCTGCCGGGCGAGATAATCGCGCGCGGCATGCACGCCCTCGCCCGCCTCGACCAGCTTCGTCAGCGCCAGCACCGGCGCGATGCCGCGATAGTGCTCGCACATCTCCGTCAGGAAGGTGCGCGCGCCGCTGGGATCGCCGACCTGCTCGTAGCAGACCAGCAGCGCCGGCAGGATGTCGGGGAGGTAATCCGGATCGTGGCGCGCGGCGCGCTCGTAGGCGCGAATGGCGACGGGATGGCGGCCGGCGTCGGATTCGATCCGGCCTTCCAGCATGCCCGCGCGTACCGTGGTCGAATCGGCCGCATAGGCGCGCGCGATCGCGGCCCGCGCCTGATCGATCTCGCCGGCGGCGCGATGACGCTCGGCCAGTTCGCATTCGAACTGCGCGATCAGCTTGCCCATCGGCTCGCCGGTCACGGCTTCGTAGCGGGACGCCTTGTCGATCGCCTTCTGCCAATCGCGCTCCGCCTGATAGATGCCGATCAGGTGGCGCAGCGCCTGCGGCGCGCGGTCGTCGAGTTTGGCCAGATCGGTGAACACGGTTTCCGCGCGGTCGAGCAGACCGGAACGCATGTAATCCTCGCCCAGCGCGAGCAGCGCCTGCACCCGCTGCGTGTCGCTCAGATCGGAGCGCTGCACGAGGCCCTGATGCAGACGGATCGCACGATCGACCTCACCGCGGCGGCGGAACAAATGACCGAGCGCGACCTGGGTCTCGAAGGTGTCCTTGTCGAGCTCGGCCACGTGCAGGAACAGTTCGATGGCCTTGTCCGGCTGCTCGTTGAGCAGATAGTTGAGGCCGCGGAAATACGTCGTGGAGAGCCGGCTGACCTGATGGTCGCTGTGGCGCTCGCCACCGCGACGGCCGACCACCCAACCGATCAGGGCGGCCAGCGGAATCAGCAGGAAATACCAGAACCACTCGGAGATGAAGGCCATCTCAAGGCTCCGAAGAGGCGGGAATGGGGGTGGGAAGCGCAGCGGTCGCGGTGGTTGCTTCCGTCGGCGGCGCCGGCATGCGCCCGCGACGGACTTCGCGGCGCAGCGGCAACACCACCGAAGCGACGATGGCCAGACCGCCGAGCAATACGCCGGCCAGCAGCGTGCAGAGCAGAATCACGCCGAGCCCCGCGCGGATTTCGAAGACCCCCAGATCGACGCTGGCCGGTTCGGCGTTCAGCACGCCGAGCACCAGCCCCAGGGCCAGAAAAACGATGGCGATGAGCGCGCGCAGTCGACGCATGGGGACGGTCGTGTCTCGAAGGGGCCGGAACAGCCGGTTCGGGCCTCAGTGTATGCCGGTCGCTGGCCGATGACGATGGCCCATGCGGGACGGCGTCCGGCAGGTTCGCGGCAGAAGTTCGATGCGGTCGCGCGCGGCAATACGCAACGCGATCGGAGAAGACGGTGCCTGCGGGGCACTCAGTCTTCGGGCGGAAGCGGGACGACGTCGCTGACGCGGTCGCGCAGTTCCTTGCCGGGCTTGAAGTGCGGAACGTGCTTGCCTGGCAGCGCGACGGCATCGCCGGTCTTCGGATTGCGGCCGGTGCGCGGCGGACGGTAATGCAGGGAGAAACTGCCGAAGCCGCGAATCTCGATCCGCTCGCCCTGGGACAACGAGCCGCCCATCATTTCCAGCAGCGACTTCACCGCCAGATCGACGTCATCGGCCTTCAGGTGGCTCTGACGCTGGGACAGGATCTCGATCAGTTCGGATTTGGTCATGGGCGTTCGCAATCCTTCAAACGGGCCGCAGCCGGCCGGCGTCGCGGCGATCCGGGAACACCTGATCGCCGCGGGCCGTGACGCGGATTACACGGAACGTATCACTCGGAGCGGTTTTCCAGCTGTTCGCGCAGCAGCGCGCCCAGCTTGGTGGTGCCGCTGGCGGCGTCGGCGGAGGCCTTGTTGTACTCGGCCAGCGCTTCCTGCGTTTCGGCTTCGTCCTTCGCCTTGATCGACAGCTGCAGGGTACGGCCCTTGCGGTCCATGCCGATGAGCTTGGCTTCGATCTTGTCGCCGACCTTCAGGTGCTGGCTGGCGTCGTCGACGCGGTCGTAGCTGATGTCGCGGGCCGAGACGTAGCCCTCGATGCCGTCGCCCAGGTCGATGCCCGCACCCTTCGCGTCCACTTCCTTGACCGTGCCGGTGACCTTCGAACCCTTCGGGAACGAGGCCATGAACTGGCCGAACGGATCCTGCTCCAGTTGCTTCACGCCGAGGCTGATGCGCTCGCGTTCCGGATCGACGGCGAGCACGACGGCTTCCAGGGTGTCGCCCTTCTTGAAGTTGCGCACGACGTCTTCGCCGGTGGTGTTCCAGCTCAGGTCCGACAGATGGATCAGGCCGTCGATGCCGCCGTCCAGACCGATGAAGATGCCGAAATCGGTGATCGACTTGATCTGGCCGGACACCTTGTCGTTCTTCTTGTGGGTCGCAGCGAAGACTTCCCACGGATTCTGCGAGCACTGCTTCATGCCCAGCGAGATGCGGCGACGCTCTTCATCCACGTCGAGGATCATGACTTCGACTTCATCGCCGACCTGCACGACCTTGGACGGGTTGACGTTCTTGTTGGTCCAGTCCATTTCGGACACGTGGACCAGGCCCTCGACGCCCGGCTCGATTTCGACGAACGCGCCGTAATCGGTGACGTTGGAGACCTTGCCGAACATGCGCATGTTCGACGGATAACGGCGGGCGATGTTGTCCCACGGATCCTCGCCCAGCTGCTTCAGACCGAGGCTGACGCGGTTGCGCTCGCGGTCGTACTTGAGCACGCGGACTTCGAGTTCCTGGCCGACTTCGACCACTTCGGACGGATGGCGCACGCGCTTCCACGCCATGTCGGTGATGTGCAGCAGGCCATCGATGCCGCCGAGGTCGACGAACGCGCCGTAATCGGTGAGGTTCTTGACCACGCCCTTGAGCTTGGCGCCTTCGACCAGCTTCTCGAGCAGCTGCTCGCGCTCTTCCGAGTGCTCGCTCTCGACGACGGCGCGACGCGACACGACCACATTGTTGCGCTTGCGGTCGAGCTTGATGAGCTTGAACTCGAGTTCCTTGCCTTCCAGGTACACCGGATCGCGGACCGGGCGCACATCGACCAGCGAACCCGGCAGGAACGCGCGGACGTCCTTGATGTCGACGGTGAAACCGCCCTTGACCTTGCCGCTGATGCGGCCGGTGATGGTTTCGTTCTTTTCCAGCGCTTCTTCCAGCTCGTCCCACACCATCGCGCGCTTGGCCTTGTCGCGCGAGAGGACGGTTTCGCCGAAGCCGTTTTCGAGAGAGTCCAGCGCCACCTTCACGGTGTCGCCGACAGCGACGTCGATCTCGCCGGCGTCGTTACGGAACTGTTCGATCGGGACGATGCCCTCGGACTTCAGGCCGGCGTTGATGACGACGACGTCGGTGCGCACGTCGACGACGACGCCACTGACGATCGAACCGGGCTTGAGCTTCGCCAAATTGGCGGCTGCGCTCTGTTCGAACAGTTCTGCGAATGATTCGGTCATGGGTTGATGATCTCGGTTGATGACACAGATCGGCGCCGTGCCTGCGGGGCGTGCAGCGCGCGATCCACCCGTTGCGGGCCTGGGCGGGATTGCCTGTGGCCGTCAGTGAGTGATGAATGGAAAAACCGCCGCGCGGCGCTCGCGTGCCGTTGCGTCGGACCTCCTGCCGCGGGAAAAACGCGCGTGCGACGAACCAACGATGGCGGGCGTCAGGAACGCGGCGCGGGCACGAGGGCCAGAACGCGTTCGACGACCGCGTCGATGCCGAGGCCGGTGGTGTCGATGCAGACGGCGTCGTCGGCCGGTCGCAAGGGCGCCACCGCGCGATTGGCATCGCGGGCGTCGCGGGCGAGAATTTCTCGCAGCAGGTCGTCCAAGATAACGGAAACCCCCTTGTCTTTCAACTGCTTATACCGCCTCTCGGCCCGTTCCTCGGGGCTGGCGGTCAAAAACACCTTGTAGCGGGCATCCGGGAAGATCACCGTCCCCATGTCCCGGCCATCCGCGACCAGCCCCGGCGGACGCCGGAACGCCCGCTGGCGATCCTTCAGGGCCGACCTGACCTCGGGCACCGCGGCGATGGCGGACGCCGCGGCACCGGCGGTTTCGGTCCGCAGTTCGTCGGTCGCATCCAGGCCGTTCACGATCACCCGCAACTCGCCGTCGGCGCGATCCTCGAAGCCGATCCGGGTATCGAAGGCGCAACGAACCAGGGCCGCAGGGTCCGCGAGGTCGAGGTCCGCCCAGCTCGCGGCGACCCCGACCCCGCGATACAGAGCACCGGAATCGAGGTAATGCCAGCCCAGCCGAGCCGCGACCCGCCGGCTGATGGTGCCCTTGCCGGAGCCCGAGGGGCCGTCGATGGTCAGAACATCCACGGAGGGGACCGGCGCAGCGGGTTCAGACATGGTGGACTCGGGTTCGACGGCGGGGCCTTCATTGTAGCCACGCACCCCGATCGACCGGCGGAATGCCGACCTCGACCACGCGGCACGCAACCACTTGAATGCGCAAAGAAATGACGGCAGAATAGCCGGCTGTTTTATCCCAAGCGTCATTCCCATCCACTCAACCGCGTTATCGCCGAGGTTTCCCATGAAGGTCTTGTCCTCCCTGAAGTCGGCGAAGGCCCGTCACCGCGACTGCAAGGTCGTCCGCCGCCGTGGCAAGGTCTTCGTGATCTGCAAGTCGAATCCGCGTTTCAAGGCGCGCCAGCGCTGAAACAGGCGACACGCCGGGCGTTCGATCTCGAAGCCCGCATGCAGACACCCGCAAAAGCCGCCTCGCGCGGCTTTTGTCTTTTCCGGCATCCGATGCGTCGCCGGACGCGCATGGCCATCATGCGTGTGCAGCGCGATGTGCTTACAATCGGACGCCGCTCCCGGATCGCCGGGCGCGTCCCCGCATCAGTCTGAGGAGGTTCCCCCGTGCGCCATCTCCCCGCAGCCCTCATCGCCGCCGCGCTGCTCGCGGCCGCACCGCTGGCTTTCGCAGAAACGCTCCTGATCGAGCGCGTGGGTCAGGAGGCCGGCATGGCGCTTCCCGCGCGCGGCATGCGCATGGCCGATGTCGAACGCAAGTTCGGCGCGCCGGCGCAGCGTCTCGACCCCCGCGGCGGCCAGAGCCGCAAGTGGCCGACGATCAACCGTTGGACCTATCCGAACTTCGTCGTCTATTTCGAGAAGGATCGCGTGATCGATGCCGTCGCCATCCGTGCCGGCAGCAACGAAGTCGGCCCCAAGCCTCCGATCAAGTAATCCGGCCTACCGCATCCGATGTCCGACAAGTTCCGTTTTCCGGCGGAGTGGGAACCCCAGTCCGCCGTCCTGATCGCGTGGCCGCATCCCGAGACCGACTGGGGCCCGCGCCTCGTCGATGTCGAGGAAACCTACATCGCGCTGGTCGCGGCGATCACTTCGTTCGAGGACGCGGTGATCTGCATCGCCGACGACGACCTGCAGACCTACGCCGAAGCCCGCCTGCGTTCCGCGCGCGTGGACATGAGCCGCGTGCGCTTCGTGACCGTCGAGTATGACGACACCTGGCTGCGCGACAGCGGACCGATCACGTTGCGTTCGAACGACGGCAGCGGCTTCCGTCAGCTCGATTTCCGCTTCACCGGCTGGGGCGGAAAATTCGAGGCCAGCCGCGACGACCGTCTGGTCGAAGCGCTGACCGCGGAAGGCCTCTTCCCGAACGGCGAGCGTCACGAGATCGATTTCGCGCTCGAAGGCGGCGCCATCGAGACCGACGGTGCCGGTACCCTGCTCACGACCTGGCGCTGTCTGCACGAGCGCCATCCGCAGGCGACCCGCGAACAGCTCGGCGCGAAACTCGCGGGCTGGCTGGCGCAGGACCGTGTGCTGTGGCTGGAACGCGGGTATCTGGAAGGCGACGACACCGACGCGCACATCGATACCCTCGCGCGTTTCGCCGCGCCGGACGCGATCGTCTATCAGGCCTGCGACGACATCGCAGACACCCACTACGACGAACTGCAGGCGATGGCCGCGGAGTTGTCGCAGTTGCGCACTCGCGAAGGCAAGCCCTACCGGCTGTTCGCATTGCCGTGGTCCAGACCCATCTTCGACGACGGCCGGCGGCTCGCCGCGAGCTACGCCAATTTCCTGATCGTCAACGGTGCGGTGTTGATGCCGTCCTACGGCGATGTGGCCGACGCGCGCGCGCAGGAGGTGATGGCCGAAGCGTTCCCCGGACGCGCGATCGTGCCGGTCCCCTGTCGGCCGCTGATCTGGCAGAACGGCAGCCTGCACTGCATCACGATGCAGGTGCCCGCAGGCGCCCTCGGCTGATGCGTCATCGCCCGCGATGATCGGCGTGCATCCCGGCGCGCATCGTCATCGGGCACCTCGCAACGGTGGGCAAGGGCCCGCCCTACAATGACCGAACGGTCACAGGTCGTGCTCCCGCCATGAACAAGAAAACGCTCCCCGTCGCTTTGATCCAGGAAAGCAACCGAGGCTCGGCCGAGGCGAATCTGGCGCTGATCGAAGACCGCGTCGGCGAAGCCGCGAAGCGCGGAGCGAAACTGGTGCTGCTGCAGGAACTCCACAACGGCGCGTATTTCTGCCAGCACGAATCGGTGGACGAGTTCGATCTCGCCGAACCGATCCCCGGCCCGAGCACGGAGCGGCTGTCGTCGCTCGCGAAACGACACGGCGTGGTCCTGGTCAGTTCGCTGTTCGAACGCCGCGCGGCGGGGCTGTACCACAATACCGCAGTGGTATTCGACGCCGACGGCAGCACCGCCGGCAAGTACCGCAAGATGCACATCCCGGACGATCCTGGGTTCTACGAGAAGTTCTATTTCACGCCGGGCGACCTCGGCTTCACGCCGATCGATACATCGGTCGGCCGCCTCGGCGTGCTGGTGTGCTGGGACCAGTGGTATCCGGAAGCCGCGCGGCTGATGGCGCTGGCCGGCGCCGAACTGCTGCTCTACCCGACCGCCATCGGCTGGGACCCGACCGACGAACAGGCCGAGAAGGATCGCCAGCGCGGCGCGTGGATCCTCAGCCATCGCGGCCATGCGGTCGCCAACGGCGTGCCGGTGCTCAGTTGCAACCGGGTCGGGCATGAACCGTCGCCGCTGGGTGCGGCCGGCATCGATTTCTGGGGCAACAGCCATGTCCTCGGCCCGCAGGGCGAATTCCTGGCCGAGGCCGGCACCGAACCGACGATCCTGATGGCCGAGGTCGACATGGCGCGCAGCGAGCATGTCCGGCGGATCTGGCCGTTCCTGCGCGATCGCCGGATCGATGCCTACGGCGATCTGCTCAAGCGCTATCGCGACTGATCCGTTCCGGAATGGGGGCCGAGCCTCCGGCACTTGCATGGAAACGAACGGTCGTTCTATAAAGTGCGTATGAATCCCTCCAGTCCCTCCGGCAAAGGCGCCGCCACCCGCGACATGATCGTGGAACGCGCCTACATGATCGCTTCGTCGGCCGGTCTGGAAGGGTTGTCCATCGGGCCGTTGGCGGATGCCGTAGGCATGTCGAAGAGCGGCGTCTTCGCCCATTTCGGTTCGCGCGAGGATCTGCAGCTCGCGGTGCTGGATCTGGCCGCACAGCGGTTCGGCGAACACACCCTGCTCCCGGCGCTCAAGGCCGGGCGCGGCTTGCCCCGTCTGCGTGCGATCCTCACGCACTGGTTCGACTGGCTGGGGCAGGATCGCGGCGGCTGCCTGCTGCTGTCCGCGGTCAGCGAGTACGACGATCGCCCCGGGCCGCTGCGCGACCGCGTCCTCGCCCACCATCAGCGCTGGCGCGGCGAACTGGTCCGCGCCGTCGGCCTGGCCATCGCCTCCGGCGAATTGCGCAACGATACCGATGCCGCGCAGTTCGCCTTCGAGGTGAATGCGATCGCGCTGGCGGTGCAACACGACATGGCGATCGCCGGTTACGACGCCGCGGTCGCCCTCGGGCAGCGGATGTTCGAGCACCTGCTCCCGATCTATCTCTCCCCGCACGACTGATTCCGCCGATGGAGGTTTGTCATGGGTGTTTATTTCGCAAAAATTAGCACGATCGTTCGTAACATTGCGACGCTCTACATGGCGCGCCTGTTGTTCCTGATCGGCGCCCAAGTCTGGCCCGAGGCCACGCTGGCACGGGCCGCCAGACTGTTCTGCACTCCGTTCCGCAGCAGCCGCCAGCGCGCCGCCGCCGCACCGACCGCCGATGCGCGCGAGGAAAGGATCGAAGTCGACGGACTCGGCATCGCCACCTACGTCTGGGGCGATCCGTCGCGTCAGCCCTACGTGCTCTTCGCGCACGGCTGGTCCAGCCACGGCACCCGCGCCGCGGCATGGGTGGAACCGCTGCGTGCCGCCGGCTATGCCCTCGTCGCCTTCGATCAGGCAGGCCACGGTCGGAGCGACGGAGATCGCACCACCCTGCCCGACTTCGCATGCCATCTGCTGGCGGTCGGGCGCCACTACGGCCCGGCCACCGCGGTGATCGGGCATTCGCTCGGCGGCGCCGCCACCGCGGTCGCACTGGCGCGCGGGCTGGCCGCGGAATCCGCGATCCTGATCGCACCTGCCGCCGACCCGTTGGCGGCGATGGAGCGCTTCAGCCGCTTCGTCTGGCTGGGCACGCACTGGGGCGCGCGGCTCGCCGCACTCTTCGAACGCCAGACCCGGGTGCCGATCGAAGACCTGCAGGCGCATCGCAACGCACCGATGATCGGCCGACCGGCGCTGATCGTGCACGATCTGGAAGACCGCGAGGTGCCCTGGTCCGAAGGCGAACGCTATGCCCGGCTGTGGCACGACGCACGGATGATCACCACCCGCGGTTTCGGCCACAACCGCATCGCCGACCACCCCGACGTGATCGCGAACGCGCTGCGCTTCCTGCGCCGCGAAACGGTGGGCGCGCGCATCGTCTCGTCGCCGAATCTGCCGTTCGGCGTGTGCTGAATCGTCGCGGCCCGGCCGGACGCGACAGCCTGCGCACGAGCGTCTATCCTCCACGTTCCGTCGCGTTCGCCCCCGAGGATCGGTGAGGCCGGGATCGGCGGTCCCTCCCCACCGCATTGTCACGATGACCGATCTCGAACCCGCCCTGCCCGGCGATGCCGCCCCGGCCGCCGCCGACCCGCTCCACGATCAACCGCATGCCATCGTCGAACGCGACGGCGTGCGTTACACCCTCCTCGGCACCGCGCATGTGTCCAAGGCCAGTGTGGAGGCGGTGCGCGCCGCGATCGCGTCCGGCGCGTACGACACCATCGCGGTGGAACTCGACGCGCAGCGCGCGCAGTCGCTGACCGATCCGGACGCGCTGGCGCGACTGGACCTGGTGAAGGTGCTGCGCGAAGGCAAGACCGCGGTGTTCGCGGCCAACCTCGGCCTGGCCGCCTACCAGCGCAGGCTCGCGGAACAGCTCGGCATCGAGCCGGGCGCCGAATTGAAGGCGGCGGTCGTGGATGCCCGCGAGCGCGGGCTGTCGCTGCATCTGATCGACCGCGACGTCGGCCTGACCTTCAAGCGCGCGATGCAGACGCTCGGCTGGTGGGGCCGCGCCAAGGTCTCCGGCGGCCTGATGGCGTCGCTGTTCTTCGACGAGAAGGTGTCGGACGAACAGATCGAAGGGCTGAAGGAAGGCGACATGCTGGAAGCGAGTTTCAGCGAATTCGCTGCCGACAGCCCGGCGCTCTATCGCACGGTGATCGCCGAACGCGACGAGTACATGGCGGCGAAGCTGCGCGCGATCGGCGCGAGTGGCGACCGTCCGGAGGCCTCCGCCGGAAAGGCGCGCGAAGTGCTCGCGGTGGTCGGCGCCGGCCATCTGCAGGGCCTGACCAAACATCTGGGCGAAGACGTGCGCGATCCGGATGCGCTGTGCGGCGAACTCGAAGCGGTCCAACAGAAATCGTCGTTTCCGTGGTTCACCCTGCTGCTGGCGGCCTTCGTGCTCGGTGGCTTCGCCTGGGGCTTCTGGCGCGGCGGCCTGGAGGTCGGCAGCGACCTCGTGCTGCAGTGGGTGCTGGTCACCGGCACGCTGGGCGCGATCGGTTGCACGATCGCCGGCGGCCATCCGCTGAGTATTCTCACCGCCTTCGTGTCTTCGCCGATCACCCCGCTGCACCCTGCGCTGGCCTCGGGCACGCTCAGCGCGCTGGTCGAAGTGTGGGCGCGAAAACCCACCTACGCCGATTTCATGGCGCTGCGCGACGACGTGCAGTCGGTGAAAGGCTGGTGGCGCAATCGCGTCGCCCGCGCGTTGCTCAACTTCTTCCTGACCAGCCTGGGCACCGCCATCGGCGTGTGGACCGGCGGCGCACGGCTGTTGAGCAAGCTGGTCGGCTGACGCGATCGCATGTCGCGGCCGACGCGACGCGACGAACCTGCCGCACCAAAAACGAAAGGGCCGGAGTGATTCCGGCCCTTTCGCGCGTTCAGCGGGATCGCTGCGAGGTCAGGGATCTTTCCAGCAGCGGCGCCAGGGGGTGCCGCAGATGAAGATGAGGCAGGTCTCTCCCACGTGCGATCAATTCGCACCCGGCACCGTTACGACGCCGGGTGCGTATGCATCGCACAGGCTCATTCCGCCTTGATCGCCGCCATCGTCGCGGCGGCCGTGTCGCTGCCCTGCTTTCCGCTCGCCCTGCGCACGATCCTCATCGTGGAAGAGCGCATGTCGTCGAGCATGGCGTAGATCGTCGGCAGGAACAGCAGGCTGACCACGGTGGAGAACGCCAATCCGCCGGCGATGGCGCGGGCCATCGGGAAATACGGCGGTCCACCGCCGGCCATCTTGGTCTGGCCCAGCGCGATCGGCACCATCGCCAGGATCGCCGTGCCCATGGTCATCAGGATCGGCCGCAGGCGTTCGCGGCTGCCTTCCACCAGCGCATCGGTGCGCGACATGCCGCGCCGTCGCAGGTTGTTGATGTGCTCGATCATCACGATGCCGTTGTTCACCACCACGCCCATCAGTACGAGGATGCCGATGAAGGCCATGACGTTGAACTCGGTGCCGGTGAGCCAGAACAGCCAGAACACGCCGAACACGGAGAACAGCACGCCGCTCATGATCGCGGTCGGGAACAACAGCGATTCGAACACCGCGGCCATGACCACGTAGATCATGATCAGGGCGATCAGCAGATTGAACATCATCTGCTGCATCGCCTCCTGGTCGTCCTGGCCGCCGCCGGCGTCGAAGGTGAAGCTGTAGCCGGGCGGGAACGTCACCGCCTTCAGCGCCTGCTCCATGGCGTCGCGGGCTTCCTGCGGCGTGACCTTGTCGGCGAGGTTCGCCTGCAGCGTCAGCGTGGTCTGGCGATTGGAGCGCTGGATCTCGGTCGCGGCCGCCTTGACCTCGACATCGACCATCGCCAGCAGCGGCACGATCCGGCCGTCCGGTGCGCGCACGGTGAACGACGCGATGTCCTTGGTGCCGAAATTCTCGGCGCCGGCGAAACGCACCCAGACCGGGACCTCGGTATCGCCGCGACGGAATTCGCGCAGCGGCGCGCCGCGCAGGGCCAGACCGACGAACGTGGAGACGTTGTCCGCGCTGAAGCCGAAGGACGCCGCGCGCTCGCGATCGACCCGCACCGACAGTTCGCTGTTCTGATCGCCGGCATTGATGCGCACGTCGCGCAGTTCCTTGCGACCTGCGAGCATGGGAACGATATCGGCGCCGAGTTCCCTGAGCGTTTCCGACGAATCGCCGACCAGTTGCACCTGCACGGTCTCGCCGCCGAAACCGCCACCGCCGCCGGGGCCGCCCTGATTGCCGCCGATGCCGATCTGGGCGCGCGCGGACTTGGGCAGGTCCTTGCGCAGTTGTTCGATGACCGCCGGCGTCTGGTCGCTGCGGGCCTCGTCGAACTTGATCTGGGTGCCGCCCCAGCCCTCTTCGCTGAAGAACGAATAGATCTGGACGATGCCGTACTTCTTGCGGTTGGCGTCGAGGAAATTCTCGATGCGCTCGATTTCCTCGGACATCTGCTCCTTCGTGTACGCGCCCTTCCACTGGTAGAAGACGTCGGCCTCGAGGGCATCCTCGCCGCCGAACATGTTGACCTTCATCTGCGTCATCGGAAGCACGCTGACCGCAACGATCAGCAGGATTCCGAGCACGCTCTTGCCGCGGTGTTCGAGCGTCCAGCGCAGGAACGCGGCGTAACGGCGCTGCAGAGAAGGAATCAGGCCGCGGTCGTTGCGGACGGCCGGCGGCGTCTTCATCCGCGCCGAGAGCATCGGGATCAGGCTCACCGCCACCAGCCAGGAGGCGAGCAGCGACACCGAAATGGTGATCGCGATCTGGGCCATGAAGATGCTGATCATGTTGCGGTCGCCGAACAGGTTCGGCACGAACACGATGCAATGGCAGAGCGTGCCCGCGGACAGCGCGATGGCGACGTTGCGCGTACCGAGCAGCGAGGCCAACCGGGGCTGGTCCGGCATGCGTTCGCGTTCCTGGTAGATGCTCTCCACCACCACGACCGCGTTGTCCACCAGCATGCCGACCGCGAGCAGCAGACCCATCATCGTCAGGATGTTGAGCGTGACCCCTGCGAAGTACATGAACCCGAGGGTCATCACGAAGCAGATCGGAATCGCGGTGCAGACCATCAGCGTCGACGGCCAGTGGCGCAGGAAGAAATACAGCACGATCACCGACAACAACAGCCCGACCAGACCGGCCTCGGCCAGCTCCAGCAGCGAGGTGGTCACGGATTCGCCCTGATCGCCGACCACCAGCACCTGCACGCCGTTGAGCGCGGGATCCTCGGCGATGGCGTTGACCTCCGCGAGCACGTCGCGCGAGACCTGCACCAGGTTCGCGCTGCGCTCCTTGAAGATGTCCAGCCCCACCGCCGGCCGCCCGTCCAGACGACGGCCGTAATCCATGCGCGAAGGCTTGAGCACGACATCGGCCACGTCGCCGAGGCGCGTGCCCTTGTCGTCGATGACGATGTTGCGATACTGATCGAGATCGACGAGCTCGCCGACCGGCTGGACCCGCAGGCGCTTGCCTCCATCGTCGATCTGGCCTGCCGACACCGAGAAATTGACGTTGCGCAGGCGCGCATTCAGTTCGTTCAATCCGACGCCGTGGGCGTTGAGGCGATCGGAGGAGATCGCGATTTCCACCTCGTTCGGCGGCGCGCCGAGCACATCGACGCGGGCGACGCCGGGAATCCGTTCGAGCCGGCGCTTGAACTCGCGATCGATCATGTCGTATTCGCGGGTCATGTCGCGATCCGAGGCGAGCCGGACCTTCACCACCGCCTCGTCGCTGGTCGAGAATTTCAGCACGAAGTAGCGCTGCAGATCGTCGGGCAATTCGTCGCGGATCGCGTCGATGCGTTCGCGCGCATCGGACGCGGCGATCGACGCATCGCGCTCCCAGTCGGAAAACTGGATGAACATCGATGCACCGTCGGCCTTCGCGCTGCCGTCCATGCGCTTGATCCCGGTCATCGTCGAGACCGCTTCCTCGACCGGACGCAACACCGTGCGCTCGACCTCTTCCGGCGTGGAGCCGGAGTAAGGCAACTGCAGGAAGATGCCCGGGAACGTCACCGAGGGAAACGCTTCCAGCGGCAGGCGCACCGCCGCGATCAGGCCGACCACGAACAGCGACACGAAGAACATCACCGTGGTGACGGGGCGCTTGATGCTGAACTCGGCGACGCTCATGACGACATGCCCTCTCCTGCGGCCGCGTCGAAATCTTCGCCGCGCTTGGCGCGGGCGCGCCTGCCGCGGGCCACGTAATGTTCATCCGGCCGGCGATCGAGCAGATCGTAGACCACCGGGATCACCACCAGCGTCAGCAGCGTCGACACCAACAGGCCACCGATCACCGTGATCGCCATCGGCGAGCGTACCTCCGCACCCTCGCCGAAGGCCAGCGCCAGCGGCAGGAAGCCAAACAAGGTACAGAGCGTGGTCATCATGATCGGGCGCAGACGCGAGCGCGCGCCTTCGACCAGCGCTTCGCGCTTGGGCATGCCCGACTCGCGCGCCTGGTTCACCTTGTCGATCAGGATGATCGCGTTCTTCACCACCAGACCCACCAGCAGGATCAGGCCGATGAAGACCACCACCGAGATCGTGGAACCGGTGACCAGCAGCGCGAGGATCGCCCCCACCAGCGCCAGCGGGATGGTGAACAGGATCACGAACGGATGCAGCAGCGATTCGAACTGCGAGGCCATGACCAGATAGACCAGGAACACCGCCAGACCGAATGCGAACAGCAGCGACTGCAGCGACTGCGACAATTCCTCGCCCTGGCCGCCGATATGCATGCCGATGCCCGCGCCCAGGCCGCCTTCGGCCTCGTCGACCATCTGGCGCACTTCGCGGACCGCGGTCCCCAGATCGATGTCGCGGAGGTTGGCCGACACCACCGCCACGCGCACCTGATCCGCGCGATGGATCTCGCTCGGTCCGGTGGTCGCCACGACATCCGCAACCGAGTCGAGGGTCACGGGATTGGCGCTGCCCGGATTCACGATCAGGCGACGGATGTCGTCGACGGTCGCACGATCCGATTCGCGCGCGCGCACCAGCACATCGATCTTGCGGCTGCGGAAGCTGTAGCGGGTGGCGACGTCGCCGCGCACCTTCTTCACCACCGCATCGGCCACCTGACGCGTGGTCAGGCCGAGCGCACCGGCGCGCTCCTGGTCGAAATGGATCTGGATTTCCGGGAAGCCCTGCTCGACCGTCGATTTCACGTCGGCGTAGTGCGGGTTCTCGCGCAGCATCGCCGCCATTTTCCGCCCGGCGCGCTCGATGCCTTCCAGGTCCTGGCCGCTGAGTTCGATTTCCAGCGGCATCGAGAAGCTGAAGAGTTCCGGCCGGCTGAAATCGACCTGGGCACCGGCGTAGCGGCCGGCGCTTTCGCGCAGGCTCTCGACCAGCGCGGCCTCGCGCTGTTCGTCGCCGCTGTCGCTCATCACCACCGAGAGCTTGCCGATGTTCTCGCCGCTTTCGGTCGGGCTGGCGTCCAGCCGCGTGCCGCTGCCGCTGACGCCGTACAGCGCACGGATGCCTTCATCCTTCGCATGCGTCTGCTGCAGCTCGCGCACCACGCGATCGGTGTCGCGCAGCGGCGTGCCCGGCGGCAGTTTCACCGTCATCTCGAAGCGATCCTGCGCCAGCTGCGGGATGAGGTCGGTGCCGAGCATCGGCACCACGAGCAGGCTGGCGCCGAACGCCGCCGTGGCGAGCACCAGCACCAGCGTCGGGCGCCGCATCGCACCGGGCAGCAGACGCAGATAGCCCGCTTCGATGCGATGGTAGGGCGCCATCGCCAGATCGCTGAGCTTGCGCATCACCGGACCGATCACCGCGGACAGGCCGCGCCAGATCCGGATGAACACGAAGGCCGCGCCGAACGCGCCGCCACGCGTGGCCGTACCCAGGCCGTTGCGGGCGACGGCGAGCGGCTTCTGCCATGTGACCTCGGGCTCCCATTTCGGATGGGCCGGCTCTTCCGGGAACGCCATCGGCGCGCGATCGCGCCAACCGCTGAGCATCGGGATGAGGGTCATCGACACCACCAGCGAAATGCCGATCGCGGTGGCCACGGTCAGCGCCTGATCGCGGAACAGTTCGCCGGCGATGCCCTGCACGAACACCAGCGGCAGGAACACCGCGATGGTGGTCAGCGTGGATGCGACCACGGCCATGCTGACTTCGCGCGTGCCCTCGATCGCCGCGGCGAACACCCCGAGGCCGCGTTCGCGCGCCTTGGCGATGCTTTCCAGCACCACGATCGAATCGTCCACCACCAGGCCGGTGGCGAGCGCCAATCCGCCGAGCGACATCACGTTGAGGCTCAGGCCGAACTGGTCCATGAAGAAGAACGTGGTGACGATCGAGACCGGCAGCGACAGCGCGATCACGAAGGTGCTCCAGCCGTCGCGCAGGAACAGGAAGATGATCAATACCGCGAGCAGACCGCCGACCACGGCGTCGAACTTGACGTCGTTGATGGAATGACGGATGAACTGCGACTGGTCGTCGACGGTGGTGAGCTCGATGTCGTCGGGGATTTCCTTGCGGATCTCGGCCAGCTTGGCTTCGATCGCATCGGCCGAAGACACGGTATTGGCGTCGCCTTCCTTGTAGATCGCGAGTTCGACCGCTTCGCGACCGCCGAGGCGGATGATCGATTCGCGTTCCTTGTGCCCCTGGCGCACCTCGGCGATGTCCATCAGGCGCACCGGCAGGCCGCCGGCGGGCGTGCCGCCGTTGGCGCCGGAGGCGCTCTGCACCGAACTGGCGGCCGCGATCGCGGCGGCCGAGCCGGTCGACGCCGCCACCGCGGCCATCTGACGCGCCGCCGACGCCGCGGCGTCGTTGCCGGCGCTGCGCGTGGTGACCAGCATCTGCCGGATTTCCTCGATGCTGGCGAACTGGTTCACCGTGCGCACGAGATAACGCTGACTGCCCTCTTCGAGACGGCCGCCGGACACGTTGATGTTCTCTGCCTGCAGGCGCTGGATCACCGTGTCGATGGAGAGATTGAGCTGGGCGAGCTTCTGCTGATCGATGTCGACCTGCACCTCGTCTTCCAGACCGCCGCCGACCTTGACCGCGGCGACGCCTTCCACCGGTTCGAGCTTCTTCTTCAGATCGTCGTCGGCGAAGCGACGCAGTTCGGTGAGCCGGCGCAGCGCCTGCGCCTCGTCGGCGATGGCGGTCTTGGGCGCCAGCACGAGGCGCATGATCGGTTCGGTCGAAGGATTGAAGCGCAGCAGCACCGGCGCCTTGGCTTCCAGCGGCAACTGCAGCACTTCCATCTTGTCGCGTACTTCGAGGCTGGCCTGGTCCATGTCGGTGCCCCAGGCGAACTCGAGCACGACATCGCTCTGGCCCGTGCGCGACACCGACTTCAGCTTGCGCAGGTTCTTGACCACGCCGAGCGCTTCTTCCACCGGCTCGGTGATCAGGGTCTCGATCTCCGACGGCGCCGCGCCGGTGTATTCGGTGCGCACGGTGAGCGTCGGATAGCTCAGATCGGGCAGCAGATTCACCTTGAGGCTCATCAGCGCGAGGCCGCCGAACAGGAACATCGTCAGCCAGAACATCGCCACCGTCACCCGACGGCGGGTCGAGAACTCGACCAGTCCCGATCCGTATGCCGACGCGTCCTCGGTCGGGGGAGCGTCGTGCGCGCTCACGACTTGTCGCCTGCGGGTTTGGCTGCGGCCACCGGTTTGGCCGCGGCATCGCCGATCACCTGGACCTTGGCGCCTTCGCGCAGTGCGATCTTGCCGGCAGTGACCACCCGATCGCCCGCCTTCAGGCCGGAACGGACTTCGACCCATTCGCCGTCGTAGTAACCGAGCTTCACGGTGACCCGCGCGGCCTTGCCGCCGCGCACCGCGAAGACAGCCGGATCGTTCTCGTCGTCCAGCAGCGCGTTGCGCGGAATCACAAGGGCGTTGGCGCGCTGGTCGTAGTCGATCTTGATGCGTCCGAACATGCCGGGCTGCAGCAGGCCGCCACCATCGAAGGCGCAGATCACGCGGAAGGTGCCGCTGCCGGAATCGACCACCGGCGCGACGCGATCGACGCGCCCGAGGAACGGACGTCCGGGCAACGCATCGACCATCAATTGCACCGGCAGTCCGGGCTTGAGCGTCGCCAGTTCGCGTTCGGGCACGTTGAGCGTGGCCTCCAGTCGCGAGGTGTCGACGATCCGGAAAATCGGCGTATTGATCTGGACGAAGTTGCCGGTCTTGATCGAACGCTCGGCGATGATGCCGGAAATCGGGGCGACGACATTGGCGTACGACAATTCGAGATTGGCCAGACGATTCACCGCGCGGGCGTTCTCGAGATCGAACCTGAGCTGATCGATGTCGTTGGCGCTGAGCAACTGCTGCGCGAACAATTGCCGGGACCGGTTGTAACTCGCCTCCAGCTTGCGCAACTGGGCTTCGCTCTGCGCGGCCTGCAGGGCGGCGCGGGCCGAATCGAGGCGCACCAGGACCTGACCGGCGCGGACCTGCTGGCCCACTTCCGCCATGACCTGCAGGGCGACGCCCGAGGTCTTGGCCACCACCTGGGACTCGCCGCGGGCTTCGAGCGGTGCGGTGCCGGTGTAGCTGGCGGCGATGGCACGGGTGGAGACCGCCACGGCCTCGACCGGCACCGCCTCTTCGACCTTGCTCTCCTGGTCCTTGGCCTTGGCATCCTGACCCCCGGGCTTGCAGCCGGCCAGAACGAGACAACCGAGCAGCACGCCCACCCCCATACTGCGGGCGAGCGTCGTCCTTGCGGCAGGTACGGGCGGAGTGTGAGTGGCGGACATCGTGGGCATCGTCGGTCGGTTGTGAGGTGTTGTATCAAGGTATATCACCCAGCCATGACCAGCATCCGCCAGAGGTCATGGTGACTCGCGGGACACCCGGGCGCTGCATCGGAGAGGTGGTCCGGACGGCCTGCGTCGGAGCGATGGCTCAGGCTATACTGTCTGGATTGCGCGTTCGCGACTGCGGACGCTCCCGACATCACGCCCCGACATGACGCCAGATATGATCCGATCGACGAATCGTTGTTCGCTGCTCGCCGGTTGCCTCGCCCTGTTCGCCGCCTTCGCGGTGCAGGCGCAGACGCCCGCAGGTTCCGCCGAAAAAGGCAAACAGCTGGCCTACACCTGCCAGGGCTGCCACGGCGTCACCGGCTACAAGAACGCCTATCCCACCTACAGCGTGCCGAAAATCACCGGCCAGTCCGCGGAATACCTCGCGAACGCGCTCATCGAGTACCGCAAGGGCGCGCGCAAGCACCCGACCATGCAGGCGCAGGCGCAGAGCTTTTCCGAGCAGGACATCGCCGACATCGCCGCCTACCTTTCGAGCCTGAAGAAGTGAGCGACGCCCGCATGACGAAGCGTACCCTGTCCATCGCCCTCGCCCTGACCCTCGGCATCGCTCTGAGCGGCTGCGGCAAATCAGAACCCGATGCCGCCGCCCACGCCGAAGGCGCCAAGGCCGGCCACAAGGCCGAGTTCGACCACATCAATGCCTTCAACGGCGACGCCGCCCGCGGCGAACGCATCGCCGCCGACAAGCAGCTCAGCGGCACCGGCCAGGCCTGCATCGACTGTCACGGCCCCGGCGGCGCCAAGCCCATCGACGTGACCTACCCGGTCCTCGCCGGCCAGTATCAGGACTACCTCTTCCACGCGATCAAGCAGTACCGCGACGGCGGCCGCGAGCATGCGCTGATGACCAACCAGATCAAGGGCGCGGCCGATGCCGGCAAGCTCGACGATCAGGGCATCGCCGACCTCGCCGCCTATTTCGCCGCACAGGCCGGCCCGCTGGGCGATCTGCACGGTAAATAAGCCGCACAGCGCCACGCGATGGACGACGACGGGAGCCTCAGGGCTCCCGTTCGCGTTTCGACGGATTGATCTTCCGCACGTTTGGATCGACGCGGCGACGACTTCACAGGACCCGTTCTTCCCGCAACCAGTTTCGCGGAACGACGACCGGTCCGGACTCAGGGCCCGTTCGTGCGCGGCAGGCTGTCCCGGTCTTCCTGCAGTTCCGGCTTGAACGGCACGTCCGGCGGCGGTCGTGCGATGGCTTCCTGATCCTGCAGATTGGGATCGTGGATGGTGCAGCCGCCCCCACCCTGCAGCAGGGACACGGTGCACAGGATGCGTTTGGTGGTCCCGGGGATCGGAATGGCCACGTTCTTGATGCCGCGGCTCACCCATTCTTCCAGCAGCGAACGGTTGGGAATCCAGAAACGATCGAAACGGGTCGGCGTGTAGTCCAGCGGCGGCCGTTTGAGCCACGTGCCCATGCGATCGATCTTTTCGAAATCCTCGATGACCGTGCCCGGCGGCAGCCCGCCACCGACACGTCCACCGTCGCCCGGCAGGCGCACGCTGCCGTCGCTGTTGAACAGCCCCGGCGAGCGCCCGGCGGTGCTGTTGCCGGGAACGTTGCGGTCGGATGCGCCCCAATCGTCGCTGCGCACGGTGCTGGGGGCGGCGCCCGGGCGTGGCGAAGGCGTCGGCCCCGCGCCGGCCGGTGCGGCCGCGGCGGGACGACCCGTCGCCGTCGCCTGCGGACGACCGCCGGACGTGGCGGCGGTCGCGGGCGGGCTCGCGGTGCCCGGTGAGGGCGCAGTCCCGGTGGCGGGTACGCGTGATGGCGTGGGCGCCGCTGTGGATGCGCCAGCGGTGGCAGCGGCCGGCGCGGGCGGTGCGCGCACCTGCACTTCGCCCGGGACGGTGCGCATTTCGGGCACCCGCAGCGCAGGCGTGCGCTGCGCGCTGGGCGAAACCTGACGCGCGACGACCGGCGCCGGCGCGCGCTGCGCTTCGACTTCGGTCACTTCGGTCCGCAGCACGGGCACGGTCGGCATCGCCGGTCGAGGCGTGGGCCGCTGCACGTTCGGCACTGCCGTGGTGGCCTTGAAGGTTTCGACTTCGGTCGCCTGCGCGGCGACCTCGGGCACCCGCAGCGCGGGGCGCGGAATCGTCGGGTCGATCGGAACCGGCGCCGGGAGCGTGAAATCGATATCGGTCGTCGGCGTCTCGGTCACCGCCAGCGGCTGCGGCGCTGCCGCGTCGACCGGTGGCGACGGCGCCTCTTCGGGCGGCATGGGTTGCGATGGCGCGGGTTGCGATGGCGTGGTGTCGGCCTGCCGGACATCGGGCGGCGTTGGCGGCACGTACGGGGCGCTGGCGGCTGCGGCGGCCACGGGAGTCGATGTCGACGCAGACGCCGCTGCAGACGCCGGCGCGTCGCTTTCGCCTGCCGCGGGCGCACCACCGGTCTCGGCCGGCGTCCCGTCGCCGATGTATTCGATCAGGATCGATTCGCCGGCCTGCTGCGCCTCCGGCGGCGCGTCGCCGAGCTGCACGAAACCCAACCACAGCAACAATACGCCGAACACCAGATGCAGCAGGCCCGAGAACGCCGCCGCGAATCGGCGCAGACCGCGCTGATCGCGCGGCGCGGGCTCCCACTGCTGGCGCGCCAGTCGCGCGAAGGCACGCCAGCGATCCAGCGGCGGCGCGGCTTTCGGTCGCGGGCGCAGCGGTCGCGCCAGGAATACGTCCAGATAATCGGCGACCGGCGCGCCGGCGACCGTACCGACGCGCTCGCCCATCGCCATGAACCAGGCGCGCCAGGTCGGCGGAAACCCGCCGAAGGGGCGATCGGCATGCACCGGAAAACGCCGCCGATGGCGGACCTGCAGGATTTCGATCAGATCCGCGGCGGAAAACACGCGCGGCGGGGCCCGGTCAGACCGACGAACGCGCGATGTAGGGCGCCGATCCGCTGGCGTGGTCGGTCGCGTCGCGCACGGCGGTCACGCCCGGGACTTTCTCCAGCAGGGTCTTCTCGATGCCCTGCTTCAACGTCACGTCGGCCATGCCGCAGCCGTGGCAACCGCCACCGAAACTCAGGACGACGACGCCGTCGGCGGTCACTTCCCGCACCGACACATGTCCCTTGTGCTGGGCCAACTGCGGATTGACCTCATGCTCCACCACCCAATGTACGCGCTCGACCAGCGATGCGGATTCGCCCGGCGTCTCGCCCTTGATCTTCGGTGCGCGGATCTGGAGTTGGCCGCCGGTGGCCTGCTGGGTGTAATCGATCTCCGCGCCGTCGAGATAACGCACGCTGCCGGCATCGAGCCACAGCGTGAACCCCTCGCAGTCCACCGCCCATTCGTCGCCCTGCAGGTCGCCGGGTTCGGCGAATTCCAGGCGGACATCGGCGCGCGGCGTACCGGGGTGGAGGGCGCTCAGGCGCACGCCGAGCCCGGGCAGGGCCTCGCGTTCGATCAAACGGCGGAAGTGCGACTGCGCGGATTCGGAAATCTGGATCATGCGGCTATTCTAGCGGTCCGTCCGTCGCGTGCCCGCCTGCTTTTCGTCATGCCGGCGGAACAGTGTTCAGTTTCGTGCGATTCCTTCCGGGAGTGCCCCCTCATGTCCGACCTCGTCCCCCTCGCTCAGGCGCGCTGCATTCCCCGCCGCGGCCACGAACACCGCCTGCCGCCCGCGCAGATCGCCGAACTCATGCCGCAATTGCCCGGCTGGGAGCTGGCGGAAAACGGCCACGCGCTGCTCAAGACCTTCGCCTTTCCCGATTACTACCGCACGATGGCGTTCGTGAACGCGCTGGCCCACATCGCCCATCGCGAAGACCATCACCCGGACCTGGGCGTGCATTACGACCGCTGCGTGGTGCGCTTCTCCACCCACGACGTGGGCGGCCTCAGCGAGAACGATTTCATCTGCGCGGCGAAAGCCGAAGCGCTCGCGGGCTGACGCTCCAGCACGGACGCGGCGCCGTCGCTTCCCGGGGTCGAAGGACGCCGGGCCGACGACAGGCTCCCGGGTCTTCCGACGAACAGTATTCCAACGAACCGATCGCGACAGGGATTGCATGTGGGCGACATCACCGAACTGATCGATGCGGGCAATGCCGGCGGCGGCGTGGACAACGCCGCACTGTTCGGTGCCGCCTACGACGAGCTCAAGAAGCTCGCGCGCGCACGACTCGCGCGTTCCGGCCCGATGACCCTGCTGGACAGCACCGCGCTGGTCAACGAGATCTGGTTGCGGCTGTCGGGCAAGCAGACCCTGCAGGTCGACACCCGGCGCCGGTTCTTCGCCTATGCCGCGCAGGTCATGCGCGCGGTGATCGTCGACCAGTTGCGCGAACGCCATGCCGAGCGTCGCGGTGGCGGTGCGCGCAATGTCACCCTCGACACCGCGCTCGGCGACGGCATCACCGGAGACGACGAAGCCCTGCAGGTGCACGAGGCGCTGGAATCGCTGGCGCAGTTGGAGCCGCGACTCGCCCAGGTGGTGGAAATGCGCTATTTCGGCGGCATGACCGAGCTCGAGATCGGCGAAGCGCTCGGCCTCACCGACCGCACCGTGCGTCGCGATTGGGAAAAGGCGCGGCTGCTGTTGGCATCGATGCTGGCGTGACGCCCGGATGATCGCCAGGGACGGATGTCCGGTCACGACGCCGCATCCCGTTCGTGCGGGCGCCCATCCCTGCGAGTGCGCATGAACGTCCTGCCCTGCCCTCCTGCCGACTGGCCGCGGTTCTCCGCGTTGCTCGACCAGTGCCTCGAACTCGAACCCGCGGCGCGGAGCGCGTGGCTGGACGCGCTGCCGGACAACGACCTCCGCTTTCGCGACGCGCTGCAGGCGCTGCTGTTGCGCGGCGAGCGGCGCAGCGGCGACTGGCTGCAGACGCCGGCGGCCGCCGTCGACGCGCAGCCACCGGCGTTCGTCGAGGGCGAACGCATCGGACCGTGGCGACTGCTGCGGCCGCTCGGCAGCGGCGGCATGGGCGCGGTCTGGCTGGCTGCGCGCGCGGACGGTGCGTATCAGCGCGAAGTCGCGCTGAAACTGCCGCACGCGCACCTGCTGGGCGGCGCGCTCCGCGAGCGCTTCGGGCGCGAGCGCGACATCCTCGCCGCCCTCTCCGATCCGCGCATCGCAAGGTTCTACGATTCCGGCATCGACGGCGAGCAGCCGTGGCTGGCGCTGGAATACGTCGAAGGCACGCCGATTACGCAATACTGCGAGCATCGCGCGTTGTCGGTACGCGAACGCGTCGCGCTGTTGCGCGAGGTGGCCGCGGCGGTACAGGCCGCGCATGCGCGGCTGATCGTGCACCGCGACCTGAAGCCGGCGAACGTGATGGCCACCGAAGACGGCCAGATCAAGCTGCTGGACTTCGGCATCGCCAAACTGCTCGACGACGATCCCGCCGACAGCGACCTGACCCAACTCGGCGGCCGCGCCGCCACGCCCGACTATGCCGCGCCTGAGCAACTCGACGGCAGCCCGATCACGGTCGCGACCGATGTCTATGCCCTCGGGGTGATGCTCTACGAGCTGCTGACCGGAGCGCGGCCGTTCCCGGTCCGGTCGCGACTGGGCCGGATGGTCGAAGCGCGCCACGATGCGCCGCTGGCGTCCACCCGGGTCTCCGGCAAGCGACGCGGGGAACTCACCGGCGATCTGGACGCGATCCTGGCCAAAGCCATGGAGCCAGATCCGGCGAAGCGCTACGGCTCGGTCGAGGCGTTCTCGGCGGAACTCGCGCGCTATCTCGCGCATCAGCCCATCCAGGCGAGGCGCATCGGTCGCTGGCGCCGGGCCGCGAAGTTCGTGCATCGGCATCGCCAGGGCGTCGCGGTCGCCGCGATGCTGGCGCTGGCGATGGGCGCCGGTCTGGCAGGCGTGCTGTGGCAGTCGCAGCGGGCCGCGGAAGAAGCGCGCCGGGCGAGCGCGATCAAGGACTTCCTGATCGAGATCTTCGCGGCCAGCGATCCGCGCACGGCATCGGACCAGCCGCGCGGCAACATCACCGCCAAGGCGCTGCTGGATGCCGGCGCAGCGAAGATCGAATCGCGCTTCGCCGACGACCCCGAACTGCAGATCGAACTGCTGCGCACCATCGCCGATCTCTACGCCCAGCTCGGCGAGGACGCGCGCTACGAAGCGCTGCAGGCCCTGCAGTTGAAGAAGGTGCGCGAACGCTTCGGCCCCTTGCATCCGAACATTCTCAACGGCGCGGTCGAAAGCGCCCAGCGCGCCTGCAGCCAGGGCGAACACGCGATCTGCGCCGCGCGCGTGGCCGAGGCGGATCGCCAGCTGACCGCGAGCGGCGACGAAGACCCGCATCTGCGCGCGCAATGGTGGCTGGCGCGCGGCCTGCAACTGCAGGGCGAAGACGGCCGGATCGACGAGACCGAGCGCGCCTATGCCAGCGCCGTCGAGCTCTATCGGCGCCACGATCCGCGCTCGCGCGGGATGGTGACGGCCCTGCAGGAGCTGGCCACCTTCTATACATCGATGAAGCTCGACCACGCCCGCGCGATCGCGGCGTACAACGAAACCCTGGCGCTGGCCGAATCCCTGCCGGACCGGAACGACGCCGAACTGCAGACGCTTTACGGCAACCTCGGACTCGCGCACCAGCAGCTCGGCCAGTTCGCCGAAGCTGCGGAAGCGTTCCGCACATCCGCCGACTACGCCGACCGCACCTCGGGCGCGGAATTTCCCACCGCCTGGGTGCCGCGCGTGAATGCGGCGCGCACGCTGCATCTCTCCGGCCAACGCGAGGCCGCGCATCGCGAATTCGCACGACTGCTGCCATTGCTGCCCGCCGATGGCCGACATGCGACGGACGTCGCCACGGTCCGCGAAGTCTACGGCGAGCGCCTCTCCAGCGAAGGACGCCCGGAACTCGCCATCCCGCAGCTCGAAGCCGCGCTCGCGCTGTACGCCCGGCAGACCGTGCATTCGTTCAAGCTGCGGCTGGTGCGCCGATATCTCGGCGAAGCCTATGCGCGCGCAGGACGCGATGCCGACGCCGGGCGCATGCTCAAAGCATCGCTCGACGAATACCTGCAGCAGCAGTCCGACAGCGACCAGCCGGTGATGGCGATCCGCGAAAGCTGGGGACGCTGGCTGCTCGAACGCGGGCGCCTCGACGAGGCCCGCGCGCAGTTCGATAGCGTCGTGGCGCATGCCGACGGGCGCAGCTTCGCGCATGTCGCGCTCGCCCACGGCGGACTGGCGCGGATTGCGCTGGCGGAAACGCGCACGGCGGACGCGCTGCGGGAAAGCGGTGCGGCGATCGCCGGCTGGAAGGACGTGACCGGCTTTCGCGATGTCCGCATGGGTCCGTATCTGCAGCGCATCCATGCCGATGCCCTGGCCGCGAACGGGCAGCTCGCCGCGGCGCAGGCGGAAGAAGACGCCGCGGCCGCCGCGAGCGTGCGCTACGACGCCCCCGGCGTCGCCACCACGCAGCGACGACGCATGGCCGCGCAACGCTGAGACGCGGTTTCGGGCGGCAATCCCGGAGCGGCGAAGAGGATTCGGGCGATGCGGAAGGGTTACTTCAGACGATCCAGGACATCCACCAATTCCGGCGCGAGCGGCGCGTCCAGCAGATAGTGGGCGCGACCGCCATCGAGGGAGAACTCCAGCGACGCGGCGTGCAGGAACAGGCGCTTGAGGCCGACCTGTTCGCGCAATCGCTTGTTGACCTCGACATCGCCGTACTTGTCGTCGCCCGCGACCGGATGGCCGATGTGCTGGGCATGGACGCGGATCTGGTGGGTGCGACCGGTCTCGATCCGCACTTCGCAGTAGGAATGCCCGCCGCGGCGCTCCAGCACCCGGAAATGACTCAGCGAGGGCTTGCCCTGGGCATGGACCTGGACGTGGCGCTCGCCGCCCTGGCGCAGACCGATGTGCAGCGGTGCATCGACGGTCATGGTGCCGTCGGGCATGCGGCCGGCCAGCAGCGCCAGATAGCGCTTGGCGATGCCGCGGCCGTCGTCGGCGTCGCTTTCGCGCATCAGCGCCTGCAGTTCGGTCAGTGCCGAGCGCTTCTTGGCGATCACCATCAACCCGGAGGTGTCGCGGTCGAGCCGATGCACAAGCTCCAGCGATTCGTTCGGCCGCAGCGCGCGGAGGGTCTCGATGACCCCGAAACCGATGCCGCTGCCGCCATGGCTGGCGACCCCGGAGGGTTTGCTGATCGCCAGCAGCCGGGCGTCCTCGAACACGATGCTGGCCGCCATCGCGTCCAGCAGCCCGCGCGCCGGGGCGCCCTTCTCGCCCGGCTCGGACAGGCGCACCGGCGGGATCCGCACTTCGTCGCCCGCCTCCAGTCGGGTCTCGGCTTTGGCGCGCCCGCCGTTCACCCGCACCTGGCCACTGCGCACGATCTTGTAAATCAGGGACTTGGGTGCGCCCTTGAGCTGCCCGAGCAGGAAATTGTCCAGCCGTTGGCCGGCGCGGTCCTCGGGCACGCGGACCAGGCGGACCTGTCCCGATGGGCGCGGATTGGAATCGATTGAGGCCATCGGGGTCGTGATCTGCTACACTCGTTGGGCGGTATAAGGGTTTGATTTCGCAGGAAGTTGCCGCTGCTGGCTTCGTTTGCAGCGGCGCCGGGCCGAAAGCCCACCTCCCTTGCGATCTTCGATGCAGTGCGCGGCCACCGCCCCCGGGGCGGCCATGTTAGCGGCTTGTCGGCGAACCCGCTTATCGCCGGGTGCATGGCATCCGTGCTCTGAACACGTCCCGCGCCGCCGCGACGTCGCGCCCCAAGCGCAGCGAAGCAGGCAGCCGGCCCGGCAAAACACCAGAAGAAAAGCGCTCCCGCGGCCCGCCGTGGTGTTGCAGCGCTGGAACACATGTAGCGGACCTCCGGCCGCGCGCCCTTGCGCGCGACGGTGCCGCCGGCAGTCTCCAGAGGCGAAAACGCCCCGGCGTTCCGCGCGCCCGCTCCCGGCGGGTTCCGAAGCGCTGAGGAACGCAAGTCCATGAAACGCATGCTCATCAATGCGACGCAGGCCGAAGAACTGCGCGTCGCGATCGTCGACGGCCAGACCCTCTACGACATCGACATCGAACGGCCGTCGAAGGAACAGAAGAAGTCCAACATCTACAAGGGCCGCATCACCCGGCTCGAACCGTCGCTGGAAGCGGCCTTCGTGGAATACGGCGCGGAGCGCCACGGCTTCCTGCCGCTGAAGGAAATCTCTCGCGATTATTTCCAGAGCGGCGTGGATCACCACAAGGCCAGCATCAAGGAACTCCTGCGCGAAGGCCAGGAAATCGTCGTCCAGGTCGACAAGGAAGAGCGCGGCAACAAGGGCGCCGCGCTGACCACCTTCATCTCGCTCGCCGGCCGCTACATGGTGCTGATGCCGAACTCGCCCACCGCCGGCGGCGTCTCGCGCCGGATCGAAGGCGACGACCGCGCCGCGCTGAAGGCGGCCATGGACGTGCTGGCGATCCCGGACGACATGGGCGTGATCATCCGCACCGCCGGCGTCGGCCGCGATGCCGAAGAACTGCAGTGGGATCTCGACTACCTGCTCAGCGTCTGGAAAGCGATCGCCGAAGCCGCGCTCAAGAAGTCCTCGCCGTTCCTGATCTACCAGGAATCGCGCCTGATCATCCGCGCCCTCCGCGACTACATGCGCGCCGACATCGGCGAGATCCTGGTCGACACGCCGGAGATGTACGAAGAGGCGAAGGAATTCGTCGAGCAGGTCATGCCGCAGAACCTGCGCAAGCTCAAGCACTACACCGACGACACGCCGCTGTTCAACCGCTTCCAGATCGAATCGCAGATCGAGAACGCCTACGAGCGCTCGGTGCGCCTGCCCTCGGGCGGCTCGCTGGTGATCGACCAGACCGAAGCGCTGACCGCGGTCGACGTGAACTCCTCGCGCGCAACCAAGGGCGGCGACATCGAGGAAACCGCGTTCAACACCAACCTCGAAGCCGCAGAAGAAGTGGCGCGCCAGATGCGCCTGCGCGATCTCGGCGGCCTGGTCGTGATCGACTTCATCGACATGACCTCGAACAAGCACCAGCGCGATGTCGAGAACCGCCTGTCGCAGGCGCTGAAGCACGATCGCGCCCGCGTCCAGCTCGGCCGCATCTCCAAGTTCGGCCTGATGGAAATGTCGCGCCAGCGCCTGCGTCCCAGCCTCGGCGAATCCAGCCAGCTGGTGTGCCCGCGCTGCGACGGCCACGGCCGCATGCGCAGCATCGAGTCGCTGTCGCTGTCGATCATCCGCCTCGCCGAAGAGCATGCGATGAAGGACAACACCGGCCAGGTGCTGGTGCAGGCCCCGGTGGAGATCGCCAACTACCTGCTCAACGAAAAGCGCCGCGCGCTGAGCGAGATCGAGAAGCGCCACGACGCGCCGATCGTGATTGTCGCCGACGAATCGCTGCACACGCCGCACTACGAAGTGACCCGACTGCGCGAGAACGAACTGGGCGAGGAAACAGCGAAGCCGAGCTACCAGCGCGGCACCCCGCGCAAGCTGGCGACGATCGCGCTGACCAAGGCGAATCTCAACATTCCGGCTGCGCCGGCGGTCACCAACGTCAAGCCGGCCCGCCCCGCGCCGCTGCGCGAGGACCGCGAGGAAACGCCGCGCCCGGCCCCACAGCCGCAACCGCAGCCGGCCGTGCAGGCACCCGCGCCGATGCCCGCGTTCGCGCAGCCCGCACCGGTCGCGAAAACCGGCGGTCTCATGGGCTGGATCAAGGGCCTGTTCGGCGGCGGCGAAGCCGCGCCGGCACCGGCGCCTGTCCGCCCCCAGCAGGGACCGCAGCACAATCGCGGCGAGCGCAACGATCGCCAGGACCGCAACGGACGCCGCGATCAGCGTCGCGACGAGCGCGGGCCGAAGGGTCAGCAGCGCGAACCGCGGCGGGATGAACAGCGCCGCGATGAGCCTCGCCGCGATGAGCAGCGTCGGGACGAACAGCGCCGCAACCCGTCGCAGGGGCAATCGCCGAAGCAGCAGGGGCCGCAGCCGCAGAAACAGCAGGGGCAGCAAGGGCAACAGCCCCAGCAGCAGAAGCAGAACCAACAAAACCTGCCTCAGCAAAACCAGCCCCAGCAAAACCAGCCGCAACAGAACCAGCAGAAGCAGCCGCAGCAGCAGAAGCCGGCCAACGCCGACAACGCTCCGCGTCAGCAGCAGCCCCAGCCGCGTCGCGAAGAACGCGCAGCGGTCGCCGCGGAAGCGCCGAAGCCGGCCGCCGCGGTGCCGGTCGAGGCCATCGCAGCACCGGCCGCCGTCGTCGCGACCGCACCGATCGCCACGCCTGTTGTCGACGCTGCGGTCCGTACCGACGCCCACGACGCCGAACTCGAAGCCACGGCGCTGGACGGCGCCGATCAGGCGAACGATGCCGGCGACGATGGCGCCCAGGAAGCGGGTGGCCGCCGCCGTCGCGGTCGTCGCGGTGGCCGTCGCCGCCGTCGCGGCAACGGCGAAGGCGTCGTCGCCGGCGAAATGCTGGCCGACGACGCGTTGCCGGGCGACGAGCCGCAGTCGGCCGCGCTCGACCGCAGCCAGCCGGAGTTCGATTTCGACGATCTGCCCGCCATCGAGCGCCTGCCGGCGGAGACGCCCGTCGCGGTCGCCGCCGCTCCGGCGATGACCGCATCGATCGCCATGCCGGAAACTCCGCGCGCCGAGGCGCCTGCGATCGAAAGCCCCGCCGTCGTTGCGGCCCCCGTGGTCGAAACGCCGACGGCCGAAGCGAACGTGATCGAACAGGCCGTCGTCATCGAGCCGGCCGTGATCGAACCGACCATCGTCGAGCCGACCGTGGTCGAGACCGTCGTGGTCGAGACCGTCGTGGTCGAGCAGACGGTGATCGAACCGGCCGCCGTCGAAGTCGCAGCGGTCGAAACCGCAGCGGCCGAGACCGAGGTCGTCGCGGCCCCCGCCGATGCGCCGCAGTCGGTCGAAGCCGTCGACCTCGCCGCGGCAGATACCGCGATGATCGATGCCGCGGTGATCGTGACCCCGCCCGAGGTCGCGCCGGAACTCGCGCAGGACATCGCCGCGCCGCAGTACGGCATCGGCCTGCAGTTGTTCGACGCCCTGCCCGACGCCAAGCCGCAGGGCGGCGACGGCCAGGACGACGAGGCGTCGAAGAACGCCTGATGCGGAATCGCCCCGCGTGCGTCAGAGGACGTGCGCGGGATCGCTCAGGCCGTATTGCGAGGACAGCCGCGCCAGCGCGATGCTGTCCTGGATGCCCAGCTTCTCGAACAACCGCGCCTTGTGGGTGTTCACGGTCTTCGCGCTGAGGCTCAGCCGTTTCGCGATGTCTTCCTGGCGCAGGCCCTGCACCAGCAGCATCGCCACTTCCAGTTCGCGCGGCGAGAGACTGTCGAACGGCGTGGCCTCGCCGCCCAGTCCGGCCAGCGCCAGATGCTGCGCGATGCCGTTGGCGAGATAGCGCTTGCCGCGGGACACCTCGCGCACCGCGCGCAGCAGTTCGCCCGCGTCTCCGCCCTTGCCGACATAGCCCGAAGCGCCGGCTTCGATCAGGCGCTTGGGCATCGGCCCGTCTTCCAGCACCGACACCACGACGACGCGGCTGCCGTAGTCGCCCTTGACGATGCGCTCGGTCACTTCCAGGCCGCTGATGCCGGGCAGGTGCAGATCGCAGAGCACCACGTCCGGCCGCAGCCTGCGGATCATCGGCAGCGCGCTCTCGCCGTTGTCGGCCTCACCGACAACTTCGATATCGGTCTCGGCCGACAGCATCATGCGCATGCCGGTGCGCACCAGCGCATGGTCGTCGAGCAGAAAAACGCGGATGGTCATTCCCTGTTCCTCGTGGAGTACGTCCCGGACACAGACTAGGCGAGGCCCGCGCGGCCCTCAACCGGCGTTCGCCGCGTCCGCGTGTCGGAAAATTCCGACCCGCTCCGCGCGGGTCGTCGGCGCGGGCATCGGCGCGGATGACTTCCGACACCTCATGCGCCGGGCCGGGTCTGTCACGATCCGGTCTGCCATCCTCCGGAGTCGCCCGATGTCCTTCCTCACGCGCCGCCAGATCCTGCCGGCCACCGCGCTGATCGTTTCGCTGCTGGCCGGCTGCGCATCGGCGCCGAAACCGGTCACCGACGCGAACGCCGCAGGCGACGGCTGGCACGCCGATGTCGCGCGGATGGCCGACGCCGCCGACAACACCGGCCGACGCGCGCATCTCGAACAGCGGCTGCAGTCGCTCGGGCTGACCGTGGACAAGCAGACCTTCGCGGCGCAGAGCCTGCAGGGCGAGAACCTCGTCGTCGACCTCGGCGGCCCGGCCGGCGCGCCGCTGCTGCTGATCGGCGCGCATTCCGATCGCGTCGGCGTCGGCCGAGGCGCGACCGACAACGCCTCCGGCAGCGCGGTCGCGCTGGCGCTGGCGGAACGCTTCCAGCGCAGGCCGCTGGCGCATCACCGGATCAAGGTGGCGTTCTGGGATCTGGAGGAGCTCGGTCTGCTCGGTGCCGCCGCGTATGTCGAGCAGAAGCGCGAACGGCCTGCGCTGTACGTGAATTTCGACGTGTTCGGCTGGGGCGACAGTCTGTGGATGATGACGCCCGATCCCGCGCATCCGCTGGTCGCGGCCACGCGCGACGCGGTGCGGGCGCAGGGCCTCGCGCTGTCCGCCGGCGAGCAGTATCCGCCGTCGGATCACCGCGCCTTCCTCAAGGCCGGATGGCCTGCGGTGTCCTATTCGCTGGCGGGCGCCGACGAGATTCCCGGCATCATCGAGATGTTCGCCGGCAAGCGGCCGATGTCGCGACCGAAGGTGATGAGCGTGATCCACACCCCGAACGATACGCTCGAACAGGTCGATGCCGCCGCCGCGGCCAGGGGCATCGACGCGGTGGAGGCGGCGCTGCGCGAGTGGGACCGCCACTCGCGCTGATCTCTCGCAGTCCGTCGACTCAGGTCGACGCCGGCAACGACGGCAGGAGATCGCCGGGGCGCCAGCCGCCGGCTTCGAGCGCGTCGAGCAGACCCGCGACTTCGGCCTTCGCGTCGAGGCTGTGCACCGGCAGCACCAGCACATCGCCGGATCGCGCCCACGCCAGCGCCTCGCGTGCGGCATCGGCTTCGCGCAGCCGCACCGGCAGCGCCGATTCCGGCATGCCCAGGCGCAACAGTTCCTGGCGGATCACCTGCGCCACCTCGCCGGCGGTGCGGCCGCGCAGATAGCCGTCGATGTCCTTCACCACCACCAGATCCGGCGCGTAACGCGCGGCGGTGGCGGCGAGATCGCGGATCTGCGCGTCCTCGCGATTGCCAGCCTGGCCGAGCAGCAGCGCCAATCGTCCATGACGATGCGCCTGGGCGATGTCGAGCAGTCCGCCGAGACCATCCGGATTGTGGGCGTAGTCGAGGAACACGTCGATGCCCGCGAACGTCCACCGCTGCAGGCGACCGGGGTTGTCGGCGTGGCTGCGTCCGAAATCCGCGAGCACCGCGCGCAGCGTCGCGATCGGCACGCCCATCAGCGATGCGGCGAGCGCGGCACCGGCGGCGTTGGCGATGTTGTAGCGCGCGCGGCCGCCGAGCGTGATCGGCATCGCGACGATCGCGCCGAGGTCGTGGGTCTCGCTGCCGTCGTCCAGCAGCAGATGTCCGTCGCGCGTCGCGCAGCGCGGCAGCGCCATCGCGTCCGCCGGCAGCGCGGTGTCGTCCACCGCGAACCATGCGATCCGCGGCGCGCGCTCCGGGCCCAGCCGTCGCAGCAGCGGATCCTCGGCATTCAGCACCAGCCAACCTTCGGCCGACACCGCGCGCGCCACCGTGAGTTTGACCTCGGCCAGATCCTCGACCGAGTGCACGCCGTACTCGCCGAAATGATCGGCGCTGATGTTGGCGACAACGGCGACATCGGCCTGCGCCAGCGCCAGCCCGCGGCGCAGCAGGCCGCCGCGCGCGGTTTCCAGCACCGCGGCTTCGACATCGGTGCGCCGCAACAGCTGGCGCGCGCCGCCGGGGCCGGAATAGTCGCCGCTTTCGAGCCGCTCGATGGCGCCGGCATCGCCCACGAACAGTCCGTCGGTGCAGGAATGCGCGGTGCGCAGGCCGTGCGCGCGCAGCATCGCCGCGATCAGGCGCACGGTGGTGGTCTTGCCGTTGGAGCCGGTGACCAGGGCCGCGGGAATGGTGCCCAGCCGCGGCCACGGCACGTCGTCCGCAGCGGGCACGTCGTCCAGCGCCCAGGTCATGCCGTGCACGCCGAGCCCCAGCGTCAGCGCATCGTCGTCGAACAGTGCGGGCAGCGCATGCGATGACGAGGCATCGAGCAGCGCCATGACCCGCGGCCGGCGCTCGGCCGCGGCGAAACGCTGCAGGGTGTGCAGCGCGAGCGTGGTGTCGTGTGCGGCCGGATGTCCGGGCGCGTGGAAATCGTCGAAACCGACGCTGGCGCACCACGCCCATTCGTTGATCTCGGTCGCGGCGTACAGCTGATCCGCCGGCGCGACGAAGGCCAGCGAGGTGCCGCTGCGATGCACTCGCACCACCGGCTCGGTCGTCGGCCAGCCCAGCGCCTCGCGCGCCGCGTTCGCGCGCATCCACCACGCCGCCAGCGCGATCGGATCGCGCGCCTGCGCGCCGAGGGTTTCGAGCGCCGCACCGCAGCCGGCGAAATACACGTTCGAACCGGTGAGCCGTCGCGAATCATCGAAGGGCGGCTCGCGGGGCGGTTCGCCCGGCGGGGGGATCACGGTGCTCAGTCGTCGCTCTCCCGCGAGATGAAGATGCCGCGCTCGTCGCGGCTCACGCCTTCCCACTGCTCGGGCGAGAACCGCGGCTCGGCGCTCGGCGCCTCACTGTCGTCGAGCGTCGCCGGCGCGCGCGGCGGCGCCTTCTCCGGCGCGCCTTCGGGCTTGAACTTGATCACCTGCTTCCACGAACGCACCAGCGCGTCGGCGAAGATCAGCAGCACGTCGCCGGGCTGAGCCATGCGCAGGCCGGCGTCGATCGCTTCCTGTTCGTCGGGAATCAGGCTGATGCGCTCGTCGGGCACGCCGTGTTCGCGCAGGGTCGCGGCGATCAGCTTCGGCACCTCGTCGGGGGCGCGCCCGCGCAGGCCGTCGTCGCGCCGGCAGATGTAGTGATCGAAACCGCCGGCCACGGCCCTGGCGATCTCGCGCAGATCTTCGTCGCGGCGATCGCCGGGACCGGCCACCACCACCAGACGCCGACCGCTCACGTCGAGACGCTTGGCCAGATCGGCCATCGCCGCCACCGCATGCGCGTTGTGGCCATAGTCGAACAGCACCTTGAACGGATGCTCGTTGAACACGTTCATGCGGCCCGGGGCCTGGAAGAAGGTACTGTCGAAGGTGCGCAGGCCGGCGCGGATCGCGTCGAGCTTCAGGCCCATCGAGAACGCCATGGCCGCCGCGAACATCGCGTTCTGCACGTTGTGCAGCGCCTTGCCTTCCAGCGTGGCCGGAATCAGGTGCGTCCACAGCAGCGGGATGTGGCTGCCCTTGTCGTACAGCGTGATCATCTGGCCGTTGACGCCGCCTTCCAGCGCGCAGGCGCGGCCGCCGGCGCGGATGTGTTCGCGCACCAGCCCGTGCGACGGATTCATGGTGACGTAGCAGATGACCTTGGCATCGGTGTAGCCGCCCATCTTCAGCACGTTCGGATCGTCGGCGTTGAGCACCGCGCAGTCCTCGGCCACTTCGACCACGATGCGCTTCACTTCCGCCAGCTGTTCCAGCGTATCGATGCCCTTCATGCCGAGATGGTCGGACTGCACGTTGAGCACCGCGCCCACGTCGACCTTCGGCACGCCCATGCCGGCGCGCAGCAGGCCGCCGCGCGCGGTTTCCAGCACCGCGAAATCGATCTGCGGGTCGGCCAGCACCATCCGCGCCGACACCGGCCCGGTCATGTCGCCCTCCACCGTGCGCTGGCCATCGATGTAGACACCGTCGGTGGTGGTGAGGCCCGGCGTGTAGCCGGCCATCTTCACGATGTGCGCGAGCATGCGCGAAGTCGTGGTCTTGCCGTTGGTGCCGGTGATCGCGGCGATCGGCACCCGCGACGGCGTGCCCTGCGGGAACAGCATGTCGATCACCGGGCCGGCCACGTCGCGCGGCTTGCCCTCGCTCGGCGCGACGTGCATGCGGAAGCCCGGCGCCGCGTTGACCTCGCAGATGCCGCCGCCGATGGTCTTGTAGCTCTCGGCGATGTTGGTGCTGAGGAAATCCACGCCGCCCACGTCCAGCCCGATCGCCTTGATCGCGCGCACCGCCATCTCGCGGTTGTCGGGATGGATGATGTCGGTCACGTCGGTGGCGGTGCCGCCGGTGGAGAGATTCGCGGTGGAACGCAGATAGATGATCCGGCCGGCTTCGGGCACGGTGTCCGCGGTCACGTCGACGCGCGCCATCATCATCTCGGCCTGCGCGTCCAGTTCGATCCGCGTCAGCACCTTCTCGTGGCCAATGCCGCGGCGCGGGTCCTGGTTCACGATCTCGACCAGTTCGCGGATCGTGTGGGTGCCGTCGCCGACGACATGGCCCGGCGTGCGCTTGGTCGCGGCCACGAGTTCGCCGTTGACCACCAGCAGGCGATGGTCGTCGCCTTCGAGATAGGTCTCGACGATGACCGAACGCGAAATCTCCTTCGCCTTCAGGAAGCCTTCGACCACTTCCTCGTCGCTGGTGAGGCGGATGGAAATACCGCGGCCGTGATTGCCGTTGTAGGGTTTGGTGACCACCGGGAAACCGATCCGGCGCGCGGCGCGGCGCGCGGCGCCTTCGCTCTGCACCAGTTCCTGGCGCGGCACCGGCAGGCCCAGCGAACCGAGGATCTTGTTGGTCTCTTCCTTGTCGCTGGCCAGTTCGACCGCGATGTGCGGGGTCTTGCCGGTCACCGTGGCCTGGATGCGCTGCTGGTATTTGCCGTGGCCGAGCTGCACCAGCGATTGTTCGTTGAGGCGCAGCCACGGGATGTTGCGCTCTTCCGCGGCCTTGACCAGCGACATCGTCGACGGTCCCAGCGCGCGGCGCTGCGCGTAACGGATGAACGCGTCGCGCGCATCGGGCCAGTTCCAGTCTTCGGGGATGGCGTCGGCCGAACGCAGTTCCGCCGGCAGCAGCGAACGCAGCAGCTTCAGCGCGAGTTCGCCGGCCTCGATGCCCTCCTCGCGCTGCGCGTATTCGTAGACCACCGAATACACGCCCGGACGACCGTCGATGCTGCGCGTCTTGCCGAAAGTCACGTCCTCGCCGGCCATGTTCTGCAGCTCGATGGCGACGTGTTCCAGCACATGGCCCAACCACGTGCCCTCGCCTTCCTTCATCCGTCGGATCAGGCCGCCGGGCGTGCGATACGAGCAACCGTGTTCGGCCAGCCCGGGCACCGCTTCGATCAGGGCATCGACGAAGGCCGGACCGAGCTTGCCGGTGGGCCAGTCTTCCAGCCGCTCCAGGTCCAGTTCCAGCCGGATCACCGGGAAATGCGCATACAGCGAGGGGCCGACGAATACCGAACGATCGATGATGCGCATGCGGACGAACTCTCCTGATTATTCCTTGGGCCTGAGCAGCGCGCCGGCCGAGGCCTTGCGCGTATGCAGGTTGAACGTAGCACCGGCGACGAGGATGTGGAAGCTCAGGCCGAGCAGGCACACCGGCTCGCCTTCGTCGACCTGCGCCATCGACGAAAACTGCAGCCCGGCGGCGTCGACCACGGTCACGCCGCCGCTGCCCAGCACCTCGACGGTGTTGTCCGGCGAGATGAGCGCCGCGGTGTCCTCGTCCAGGCCGATGCCGATCGCGAACGGATTGAAGGCCAGCGCCGCGGTGAGCCGGCCCAGGCGATCCCGCTGCCGGAAATGCTGGTCGATCACGAACCGGTTGGTCAGCCCGAGGCCGGGCGCGAGCCGCACCATGCCCGCGATCGGGGTCGGGCCTTCCTCGCCGAACGCGATCATGTGTTCGCTGAGGAAGGCGGCCCCGGCGCTGGTACCGGCCACGTGGGTGCCGCGCGCGTTGCAGATGCGGATCGCCTTGGCCACCGCGGTGCCGCCGAGCAGCGTGCCGAGCCGCAGCTGGTTGCCGCCGGTGAAGAACACGCCGGTCGCTTCCTCGATGCGTTCCACCCGGCGCGGCTCGTCGGCGTCGCGGCGGGTGTCGAAATCCATCACGTCGACCCGGCCCACGCCGAGGTCGTTGAAGATTTCCACGTAGCGCGGGCCGGTGCGCAGCAGCTTGCTCGCGGTCGGAATCACCACGATGTCGGCGTCGGCGCCGCCGCAGAGTTCCACGAAGCGGGCGAGGATCGCGCGATCGTTTTCTTTTTCCTCGGCGCCGCCGATGGGGATGATCCAACCGCGCTCTTCGCCGTCGGGAATTTTACTGGGGCACATCTGACATCCTGGATTTGTTGCTGGAAGTGGAATTGCTGAAGTCGTTACGCGATGCGTGCGCTAGGCGTGCGCATGCCGCGTTGGATGTTCGAACGGCCCGTGCCGCAGCACATCGCCATCGCGCACGTGCCACATGCCCTGCGCCATGACATCGGTCACGCCTCCGTCCGCATCCAGTGCGACGAGATCGGCATCGGCGCCGACGGCGATCTCGCCCTTGCCCGCCAGGCGCAGCGCACGCGCGACATTGCGGGTGAAGGCCGGCAGCACGGCGTCGAGGGCGTGGCCGCGTGCGAGCAGCGTGCGCAGCGTGTCGATCAGCGCCTGCGAGCGGCCCACGTCCATCCGGCACAGGCGGCCGTCGTGATCGAAGGTCGGCAGGCAACCGCCGGCATCGGAACTGATCGTGATCCGTTCCGCTGGCGCGCCCGCGGCGCGATAACGCTCCCAGGCATCGGCGGCGGACCATGCGTCCTCGCCGTCGTCGACCGGGAACGCGGTGATGTCCACGGTGCAACCGCGGCGCGCCAGCGTCAGCGCTTCCTCGAACAGCGCTTTGCGGCGATTGACGTGGGTTGGGTGGAAGGTGCGCGCCGGCAGTTCGGTCTCGTCCAGCGCGCGGCGCACCAGCTCCAGCCCGCGCGGGCCGTCACCCAGATGCAGATGCAGCACCCCAGCCTTGCCGGTCATCAGTCCGGCGACGTGGCAGTCGGAAGCGATGCGCAGGCATTCGTCGAAGGTCGGCTGGCTGGAGCGGTGGTCGCTGATCGCCAGTTCGCCCACGCCGATCACCGGATCGAGATAGACGATGTCGCCGCGGACGCTGCCGGTCAGCGTGACCGGCGGCAGGTGATAGCCCCCGCACCAGGCGAAGGCGGCCAGCCCCTGCTCGCGCAGCGCATGGACCGAGGCCAGCAGTTCGCCCGGGCTGCGGGCCAGATCGTCGGTGCCCAGCACGCCGACCACCGTGGTCACGCCCGCCGCGGTGAACCGCGACAGCGGCACCGGCGGCACCCGGGTCGCGAATCCGCCCTCGCCGCCCCCGCCGGTGACGTGGGCGTGGCCGTCGATGAGTCCGGGAATCAGGCGTTTGCCGCCGAGGTCGATGGTGTCGAGGCCGGGGATGGTGGGCGCGGCCTCGGTGGTGTCGCCGATCCAGAGGATCCTGCCGCCGCCGATCAGCAGTTGCCGCGGCCCCCTGTCTTCGGGGGCGAAGAGGTGGGCGTTGCGGATGAGGGTCGGTGGTGCGCGGTGCGCGGCGGTGAGGGTCAGGGCCATCCGGCATTTTAGCCGGTTGGGGCGGTGGGCGCCCTTCGGATGACATACGCCGCCGCACGGCGTTGGGCCGGGTCGTCTTGTTATTCCGGGCCGGGAGTCTTTAGCCCTCGAGAAAGCAAAGCAAGTGCCCCTGTATCGCTTGGCGTCGTCGGTGCCAGCACACGATCATCCCTCGGTCTCAGGGGTGTACCGTTGTGCTCTCGACACACATGGATCATGCGTTGTGGTCAAAATCCAAAATTTATAAAAAACTGGGACTAGGCGAGAGCAGTCTGAAAGTTTAGAGCTACAACTCGCAACCCAATGTGAGCACTCATATAGCTGCAGTACTCCTGGAAGTTATCGGACTTCTCACGATCCGCAAGGTCAGACACCGCTTTGACGCAAAGAACCTCAGTCCGCGGCTCAGCAGAGACAGCGGCGGCGTAATACAAACCAAAACATTCCATGTCCACACCTACCATCTTCCGGTGTTGACTCCGAAATGCCTTCTGGATATCAGTGGAAGCGACAACGGAACTGCCTGTCACCATAGGCCCAATTACAATCCTGGGAACATGGCTTGGTCGATTTCCTTCGAATTTCTTGTGTATTGCTGAAACCTCTTCAGAAGAGACGGTTCTAGCGAGTGCCACCAGCCTCCCTGAGGCATTTCTTTGATCAACCGATGGCAGAAGCACCCCATCATCTGTCCACTTCCCGGCCTGCCAGTCCCAACTCCTTTCAGCGACGATTACATCTCCGAGGCGAACCTCGTTTGAGAATCCGCCGCAAATTCCCGTCATGAGCAGCACTCTCGGCCGGAAGCAGCGAATAATAGATTCAGCGGCATGTGCGGCTGCGACTGGACCCATCTGTGCTGGGTGCGCACAAACTACCTTTCGCCCCTCCAAGTCACCCACCCCGGAACCCACTTGATACAGCACACTATTGTTAAGCAGTGCTTCTTGCTCAAGTCTTAGTGGCCATTGGCTGGCAACCGCACTCAGCTCGGGTACGCGAAGCGCATCCAAGATGGCGATGTCGTACTGGTAAGCGGATTCCGCTGCCTTCGTCCGTCTCATAAAAAGTACGAGAGAAGCAAGCAGACCTTTCCAGTCGTCGGCCCCCGGGGCGACATGGAAGATCTGTAGCGTCATGGAGCGAAACTCTGCTTCGAAGTCCCGCATAGCTGACGGGTCCGCAGTCACACCAAAGATATATCGCGGCGCGACAGACACCCCATCATCGATAATCTGCCGAAGAAACTCTATGCTGTTTGCACCAGAAGCTACGGCGTTCTTTCGTGCCGGCAATAAAACGTCTAGCAACATCGCATCGAAAGCAACACTCTCGATAGCCTTTCGCGCAGAGGCAACGCTATCGCAGCAAACGATGTCTTCTGCTGCAACACCATTTGCAACCAGCTGTGACTGAAGCGCAGAAGTTTTGCCTCGGTCATCATCCACAATCAAAAATCTCATCGGCGATCCGCCATGTCGTTTTTCTGCAGCACTTTAAGTAGCGATTCCCGCCACTCGCCAAGCTGGCCCGTATAGTGAATGACCCCCTGAAATCTTGCGCCAAATTCTTCTCGAAGCTCGGACGCGAGAGTGGAAAGACTTTTCCCAAGTCCGTCACTCTCCGGGGGGAACTCCTCGTACTGGGTAATGACGACACTAAGCGTCGAAGTCGTCTCCGACTCAATAAAGCGCAGGATGTCTTTGCCCCCATAACCTTGCGGCTGCCCGCCGTGTGCGCGATTAGAAGCGAGCTCAAACGTCGGAAGCGACATGTCTATGATAGCGAGAGCCACGTCCTCTGTGGACAATATTTTGATCGCACCAACAAGGGACGTGGCCCTCATTACAGTGAAGGATTGGTTAACCGAATCCGACAGGAACGATAATATCGATCGCAATTTCGGCTCATCGTCTTCTACGACAAGAACAGTCTGAATTCTAGTAGGTTTCATACACCCCGTTCCTCTCGTAAAGCGGGATAGTAACGATGGTAAACCAACGCTTAGAGTCCACGCCAAAATCAAGCGGGGTCGGACAAAGCGCTCTATCCACGTATCGCGACATTCGGGAAAGTTTTGCAAATCCTGAGCCGCCTTCGCGACTTGTGCGTTCAACTGCAGCAGTCGACAGGTGTCTCTCTCTGAGTTCATCCAAATGCCCGCTGCCGAGTCGTTCTAGGACATCTAAAGACAGATCATTCTCGACGCGAAGCGTCAGGAGTCCATGCTCCCGATCAAGCTCGGCGATAACGTCTAGCGAACCGATATCAACCCCAAGACCCGAGTACTTCCATGCATTCTCAAAAATGACAAATAGCGAATCGCTTAGCGCAAATAGAGCTCCAGTTGCTAGCGGTGGATCCTCCCCTGGCTTGCATGAAATCTTGATTTCTGCAGGGAACGCGCGATGGACGCGCTTGGTCGATGTCCGGGCAATCTCAATTGCGGCGGACAACTTATACTGATCTTCTTCTGATGGAATAGGAACTTGGAACCAGTCTGCAATGGCGTCGCACTGAGTCCGCGTTTCTGTCGAAACGGCTGTAAGGGCGGCCACTAAGGGGCTGGTCTTCGACCCAAGCAATCTGAGCGATTCTAGACACGAATCGAACTCCTGTCGAACGCGATCTTTAGCCGTATTGCGAACATAGTCTGCAAGATCGGAGAGCCCGATTTTGACGTACTCCCAAAAAAGGAAGTAGGCCATATAGGAGAATGTACTGAAATTTATGGCCTGCCCTTTCAGCGAGGCATTAAGAATTTTCCCCGAGACAGGAACGACATACTGGGCAATAGCACCGAGCGGCTTCTCGGCGCTACGAATCTGCACCCGCTCATTCACAAGCTCATCAGCTATTGCTCTAAGTCGTGACGCGAGCTGCTCCATCAAGCCAACTACTGCTCTTCTATCAGCCTCAGTTAGCCGCATAACATCCGACCATCTCTCGTCGAAGGCTGTCTTCGAAAAGCCAGACGCAGTGTAGAACAGGCCTTGCTCTTCCAGCGGACCGAAAAGTGTCCCCCTCAGACTTCCATGCCGGATTCTTAGGCTTAGAAAGCAGTCCAGACCATCCGCCGGATCGGTTAGAAACCGTCGATAAAGTCGCTCGAAAATGTTAGCTAAGAGCACGTCTGCTTCTGTCGGATCACCACCAGACAGCTCCCGCAGGAACTCTTCGTTCTGAGGATCAACGATGTACTGGCGGACAAATTCGTCATCTATTCTAGCGCTAGGAGACGATTCATTCGTCGCTTGCCATCGCTCAAAGTCCTGCGACAACTCCTTCTCAGCCCACCGCGTGATTGCAGGCTCATTTACAAAAATCCGGTTCTGGTCGATATGTTTAAGGCCCTTCCGAAGTGTCTGGTCTAGGGTCAGATTCTTGATCTCTTCGATGTACTCAACTTCGGACGACGGATCCCATGTGAGAAGTAGCTGACAAACGTTCATGCGATCGTCAGACACAGCCTCTATCGAGTCGAGAAGGTGATTCATTGAGAGGTTCTCTTCGATCCAAACATCTCTTAAAAATGCGATTACCAACCTCTTCCATGCGCTGTCGATCGAGGATTCATAGTTGAACGCGACAGCGTCGCGATCTCCGGAAACGGCAAATCGACGGCAGGCCATCTTGCAGATGTATGCGATCTTGGGATCGCCAGACGAAACATGGGCGTGATGCGCAACTAGTCCGATCATCTCTGGGGAAATGTCCTTGAAGCTTGCCCAATCTCGTTCCTCAAAGATTGCAGAAACAGGAAGTTCGACCGTGTAACGAGGATTGTCCAGAATCCATGTTGCCGCAAGATCGACTGCTTTTTGTGTTTGCTTGCCTCGTATGAGCGACCAAAGCTTAAGCTTGGCCCCTTGCCTTCGCCAATAGTCACTTACCCCCTCCAAGGCCAAACCAAGTTGATAAGCCTCTTCGAATCTGCCTAGGACAATAAGCTGCCTCCCAAGCCAAAGGTGGAGAACCCCAATTGGCGCCCAATCGACGGAAAGTGCACCACCCTTAATGATACCTGTGAGCGCTTTGCATGTTCTTCGCGCCATTTCTTCTGGATGCTTCTCGGCGAGTGATTCAACAAGTGATCTAGCCGCAGCATCCGGGAACGCGGCCGCATCCTCTGGGCATATGAGTGGCAAGAAAGTTGCAGCCTCTATAGAGCATGCGCGTGTCGATAGGAAGTCAGACATCCCGTGCTGCGAGGCCATGCCTACTCCTTGGCCAACATCCAATGATCTCAAATTCAAACCCAGCTTTAATAGTGATGAGATGCTTGATCCTGCAATAACTCCGTCTCGCGTGCATTCTGCCAATAGATCCGGAACCTTTTCGAGAACTCCAGAAATCGAAGCTCCCGCAGAGGGCCTTCCGACGATGAGATTGCCAATTTCTAAGGATTTCGGATCAAGCGCCCTTACGTTGAGCAGACTTTCATCGGGTTCCGCACCCAAAGCCACACCAAGCTTTAGTAGACGATGGTCATCGTAGCCGTCGCTCAAGAGTCGGGCAATCGCCTCTCGCACTAGAGGCCTGACGTGGGACAAATCCTTGTCGTCCACAACAATTCTGAAGACATCTATGAGAGACTCATAATAGTCAATCAAAGAAGACGTGGCCTCTCTGGCTAATATAGTTGGAAGCCCCTTTTCCGGATCGTCCACATGCCCAATCGCACGATACAGGAGATACCGGGGCAGCCAGTTCGAGCTAGTTTTGAAGCGCGGAAACGAATCTCTGCATTTCGAATAGAACGAGTCATAAGAGAACGACTCATCATTTCTTTCACTAAAAATATGCGCCAGAAGACCGCTTACTCGATTCGATGCAGCATTCTGCAGCCGAGTTGACCACGCCTTCTGCGCTTCATTCCCATTAATAAGTTGTTCGAGCGCACACCGGAGCTCGACATACCACATGCTCCAACCTGAGAATGCAGAGAACGCGTCCAATCTTTCGATTGCACTCGCTCCCTCACCATTTATAAGCAGGCGCTGGACCTCCTGAGCCTCAACTCTGAATCGGCTAATCTTCTGACTCTGGCCTTCAAGCCAGCATGTAGCCCATTTAATCTCCCGCTCGAGCGTCATTTGCTCGAAGGGTGGCCGAGCCCACACAAGAAGCTCGAATCGCGGCGCTCCTGTCGAAAAGAGCAACGAGCTCTGCATTGGAGCATACGCCCGAAGGGCCGCGACCAAACCCTTAAATTCGGTTGGGTTCGCATCTCTTCTTAAGCCATCTATGCACCGAACTACGGCTCCGCGGGTTTTCTCCCGTGCAGCCGAACGAATGGACTGCCGCCACCTCATCCCCCTTGCTGATGACATAAAGTATTTGCTCTGATTCCATGCAGACCTCCGTATCTTAGGGGAATCCTGGGCGAGCGTCCCGCTTATCACGCCTCGGGCTTGAACTCATCCATGTAACGCTCACCGCTCATATCCATCTCCGTCGTTTCCGTAATGTACGACTCGAAGTTGTCTACTGAATGGAGGGCGATTCAAAGTCCTTAACCATCATCAAGTTACATACAGCAAATTGTCGAGCCGAAAATTCGGCGTCTACCTTGTAACATATGGACCTAGATATCGAGCCATCGTTAGACGCGAAACGCATGTTTTATTAATCAATGATTTGCGGATGCAACTGGCGGAGAGAGTGGGATTCACTCGGGCCATCCATGGCCCTCGCCCTTCGGGCAGCTACGCTGTGCACATCGGCAATCCTGCCGATGTGTCGAACCCGGTGCGTTCGTTCACGCACTCTCTCCGCCAGACACGCAAAAGCCCCCTTGCGGGGGCCTGTGCATGTCTGGCGGAGAGAGTGGGATTCGAACCCACGGTGGGCGTAAACCCACGGCAGTTTTCAAGACTGCTGCCTTAAACCACTCGGCCATCTCTCCGAAAAAACGATTGTCCGCGGCTCACACCGTCTCGGCGATTTTAACCTGCTTCTCCGGCGCCATTCCGCCCGGGCAGTGCAGGCAGTTGAGGCGGGAGGCTTCGAGCAGAGGGGGCATGTTCTCGGCGAGGTGGTCGATGAACATGCGCACCGCCGGCAGCAGGCCGCGGCGGGAGGCGAAGACGGCGTGGCAGATGCCCATCGGCAGGCGCCAGGCGGGCAGCACCACTTCCAGTTCGCGGTTGCGCACCGCGTCGGCGCAGATGGTTTCCGGCAGCAGGGTGATGCCCAGGCCCTGCTTGGCCAGCGCCATCAGCATCGGGAAATCGAAGCCGGCGACGCGGGGCTTGAGTTCGACCCGGCGGATCTCGCCGCCCTCGCCCTGCAGTTCCCAGCGCTGGCGCGCGTCGTCTTCGCTCATGCTCAGCGTGGTGTGGCCGGCGAGGTCGTCGGGGTCGCGCGGGCGGCCGGCGCGATCGAGATATTTCGGGCTGGCCACCAGCAGTTCCTGGATCTGGCCGAAGCTGCGCATCACCAGGCTGCCGTCGTCGTCGAGCTTGGCGCGGACGCGGATGGCCACGTCGAAGCCTTCGTTGATGACGTCGACGCGGCGGTTGTTGACGTGCATCTGCACCCGGACCTGCGGATAGCGCGCGAGGAAATCCGGCAGCAGTTTGGGCATCAGTTCCTGGGCGATGCCGACCGGCACGCTCACCCGCACCAGGCCGCGGGGCTCGGCGCTGAGCCGGTCGACGACTTCGCGCGCGGCGCTGGCCTCGGCGAGCATCGACTGGGCGTGGCGGTAGACGCTCTGGCCCACGTCGGTGACCGCGAAGCGGCGGGTGGAGCGCTGCAGCAGGCGGGCGCCGAGATCGGTTTCGAGCTGGCTGATGCGGCGGCTGAGGCGCGATTTGGGGATGCCGAGCGCGCGTTCGGCGGCGGCGAAACCGGAATGCTCGACCACCATCGCGAAGTAGTACAGGTCGTTGAGATCGTTCACGTCGGCCTTTCCAAATCCGGAACAATGGCGCGAATTGAACCAAGTTTATCGCGTCCATGCAATGTACCGGTCGTCATGTGGCCGTTGCCGGGCGGTTTTCGCGGATGGGGTTGCAGAGGGCCGACGCCCGCCTCCCCCATCGCCCCCCGGAGCCCCCGCATGTCCGTCGAGATCACCCACCTGCTGCAGCGGCATCACCAGGGCGATCGCCACGCCTTCGACCGCATGGTGCCGCTGGTCTACGACCAGTTGCGGGCCATCGCCCACCGCCAGCTGCAGCGCAACGGGCCGCGCGGCCCGCTGCTGGATACCACCAGCCTGGTGCAGGAGGCCTATCTGCGGCTGGTGGACGAACACGACGTCGATTGGCGCGACCGCGGCCATTTCTTCGCGATCTGCGCCCGCGCCATGCGCCGGATCATGGTCGACGACGCGCGCCGTCGGCTGGCCGCGAAACGCGGCGGCGGCTGGGTGGAGGTCAGCATGACCGCGGATGCGATGGCCAGCGAGGGCCAGCCGGAGCATCTGCTGGCGATCGACGAGGCGCTGACGAAACTGGCCGATTTCAATCCGCGGCTGGCGCAGCTGGTGGAATGCCGCTACTTCGCCGGCATGACCGAAGAGGAAACCGCCGAGGCCCTGCAGGCATCGCTGCGCACGGTGCAGCGCGACTGGATGCGCGCCCGCGCCTGGCTGCTGAAGATGCTGGAAACGCCGTGAACCCCGGCAGCGGCCCGGACCCGCGGGTCCGTCTGGACGCATGGTTCGACGAAGCCCTGTCGCTCGAAGACGACGCCCGCGACGCCCTGCTGCGACGGGTCGAGGCCGAAGACGCGGCCCTGGCCGCGGAGCTGCGCGCGCTGCTGGCATGGGCGAGCGCGGACGACGCGGCGCTGCCGCTGCCCGCGGCCGGGCCCGCGCGCTGGGCGGCATTGTTCGACGACGATGATCTGGCACGCGACGACGCGCCCCTGCCCGACCGGATCGGCGTGTGGACGCCGGTGGCGCGCATCGGCCACGGCGGCATGGGCACGGTCTACCGGGTGGAACGCGATGCGGATGGTTTCCACCAGACCGGCGCGCTGAAGCTGCTGCGCCCGGGCAGCGAATCGGAGGAGTTCCTGCGCCGCTTCACCGAAGAGCGCCGCATCCTGGCCACGTTGACCCATCCGGGCATCGCGCGCCTGCTCGACGGCGGGCGCAGCGCCGACGGCCGGCCGTATCTGGTGATGGAATACGTCGACGGTGCGCCGCTGGATCGCGACTGCGACCGCCGCAGGCTGGACATCGATGCGCGCATCGCGGTGTTCCTGCAGATCGCGGATGCCGTCGCGCATGCGCATCGCAATCTCGTCGCGCATCGCGATCTCAAGCCCGGCAACATCCTGGTCGGTGCGGACGGCGCGCCGAAGCTGCTCGATTTCGGCATCGCCAAGGCGCTGCGGGCGTCGGCCGCCGACAGCGCGAACAGCGCGACCGAAGCGTCAGCCACGCGGCTGCGCGCGTTCACGCCCGACTACGCCGCGCCCGAACAGGTGCTGGGGCAAGCCACGTCCACGGTCACGGATGTCTATCAGTTGGGGCTGCTGCTGTACGAACTGCTGACCGGACACCGCGCGCAGCATGCGCAGGACGCATCGCCGCGCGCGATCGAAGCGGCGGTCTGCGAGCACGAACCGGTGCGACCGAGCGAACGCATCGGCGACGATGACCGCGCACGTTGCGCCGCGCGCGCGACCACGCCGGCGGCGCTGCGCCGCAAGCTGCGCGGCGATCTCGACAACATCGTGCTGAAGGCCCTGCGCAAGGCGCCGGAACGCCGTTATGCCTCGGTCGCCCTGATGATCGAGGACCTCGAACGCTGGCGGCGCGGGCAGACCGTGCGCGCCAGGCCGGAGACCTGGACCTATCGCACCGGCAAATTCCTCAAGCGCAACGCATGGGCGGTGGCGGCGACGACGACGATCTTCGCGCTGATCCTCGGCTATGCGATCACCGCGACGCTGCAGGCCGACGCGCTGGCGCGCGAACGCGACCGCGCGCAGGCCGAAGCGGCGAAGGCGCGGCAGATCGCGGCCCTCACCCGACGTTTGTTCGAAGGCGCGGGCCCGAGCGTCGCCGGCGAATCGCCGCTGACGGCACGGCAATTGCTCGACAACGGTTGGCCGTTGATCGAGCGCGAACTGGAAGACCAGCCCGACGTGCAGGCGGAACTGCTCGACGTGGTCGCCGGCGCGTATCGCGATCTCGGCGAATACGAACGCGCCGAAGCGCTGGCCGACAGCGGCCTGCGCGCCGCGAAGCGGGCCGTCGGTCAACCCCTGCTGCTGGCGCGCGCGCGCCACGGCCGCGGCCGCGTCGCGATCGACCGCGGCGACTACGCGCTGGCGGAGATGCATCTGCGCGATGCCCTGGGCGACTATCGCCGCATCTCCACGCGCATGGCCGACCGCACGGGCGGCGGCGACACCGTCCAGGCGGCGGACGTGCTGCAGGATCTCGCCGAACTGGCCGATCTGCGCGGCGAAGTCGCGACCGCGCAGGCGACCTATCGCGATGCGCTGGCGATCCGTCGCGCGCGACACGGCGAGCGCCATCCCGACGTGGCCGAAAGCCTGCACGGACTGGGCATGAGCCTGCGCCGCAGCGGCGACTACATCGGTGCCGAGCCGCTGGTGAGCCAGGCGCTGACCCTGCGCCGGCAACTGCTGCCGCCGGGCCATGCGGCGATCGCCTACACCCTCAGCGACCTCGCCCAGATCCGCAACGATCTCGGCGAATACGATTCGGCCGAAGCGCTCTACCGCGAAGCGCTGGCGTCGCAGGAAAAAAGCCTGGGGCCGCACCATCCGGACGTGGCGACCAGCATGCTGTCGCTCGCCCGTGTCCTGAAGACGCGCCGCGATTTCGCCGGCGCCCGTACGCTGCTGGAACGCAGCCTCGACATCCGGCGCAGGGCCTACGGCGAACGCCATCCGGCGGTGGCGCTGAATCTCAACGATCTCGGCCGCAACCATTTCGAGAGCGGCGGTTTCGATCGCGCCGAGGCGTATTACCGCGCCGCGTTGGCGGCCTATCCCGCCGACGATCCGGGCCTGCCTGCGACCGTGTTCAATCTCGGCGAACTCGCGGAGAAGCGCGGCGACCTGGCGGAAGCGGAACGCCGTTACCGCGAGACGCTGGCCGCGTGGCGCGCGCGCTACGGCGACGACCACGACCGCGTGGGCCTGGCCTGGAACCGGCTGGGTGCGGTGCTGTTCCGGCAGCCGGACAAGGCCCGCTGGGGCGAAGCCGAGACGGCGATGCGCCAAGGCGTCGCGATCTATCGCAAGCGCCTGCCCGCGGACCATCCGAAATTCGCCAGCGCGCTGTTGCCGCTGGGCACGCTGCTGATCGCGCGCGGCGCGCGCAGCGAGGGCGAATCGCTGCTGCGCGATGCCTGGCGCCTGCGCCACGAGGCCTTCGGCGCACAGGACCCGCGCACCCGCGAAGCGACGCAGGCGCTCGCCGCCGCGGGTCTGTCCACGCCCGCGGGTTGAGCGCCGGCAGGTTGAGCGCCGGCGCCGACGCGGCCATTCGACCAAGCGGGCTCAGCGACAGTCGCCCTTCACCGTCACCCGCACCCGGCGCAGGTTGTTGGCTTCGTCCGATTCGGCGTTCAACGCGGCGCCGTCGGCATGCACGTAAAGCATGGATTCGCCGGGACTGAGCACGAGCTTGCCGCTGGAACCGCCGCTCGCGCCGGGGGCCAATGCCGGCAAGGGCGAAGACGCGAGCAACGGGCCGTTCTGCAGGTCCAGCCTGATCCGGTTCTGGGTCGCCACCGACGCCATGACGCCCTGGTTCCGCGTCGCGTAGCGATAGGCGAACACGCATCGACCGTTGCTCTGCGACATCGCGGCGGTGTCCTCGATCGCCGTGATGTTGCCCCACGGAATCGACGTGGCGCCCAGCGTGAACGATCCGACCAGAAGCAGATCGATCTTCAACCGGGGCGGCGGCAGCGGCGCCCGCTGCTTCGCTTCGCCCACATCGGGATCGGGACGGGTCGGATTCGGATCGTCGGGCCCGGTCAGGGTGCCGGTCGCGGCCGGCTGGGCCTGCGCCTGGGCCGTCGGCGTCTGCTTGCGTTCGGCCGTGGGCGTCTGTGCGCAGACCGAAGCGGCGGATACGACGGCGATGACGGCGATGACGGCCAGACAGCGTGCGGTGCGGATGCGGGACATGGCGGGTTCTCCTGGGACGGATTGAGGAATGCGAAACATCGGGCCGCGTGCGAAGGATCGCGATCCCGTGTTTGCGATGAGTCGCGAAACGACGGCGAAACCCGCCATGCGCCGCAGCAGCGCATCGATGACGCGACCGCGTGACGCGATCGCGAACTGCAGGGCATCAGGTTTCAACGCGAAACGGCGCCGCGAACGGCCCTGCACGGGAACGTGAACGAAGACGACACACGGGTGGCGGGATTCCGCCGCGTTCCGCGACTGACGAAACGCGACTGACGAAAACGGGCGGGACCGGATCGCGCAACGGATCGCCACTGCGCACCGCCCCGAACGCCCGACGCCCTCGCATTCCACATCCTCACCGGAGACCACCATGTCCCATCTGCCCCGCATCGCGCTCGCCGGCTTCGCCGCCCTGCTGCTGGCCGGCCCCGCCTTCGCGATCGACCCCTCGAAAGGCCTGTACCGCATTCCCTACGACGACGGCACCAAGCTGCGCGTCGGCGGCGACCACATCGACCACAGCCCGCCCGGGCGCATCGACATGAACGGCACCGGCGGCGGCACCTATCGCGTGGTCGCCGCGGCCGACGGCTTCGTGCGCCACGTGGTCGACGGCTTCGACCAGCGTCTGGACTGCAAGGGCAAGCCGATCAGCGAACAGAAGAACAACTATGTCTGGATCGAACATGCCAACGGCGAATGGACGAAGTACACCCACATGCGCAAGGGCTCGTCCAGCGGCAAGGCGAAGCTGACGGAAGGCCAGTTCGTGAAGGCCGGCACCTACCTCGGCGACGAGGGCGAGGTCGGCTGCGCCAGCGGCCCGCACCTGCATTTCGAGGTCGGCGTGCCGAAGGCCACCGACGGCATCACCGGCACCGGCGGCTTCCTCACCGACAACGACGGCAGCAAGCGCAACCGCATCCCGCGGATCTGCGGCATCGAAGACGGTCGCTTCGTCACCGGTCGCAACTACACCGCGCGCGACGTACCCGGCGTGGTCCAGGCCGGCGGCCGCGAGTACGCGCGCCACGGCATTCCCGCCCGCGATTACCAGTGCGTGTTCGAACAGGCGGCGATGGCGGGCTATGCGCTGGAATGGATCGACGGCTTCAGCGTCGGCGGCGACGTGCGCTACAACGCGGTCTTCCGCCCCGCCGGCAACGTCGCATGGCAGGCCGTGCATGGCCTGAGCGCTGCGCAGTACCAGCAGCGCTTCGATGCGATCACCGGCCAGGGCTTCCGGCCGACCCAGGTCGAAAGCTATTCCAGCGATGGCGAAGTGCGCTATGCCGCGATCTTCCGCAAGGACGGCGGCCCCGAGACGCGCGCATACCACGGCCTGACCGCGCAGCAGCACCAGCAGCGTTTCGACGACTGGAGCGCCGCCGGTTTCCGCGCGCGCAACATCGCGGTGACCGCGGTCGGCGGCCAGCCGCGCTACACCGCGCTGTACGAGAAATCCGACGGCGGCAGCTGGATCGCGAAGTCGCGGCTCAGCGCGGACGAATACCAGCAGGCCTTCGCCGACAACGGCGCCCAGGGCCGCAGGCCGGTCTATCTCAACGCCTACGGCCTCGACGGCAGGATCTATTTTTCCGCGATCTTCGCTTCGAAACCCGCCGGCGCGCTGTCGGCACGGCACGGTCTGAGCAGTCAGCAGTACCAGTCCGAATGGGAAGGCGCGACCGGCAACGGCTACCTCACCCGCGTCGTCACCGGCTATGCCGTCGGCGACAGCGCCCGCTACGCCGCGGTCTGGCGCAAGTGAGGATCGCAGTCATGCATTCAACGATCAGCACTTCAAAAACCCGATCGACCACGCATTCGATCCTGCATCGAACGAACGATGCATTCACGGCACACGACACAGGACACATCACCATGCACGCATCCCGACATGCCACCCCGCGCCACCGGCTGCGTTTCACGGCCGCCGCTTTCGTCGCCATCGTCGCGGCGCACCTCTCGGCCGCACCGGCGATGGCGGCCGATTGGGCCGCGCGTCACGGCCTCACCGGCGCGCAATACCAGGCCGCCTTCGAAGACTACGCCGGCAAAGGCTTCCGCCTGACCTCGATCAGCGGCTACGACGGCGGCGGCAGCGCGCGCTACGCCGCCGTGTGGAAGAAGCAGGCGGGACCGGAGTGGTCCGCACGCCATGGCCTCAACGCCCAGCAGTACCAGGCCGCGTTCGACGACTACGCGAAGAAGGGTTATCGCCTCACGTTCGTCAACGGCTACGCCGTCGGCAACAACGCGTATTACGCCGGCATCTGGACCAAGACCGGTGGCCCGGCGTGGTCGGCGCGGCACGGACTGACCTCGGCGCAATATCAGGCCGCGGTCGACGATCTGTCGAAGCAGGGCTATGGCCTCAGCCATGTCAGCGCCTACACCGTCGGCGGCACGCCGCGGTTCGCCGCGATCTTCGAGAAGGGTGGACCGGCATGGGTCGCGCGCCACGGCCTGACCTCGGCGCAGTATCAGACCGCGTTCGACGGTTTCGCCCGCGACGGCTATCGGTTGAAGGTGGTCAGCGGTTATCGCGAAGGCAACAGCGACCGCTACGCCGCGCTGTGGGTGAAGCAGGCCGGTCCGTACTACTCGGCGCGGCACGGCATCCCCGACGCGCACTACCAGTCGGTGTTCGACAATCATCTGTACCAGAGCTACGAACCGGCCTACGTGCAGGCCTTCAACGGCGGCAGCGGGATCCGCTTCAACGCGATCTGGACCAACACCGTGTTCAAGGGCGCCGACCTCGAACTGATCGACCGCAAGGCGCGCGCGTATCTGCGCGAGACCGGCATGCCCGGCGTGTCGATCGCGATCATGCGCGGCAAGCGCCTGGTCTACGCCGCCGGTTTCGGCGTCGCCGACAAGAACGGCGGCCTGCCGATGTCGCCGCGGCATCGCCTGCGCGTGGCCAGCGTCTCCAAGCCGCTGACCCATGTCGCCATCCTCAAGCTGCTGGCCGACACCAACCTCGACAGCGGCAGCAAGGTCTTCGGCAGCAACACCGTGCTCGGCAACACCTGGGCGATCCCGGCCAACAATCCGGACATCGAGGACATCACCATCGATCACCTGATCCGCCACCGCGCCGGTTTCCGCCGGATCGACAAGGACGGCAACGGCAGCGACCCGATGTTCGACTACACCGGTACCGATCACGCCGGCCTGATCACCTGGGCGCTGGCGAACTACCCGCTCGGCTACACGCCCGGCACCACGCCGGCGGACCTCGAAGGCTCGGACATGTATTCCAACTTCGGCTACTGCCTGCTGGGCCGCGTGATCGAGAAGAAGACCGGCAAGTCGTACGAGGCCTATGTCCGCGACAACTTCATGAAGCCCGCCGGCGCGCCGGACGTGGTCATCGGCGGCGACAAGGAAGCCGACCGCAAGTCCGATGAGGTCGTGTATTACGGCGGCGGCGCCTATTCCAGCGTGAAGCCCAAGCGCTTCGATTCGCACGGCGGCTGGATCGCGCGGCCGCTCGATCTGCTGCGCTTCATGCGCTACCAGACGGCGCTGAACGACGGCTACGCGCACTACGGCGAAATGAGCGGCACCTCCGCCGTGTTCCGCGTCGGCCCGAGCGGCAACGGTCTCGCCGGCGCCGGCAACGGCGACAACGGCAAGCCCGACCAGATGGACGACCTGCTGAAGGCCATCGACAGCGAGGTCTCGGCCTGGCCGAACATCGATCTGTTCTGATCCGCCCCGCTGCGCGCACAGCACCTGCCAGCACGACGAACGCCACGGGCCGCGAAAGCGGCCCGTGTTTCATCCGACCGGAAGAAACGATCGCAGAGCAGCGGACGATCGCGAAAAACCCAACGTCATCCTCGCGCAAGCGAGGACCCAATCCTCAATCGCAACAATGCATCAACGCTCGCGTACGCAAGGCCGACGGCGTTTCGACTCGACCACTGAAACGCGAACAAAAGCCAACGTCATCCTCGCGCAAGCGAGGACCCAATCCTCAGCCGCAACGATGCATCAACGCTCGCGTACGCAAGGGCAACGGCGTTTGGATCCGACCGCTGTAAAGAGGAGAAAAAGCCAACGTCATCCTCGCGCAAGCGAGGACCCAACCCTCAGCCGCAACAATGCATCAACGCACGCGTGCGCAAGGCCGACGGCGTTTCGACTCGACCACTGAAAGACGAACAAAAGCCAACGTTATCCCCACGTATGCGAGCACCCAATCCTCAGCCGGGCTCATGCATGGGTCCTCGCTTGCGCGAGGATGACGACTCCTTTAATCGACCGGGAATATCGTGAATATCAGAGTGACCGGGTGTTTGCGATGCACCGTCAGGCGATCTTCTCGGCGCCGCCCATGTACCCGCGCAGGGCTTCCGGCACCGTGATCGAGCCGTCAGCGTTCTGGTAGTTCTCCATCACCGCGATCAGCGCGCGACCGACGGCCACGCCGGAGCCGTTGAGGGTGTGCACGAGTTCCGGCTTGCCGGTGGCCGGATTGCGCCAGCGCGCCTGCATCCGCCGCGCCTGGAAATCGCCGCAGTTCGAGCACGAGGAAATTTCGCGGTAGGTGTTCTGCGAGGGCAGCCAGACTTCGAGGTCGTAGGTCTTCTGCGCCGCGAAGCCCATGTCGCCGGTGCACAGCAGCACCTTGCGGTACGGCAGGCCCAGTTTTTCCAGCACGGTTTCGGCGCAGCGGGTCATGCGCTCGTGTTCGGCGTCGCTCTCCTCGGGCTTCGCGATCGACACCAGCTCGACCTTCTCGAACTGGTGCTGGCGGATCATGCCGCGGGTGTCGCGCCCGGCGCTGCCGGCCTCGGCGCGGAAGCACATCGAATGCGCGGTCATCCGCAGCGGCAGGCGCTCGGCGTCGACGATCTCGTCGCGGACGATGTTGGTGAGCGGGACTTCGCTGGTGGGGATGAGGTATCTGGCAGGACGCGTCGTCAGGACAAAATCCCCAGATCCAGAAGTGTTGTCCAAGTACGTCTTGAACAAATCCTCCTCGAACTTCGGCAACTGCCCCGTCCCACGCATCGAATCCGCGCTCACCAGCAGCGGCACGTTGGTTTCCTCATAGCCGTGGTCGTTGGTGTGCAGATCGAGCATGAACTGCGCCAGCGCGCGATGCAGGCGCGCGAGCTGCCCGCGCAGCACGGTGAAGCGCGCGCCGCTGAGCTTGGCGGCGGTCTCGCCGTCCAGCCAGCCGTGGCGGGCGCCGAGTTCGACGTGATCCTTGACCTCGAAGTCGAACGCGCGCGGCGTGCCCCAGCGGTGCTGTTCGACATTGTCGTGTTCGTCGGCGCCGACCGGCACCGACTCGTGCGGCAGGTTCGGCAGGCCCGACGCGATGGCGTCGATCGACTGCTTGATGACATCCAGGCGCGCTTCGCTGGCCTTGAGTTCGTCGCCGAAACCGGCGACCTCGGCCATCACCGCCGACACGTCCTCGCCCTTGGCCTTGAGCATGCCGATCTGCTTGCTCTTGGTGTTGCGCAGGTTCTGCAGCTCCTGGGTGCGCACCTGGATCTGCTTGCGCTCGGTTTCGAGCAGCAGCAGATCGGCGACGTTGAGGTCGTAGCCGCGGGTCGCCTTGAGACGGGCGGCGAGGTCGGCGGGTTGGTTGCGCAGCAGGACGGGATCGAGCATGGGGGCATCGCGAAGCGTGATGGGACCGGAATTATCGCCGAAAACCGCCGCCTGAATTGGCGCCAAATCCTTCACGCCGCCGCGCACGCGGCCACGGAAACGCGTCGCGGCGCCTGTGCCACAATCGGGCCACCTTCCGTGCCGCGTCCGCCCGCATGTCGACCGTTCAACCCACCACGCCGCAGGGACCGTCCCGGGGATCGCCATCGGGCTTCCGTCTGTCCCTGTCGCGGCGCGCGCGCTGGCTGCTGGCCGGTGGCTTCGGCGTCGGCCTGCTGATGTTCTTCCTGCTGTGGCTGGACATGCGCGAGAACGGCGACTTCTACCGCCCCGCGGGCAAGACCGGCGGCACCGACGGCCAGATCTTCGAACCCCTGCCCGCCCCCGCGACCGATCGCACCGGCAGCGCCAGCGGCCTGTCCGAAGCCGCCGAAGCGGCGCTGCGCAACCCGCGCCCCTCTCCGCCGCCTCCGGCGCAGCAGGCCCCGCGCCCGGCCGAGACGCCGACGGAACGCCCGCTGGCGGATGCGTCCGGCCAGACCGCCGGCGCTTCGCGACCCACGGCGCCCGGCGACGTGCCGGTACCGATCTCGCGCCCTTCCCCGCGCTACCCCGCCGACGCGCTGCGCAACAACGAAACCGGCACCGTGCTGCTGCGGATCACCGTCGACGAACGCGGCGAACCGGTGAACGTGGAGGTCGCGCGCAGCAGCCGCTCGCGTTCGCTCGACCGCGCCGCCGCGCAGGCCGCGCGCCGCTGGACCTTCCGCCCCGCGCAGCAGAACGGCCGCGCCGTCACCGCGACGGTGGATGTGCCGATCTCGTTCACGCTCGAGGGCCGTTGAGACCCCAGCAGACACAGTAGAGCGGCCTTCAGGCCGCTGAGCCTGCTACAGAGCATCAATATCCCAAGCGCACCACTGGTACGGATAATCGCCGATCTCATCCACCAAACCCGCGCGCAACGGATTGGCGATGAGATACCGCGCATGAATCCGTACGGCTTCGTCGCTGCGAAGCGCATGATCGAAATATCCCGGCTGCCACACGCTGCCGGAGCCGCAACGCGAGATGTTGATGGCTCGCGCGCAACGGCCCTTCAACAATTGCACGCAATACCCGAGCTCACCGCGGCGAAGCGCGAACAACCAATGCAGATGTTCGGGCATCAAGACCCATGCGAAATGCTGCACATGCCCATGGGCAGACAGTTGCTGCAATTCATCGATGACGATGGCCGCCAAAGCCGCATCGCGGAAGATCGGCTCCCTGTCGCGAACGACAGTGGTGATCGAATAAACGCGATCGGTTTCCGAACGTCGGCCGCGCGCGAGTCGTATGCTGGGCATGCGACCAGTGTTGCTGGCATCCCGCAGCGTTCGATATCGGAAAATGCCGCTTGCCAATGTCGGGAAAATACGGATCCGGTGATCCAGCTCCGACATGAAGAGCAGCGGCCTGAAGGCCGCTCTACCGGGGGCATGACCGATTGGTGGCCCAGCGGCCGATATGCTGAATGACCGTCACGCCTCCCGCAGCGCGAACCCCACGCCGCGCGCGAGCGCATCGAATCCGGGAAACGAGGTCGCGACGTTGGCGATGTCGCCGATGACGAATTCGCCCGGGCAGCGCTGGCCGGCGATGGCCGAGGCCATCGCGATGCGATGATCGCCGTGGCTGTCGATCAGGACCGGCGATGACGGATCCAGGGCGAAGGCGCCGCCATGGATGATCGCGCCGTCGTCGGATTCGTCGACCCGGATGCCCAGTGCGCGCAGCGCGGCCGACATCGTCGCGAGGCGGTCGGATTCCTTCACCCGCAGCTCGGCGGCGCCGGTGATGCGGGTCTCGCCTTCGGCGCAGGCCGCGGCCACGAACAGCGCCGGGAATTCGTCGATCATGTCCGGCACGATCACCTCCGGCACCGCGATGCCGCGCAGCGGCGCGGCGCGCACGTGCAGATCGGCCACCGCTTCGCCGCCGGCGCTGCGCGCGTCGGTTTCGACGATGTCCGCGCCCATCGCGCGCAGGGCCTGCAGCAGGCCGGTGCGGCGCGGATTCATGCCGACCGCTTCGAGCACGAGGTCGGAACCCGGAATCACGCTGGCGGCGACGAGGAAGAAGGCGGCCGATGAGAAGTCCGCGGGCACGTGCACATCGGTCGCGCGCAGCGCGTGCGCGTTGCCGGCGCCGCCGCGCACGCGCGCGACGCCGGGTTCGAAATCGATCGGCCAGCCGAACGCCGAGAGCATGCGCTCGGTGTAATCGCGGGTCGGATGCGGCTCGCGCACGACGGTGTCGCCTGCGGCATAGAGGCCGGCCAGCAGCAGCGCGGACTTCACCTGCGCGCTCGCGACCGGCAGCGTGTAATCGATGCCCTGCAGCGTGCGGCCGCCGCGGATGCGCAGCGGCGGCAGGCCGCCGTCTTCGCTGTCGATCGCGGCGCCCATGCGCGACAGCGGATCGATCACCCGCCGCATCGGCCGCTTCGACAGCGAGTCGTCGCCGACGAGCGTGCTGTCGAACGCCTGTCCGGCCAGCACGCCCGCGAGCAGGCGCATGCCGGTCCCGGCGTTGCCGCAGTCCAGCGCATCGGCGCTGGCGCGCAGCCCGTGCAGGCCGACGCCGTGCACGATCCGCGACTGCGGCGAGGGCGCTTCGATGGTCACGCCGAGCCGCTGGAACACCGCCGCGGTCGCACGGGTGTCCTCGCCTTCGAGGAAACCGTCGATGCGCGAGACGCCTTCGGCCAGCGAAGCGAGCATGATCGCGCGATGCGACACCGATTTGTCGCCGGGCACGCGGATGCGGCCGGTGAGCGGCGTTCCGGCGCCGACGATCCAGTTCTTCCTGACGGCGCCACTCATGCCCGCACCTCGTCGAGGCCGGCCAGCAGCCGGCGGTTCTCGTCGGCGTTGCCGACGGTGATGCGCAGGCAGTGGCCGAGGCCGTAACCGCCCATCGGCCGCAGCACGATGCCGCGTTCGCACAGCGCCGCTTCGATGCCGGCGACGCGGGCCTCGTCGCCCGGTTCGGCGAACTGCACGAGCAGAAAATTGGTCTGCGACGGAAACACGCGCAGGCCGCGGTCGTGCAGCGCGGTCGCGAGCGCGGCGCGCTGTTCGGCGTTGCGGGCGACCACCCACCGCAGGTGTTCCTCGTCGCCCAGCGCGGCTTCCGCGGCGGCCAGTCCGGCGCTGTTGACGTTGAAGCTTTCGCGCGCCCGCTCCATCACCGCGATCAGCGCGGGATGGCCGATGGCGAACCCGACGCGCAATCCGGCCAGCGCGTAGGCCTTGCTGAAGGTGCGGGTCACGACCAGATTCGGATGACGCGCCTGCACGGTCAGCGCCGAGGCCCACCCGGGCGCATCGACGAATTCGGCATAGGCCTCGTCGACCACCACCACCACGTCGCCCGGCACCTTCGCCATGAACGCGGCGAAGGCATCGGCGTCGTACCAGGTGCCGGTCGGATTGTTCGGATTGGCCAGGTACACCAGCCGGGTCGTATCGGTGATCGCCGCGGCGATGGCGTCGAGATCGTGGCCGCGCGGCATCGCGTGGGCATCGGCGTGGCACGGCGCGACCCGCAGCGTGGCGCCCGCGCACTGCGCGGCGATCGCGTACACCGCGAAACCGAATTTCGAGGCGACCACGTCGACGCCCGGGCCGGCGAACACCTGGGCGAACTGCATCAGCAGCTCATGCGAACCGTTGCCGAGCAGGATCGAACCGACATCGACGCCATGCTTCGCGGCGAGCGCGCGATTGAGATCGCCGCCGAGCGGATCGGGATAGCGGAAGCTGTCGTGGATCGTGCCGAGCACCGCTTCCTTGGCCCGCGCGCTGGGACCGTAGGGGTTCTCGTTGGAGCCGAGTTCGACCAAGTGCCGTCCTTCGAACCGGCGACGGAACGCGACGAGGTCGTGCCCGGGATCGTAGGCGCGCAGGCGCTGGATGCCGGGTTGGGCGAGCGCCGAGAAAAACGATTCGTCCACGCGCACCTCGGGAACCGACCCCATGCTCAGAGCACCGCGACCGGATAGGAACCCAGCACCCGGATATTGCCTGCGAAAGCGTCGATCTCGGCCAGGGCGTCCTTCAAGGGCGATTCGTCGGCATGGCCGGCCACGTCGATGAAGAAGGCGTACTGCCACAGCTTGCCGTGCGCGGGCCGCGATTCGATCCGGTTCATGGTGATGCCGCGGCGCGCCAGAGGCTCGAGAATGCGGTAGAGCACGCCCGGAACGTGCGGCTGGTCGACGGTGAAGACCAGCAGCGACGTGCGGTCGTTGCCGGAACTGGGAAACGCCGAACGGCCGATGACCAGGAACCGGGTGGTGTTGTCGTCGCGGTCCTCGATCGGGCCCGCCACCACCTTGAGGTTGTAGGCCTGGCCGGCGTTCTCGCCGGCGATCGCGGCGACGTCGTCGGCGTTGCGCGCGGTGCGGGCGGCCTCGGCGTTGCTGAACATCGCGTGCTTTTCCACGCCGGGCAGATTCTCGCGCAGCCAGGCCCTGCACTGCACCAGCGAGAGCGCGTGCGAATACACCCGCTTGATGTCCTCGATCCGGCCGCTGCGCGACAGCAGGTACTGATGCACGCGCAGTTCGATCTCGCCGCAGATCATCAGCGGCGAGGTGAGGAACAGGTCGAGCGTGGACTGGATGGTGCCGGTACCGGAATTCTCCACCGGCACCACGCCGAAATCGGCATGACCGGCGGCGACTTCGTCGAACACTTCCTCGACCGTCGTCAGCGGCAGCGCCTTCGCGGAATGGCCGAAGTGCTTGTAGACCGCCTGCTGCGAAAACGTGCCTTCGGGGCCGAGAAAACCGACCTTCAGCGGCTCCTGCTGCGCGAGACAGGCGGACATGATCTCGCGGAACAGCCGCACGAGCACTTCGTCGGCGAGCGGACCTTCGTTGCGGTCGATCACCCGGCGCAGCACCTGCGCCTCGCGCTCAGGACGGTAGTAATCCACCGCCGCGGCGAGCTTGCCCTTGGCCTTGCCGACCTGATGCGCCCACAGCGCGCGCTCGGCGATCAGCGACTGGATCTCGCGGTCGATGCCGTCGATCTGCGCGCGCACCGCGAGCAGATCGGGCTTGCCCTGGGCATCGGTCGGAATTTCGACCGCGTCCCCGGACTTCGCGGCACGCTTGCCGGCCTTCGGCTTCGCCGACGGCGCCACGACCGGCTTCGCGGCCGTCTTCGCGACGGGCTTCTCCGTGCCCTTGCGCGTGCGTTTCTCAGCCATGACGTTGCTTGAAATCCTGCATGAAATCGGCCAGCGCCTTCACGCCTTCGACCGGCATGGCGTTGTAGATCGAGGCGCGCATGCCGCCGAGGGCGCGATGGCCCTTCAGCGCCATCAGGCCGGCGGCCTTGGCTTCGGAGAGGAAGGGCTTGTCCAGCGCTTCGTCGTGGAGGAAGAACGGCACGTTCATGCGCGAGCGCACGGCGGCGGCGACTTCGTTGCGGTAATAGCCGCCCGACGCGTCGATCACGCCGTACAGCAAGGCCGCCTTCTCGGCGCTGCGGCGGGCGAACTCGGCGACGCCGCCTTCGGCCAGCATCCACTTCACGTTGAGGCCGAGCATGTACCAGTTCCAGGTCGGCGGCGTGTTGAGCATCGACTCGCCCTTGAGGTGCGAGGCGTAGTTGAAGATGTCGGCGCGCGGCTGACCGGCGCGCTCCAGCAGATCGCGACGCACGATCACCACGGTGATGCCGACCGGGCCGAGGTTCTTCTGCGCGCCGGCGTAGATCACGCCGTATTTAGAGATGTCGACCGGCTCCGAAGCGATGCTGGAGCTGAAGTCGGCGACCAGCGGCACGTCGCCGACGTCCGGCGCGTCGATGCCGTCGAAAGGCCTGAACTCGACGCCGTGGATGGTTTCGTTGGCGGTGATGTGGACGTAGGCGGCGTCGGCCGACAACTGCCAGCTGTCGCGGGCGGGAATATCGCGGAATCCGCCGGCTTCGCTGGTCGCGGCGATGCGCACGTCGACGTAGGGCTTGGCCTGCTTGATCGCGGTCTTGCCCCAATGACCGGTGACGACATAGTCGACGGCCTGACCGGGGGCGGCGAGGTTCAGCGGGATGAGCGCCTGCTGGGTGGTGGCGCCACCGCCGAGGAACAGCACCGCGTAATCGGCGGGAATCGACATCAGCGTGCGCAGGTCGGCCTCGGCCTCGGCGGCGACCTGGATGAACTCGGGTCCGCGATGGCTGTGCTCGACGATCGAGGCACCGGAGTCGCGCCATTCCAGCATTTCGTCCTGCGCCTGGCGGAGGACGCTTTCGGGCAGGGTGGCGGGACCGGCACTGAAGTTGAAGGCGCGCGACATCGGACGTTCCATGGCGTGGGAGTGGGCCCCGGAGTATGCCGCAGCGCAGCATGCTTGTGGGCGTACTTGTGGGCGTGCCGGGATGGCGAAAAGAAATTTGCAGATGCCGCGCAACCGATGGCCCCCTACCAACGTCTTATAGTCGAACCCACGCCGCCTGCAAGGCCCGGAACCCCCATATGCCCATGCCCGCTTCCCTCCGCGACGCCCTGCGGATTCCCGCCGCCGAGATCACCGACGAGGCCGTGTACCGCGACCGACGCCGCCTGCTCGGCCTGATGGCCGCCGCACCGACCCTGGCCCTGTCCGGCTGCGCCGATGCCGAGCCGCCGCCACCGCCCAAGGCCTCGATCAGCCCGGCGCAGCTGAAATCCGGGTTCCGCACCGCCGAGGAGCTGACCCGCTACGAGGATGCGACCACCTACAACAACTTCTACGAGTTCGGCACCGGCAAGGCCGACCCGTCGCAGGCGGCGAAAACCCTGCGAACCAGGCCCTGGACCGTCACCGTGTCGGGCGAGTGCGCCAAGCCGGGCAAGCTCGAACTGGCCGATCTGCTCAAGGGCCTCAAGCCCGAGGAACGCATTTACCGGCTGCGCTGCGTCGAGGGCTGGTCGATGGTGATCCCGTGGCTGGGCGTGCCGCTGGGCGCGCTGCTGAAACGCTTCGAACCGACCTCGAAGGCGAAGTACGTGGCCTTCACCACCCTCGCCGATCCGAAACAGATGCCGGGCGTGCGCTACGCCTCGATCGACTGGCCCTATGTCGAGGGGCTGCGCATCGACGAGGCGATGCACCCGCTGACCCTGCTCGCCACCGGCCTGTACGGCAAGCCGATGCCGCAGCAGAACGGCGCGCCGGTACGGCTGGTGGTGCCGTGGAAATACGGCTTCAAGAGCATCAAGTCGATCGTGGAGATCCGGTTCGTCGAAACGATGCCGCCGACCGCATGGAACCAGCTGCAGCCCGAGGAATACGGATTCTTCAGCAACGTCAATCCGAACGTGGATCACCCGCGCTGGAGCCAGAAGACCGAGCGCCGGATCAGCGGCACCGCCAGCAAGCTGTTCGCCGAGCGCATCCCGACCCGGATGTTCAACGGCTACGCGGAACAGGTGGCGGGGATGTACAAGGGCCTCGATCTGAAGAAGTGGTTCTGAAGAACCGTACCGAATCTTGTCATCCCGAAGCCGAAGGCGAGGGACCTGCTTTTCTCTGCGTTTCAGACAGCAGGCCCCTCACCCCGATCATGCCGGGTTCGAGGTGACGACCCTCCGCAACGACCGCTGAAGCCGCCCCATGCCAAAACGCTCTCCCCGCCTCATCGCCGCCAAGACCGTCGTCCACGCGCTTTGCCTGACCCCGCTGGCGATTCTGGCGTGGCAGTTCTGGGACGTGTTCCGCACCGGCAGCGATGCGCTCGGCGCCGATCCGGTGGCCGAGGTCGAGCATCGTCTCGGGATCTGGGCACTACGATTCCTGCTGATCGCGCTCGCGATCACCCCGCTGCGCCAGCTCACCGGGCAGGCGGTCGTGATCCGGTTCCGGCGCATGCTCGGGCTGTACGCCTTCGCCTACGCCACCCTGCATCTCGCCGCCTATCTGGTGCTGGACCTGCGCGGCTACTGGCTGCAGATCTTCGAGGAGATCGCGAAGCGGCCTTACATCACCGTTGGGTTCGCGGCCTGGCTGCTGCTCGTGCCGCTGGCGATCACCTCGACCCAGGGCTGGATCCGGCGCCTCGGCCGGCGCTGGGGCCAGTTGCACAAGCTCGTCTACGCCATCGCCGTGTTCGCGGTGCTGCATTTCTGGTGGCTGGTGAAGTCCGACATCCGCGAGCCGGCGCTGTACGCCGGGATCCTCGCGGCCCTGCTGGGCTGGCGACTCTGGAAACGCTGGCGCGCACCGGCACGCAGGCCGGTCGCGCCGGTGCGATCAACCGCCGCCGAGCAGCAATAGACCCGTGATCGCGGCCGCGAGCACGGCTGCGGTCAACAGCAGCCACGGCAGGCGCCTGCCGCGCCGACGCGGCGGCGCCGCGATCTCGGGCGCATCGTCGTTGCCGGCAACCCGGGTCAGCAGCACGGTATGCGCGGCCGGCGCCTCGATCACGAACCGATGATGGACGTCGAACACGATCTGGTCGCCCGGCGAGAGAAGCGCATCACGTACCGCTTCGCCGTTGACCACGCTGCCCTCGCCGCTGCCGAGATCGCGCAGGACCACCTGGTTTCCGATCATTTCGATGCGCGCGTGACGTTCGGCGAATGCCGGATCGTCGATCCGGATATCGGCCTCGTCGCTGCGGCCGACCAACCGCGGCGCCTCCAGCGTGAAACTGCGGCCGTGGTGGCGACCGCCGACCCCGCGCACCACCACCCGGCAGTCGCCGCGGAATTCGCCCGGCACATGGCGCAACGCCTCGGGCAGCGCCTCGACCTTGCGCGAGGACACCAGCAGCATTTTCACGCCATCGAGATAGATGGCATCGCCCAGACGCAGCATCGCCATGCGTTTCACCGGTCGACCGTTGACATGGATGCCGCGGGCGCCGTCGGCCACCGTCATCCACACACCGCGCCGATCGACGAACAATCGGACCGACGGCGACTCGTCGTCGCCCACCAGGCCGACGGTGTCGCCGATGCGACCGATGGCATGAACCCCCGAGCCCAGCGGCATTTCGGGGTGATGGTGTTCGGGGAAACGCAGTTTCAGACCTTCCATGCGGCCGCAATCTACCATGGCCCGCGCGCCGCTTGGCCCCGGCGACAGACGGCGCCGCTGCGGCTAGACTTCCGCATTCCGCATCGTCCCAACCCGCCCGGCCGGATCCGTTCGGCCCGACCGGTTCGGCCCAACCAGTTCGTACCCATCAGTCCGTACCCATCAGTCCAGGGGAGCTCCATGTCCGGCATCGACATCCGTCATTCGCATTCCCTGCCGCACACCAAGGCGCGCAAGGCGGTCGAGGAAGTCGCGAAGAAACTCGCCGAACGCTTCGAGATCGAATACGAATGGGACGGCGACGACCTGCATTTCAACCGTTCCGGCGTCGACGGCAAGATCGCGCTGAAGCCGAAGGAACTGCACGTCACCGCCAAACTCGGCTTCTTCGTGTCGGCCTTCAAGGGCCCGATCGAACACGAAATCCAGCGCGTCCTCGACGAACGGTTCAGCTGAGCAGATCAGCTGAGAGCAACGCCTCAACGGTTGCGCATTCGGGTCCTCTTCGCCGCCGGCGGATGCGCATCCGGCAGCGATTCGAAAGGCCTGGGGTGGTCGGCGAACAGGCGGCGCGACACCTCGCGTTCGCTGCGCTCGATGTCGGCGATGAAGTCCGCGACATCGTCCAGCTCGGCATAGGCGCCGAAACCGCGCTCCAGGAACGACTGCAGTTCGCCAAAGCCGGCCGCGCGCGCCGGGCCGCGCAGCACGCTGAGCAGAGTGGACACGCCGCGGGTGCGCAACGCGTGGCCCAGACCATACCCTGCGACCACGATCAGATCGATCTGATGCGCCCGCAGCCGCGGCAGCCCCACCTCGCGATACGCCTTGCCGTAGAGCGCATCGTCGAGCGTTGTCCGGCGCGGCGCCAACCGTTGCAGCGCCTCGGCCATGCGCAGGTCGAAAGCATGGCTGAGCGCGCCCAGCTCGACCGCGTCCGCGAGGGTTTCGAGCAGGGTCTGCGGCAACAGCCGCTGCATCTTCGGTACCACCCTGGCGATATCGGCGTCGCGGCGACTGAAATCGCGGTCGCCGTAGAGGTCGGTCAGGAAGAACTGCGCTGCCGGCTTGCGCTTCGGATCCGACATGAAACCCTCGAAACTCGCCGCCAGCCGTGCCGCCTGCCAGCGCCGCAGTTCGGGCAACCAGCGCAGGCCGTTGCGCGGTTCGCGCTCCGGATCGTGCACGGCCTGATGCCAGGCCAGCCGTCGCGCAAGCACACTGGCGAGCTTGCGCTTGTCGAGCCGGCGACGGCCGTGGGCCAGGTCGGGAGTGACGATCTTCATCGGCGGGGATCATCGGTCCCGCATCCGATGACGGCAAGTCCGGATCGCGGAAGCGACTTTCCCCTGCCCTGTGCGCATGTCGAATCAATGACTTGATCGCGGCAGACCCGCGGACGCATCGGGGCGCATGCGCATCCGACCATGGTGCATGGCGCCGCACCGGACCCTTTCGGCTACACTCGGGACGTTCCCTTCGTATCGACTGCATGCTCTCACTTCACGCCGCCAAGCGACCGGTCCCGAACAAGACCGGCAAGCGCAAACCCTCCGCCAACGCCCCCGCACAGTCTTCCGCCCGCATCGGTCTTGCGATCGCCGGCGGCGGGCCGATCGGCGCGATGTACGAGCTGGGCGCGCTCCGCGCGCTCGACGAGGCGCTCGACGGGATCGATCTCACCCGGATGGACTGTTACGTGGGCGTCAGCAGCGGCGCCTTCCTCGCCGCCGGCCTCGTGAACCGCATGTCCTCGGCGGAGATGTGCCGGATCTTCATCACCGGCGACAGCGACGACGTGCGGTTTCGGCCAGAGACCTTCCTGCGCCCGGCGGTCTTCGAATACATGCGCCGCGCTTCGGCCCTGCCGCGGCTGACCCTGGAGTGGTGGAGCAGCCTGCTGAGTCCGCGCGACTCGCGCCTGTCCGACCTCATGGTGCGCTTCGGCAGCCTGGTCCCGACCGGACTGTTCGACAATTCCGAAGTCGAGCGCTTCCTGCGCGAGATCTTTTCGCGCCGCGGCCGCAGCAACGATTTCCGCCAACTCGAGCGCGAGCTGTACGTGGTCGCGGTCGATCTGGACAGCGGCGAAGCCGTCCGTTTCGGCGCCGGCGACTGGAAGGACATCCCGATCTCCAAGGCCGTCCAGGCCAGCGCAGCACTGCCGGGGCTTTATCCGCCCGTGGAAGTGCGCGGCCGTCACTACGTCGACGGCGCCCTGCGCCGGACCATGCACGCCTCGGTGCTGCTGGAACGCGGTATCGACCTGCTGATCGGCATCAACCCGCTGGTGCCCTTCGACTCGACCAAGGTCGACAGCGACGCCGGCCACCGCGGCGGGGTCGACCCGCACCGGATCTGGCAGGGCGGCCTGCCGGCGGTGATGTCGCAGACCTTCCGCACCCTGCTGCAGTCGCGCATGCAGGTCGGGTTGGCGAAGTACGCCCAGCAATATCCCGACATCGACCAGTTGATCTTCGAGCCCAATTCGAACGACGGCGAGATGTTCTTCACCAACGCCTTCAGCTTCTCAAACCGCCGCCGTGTCTGTCAGTTGGGTTATCGCAACACCCTGCAGGACCTGCGCAACCGCGCCGAAGCCCTTGGACCGGTCCTCGCCGCGCACGGCATCCGCGTGCGCGAGGACGTGCTCAACGACCGCCATCGCACAGTGCTCAGCGGTCTCGGCGAAGCGCCACCACGCAGCACCGAAACCACGGCCCGCCTGCGCCGCGCGCTGGACGAGACCGAACACCTGATCCGGCGACGCAAGCAGAGCTGAGTCCACGCCACGGTCTTCGGCAACGGGATCGATCCGCTGCGGCGGGTCCGCGTCCTCGTGTGAATACTCTAGACAAGCGGCGCACTCTGCCGGGCAATCGATCACGCGCCCGCCGGGAGGGCATATGGCCAAGTTCAAGAAAACCACCGCGAAGAAGACCACCACCAAAACCTCGCAGGCCGAAGCGGAGCGTCTGTCCAAGTCGCTGAGCGAATCCGCCCAGCAGATCTGGCTCGCGGGCGTCGGCGCGTTCTCTCGCGCGCAGGCCGAGGGCACCAAGCTGTTCGAAGGCCTGGTGAAGGAAGGCATGGGTCTGGAACAGACCGTGCGCAAGTTCGCCGGCGGTCGCGCCGAAGTGGTTCGCGACGTGGTCGAAAGCCGCGTTGGTCAGGCCCGCGAACGCGCCACCGACACCTGGGACAAGCTGGAAAAGGTTTTCGAAGACCGCGTCCAGCGCGCCCTGGTCAAGCTCGGCGTGCCGAGCCGCGAAGATCTCAACGATCTCAGCAGCCGCGTCGAAGCCCTGACCGCCGAACTGCGTCGCCAGGGCGGCAAGCCCGCGACGGCTCCGCGCAAAGCTGCCAAGGCGGCGAAGGCCGCCAAGCAGGCCGCCCCGGCCAAGGCGCCCGCCAAGCGTACCCGCAAGGTCAAGCCGACCGCCGCCGAATAATCCGGAACATGAACGGAGCCGGGACTCGCAATCGTATGCAGCCCCAGCGCCGTCGTTTCCTCTGTTAGGTTTCAGCTGTCGCGCACCTCGTATCTCTCTCGCGTCGCGGAAGCGACGCACCCATTGGCGGCCACGGCCGTCCTTGACCCGCCACCGACGACGAAGACCGTAGCTCCCCTCCCCTCACGGCTTCTGGTAGGCGGGTTTCTTTTTGTCCGAAGAAAGCCTTCGCGAGGCCTGGGGGACGCGGCAAAAACGAAAGGCAGCCCTGCGGCTGCCTTTCGCGTTTCGAGAGGATGGATGTTACGGGCCTACCAGTGGACGCCGCGCATGAGCGCCGCGAAGGCGATCTGTTCCTGACTGGGCTGGTCTTCCTTCAACGCCTTCTTGTCGCCCTTGGCTGCGGCCGAATCCGGGAACAACTCGAACGCCGTGCTCATGATGACCTCGTAGGCCTTCGGCGCGACCGCGTTGAGCAGCGCGGAGAAGATGCCGAGACGGGTCGCGATGCGGCTGGGCTTCTCGATGATGCCCTTCACCACCATGTCTGCGGCCTCGTCCGGGCTCAGGGTCGGCACGCTCTCGTACATCTTGGTCGGCGCGATCATCGGCGTGCGGACCAGTGGCATGTTGATCGTGGTGAAGCTGATGCCCTTGCCGGACAGCTCGCCCTGCGCGCAGCGGCTGAACGCGTCCAGCGCGGCTTTCGATGCGACATAGGCCGAGAAGCGCGGCGAACTGGCCAGCACACCGATCGAACTGATGTTGATGATGTGCCCCTTCCGGCGCTGGATCATGGTCGGCATGAACCCCATGATCAGACGCAGGCAACCGAAGTAATTCAGCTGCATCGTGCGCTCGAAGTCGTGGAAACGGTCGTAACTCAATTCGATCGAACGGCGGATGGAGCGACCGGCGTTGTTGACCAGGATGTCGACGTGGCCGTGCTCCTTCAGGATGGTCGACACCAGACGATCGCAATCGGCCATGTCGGCCAGATCAGCGGTGTATGCGAATACCTTGCCACCGGCCTTCTTCATTTCGTCACGGGCCTTGAACAACTCTTCCTCGCCGCGCGCCACGATCACGGTGACCGCGCCCGCTTCGGCCACACGCTGCGCCGTGGACAGACCGATACCGGAGGAGCCGCCGGTCACGACCACGACCTTGCCCTTCACCTTGCCCTTCAGGCTGCGATCGATGAACAGATCGGGGTCGAGGTGGCGCTCCCAGTAATCCCACAGGCGCCACGCGTAGCTCTCGAGATTGGGCACGGCGATGCCGCTGCCCTTGAGCGCGCGCTCGGTCTCGCGATTGTCGAAACGGGTGGGATACGTGATGAACTTGAGCACGCTCTTCGGGATCTTGAAATCGCGCAGCAGCATGCCGATGAAGCGCTTCACCGGCGGCAGGCTGCCGACCGCGCCGCGGATACCGCTGGGCACGAAGGCGAACATCCGCGCGTCCAGACGCATGGTCATCTCCGGCGCATGGCCGGCACGGGCGAAGGTGTTCAGCACTTCCCCGACGCGCATCGGCTCGGGATCGACCAGATGGAAGCAGTGTCCATCGAGCTTCGGCTTGTGCGCGATGTGATCCATGGCGTCGACCACGAAATCCACCGGCACGACGTTGATGCGACCGCCTTCGATGCCCAGCATCGGCATCCACGGCGGCATCATTTCGCGCATTTTCTTCAGCAGGGTGAAGAAATAGTAGGGACCGTCGATTTTGTCCATCTCGCCGGTCTGCGAGTGGCCGACGACCATGCCCGGGCGATAGATCCGCCACTTGATCCGCTTCTCCTTGCGGACCAGCCCCTCGGAATCGTGCTTGGTGCGCAGATACGGATCGTCCAGGCCCTCGGCCTCGTCGAACATGTCTTCGCGGAAGATGCCCGGATAAAGACCGGCGGCGGCGATCGAACTGGTGTGATGGAAACAGCCGGCGCCGATCGCGGCGGCGAGGTCGAGGGCATTCTGGGTCCCGTCGACATTGGCCTTGCGCTGGCTTTCCGCGTCGGCGGTCAGGTCGTAGATCGCGGCGAGGTGAAAGAAATGCTTCACCTTGCCGGAAAGGGTTTTCAACTGCGCTGCGGTCAGGCCGCATTTCTCCGCGGTCATGTCGCCGTGCACCGGCACCACCCGCTTCGGATCCCAACCCATCTTTTTGGCCAGGGCGTCGTATTTCTTCTGCGAATCCTTGCGCACCAGCACGTAGACCGTGCCCTTGCGCTTGAGCAGATTGCCGACCAGGAAACGACCCAGAAACCCGGTGGCGCCGGTAACGAAATAACTCATGTCCTCGCCCTCATGAGACCAAAACGATCGACCGCGGCGCGGCCGTGGGGCCTAAATTGCCAGAGCCGGCGATCAAGAACAATCCGCGTCCACGCGACCTCCGGGCTGGGCGCTTGGGCTCCGGATCACCTTGGAGGTCATCCGGGACACCATCGCTGGTCGTATTGACCCCGCCGGCCACCCCATGCTGTCATGCCCGCCTTACCGGAGGGATCACACCATGTCCGACCTGCAGAGCCAATTCGAACAAGCCGCCAAGGACATCCAGAGCCTGGCCGAGCGTCCCGACAACGACACCCTGCTCCGCCTGTACGCGCTGTACAAACAGGGATCCGAAGGCGACGTTCATGGCGACAAGCCCGGCTTTTTCGATTTCGTCGGCACCGCCAAATACGAAGCCTGGGCCAAGCTCAAGGGCACCGGCCAGGACGATGCCCGGAAGAAGTACATCGATCTGGTGAAGAAGCTGGCCGGCTGAGCCGTGCCGGCGACTTTCCGCCGGCACCTCCGGACGCAGCCGCCGCTCCGATGGCGAAACAGACGCGACAGCGCATCCTCGACGCATCCCTTGCGATGTTCAACACGCAGGGGGAGCCGAACGTCACCACCAACCACATCGCCGACGAGCTGGAAATCAGCCCGGGCAATCTGTACTACCACTTCCGCAACAAGGACGACATCATCGAGCAGTTGTTCGCGCGCTACGAAGAGCGCATGGACAACGCGCTCGCTGCGCCCAGCGGACGACTGCCCGAGCTGGAAGACATCTGGCTGCAGTTGCATCTCGTGTTCGAGTGCATCTGGGACTATCGCTTCCTCTACCGCGACCTGGTCGAGATCCTCAGCCGCAACCGGCGCCTGCGACTGCGTTTCGCGCGGATTCTGAAACGCGCGGACGATCGCGCCCACGGGGTCATGCGCGGCCTGTCGCAGGCCGGAATCATGCGCGCATCGGCCGATGAGCTCGACGCGGCCGCCACGAATGTCCTCGTGCTGTCGACGTTCTGGCTGAATTACTCCGCCGCGCGCGGCGATCGCGACGAGCAGATCGCGATCCGCCAGGGCATCGTCCAGGTGATGATGCTGCTGGCGCCCTTCCTGCGCGACGCGGAACGCCTGCATCTGAACACCTTGATCCGGGCCTACATCGAATAAGCCCCGTGACGAATGCGCGGAAGCGTGCGCATGCGCAAGAAAATATGGCGCCGGGTCGGGCTATCTTCAGCCGCACAGGGGACATCCAACGGAAGGAGTTTCACGATGAAACGTTCCATGATCGCGGCGCTGGCCACGGGCGTGACCCTCATGATCGCCGGTACGCTCGCGAACGCCGCGTGTTCGCCGAATCCGTGCTACCAGCAGTTCCGCCAGTGTCGCGCCAGCGGAGTCTCGTATTACGAATGCTATTCCAGGTATGAGGACTGCCTCGCGAGGTACGGTTGCCCGATCCCCTGAGCGACCTTCGAGCGACTGGTCCAGCCATAAAAGCAAGGGCGCCGATGGCGCCCTTGCTTTTTGCTGCTGCGAAAACCGATCGAAGGTCGATCAGGCCTTGCGCGTCCGCTTGCCGACGACTTTCTTCGCGGTGCGACGCACGTTCTTCTTGGCAACCGGCTTGCGGCCGCGACGCGTCGTACGCTTGGCCTTGCCGGGCTTGAACTTCGCCATCAGCGGCGCGAGCGCGGTTTCGATCTTCTGGCTGGCCTGAGCGACACCTTCGCCGATCTGGCCACGCAGGTCGCCAGCGGTTTCGATCAGTCGGGATTGCGCCTGACCGACGGCGGCGGCCGCCTGACGGCGCGCCTGGACGACGCGATCGACCGCCTGCGCGGCCGTCGCGACGGTCGTGCGACCGGCCATCGAAACGAGGCCGAGACCGGCGAGCCAGAAATGACGCGCGTTCGCGTCGGGGACGGTGCGGGTGATCTTCTTGCGTGCCATGCGTGTGCTCCGGTTGCGGGGGGCCGGTCGACCCGGCTTGGGATGAGGCCAGCATGCGCGGCAACGGCCGAGCAAACACACTAGCCCGTATGGTCGGGGCTTGCCTCGCCCCGCAACTCGCGGGATGCTGGCGGCTTCCATCGAGAGGACCCGAAACATGGCCAAATCCGCCTGGGCCGCATTTCCCCACGACGCCAAAGCCTACGCCTACGCGGGCGATGCGCTGAAGAAAGCATGGCCCAAACTGCACGCGGGAGACTGCGAGCCCTTCCCGGACGACAAGCGCGCCGCCGCGTTGATCAAGGCCGCGGGCAAGGCCGCACCGAAAGGCCTCGATGCCGGTGCGCTCGCGGAAGCGCTGCAGGACGCTTGGCGCGCGTTCCACCGCGGCGATTTCAAGACCGCCTACGAGGCAGGTGAAGCCCTGGGGCCCGTGGGCGCATCGGTCGCAGCCAAGGCGATCGGGATCCATGCCACCTATCTCGTGGACGACGACAAGGAAAAACTCCAACGCTTCGAACAGGCCGCGAAGCTGGCGGAAGCCGCAATCAAGGTACTGCCCGAAGACGCCAACAGTCACTATCGCCACGCGTTCGCGCTGGGCCGCTACAGCCAGGGGCTGTCGATCGCCAAGGCCCTCAAGGACGGGATCGCCGGCAAGGTCCGCGCATCGCTGGACACCGCGCTGGAACTGGAACCGAAGCACGCGGAAGCCCATACCGCGATGGCGCTGTATCACGGCGAGATCATCGCGAAGATCGGCGCGATGATCGGCGGCCTCACCTACGGCGCGAAGGCCTCGGAAGCCGAAAAGCATATGAAGGAAGCGCTGAAGCTGACGCCGACATCGCCGATCGCGCTGATCGAGCACGGCAATCTGCTGATGCTGCTGCACGGCGACAAGAAGGAGGACGATGCCGCCGCGGCCTACGAAAAAGCCGCCAAATCCAAGCCGCTGGACGCGATGGAGGCGCTGGACGCGGCTTACGCGAAGTCCGAGATCGAATGACGGTCCGAGCCCGCGGCCGCCGGTCCGGACACGGCGCGCCCTCGACGACTTGCCTCGGCGCGGTCAGCTCCGTAAAATGATCGACCCGAACATCGGGCGGTTAGCTCAGCGGTAGAGCATTGCCTTCACACGGCAAGGGTCGCAGGTTCGAACCCTGCACCGCCCACCAGTTCCACGAAAGCCCGGCTCCGGCCGGGCTTTCGCTTTTCACGGGCCCGATTTTCACGGACGCACGTTTCAGGGGCCCGAAACAGATGGGCCCGGCAGTGGGCGCATGGCGTGCGCCCACTGCCGTCTCCGCATCAGGCCATCATGGTCCGCGGGGTATCGCGCTGCTGCGTCGTGTCCTGCGCGGGCGCCGGCGTCTGCTGCTGGTTCTGGGTGTTCTGCTGCATCAGCTGCGTGCTCTGCTGCACCGTCTGCTGCGCCGCCTGCTCGCGATCCACGTACACGCGCTTGTTCGCGGGATCTTCCAGACCGCCCTGCACCGCGAAGAAACCGGCGTTGTTCCCCGCCGACTTCACGTGGTCGATCTGGCTCAGGCCCGACACCTTCGCCTCGAACGCGATCGTCGCCGCCGCGTTCTCGCGCTCCTGCGCGTTCTTGAACGTCCCCGCGGGCATCTGTTCCAGGCCCTTCATCGCCTGCTGGTACAGCGCATTGTCCGGATGGTTCGGGCTCGACAGCTTCGGCGACTGCTCCGCCTTCGACAGCGCCTCCAGCGTCTTCGGACCGGCGATCCCGTTCGGATCCATGCCGTTCTCCTTCTCGAACGCCTTCAGCGCGTGCGTCGTCGCCGCGTCGAAGGTGCCGTTGGTCGGAATCGGCTGGCCGTCCGGGCCGCGGAAGCCCTGGTTGTTCAACATCGTCTGCAGCTTCGCCACTTCGGGGCCGGTCGAACCCTGCTGCAGGATGCCTTCGCTCGCCGCCACGTTCGCGGGAATCGTGGCATTCGGCTGCTGCGGCGCGTTCGGCTGCGGTTGTGCGGGCGTGTCGGCGCGCGGTTGCGTCGGCTGCGGCGTGGTCTGCTCGGGTTGCGCAGGCGTCGGCGTGGGCGTGTTCGGCTGCGGCTGGGTCGGTGTGTCCGCCTTCGGCTGCGCCGGCGCCTGTTCCTGGCCCGGGAAGATGCCCAGCGACTTCAGCGTGTTCTCGCCCGCCTTGCCGTCGACTTCGAGGCCTTTCTGTTCCTGATACTTGCGTACCGCGGCTTCGGTCTTGTCGCCGAAATAGCCTGTGGTCGGCAGCGGCTGGCCCTGGTCGTCGCGGATGCCGGCATTGTTGAGCGCTTCCTGCAGCCGGCGCACGCCTTCGCCGCGTTCCTCCTTCACCAGCAGCTTGTCGTCGAGGCCGCCCTTCTGGCCGGTGGTCTGTCCCTGCGACTGGTTCTGACCGAAGTTTTTCGGATCGCCGCTCAGCGCGCGATAGGCCTCATCGGGATTCATGCCGGCGGCCACGTTCTTCTGGTACTGGTCGCGCATGTCGTTCAATTTCCGCCCGACTTCGTCCGGCGTGATCGATGCGGCGTTGTTGGCGGTGCCGCCGTAGTGGCTGGCGCCGCCCTTGCGCGGATCGCCGACGCTGGCCCACTCCAGAGCGGTCGCGTACTGCGCGCGCTCCAGACCTTCGGGGCCGCTGGTCTTGCCGGTGACGTAGGCCTTGATGTCCGGGCGTTTCTCGTCCATCAGATAGTCGGCGAAGATCCGCTCCTGCAACTGCGGCGTGAATTTCGCATCCTTGTCGATGCCCAGGGTATCGACCGCGCCTTTCATGGTCGACGGAATGACCTGGTATTTGCCGACCGCGAACAGACGATCCGGATCGCCCGCCGGCAGATCCTGACGACGCATGACTTCGCCCACGGTCATCTGCGAGAAGTCGATCTTGTCGCCCCTGGCGTCGCCGGCACGGCCGCGGTTGTACGAACCATAGTCGCCTTCGCCGCGCGCGATCAGGTTGCCGAGCGGATTGTCGGAGCCGTAGTCGTTCGGCCCGCCGGAAATCCTGCCGGGCGTCGCCTGCTGCGCCGGTGTCTGCTGCGCGGGCGTTTCTGGCACGGGCGCCTGCTGTGCCGGAGGTTGTTGCGTCGGGGTCTGCTGGGCAGGCGGTTGCTGCGTCGGCGTCTGCTGCGTCGGCGCGATCACGCCCAGATCGCTCAGCATTTTCTGGTCGGCCACGCCGGTGACGGTCTGGCCGTGTTTCCGCTGGTAGTCCTCGACCGCTTCGCGCGTGCGGCGTCCATAATCCTGATCGGGATTCAATGCCTTGCCTTCGGCATCGACCGCACCGGCCGCGATCAACGCGCGCTGAAGCTTCTCGACCTCGGGCCCCTTCTCGCCGAAGCTCAGCTTGCCGTCGGCCAGCGGCGGATCGGCCGGCTTCGGGAACGTGCCGGAAATCGGCACGAAGGTGGGGGCGGCGTTGGTGAGGTTTTCGGTCTGCGCGGGACGCTGGTCCGTGGTCAGCGTGCCGGCGTGCATGTCCTTGATCCACTTGTCGGCCTGGGCGATGTACTTCGTGTTGACGTCGAAGTGCACGTGGTCCGGGAACGCGTTCGGATTGCCGTTGTTGTAGCCGTGCTGCTTGCCGAGCGGCTGGCCGTATTCGACCTTGTCGCCGGCCTTGAGGTTCGCATCGATCTGCGCGTGGCGGATCTGGAACATCGTGTCGCCGGTCTTGGGGTCGTTGATGGTGATCACGCCGTCTTCACGATCGATCTTGCCGATGACGCCGGCCGCGGGCGAAGGAATCGGCACGTTGCCGTTCGACAGACCGGGCGCGGTCAGCACCATGTCCTTGCTGACCATGTATTCGCCGCCCGGCGTGAGCACGGCGGTGCCGCGGTAGTTGCCGAGGATTTCCTCGTTCTCGCCGTTGACGCGCGCATACACGCGACCGCTTTCCTGCAGGCGCTTGCTCGGATGATGGTTCTCGAGCTGGCCGTAGTTGGTGACCAGTTCGCTGTTGCCGCCGACGCTTTCGTAGATCGTGATCTTGGGCATGGGAAGTCTCTCCAATAGACTTGAAACATCGTGGGGGGCGGGCTGCGCCGACGCTTATTCGACATGGCGCTCCGCCCCGCTCTCGCTCTGATGACTGACGCGAAACCGCGGGTGTTTTCCGCGCGGCCTCAGGGACTCGGGGGTTCGGGATCCTGGGTGAGGTACCAGCAGCCGTCCTTGCGCTCGAAGCGGTAGGAATTGCCTTCGGACATGCCGTACTGGTAGCGGACGGTACGCACGTCGTCGCCCTGCGCCTCGATCTTGAGGGGCAACGCCGACGCATCCTTCGCGCCTTCACTGTCGACGAAATGGAAGGCCTTGTCGGCGTAGGTCACATTGAAGTCGTCGTACTTCGCGCCGGGCTCGTAGACGAGGACGGTGTCGTCGCCTTCCTCGCCGCCGCCCAGCTCGGCCACCTTGACCAGAGGAGCGATGAAGGCGCGTTCGATCTTCTCGTCGGCGGCGAAATCCTGCAGGAAGGCTTCGAAATCGCCGGAAGGACATGCCATGGCCGCCGCATTCGCCGCCAGCGGCGACACCTTCCACGATTGCACCGCGACCGAACCTTCTTCGCCGGACTTGTTCCAGCGCTCATAGGGGCCATAGGTGGAGACGTCGATGCGCGTGCCCTCGGCGGCATTGGCGAAGGCCATATTGCAGTAGCCATCGCCGCTGCAACTTTCGACTTCCGGCAACTCGCCACAGACGCTGGATGCAGGACCTGCGTTGTTTTCCCAGCAGGCGGGGTCGCGCAACGGCAGCCAGCCGGCATCGAGCAACTGCCTGCGCAGCGTCGCGTAGGGCATGTCCTTGGCGAAGGCGGCATCGACCGCCGGCGTAGCCGGCGAGGCCGCGGCCGGCGGCGTTGCGACGGCCGCCGCTTCGACGGGCGCCGTGCCTGCGGGCGCCGCAGCGACCGCGCCTGCGGCCGGCTCCGAAGGCTTGCAGGCGGCCGACAGCAGTCCGGCGATGAGGAGGGGAATGATTCGGTAGCGCATGAGTGCTGGTCCTTCGTGCTTCTGGGATATGGATGCTGCTGGCGTATCGGAATCCGCCGCTCGGAATCTGCCGAGCGCGGCGGGAGATGGTCAGACGGTACGACCGCGCTCCTGTCGCTGAGCATCGACCGCGGGATCGGAGGGCGCGGCGAGCGCCGCGAGCTGGGCCGTGGATTTTTCGACCGGCTGGGCGACCAGCTCGGCCACGTTCAACGACATGAGGCGATGCGAGGGGTCGCGCAGATCGCCCTGCACCGCGAACACGGTGCCGCCGGGCCCCGGAACGACGTGATCGACCTGCTGCAGCTCCGCGGTGCGGGCCGCGACCATGATCGACGCGGCCGCGCGCTGGCGCGCGGTCTCGCCTTCCAGGCCCGGAACACCGGCCAGCGCGGCATCGATCTGGCGGAAACGGGCGTGATCCGGATGATCGGCATGCGCCACCGACGCCGGCAGCGTCGCGGCGGCCGGCTTTTCGACGCGCGCGTCGGGTGCCATCAGCTTGTCGAGGCCATCGCGGTTGCGGCTGATGTCGTGGATGAGGTCGTAGTTGCTGACGCCGTTGACGTCGCGATAGGCGCGCCCGCCGGTCATCGCCTCACGGGCGCTGTTGAAGCCGACGACATGCGCGGCCTTGAGGAAGCCGGCGACGCGGCCGGGTTTCTCGTCGTCGCCGAGGATGCCCTGCTCGCGGGCGCGGGCGTAGTCGTGTTCGGCATTGACCTTGAACGCGCGGTCCTGCAGGTCCGGCGACTGTTTGTACGCGTCGAGCGTCAGCCCGTTCTTCCAGTTGGCCGGGTCTTCAAGGAATGCGGCCATGCCACCGGTCTTGGCCCACGCCCATTCCGAGCGGTGCCCGCTCATGGCCTGGTCGAGTCTGTCGCGATCGACATAGCCGGCTTCGGCGAGAAATTCAGCGCCGGCCTTGTAGCGCCCAACGAATCCCAGGCGATTGGAAGCGGCCAGTTCGCCGCCGTGACTTTCGGTCATCACGGTGGAGGCGATCAGCCTGCGGGTCGTCGCGTCGTCCAATGTCGCGATCGTGCCCTGTCGGTACTCATCGGCAGTGGCCACTGCCTGTTGTCGAATATCAGCCATCAAGCTGTCTCCAATGGATATTCAACGAGATGTCGCTCGGTGCTGGTCAGCCCTCACGACATCGCATTTCAGCGATCTTTCCGCCGGGCTCATCGTCCGGCGCGCTTCGGTGGAAAAGGAATGTGGTGGAGCCCGGACTGCTGGAACCTCCCTCTTCGTCGACGAAAACGTCCGCACGCAGCGGCACGCAGCCGCGCAGGCGGATCAGGAACGAGAGCCCGCGATCCCCCGCGGCGCCAGGCGCCAGCGGTTCGACCATCGCGGACGGACACTGACGGCGAAGAATCGTCGCGATGTCTTCGCTCGGATAGCACTTGACCACCGCGACGGCTTCGACGCGGCTGGCGCTTCCCAAAAGGGTCACGCCGGATTCGCCTTCGTTGCCTTCGCGCACATCGCCTTCGCCGTCGGGCAACCAGGTATCCCCGAAGCCGGCGAGCAGCAGGGTCCCGCTGCGCGAGAGGTTGATCTGCGGATCGTCCGGTTCGACGTCCTCGACCGGCGCGACGTCGCGCCAGTCCAGGCCGGGGACCGACGCACAGGTCGCCCAATCGAGCCCGCCGCGCGCCGCGAAAAGGACGAGCAGCCGTTCGAGAACGGGAACAGGGATGGGAGCAAGGACGGGTTGGATCACCGGCGCGACCGCCAACGCACGAACAGGCATCCGCGCGACCAGCGCGTAGCCGTTCCGATCCGGCGATGTCGCCCAGGCATGGCCCATGTCCGTTCCGTGACCTCCGGTCTGCATGAAGTTTCCGATCCGGCACGGACGGGCGCCGGGCGGAAACACCCAGCCCGCAGGCTAGCAATTCCCGGCCCACGACGGAAGGGACATGGAGACCGCGCGTCGGGGCGGCACATGGCGCGCATCCTTCGGCTCAGCCGTTCCGCAACCTGCGGACGACGACGATTCCCCCCAAGGCCAGCAGGCCAAGCACCAGCCCCGGAAACCAGCGACTGTGCAACAGCCCGGCGGACGACTCGATGAAATTGGCCCCGTCCCTGTCGAAATCGACGCCCGGCGGCGGATCGGGATCCATGAGATCGAAACGCACGGTCCGCCCGATGCCCGAGACCTCGCGTCCCAGCAGAAGGCGGATATCGCCCGGCATCATCACCTCCAGTTGGTGGCGATAGCCCATGCCCTGCAGCAGGGCGCGGGTCTTCTGCTCGTCGTCGCCGGCCTGCAGGCCGAGCAGCGCGGGCCGCAGCATCGGCCGCGACAGCGGATGGTCGAGGTAGCGGTCGATCGCGAGGTAGGCGCGGCCCGGGTCGGCACCGGAAAACGGCGAATCGTCCTTGCCGAACCCGCGTTCCAGTTCGACAACGTTGCCGGAGACTTCGCATGCCGACCAGCCGACCTCCCTGGCCATGTCGCAGACCATCGCCGCGTGCCGCGCATCGCGGGCGTCGATCTTGTCCCGGGTTTCGCCAGCAAGCCGGGCCCAGCCGGACCAGTCCTGGAACTCGGCATGGCGACGGACCGTGGCCGAGCCGTCGCCATGGACCTCCACGCGATCTTCGATCCGGGCGAATCCGGTCAACAGCAGGGTGCAGGCGACGGCAGACAGCACGCGGGCGAGCCATGCCGGCGCCGACGAGTCGCGCGGGAACCGCGCATGGATGGCCGGTTCGCACCCCATTTGCGTCAGAGCCATCACCGCCCCTCGTCCACGGCACCGGAGATCAAGATGCCGCGGGACGCTGGCGATGACAACGGGACGTGGACAGGCGTTGCTACACTCGGCCACGTCTCCCGGGGAACCTCGTCATGAAAAGCGCCGGCATCGTCCTGATCTCCGCCATCGGCCTCGTCGCCGGCATCCTCGCCTACCACGCGCTCACGCCGGAGCCGCCACGCCCACCCACGGCCGCGGACGTGAAGACCCAGATCGACGCGCTCAAGGCCGAAGCGGCACGCACGCATCCGGGCATGGCCCAGAGCGATGCGATGAAGGAAGTGGCGGTACGCCAGGCCCGCGAGAGCCTCGGCAAGGGCGATGCCGTCAGCCGGTCGCGCACCGCCGCCGGCATCTTCTTCGGTTCCTACTTCATGAACACCCGGGCCCGTCCCGAGTACTGCCGCCAGCGCGGCGTCGATCTGCGGGCCTTCGTCACCGTCTACGAAGACGTCCACCGCGCCGAACTGACGCGCGCACGGGCGATCTTCGCGGAGGCCGGCATGAACCCGGACACGCTGGCGCCCGCGCTGCAGAGCCAGTTCGTCGGCATGGTCGAGCAGGACATGAAGGACTTCGCCGCCGGCGCCCAGGTGCCGCTGGAGCAGACCTGCGGACTGTTCAACGAAAACGCGAAGCTGATCGCGCAGGCCATCGAACTTCCGAAAGAAGTCAGGCAGGCTCTGTTCGCCACGCAGTAACCGCGGAAGGCGCGGATGACCTCAGCGGCGCGCAAGCCCGCTCACCCGGGGCGGCGCCTTCTGTTCGCGCTCAGCGGTCTGGCGACGCTGGCCGCTTCGATCGGCGCACCGGTCCTGCTGCCCTACCCGCTGCTGGTCGCCTCGCTGTGCCGGGACTGGCGGTTGCCGGCTGTTATTCCCGACGGACGCCGCCTGCTGGTCGCGACCCTCGCGGCCTGCCTGGTGCTGGAAACCGGCGCATGGGCGCATAACGTCATCCGCGATGCCGCCGAGCCGGCGCTGTTCCACCCGCAGCTGCTGCCCGACCTGCTGATGGCCATCGGCTTCTATGCCGGCTGGTGGCTGGCGTGGTGGTGGCTGCTGCGGCGCTGGCGCTACACGACCGGCGAAGTCTTCGCGATCACGGCACTTTACGGCGTTTTCATCGAACAGCAGGGCCGTGTCTTCCTGCTCGGCCTGCGGACCCTGCCGACCGGCGCGCTGCTTTGGCTGTTCGTCGCCCTCGCCTACGGGTCGACGATGGCGCTGGCGCATGTCTGGGCCGGCGGGCAGACCGCGCGCAACGCTGCGCAGCCGCAAGGTCGCTGGAAATATCCAGCCGCGCTTGCGGCGATGTTCGTGTGCTCCGTGGGCCTGATGATCCTGTGGAACCTGCCGCTGTCCTGGCTGGACGCGATTCCGCCGGAGCGCCTGCCGATGCGCTCGCATCCGTTCTGGTGAACGCGTCCGATGATCGGGGCGTGAAGCGATACGCCCGGGACAACCTGCCCGGCGTCCGCCGCCGTGTTTTGCTGCGATCATAGGCCCGCATTCCGCACTTCGCCCGCCTATCCCATGACATCGCTGCGTTTCGCGTTTCTCGCCTTCGCCTTGACCCTCACCGCCGGTTGCGGCGGCCCGCCCGTCCGGCCCAATCCGCCCGCCCCCGTCGCGAAACCGGCCGTTCCCACGCCGCCGGTGAAGATCCGCATCGGCCTGGCGCTCGGCGGCGGCGCGGCCAAGGGTTTCGCCCACATCGGCGTGATCAAGATGCTGGAAGCCAACGGCTTCAAGCCAGAGGTCGTCTCCGGCACCAGCGCCGGCAGCGTCGTCGGTGCGCTCTACGCCAGCGGCATGGACGTGTTCCAGTTGCAGGAGCATGCGGTGTCGCTGGACGAAGCCCGCATCCGCGATGTCGCCCTGTTCAACGGCGGGCTGGTCCGCGGCCAGAAGCTGCAGGACTACGTCAACGAGATGGTCGGCAACCGGCCGTTCGAGAAGATGAAGAAACCGTTCGCCGCGGTGTCGACGCGACTGGAGACCGGCGAACGCACCGTCTTCAACCGCGGCAACGTCGGCCAGGCGGTGCGCGCTTCCTGCAGCATTCCGGGTGTGTTCGAGCCGGTGAAGATCGGCGACGGCTATTACATCGACGGCGGCGTGGTCAGCCCGGTGCCGGTGGATGCCGCGCGCCAGCTCGGCGCGGATTTCGTCATCGCCGTGGACATCTCCACCAAGACCACCGGCAAGACCCCGGAATCCATGCTCGGCGTGGTCAATCAATCGATCACGATCATGGGCCAGAAGCTCGGCGAACAGGAACTGGCGCGCGCCGACATCGTGATCCGTCCGCGGGTGAACGATGTCGGCCCGGCCGATTTCGAGCGCCGCAACGCGGTCATCCTCGAAGGCGAGAAGGCCGCCTTGGCGGCGCTGCCGCAGATCCGCGCGAAGCTCGCGCAGATGCGCGTGGCGCGCGCCGCAGCGCAGGCCGCGAAGCGCAACCCGCCTCCGCCACTACCGGAAAAATGCGAGGAACCCGGCCTGATCGGCGGACTGCTGGGTCAGGAACGGAAGTGCAAACCGCGCGGCAACTGAGCGCCGCATGCCTGTAAAGGAAGGGCCGGCGATGCCGGCCCTTCCGCGTCGAGGCAACGCCGCGACTCAATGCACCATGTCGAGCGGCTGGAACTGGATGGCCTGCAGCAGCCCCGTCGACAGGCAGCTGCTGTTCATCAGGTTTGCCAGGTCCTGCTGGCGACGCAGCAGATCGCCGAACGGGCGCGACGGCAGCGTGTTGATCGGATCCGGCTTGTTGAACGTGGTCGGCACCGCGAGCGTGCCGTTGCCCACCAGGAAGCGCGACAGCCCGCTGACCGCCGCCGGCGCTCTGGGTGCGATGTGCAGGAACAAAAGATCCGACGGCTGGTTCCGCGTCTCGCCGCCGTGGCAGGCGTTGCAGGTGCCCAGCGAGAACAGGTGACGCTGCTGGTTACCGACACCGGGCGCGTTCCAGACGGCGCTGTCGGCCACGGAGAAGTTGAAGTTGGAACCGGTCAGGAACGGTTGCCCCGTCCAGGTCGTCGGCACCACATAGGTGCCGCCGAGGATGGCGGCGGAATTGGTGTTGATGTAGTTCGCGAGCAGCGCCGTGTTGTTGCGGGTGTGGTGCGGCGTCTGCTTGGTCGACGTGATGTTGAGCATCGTCACGACCGGCCCCCGGCCCGGCAGCACGAACTCGCGCAACTCCCACAGGGGATTCAGCGCGTTCTCGTTGGTGCGCAACTGGTTGAGCGCGCTGCGGTTGGGCTTGTTCGGCGCCGCGTTGGCGGAGGTGAACTGATCGGTGATCGCCTGGAGCGCCGGATTGAACGCCGCACTGCCGAGCGCGATGTTGCCGAGATTCACCCATTGCTGGGCGTAGTTCTTGACGTTGGTGCAGCCGTTGATCGGCACGCCGTATTCGAAGATCACGGTGAAGGGCGTCGTCGAGCAGCCGCCGGCCACATTGCGGTTCACCACGCCGAAGACCAGCCGTCCCTCGCCCGCGGAACCGCCGCCATAGACCGAATTGCCGCGCAGATCGACGCGGTTGACGATCGCCAGCAGACGGAACGGCGCGCGATCGAGATCGAGCTTGCCGCCGATCCGCGGCCAGGAGTTCAACACCAGTCCACCGATGTTCGGCCGCGCCGGCACCGGGAAGGTGTTGATGGTGTGGTTGACGTTCCAGCTCTGCAACCAGTTCTCGGTGAAGACCGCCGGATCGATGCCGGTGAACGGCTGATTGGCCATGTTGGTCATCAGCGTCTTGAAGGTCCAGGCGCCGTTGGGATTGCCGGTGTTGTTGCAGATGTCGAAGGTGCGGGTCGGATCGTTGACCACCGACAGATCGGTGATCATCAGTTCGCGCCGAGGATCGACCGCGGATGGCGGCATCGAAATCGTGAATTTCCTGATCTGGAACGGCGTGGACGACAGCCGGGCGCTTTCGACGACCTTGGGATCGATGAACCCGAACGGATCTTCGCCCAGGAACTCGCGTCCCGCGAACACCGCCTCTCCTTTCGCCCGGGTTTCGACGATCAGGCTCTGGCGATCGCGCTGTTCCTGCACGAACCTGTCGAAATCGAAGCGGATCATGCCGTTGAAGCGGAACTTGTCTACGGGATCGCGCTTGAACGTGAAGGTGTCCTTGTCGACCACGAGCGGCAGGACATCGGGAAGGTCCGACCCTTCGCGGAAGCGGATCGACAGTCGTGCGTTGCCTTCGGGATCGCTGCTGCTTTCCATCGGCGTGAGTTCCATGTCTTCCACCGGCGGCAGACGCGGCACGGTCGTCTCGGCGAGGCCCGAGACAGGCGACAGGCCACCGACCTTCGGGGCGGGCCAGGTCTGGCGCGCGAGGACGGAATTCGCACCGTCCACGGAAACGTCCGCGACGGTTCGGCCCGACGCAGCGCTCTTCGCGGCGACGGCGCCCGTGCCTCCGGGCAGATCGCATGCGGCCAGTCCGCATGTCAGGAAAAAGACCGCGATGGGCGACAGCCATCGGCCGGAAGAGACGTTCGTGGATAAACGCTTTCGCATGACGATTCACTCCTTGTGAATGGGAAAGGTGCCGCGATCTGCGCGAAGCGCGCACGGTGCCTGTCCCGGCATCCATGCCGCATCCCATCGACGCCCTGTGCCGATGCGTTCTGTCGGAATTTCCGTCGAAGCCTTCCCGCAGATCCATCACGATCGCGACGCGGTCCAAGGGCGTCACCCGCGTCGCACTGCATCCTAAGCAAAGGGCCGGCATGGCCGGCCCTTTTTCGTCATGAATTGTTTCGATCGAATCGATTCAATGTATCGATCACGCACGCGAGTCGCGGCGCCCGCCCGGCTTGCCTTGGCCCTGCCCGCGGCCCTGGCCCTGCTTCTGGCCGGTATGCGCATGCGCGTGGGCGCCGCGGTCGGCCGGTTTGCCGTGGGCGCGATGGCCCGGCTTGCGCGGCGTACGATTGCCGCCGGGGCGCTGACCACCCGGACGCGGAGCGCCCGGCGCATTGCCGTCGAGACGGATCGGACGGCTGGGTTCGTAGCCTTCGATCGCTTCCAGCGCGATGTCGGCCTTCAGCAGACGCTGGATCTGGCGCAGCAACTGCGCTTCGTCCGGCGACACCAGCGAGAGCGCTTCGCCGGTCATGCCGTTGCGGCCGGTGCGGCCGATGCGATGCACGTAATCCTCGGCCACCATCGGCAGATCGTGGTTGATCACCAGCGGCAGGTTCGGGATGTCGAGGCCGCGCGCGGCCACGTCGGTGGCGACCAGGATGCGGGCCTTGCCGGACTTGAAGGCGTTGAGCGCCTTCTGGCGCGCGGCCTGGCTCTTGTTGCCGTGGATCGCGACCGCCGGCAGACCGGCGGTTCCGAGCTGCTCGGCCAGTCGATTGCAGCCGTGCTTGGTCTTGCCGAAGATCAGCACCTGCTCGGAGTGGCGACGGGTCAGGATGTCGATCAGCAGATCGCGCTTGCGCGAGCCGTCGACCGGATGCGCGCGATGCTGGATGGTCGCGGCGATGGCGTTCTGCGCGGCGACCTGCACCTGCTTCGGCTCGCGCATGAATTCGAGGGCGAGCTGCTTGATCTGGGATTCGAACGTGGCCGAGAACAGCAGGGTCTGACGCTCGGTCGGCACGCGCGCGAGGATGCGCTTCATCGCCGGCAGGAAACCCATGTCGAGCATGCGGTCGGCTTCGTCGAGGACCAGGATCTCGATCGCGTCGAGCTTCGCGGCGCCCTGCTGCATGTGGTCGATCAGGCGACCGGGGGTGGCGACGAGGATGTCGACGCCGCGACGCAGGTTGTCGACCTGCGGGCCCATCCCGGCGCCGCCGAAGATGGTGGTGACGTTGAGACGGAGGTACTTGCTGTAACTGCGGATGCTGTCGGCGACCTGCACCGCGAGTTCGCGGGTGGGTACCAGGATCAGCGCGCGGGGCTTGCGCGGGCCGGTGGCGGGCTTGTTGCCCTCGGCCAGGCGCTGCAGCAGCGGCAGGCCGAAGGCGGCGGTCTTGCCGGTGCCGGTCTGGGCGCCGCCGAGCACGTCGTGGCCGGCCAGTACCAGCGGGATGCCCTCGGCCTGGATCGGCGTGGGGGTGGCATAACCGTTGTCGGCGAGCGCGCGCAGCAACGCGGGCGCGAGCCCGAGCGATTCGAAAGACATGATGTGTGGAACTCCGGTGGAATCGCGTCGACGGCCGGCTCCCGTGGGGAATCGGTCCGCGGCGGACGCGAAGCGTTACTCGGAGCTTTCCAACCGCGCTGCGAGCAAAGGATGAAACGACGCGCCACATGGCGGGTCGTGTTCGGCGCGACGAAAGACGTGCGGAGAGTGCTGCGACACCGGGCGCCGGAAACTGGCGATGGCCGGGACGGCAGCGGCTGTGATCGGGAAAACGGACCAGCCGTGCGCGAAACAGGGCGGATGCTACGCGAAAACTCCGGCCGCCGCCAGCAAATCCCTGAACCGGCTGGGATTTTCGTCGGAAGGCGACGACCGGTCGGTGACCGGGAGGTTGTCGTTGGGCTCAGACCTCGAGCACCAGCCCCGGCCGCGCCAGGGTGGCGCTGATCCCGTACGCCTCGCCGATCTCGCCGGCCAGCGCCTCGCGCGCCTTGTCCTCGCCGTGGACCAGCGCCAGCGGCGGACGGTCGCGGAAGCCCGCGTACCAGTCCATCAGGCCGCGCTGGTCGGTGTGCGCCGACAGTCCGCCGACCGTATGCCGCTGCGCGTTCACGCGCACGTCGTGCCCGTGGATGCGCACCCATTTCGCGCCGTCGACGATCCGCCGCCCGGTGGTGCCTTCGGCCTGATAGCCGACGAAGACCACGTGGGTCTGTTTGCGATGCAGGCGATGTTTGAAGTGATGCAGGATGCGGCCCGCGTTGGCCATGCCCGAACCGGCGATGACGATGATGCCGCGCTCCATGCGGTTGATCGCCATCGATTCGTCGACGCTTTCGGTGATGTGCAGGTTCGGCAATCTGAACGGGCTCGGATGGTTGCGCCAGACCCGTTTCGCGTCGTCGTCGAAGAGGTCGTGGTGGCGGTCGTACACGTCGACCACCTTCGAGGCCATCGGGCTGTCGAGGAAGATCTGCCAGCGCGACATCTTCCAGTCGTCCCAGTGTTTGGCGAACCAGTACAGCAGTTCCTGGGTGCGGCCGACCGCGAACGCGGGAATCAGCACCACGCCGCCCGACCGCCAGGCATCGTCGAGGATCTCTTCCAGTTCGTGGATCGTCTCCGCGCGATCGCGATGCAGGCGGTCGCCGTAGGTCGATTCCATCAGCACCAGATCGGCATCGGCGATCTCCGCCGGATCGCGCAGGATCGGCGTGCCCTTCGGGCCGAGGTCGCCGGAAAACACCACCTTGCGGCCATCGCCCCACAGCTCGACGCTGCAGGACCCGAGGATATGGCCGGCGTCGCGGAAGCACATCTCCACGCCCGGAGACAGTTCGGTGCGGACGTCGTAGGGCAGCGGGCGCACCTGCCGCATCGCCTCGCGCACGTCGTCCTTGGTGTACAGCGGCACCGCCATCGGCTGGCCGTGGCGGCGGTCGCGATTGGCGCGCATGGCCTCGCTTTCGGCGATGCCCGCGGCGTCCAGCAGCATCACCGGCATCAGGTCGGCGGTGGCGGCCTGGGCGTAGATCGGGCCGCGGAAGCCACGCTGCACCAGCAGCGGCACCCGGCCGATATGGTCGATATGGGCGTGGCTGAGGATCAGCGCGTCCAGCGCGCTGGGCTCGAAGGGGAACGGGTCGGCGTTGCGGGCTTCGGCTTCCGGGCTGCCCTGGATCATGCCGCAGTCGAACAACAGGCGCTGGCCGGCGACTTCGACCTCGTGCAGGGAACCGGTGACCTCGCCGGCGGCGCCGTGGAAAGTGACGCGCATTGTCCGCTCCGTTCTGGTGTGACGACCGGGCCAAAACTACCACGACCGCAGGTGCGGGACCGTCGCAGCGCCTCCGCATGCGCCGGGAGCGCATGACCTTCGACACCAGCCGGACGCCGGGCAGCGCGCTACAGTCGTACGGCGCCCAACCGGACGCGCCTCTCCTTTCACATGCCCGCCGGGCTGGAGTCTCCGTGAACGCTCAACCCTCCTCGCGCCTCAAGCCGCGCGTCCTGCTGCTGTCGCTGGCCATCGCCGCGTCCCTCGCCGCCTGCAAGAAGGACGATGCCGCGCCCGCCGCGGATACCGCCGCCAAGGCCGCAGCGCCTGCGCTGACCCTCGACGAAAGCAAGCTGCCGCCGTTCAACCAGTTCAAGGCCGCCGACCTCGACACCACCAAGAACGCCTGCGCCGACTTCGCCGGGTTCGTCAACGGCAAGTGGCTCGCCGCCAACGCCATCCCGGGCGACCGCACCTCTTGGGGCGCATTCGAGATGCTGGACGAACGTTCGACCTCGGTGCAGCGCCAGCTCGCCGAGCAGGCCGCCGCGATGTCCGGCGCCAAGGGCGTGGAGAAGATCGTCGGGGACATCTGGGCCACCGGCATGGACGAGGCGAAGATCAACGCCCAGGGCATCGCCCCGCTCAAGAGCCGCCTCGACGCTATCGACGCGCTGACCGACGGCGCTTCGGTCGCCGAGCATCTGCGCAAGAGCTTCGCCAAGGGCGAGCAGGCGGTCTTCGGCTTCGGCCCGAGCGCCGACTTCAAGGATTCGTCGATGAACATCGCCTATGTCGCCCAGGCCGGCCTCGGCCTGCCCGACAAGGCCTACTACTTCGACGCCGACAAGAAGGAAAAACTCGCCGCCTACGAACAGCACATCGCCAAGGTGCTGGAACTGTCCGGCGTCGCCGCGGCCGATGCCGCGAAGCAGGCCAAGGACGTGGTCGCGTTCGAAACCCGCCTGGCCAAGGCCTCGAAGTCCAGCGAAGAACTGGCCCGCGACGTGTCGCTGTACTACAACCCGGTGTCGGTGGCGGACGCCGACAAGAAGACCCCGAATTTCCCGTGGAGCAAGTTCTTCGAATCGCAGGGCATCGCCGCACCGAAGATGTTCTCGATGGCGATTCCGGAATTCCACGTCGAGTTTGACAAGATGCTGGCCGACACCCCGGTCGAGCACTGGAAGAGCTACCTGCGCTTCCACACCGTCGACGGCGCCTCGCCGTTCCTCGGCGACGCCTTCGCCGACGAGAATTTCAACTTCTACCGCAAGACCATGCGCGGACAGAAGGAACAGCAGCCGCGCTGGAAGCGCGTGCTCGACACCATCGAGGGCCAGACCGGCGAAGCGCTGGGCCAGATGTACGTGCAGGTGGCGTTCCCGCCGGAATCGAAGGCGCGCATGGAGGAACTGGTGAAGAACCTCAGCGCGGCGCTGAAGGGCCGGCTGGAAAACCTCGCGTGGATGAGCCCGGAGACCAAGCAGAAGGCGATGGACAAGTGGGCCACGTTCACGCCGAAGATCGGTTACCCGGACAAGTGGCGCGACTGGACCGGTCTGGACACCTCGCGCGGCAGCTACATCGAGAACGTGCTGGCCGCGAACGAGTTCAACTACAAGTGGAACCTCGGCAAGATCGGCAAGCCGGTCGACAAGACCGAATGGGGTATGAGCCCGCAGACGGTGAACGCCTACTACAACCCGCAGTTGAACGAGATCGTGTTCCCGGCCGCGATCCTGCAGCCGCCGTTCTTCGACGCCAAGGCCGACGACGCGTTGAACTACGGCGGCATCGGCGCGGTCATCGGCCACGAAATGATCCACGGCTACGACGACCAGGGCAGCCGCTTCGGGCCGACCGGCAACTTCGAGAACTGGTGGACCGACGCCGACATGAAGGGCTTCATGGGCCTGACCGGCAAGCTGATCGCGCAGTTCGACGCCTACGAGGCCGCACCCGGCAAGAAGGTCAACGGCAAGCTGACGCTGGGCGAGAACATCGCCGACCTCGGCGGCCTGGCGGTGGCCTACGACGCCTTCCAGCGCGCCAGCGAAGGCAAGCCCGACGCCAAGGTCGAAGGGCTGCCGCGCGAACAGCGCTTCTTCCTCAACTGGGGCACGGTGTGGCGCCGCAACTTCACCCCGGACGAGCTGGCGGTGCGCCTGACCACCGATTCGCACGCGCCCGCCAACTTCCGCGCCGTCGGCGCACCGTCGAACCACCCGGCCTTCGCCGAAGCGTTCGCGTGCAAGGCCGGCGACCCGATGGTGCGCGACGGCGACAAGCGCATCGCGATCTGGTAAGCGCGGGCCACCGCGTTTTCGACCGTGCGTTTCGCCACAAGGGCCCGGAGCGATCCGGGCCCTTGTCGTTGCGGCGTACGGGTGCATCCACCGGGCGAAACGCGCCGTATCCATCGGCATGCAAACCTTCACCGCCCTCGCCCACGCCCGGTCATGCGATCCGCACGATCGCGATGGCGTCGCCCCCGGCTCCCGCCGTCCTCGTCACGGAATCCGGGAGACCCTCTTGCCGTCCCGCGGCCTGTCCCCGAACATGGCGGCCCGCCCGCACGCCACGACAGGACTCCGGATGCCCGAAATCCGCGCATACGACGCAGCACAGGAGACCCCGGGTCTCGACGCACTGCTGGTCGACATCGCCGGCGGCAGCCGCAACGCCTTCGAATCGCTGTATCGCGCGACGTCCTCGCGGTTGTTCGCGATCTGTCTGCGGGTGCTGTCCGATCGCGCCGAGGCCGAGGACGTGCTGCAGGACGTCTTCACGACGATCTGGCACAAGGCGCACCAGTTCGATCCCGGACGCGCCAGTCCGATCGCCTGGCTGGCGATGATCGCCCGCAACAAGGCCATCGACCGCCTGCGGGCCGCGCCCGCGCGCGGCACCCTGGCCCCGATCGAGTTCGCGGACGACGTCGCCGATGCCGGCGCGACCCCGCTGCAGACCGCGGTCTCCGCCGATGAGCGCGAACGACTGGAAGCCTGCATGCGCCAGCTCGACCCGCGCCGCCAATCGCTGATCCGCGCCGCGTTCTTCGAAGGTTCCACCTACGAAGAACTCGCGCAGCGCATCGCCTCGCCGCTGGGCTCGGTCAAGAGCTGGATCCGTCGCGGCCTGCTGCAACTGCGCGGTTGCCTCGAAGCATGAACATCCGCGACCTCAACGAGCAGGATTTCGAAGGCCGCGAGCCGCCGTCGGCGGACATCTTCGCCGGCGAATACGTCCTCGGCGTGCTCGACGCCGAACAGCGCCGCGAAGCGCAGACCCGCATCGCGAACGACCCGGGATTCGCCCGCCTCGTCGCCGACTGGGAGCAGCGCCTGGCGCCGCTGCTGGCCGAGTTCGACGGCGCCGAGATCCCGCCGCACCTGTGGCCACGCATCCGCAGTCGTCTCGGTTGGCCGGCGGTCGAAACCGGCAGGTCCGTCGACGCCGCCACCGCGAAGCCCGGTCTGTGGCAGAGCGCCGGTTTCTGGCGTGCGGCCACCGGTCTGGCCGCGGCCGCCGCGATCGCCGCGGTGGCCATCGGTCCGCTGGGGCTGTTCCGCGAGGACATCGCGACGCCGGTCGGCCCCGGCACGATCGCGGTCGAACCGCCACCGCCGCCGGTCGAGGATCCCGATGCGCCCAAGCCGGTCAGCACGCTGCTTCGCGACGACGGCAAGCCGGGTTGGCTGGCGTCGGTCGATGCGAAGGCCGGCACCGTGCTGATGGTGCCGGTGCCCGCCGGCGCCGACGCCGAAGGCCGCGTGCCGGAACTGTGGCTGATTCCGCCGGGCGAAACGCCGAAGTCGCTCGGCCTGGTGTCGATCGACCGCTCGCACACGGTCAAGGTGCCCGACACGCTGCGCGATGCGTTGGCGAAGGGCGCGCTGCTGGCGATCACGCTCGAACCGAATGGCGGCGCGCCGCAGGGCATTCCGACCGGCCCGATCATCGCCAAGGGCGATATCGTCACGCTGTGATGCGGGCAACGTTGCGGAGCCATCCGCGCAACGCAGCGATCTGATTCGAAACGCGGGGGCGGTGCATCCGAACGCACCGCCTCCGCGTAGAGGTACCGACAGCCAAGGAATTGCGCATGCCGGTACACGCTCCGCCCCACTCCGATCCGTCCGTCGCACCGCGACGCGTCTCCGCCCTCCATCGCGGCATCGCCGCCGTCGCCCGCTGGTTCGATACCGGCACCCTGGCGAACGAATCCACCGCCGAAGGCGACCGCATCGACTGGTTGCGCGCGATTCCTTTTCTCGGCATGCATCTGGCCTGCCTGGCGGTGTTCCAGGTTGGCGTGTCGTGGATCGCGGTCGCGGTCGCGGCCGCGCTCTACGCGGTGCGGATGTTCGCGATCACCGGCTTCTACCACCGCTATTTCTCGCATCGCACCTTCCGCACCTCGCGCGCGGTGCAGTTCGTGTTCGCGCTGATCGGCGCGTCCTGCGTGCAGCGCGGGCCGCTGTGGTGGGCGGCGCATCATCGCAACCATCATCGTCACTCCGACACCGCGCAGGACGTGCATTCGCCGGTGGTCCACGGGTTCTGGCGCAGCCACGTCGGCTGGTTCCTCACCCGTCACGGCTTCCGCACCGACTGGGAACGCATCCGCGACCTCGCGCGCTATCCGGAACTGCGCTGGCTGGACCGCTTCGACACCCTGGTGCCGGTGCTGCTGGCGGTGGCGCTGTTCCTGCTCGGCGGCTGGCTGGAAGACGCCGCACCGCAGCTCGGCACCGACGCCTGGCAGATGCTGGTCTGGGGATTCTTCGTCTCCACCGTCGCGCTGTTCCACGCCACCGTGACCATCAACTCGCTGGCGCACCGCTTCGGCAAGCGCCGTTTCGACACCCGCGACGACAGCCGCAACAATCTGTGGCTGGCGCTGCTGACCTTCGGCGAAGGCTGGCACAACAATCATCACTTCTTCCCGGGCTCGGCGCGACAGGGCTTCCGCTGGTGGGAGATCGACCTGACCTACTACGGTCTGCGCGTGATGGCGCTGCTGCGCCTCGTCCACGATCTCAAACCGGTGCCGGCCTGGGTGGCCGCCAGAGCGCGCGGCGCGCGGACGGGAGCGGCCTGATGCGCATCGCCATCGTCGGTTCCGGCATCGCCGGCCTCGCCTCCGCCTGGCTGCTCTCGAAAGACCCGCGCCACGAGGTCGTGCTGTTCGAGGCCAACGATTATCTCGGCGGCCACACCCATACCCACGACATCGCGCTGCATGGCAGGCGATATGCGGTCGACAGCGGTTTCATCGTCCACAACCCGGCGCACTACCCGCTGTTGACCGCGCTGTTCGACGAACTCGGCGTCGCCTCGCAGCCGACGACCATGAGTTTCTCGGTACGCAACGAGGCCTCGGGGCTGGAATACAACGCCACCGATCTCGACGGACTGTTCTGCCAGCGCCGCAATCTGCTGTCGCCGCGTTTCTGGGGCATGCTGCGCGACCTGTTCCGCTTCTATCGCGAAGCGCCCGCGCTGCTCGACCAGCCCGGCGAGGGCCCGACGCTCGGCGACTATCTCGACCGCAACGGCTACGGCGCGATGTTCCGCGACGATCACCTGCTGCCGATGGCCTCGGCGCTGTGGTCGTCGCCCTCGGCCCGGATCCTCTCGTTCCCGGCGAAATATCTCGTGCAGTTCATGGCCAACCACCAGATGCTGCAGGTCAGCGATCGGCCGCAGTGGCGCGTGGTGCGCGGCGGATCGAACGCCTACGTGCGCGCGCTGCGCGCTCGCTGGCGCGTGCAGGAGCGCCTGTCGACGCCGGTCTCGATGGTGCTGCGCGACGACGATGGCGTCACCGTGTTCACCGATACCGACGCCGGCAGCGGCGCCGAACGCTTCGATTGGCTGGTGCTGGCCTGTCACAGCGATCAGGCGCTGCGCCTGCTCAGCGACGCGAGCGAACGCGAGCGCTCGGTGCTCGGCGCGATGCCCTACCAGGCCAACGACACCGTGCTGCACACCGATGCGCGCCTGCTGCCGCGTCGGCGCAAGGCATGGGCGGCGTGGAACGCGCTGGTACCGCGCGATCCGGGCGATGTCTGCACCGTCAGCTATTGCATGAACCTGCTGCAGGGTATCGAATCGCCCGAACCCTTCGTGGTCACGCTCAATCGCACCGATGCCATCGATCCGGCGAAGATCCTGCGCCGCATGCGCTATCACCATCCGGTCTACAGCCACGCGTCGGTCGCCGCGCAGCAGCGCAAGGCCGAGATCCAGGGCCAACGGCGCACCTGGTTCGCGGGCGCGTACTGGGGCTGGGGGTTCCACGAGGACGGCATGCGCAGCGCGGTCGAGGTCGCGGCATCGATGGGCATCGCATGGTCGCCGCGCATCAGCGACGACCGCGCCGATATCGCGACGCCGGAAGCGGTCGCCGCATGAACGATGCGCTCGCCAGCGCCGTGTACGAAGGCACGGTCCGGCATCGCCGGCACCTGCCGCATCCGCACGCGTTCCGCTACCGGATGGCGCAGCTGTACCTGGATCTCGACGAAATCGACCGGGTGTTCGACCGCTCACGGCTGTGGTCGGCGGACCGCCGCAATCTCGCCGAATTCCGCCGCAGCGATTATCTCGGCGACCCCGCCGTGCCGCTCGCCGAAGCGGTGCGCGCGCGCGCCGCCGAAGTGCTCGGCCGGCGCCCGCAGGGCGCGATCCGGCTGCTGACGCATCCGCGCTATTTCGGCTTCGTCTTCAATCCGGTGAGTTTCTACTACTGCCACGCCGCCGACGGCGCGCTCGACTGCATCGTCGCCGAGATCACCAACACGCCATGGAAGGAACGCCACGCCTACGTGCTGCCGGTCGACGGCGCCGACGCGCACGGCCGCGCGCTGCGCTGGTCGTTCCCGAAGCGGTTCCACGTGTCGCCGTTCATGGCGATGGACCGCGACTACGACTGGCGCTTCACCGCACCGGGCGCGGACCTGCATGTCCACATGGACGTGCTGCGCGACGGCGCGCGCGAATTCGACGCCAGCCTGCACCTGCGGCGCCGCGCGCTGGACGCCGCCTCGCTGCGGCGGCTGCTGTGGCGCTATCCGCTGATGACCGCGCAGGTGGTCGGTGCGATCCACTGGCAGGCGCTGCGGCTGTGGCTCAAGCGCAATCCGGTGCACGACCACCCCACACGGGCGCGAACGCCTTCCCTTCCCCTCCGAGGTTCACGATGACCGAACTCGCCAACCGCATCGACGCCGCCGTCGACGCCGTGCATGCCGCCGACTACGGCGCGCTCGATCGTTTCCTGCGCAAACGGCTGATCGCGCGGATGTCGCGGTTGCGCCATGGACGACTGACGCTGCACGACGCGCTGGGCACGGTCGAACTCGGCGAGCCCGCGCACGTCGACACCGATCTGTGCATCCGCATCGAAGTCGATTCGCCCGGCTTCTACCGCGCGGTCGCCGCCAACGGCAGCGTCGGCGCCGGCGAGGCCTGGATGGACGCGCAGTGGCGCTGCGACGACCTTGTGGGCCTGGTGCGGCTGCTGGTGCGCAACCGCGACCTGCTCGACGCCATGGAAACCGGTCCCGCGCGTCTGGGCGGCCTGGCGATGCAGACCTGGCATGCCCTGCGCCGCAACACCCGCAGCGGCAGCCGCCGCAACATCGCCGCGCACTACGACCTCGGCAACGATTTCTTCCGCCTGTTCCTCTCCTCGGACCTGATGTACTCCTCGGGCATCTGGGCCGGCGAGGACGACACCCTCGAAGCCGCCTCCACCCGCAAGCTCGATCGCATCTGCCGCAAGCTGGACCTGAAGCCCGGCGATCACGTGCTGGAGATCGGCACCGGCTGGGGCGGCTTCGCCGTGCACGCGGCCCGCCATTACGGCTGCCGCGTCACCACCACCACGATCTCGAAGGAACAGCATGCGCTCGCCGCGCAGCGGGTGGCGGAAGCGGGCCTGGAAGATCGGGTCGTGCTGCTGTTGCAGGACTATCGCGATCTCACCGGCACCTACGACAAACTGGTCTCGATCGAGATGATCGAGGCGATCGGCGCGCAGTATCTCGACACCTATTTCGCGAAGATCGGCGCGCTGCTCAAGCCCGACGGGCTGGCGCTGGTGCAGGCGATCACCATCGAAGACCACCGCTACGCACAGGCGCTGCGCTCGGTCGATTTCATCAAGCGCCACGTGTTCCCCGGCAGCTTCATTCCGTCGGTCGCGGCGATGGTCGCGGCCAAGGGCCGCGCCAGCGATCTGGCCCTGATCCAGATGGAGGATTTCGGACTGTCCTACGCGCGCACGCTCGAAGCCTGGCGCCGACGCTTCCTCGGCGCGCTGCAGGAAGTGCGTGCGCAGGGCTTCGACGACCGTTTCATCGCGATGTGGGAGTTCTATCTGGCGTATTGCGAAGGCGGATTCCGCGAACGTTCGATCGGCGTGGCGCAACTGCTGATGGCCCGGCCCGGTCATCGCCGGCCGGCGCCGATGCCCGATCTGCCGACGCATGTGCACGCGCATCGACCGGACGAACTGCAGGCATGAGTGTCTGGGCGAATCTCGTCGGTTACCAGTGCGTCTGGTTCGCCGCGGTGATCGGCGCCGGCCGCGGCCTGTGGTGGCCGGCTGTGATCGCCGCGGCGCTGTTCGCGCTGCTGCATCTCGCATTCCATTCGCAGACGCCCGCAGAGCGCGCGGCGGATTTCCGCCTGATGGCGGTGGCGATCGGCTGCGGCCTGCTGCTCGACGGCGGGCTCGCGTCCTCCGGACTGGCGGCATACGCCGCCGACGATGTCGCCATTCCCGGTGTCGGCGCACCGCTGTGGATCGTGTCGCTGTGGGCCGCGTTCTCGCTGACGCTGCGACACTCGATGACCTTCCTGCTGCATCGCCCGCTGGTCGGCCTGGCGTTCGGCGCCATCGGCGGGCCGCTGGCGTATCTCGGCGCGGCGCGCGGCTGGCAGGCCATCGCCTTCGTCGAACCGCACTGGATGGCGCTGGTCGCGCTGGCGATCGGTTGGGGCATCGCGATTCCGCTGTTGACGACGCTGGCGGTGCGCTGGTCCGCACCGACGCCCCTCTCCGCACGTCCCGTCATCTGATCTTTTGAAGCTGGTCTTTTGAAGCATTCCACGAGGATTCCGCCATGACCCGAACCGCCGTCCTGCCCCGCGAACTCGACCGCGACCGCCCCGGTCCGGGACTGATCGGCCTGGCCGAGCGCGGCCTGCTGCCCGATGCGCTGCTGCGCCTCGGCATCCGCCGCCAGTGCGAAGACCGCCTGCGCATCGAACTCGCCGGCGGGCCCGAGGCCCAGGCCGAACGCTTCCGCGAGCGCATCGGCCAGTTGCGCAGCAGCCCGGTGGCGATCCACACCGACGCGGCCAACGCCCAGCACTACGAACTGCCGCCGGCCTTCTTCAGGCATTGCCTCGGCAATCGCCTGAAATATTCCTGCGCCTACTACCCGCGCGGCGACGAGACCCTCGACCAGGCCGAAGACGCGATGCTGAAGCTCTACGGCGAACGCGCCGAACTCGCCGACGGCCAGCGCATCCTCGAACTCGGCTGCGGCTGGGGTTCGCTGACGCTGTGGATGGCGGAGCATTATCCCAACGCGCGGATCACCGCGGTCTCCAACTCGCGACCGCAGCGCGAGCACATCGAAACCCAGTGCCGCGTCCGCGGCTTCGGGAACGTCGAAGTGATCACCTGCGACGTGAACCGGCTGCAGTTGCCGGACGCCGGATTCGACCGCTGCGTCTCGATCGAAATGTTCGAGCACATGCGCAACTACGAACGCCTGCTCGGCGACATCGGCCGCTGGCTCACGCCCGGCGGCAAGCTCTTCGTCCACATCTTCGCCCACAAGACCCTGATGTATCCCTTCGAAACCGAAGGCGAGGACAACTGGATGGGCCGGCATTTCTTCACCGGCGGGCTGATGCCGGCCTCCGACACGCTGCTGTGGTTCCAGCGCGCGCTGCGGATCGAACAGCGCTGGCACGTCGACGGCACGCATTACGAGAAGACCGCGAACCACTGGCTGCGGAACCAGGACGACAACCGCGAAACGGTGATGGCGGTGCTGCGCGAGGCTTACGGCGAACACGCGGCGCTGTGGTTCCAGCGCTGGCGGATGTTCTGGATGGCCTGCGCCGAATTGTTCGGCTACGACGACGGCCGGGAATGGCTGGTCGCGCACTATCGTTTCGTCCGGCCGGAGTAAGCGTGTCTGCAACGCCACCGCCATGCGCACCGGTAGAGCGGCCTTCAGGCCGCTGCTTTTCCATACCGCAAGCGCAGCGGCCTGAAGGCCGCTCTACCGGCGGCGCTGTTGGGCCGTCCGGATTTCATATGCACTCCATGAATCCTGAGAAAAAACGCATCCGTACTGGAGTCTCGTCGTGAAAAAGCTGATCGCTTCCGCCCTGCTGGGTCTTATCGGAGCCGCCGCCATGTTCGCCTTCAACGCCAACGGCAAAACGCCCATCCCGCCGGTCGCGAACGTGGACCTGCCGCGGTTCATGGGCGACTGGTACGTCATCGCACACATCCCGACCTTCCTGGAGAAGAACGCCTACGATGCGGTCGAGTCCTACGCGCTGCGCGACGACGGCCGGATCCAGACCACGTATCGCCAGCGCAAGGGCGGCTTCGACGCGCCGGTCGACGTGATGCGGCCGGTCGGCACGGTACGCCCGGGCACCGGCAACGCGGTCTGGGGCATGCAGTTCGTGTGGCCGATCAAGGCCGAATACGTGATCGTGCATCTCGACGCCGACTACACCCAGACCATCATCGGCCGCAGCGCGCGCGACTACGTCTGGATCATGGCCCGTACCCCGCGCATTCCCGAGGCCGACTACGCCGCCCACGTCGAACGCCTGAAGGCGCTGGGCTACGACACCGCGAAACTGCGGCGGGTCCCGCAACCGGACGCCTCGCCCGCTCCCTGAACGGCAGCCGCGCGGCCGCGCACGGCATAACGTGACGCCGGCGGCGTTCGGGGCTCGGGGCCCGCTTGCTACACTGCCCCGATCCCCCGAACGGACCTGACGCCGCGATGCCGAACCTCTCCATCCTGCGCCCCTCTGCCCTCGCTTTCTGCCTGGTCCTCGCCGTCGCCGCACCGCAGGCCGACGCCGCGAAGCGGCGCAAGCCCGCGGCGCCCGCCCCGAAGGCCACGCCCGCGCCCACCGCCTGCAGCGACTTCCATCTGTTCGCGAACGCGGACTGGCTGAAGGCGAATCCGGTCCCGGCGGAGGGCGGCGTCAGCGCGTTGGGACAGCTCGCCGAGCGGTCGCTGCAGCAGCAGCGCCAGCTGCTGGACGATGCGGCGAAATCGCCGCAGAACGGCATCCAGAAGCTGCTCGGCGATTTCTGGGCCAGCGGCCTGGACGAAGCCGCGGTGGAACGCGACGGCGCCGCGCCGATCGCACCGCTGCTGGCGCGCATCGGCGCGATCAAGAAACCGCAGGACGTGGCGCCGGCGATCGCCGCGCTGCACCAGGTCGGCATCCCGGTGGCCTTCAACTTCACCGCCGACCTCGATCTCAAGCAGCTCGACACGTATTTCGGCTATTTCGCGCAGGGCGGTCTGGGCCTGCCCGACGCCAGTTTCTACACCCGCACCGACGCCGACGCGCGCGCCCTGCTCGGCCGCTACAACGGCCACGTGCAGAAGATCCTCGCCCTGTCCGGCACCCCGCAGGCGAAGCTCGCCGGCGAAGCGCAACTGGTGATCGATCTGGAAACCCGCATCGCGCGGATGTCGAAGACCCAGGATGCGCTGCGCGGCCTGCGCGCCAACTACAACCCGGTGCCCACCAAGGATTTCGCGAAGAAATACCGCAACCTGCAGCTCGCCGCCTTCCTCAAGGCGCAGGGCGTGAACGCCGAGCAGGTGTCGATGGCCGATCCGGCGCTGTTCGCGCAGCTCGACAAACTGGCCGGCAGCCTGAAGCCGGCGCAGTGGCAGGCGTATCTGCGCTTCCACGTCGGCAACACGATGGCGCCCTATCTCAGCAAGAACTGGCGCGAGGTCGACCACGATTTCCGCGGCAAACTGCTGCGCGGCGAAGACGAACCCGCGCCGCGCTGGAAACAGGTGCTGGACGCGATCAACGCCTCGGCCGGCGCGATGGTCGCGCGCGAATACGTCGCCCGCCATCTGCCGGACGCGACCCGCGAGCGCGCGGACGCCATCGCCCGCAGCGTGAAGGAAGCGCTGGGCACCGCGATCGACCGCAACACCTGGATGGACGCGCCGACCAAGATCGAGGCGCGCGCGAAACTGGATCGCGTGAAGATCGAGATCGGCGCACCGCGCAGCGATCTCGATTTCACCGCCCAGCCGATGGGTCGCGGCAGCTTCGGCGGCAACATCCTGATCGCATCGACCTGGCATCACCGCGAAGAGATGAAACGCATCGGCCGCGCCAACGCCGATCGGCGCTGGGACGTGCTGCCGCAGTACCCCGCGCTGGGCTACGACCTCGCCCACAACCGCCTGTTCGTCAGCGCCGCGCTGCTGCAGCCGCCGGTGCTGGACATGCAGCAGCCGCTGGCCGCGCAGTACGGCGGTTTCGGCGCCGTCGTCGGCCACGAACTCAGCAGCGTGGTCGACGCCAGCGGCCGCCGGGTCGACGCCAGCGAAACCCTGCGCGACTGGTGGTCGGCGGACACCGCGACGGCGTGGAATGCGCGCACCGCGCCGCTGGCCGCGTTCTACGGCCGCCTCGCCTATCCCGGCAACCCGACGCTGAAGATCGACGGCGCCCGCGTGCTCGAACAGAGCGTCGCCGATCTGGCCGGTCTGGAACTGGCCTGGGCCGCCTACGAAAAGGCCGAGCCGCAGGCCAAGGCCGCCGATCAGCAGCCGTTCTTCCGCGGCTGGTCGCGACTGTGGACGCAGCAGTTGTCGGCGCAGGCCGCCGCGGCGCACGCTGCCGGTTCTCCCTACCCGCCGGGACACTGGCGCAGCAACGGCCCGCTGATGCAGCTCTCCGCGTTCGGCAGCGTCTTCGGCTGCAAGGCCGGCAGCGCGATGCTGTTGCCGGAGGCCGAGCGCGTTTCGATCTGGCGCTGATCGCTCGGCGCGCATCGGCACACCGCACGCCCCACGGAACCCCATGACCACCGACCACCCGCCGCATCCGCAGGTCGCGGCGCTGCTCGCAGCGCTCCGCGCCACGCCCGACAACGTACCGCTGCAGGGGCTGGTGATCGACGCCTGCTGCGAACACCGCGACGCCGCCGCGCTGCTCGACGCGCATGCGCTGTGCGGGCCCGCGCTGCTCGACGATCCCGATCGCCGTGCGCGCGCGCTGCGGCTGCTCGCGGATGCCGGCGAACACGCGGCGATCGCGCGCATCGCAGCACCCGATTCCGCGGAGGCATCGATGGCGCAGGCGCGGCTGCTGTTCGCGGACGGGCGCCGCGCCGAAGCGCAGGAGGCCTATCGCGCGGCGGTGGCGGCGAATCCGGCGATCGAGGACGCGGCCTTCGCCTCGCAGCTCAGCGGCCGGGTCGTGTCGCTCGCGGACGCGCGCGCCCGCAACGACGCCGGCCCTCTGCCCGGCGCGGTGACCAGCATCGCCAACGACGACACCGCCGAGTGGGATTCGGTGCGCTATCTCGAACCGGTCGCGACCCGGATGGGCTTCGCCGATGTCGGCGGGCTGGACGAGGTCAAGCGCGAAATCACCCGACGCATCATCACCCCGTTCCTGAAGCCATCGCTGTTCCAGCGCTTCAAGCGCCAGTCCGGCGGCGGCATCCTGCTCTACGGCCCGCCCGGCTGCGGCAAGACCCTGCTGGCGCGCGCCACCGCCGGCGAATGCGGGGCGAAGTTCTACAACGTCTCGATCACCGACGTGCTCGACATGTACATCGGCGAATCCGAGCGCAAGCTGCACGAAATCTTCGAACAGGCGCGGCGCACCGCACCGTCGGTGATCTTCTTCGACGAGATCGAGGCGATCGGCGGCAAGCGCCAGCATGCGCGGGAAGCGACGTCCGCGAAGATGGTCAGCCAGTTCCTCACCGAGCTCGACGGTTTCGCGCAGAACAACCAGCACGTGCTGGTGCTCGGCGCGACCAACGTGCCTTGGGCGGTGGATCCGGCGTTCCGCCGGCCCGGCCGCTTCGACCGCGTGCTGTTCGTACCGCCACCGGACGCCGCCGCGCGCAAGGTCATCCTCGGCCTGCTGCTGGACGGGCGGCCGGTCGCGGCCGACATCGACGTCGACGAGATCGTGCGTCGCACCTCGGGCCATTCCGGCGCCGATCTGCGCAATCTGGTCGACACCGCCGCGGACGAAGCGATCGAAGCCTCCATCGCTTCCGGTCGCGAAACCGAGATCGCGATGCGCCACGTCCGCGACGCGCTGGCTCAGATCCGACCGACCACGCTCGAATGGCTGACCAGCGCGCGCAACCACGCGCGCTACGCCAACCAGGGCGGGCAGTACGACGAAGTGCTGAAATTCCTCGAAAAGCAGGGCTGAGCCGCCGTGGCCGTCGTCCGTTATCGCATCCCCGACGAACCCCGGCCCTCCGGCCTGATCCGCTATGCGGTCGATCCGATGTGGCCGCTGCTGGCGATCATGCTCTCCGGCAACGCGCTGGGTCTGGCCTGGTTCGCGTTCAACAGCCGCGCCCTCGGCAGCGTGTCCGCCGCGCGCGAAGGGGCGTACATCGCCGGCAGCCTGCTCGGCTGCGTCGCCCTCGCCTTCCTGATCCGCATGGCCGCCGAGCAGGGCTTGCTGCCCGACAAGGCCTCGCTGCAATACGCGCTGCTGGCGTTCGCCGCGCTGAAACCTTCGCTCGGCTACGCGCTGTACATCAGTCAGTCGCGCAGCGCCGAGCTGATCGTCCATTTCGGCGGCGTGCTCCGCAACGGCATCGTCGGCCTGCTGGTGTGCTTCCTGATCGCGCGCAGCGCGCTCGACGACCTGAAGCTGCCGTGGCTGATCTCGGAGGCCCTGCGATGAGCGACCTGCGCACCCTGCAATTGCTGGGACACGCCGCGCGCCTGATGCGCGGCGGCCACACCGATCAGGCCATCGACGTGCTGACCCGGGTGCTCGGCGAGACGCCCGAACTGAGCGCCGCCCACGCCTACCTCGCGGTCTGTCTGGTGTCGCGCCACCGGCTGCACGCGGCGAAGCTCGAAGCCGAACAGGCGCTGATGCTGGATCCGGATTCCGAACTCGCGCACATGGCGATGGCATCGGTCTCGATCGCGCTGCGGCGCTTCCGCGAGGCCGAAGCGCATCTGGACGCCGCGCGCGCGCTGTCGCCGGACGACGCCGACATCCTCGCGATGTCCGCCAGCCTGAATCAGGCCTGGGGTCGACCGGAACGGGCGCTGGAGGAGATCGCGCGGGCGCATGCGATGGCGCCGGACGATGCCGGCATCCTCGCGCAATACGGCCACATCGAATTCGAGCGCGGTCGTCGCGAACCGGCGCGGGCGCTCGCCGAACGCGCGCTGGAGATCGATCCGGGGCACGTCGATGCGCTGACCCTGCTCGGCCATTGCGACCTCGCGGCCGGGCGCGTGAACGACGCCCGCACCCATGCCGTCTGGGCGCTGCAGAACGATCCGGGCGATGCCGGCGCGCTCACCCTGCTGGCCGCGGTGAAGGCACGGCAGAGCTGGCTGCTCGGACTGTGGTGGCGGTTCCAGACCTGGATTTCCGCGGGCTCGAACCGGCGCGCGATCGCGCTGCTGGTGGGCGTATATCTGCTCTACCGCGCCGCCGGCATCGCCCTGACCGATCACGGCCTCAAGGACGGCGCGTCGATGCTGTCGGTGGTCTGGCTCGGCTTCTGCGTCTACACCTGGTTCGCGCCGTCGATCTTCCAGAAAAGCGTGCGCCGCGAACTGGGAACCGTGCGCCTGCGGCCGGATTATTGAACCGCGAAACGCAGGCTGGGTTGAGCGTGCATCCGTAGGCTGGTGCTGAGCGCAGCGAAGCCCAGCGCTTTTGTTCGGTGCGATCAACGGGATGCTGGGCTTCGCTGCGCTCAGCACCAGCCTACGGCGAGCGCTCCAACGGCTCACCGAGCCGCAGCGTCTCCGCCTTCGAATTCGCCCGCAACCACGGCCACCAGCCGCGGCCGGTGAGCGCGTAGCGATCGGCAGCGCGCTCGAAACGATTGCGCACGCTCACGCCGCCGAAAAGAAAGTACAGCGGCAGGAACAGCGGCCCCAGCGTCATGTACTGCAACACGTGCGCGCGCTCGTGGTCGCCGATACGGGTCCGCGGCTGCACGCACCACTTCGCGCGATGGGCGTAGGTGGTGCAGAGCGCGTCGAGATCGCCGTGCGTGCTCAGCATCACGTTGCCGAGCGTGAGCACGCCGCCCGGGCCCAACGGAAACCCGTGGAAGACCAGCGCGAGATCGCGCGTGCGCAGCTTCGGGCGCGCACCGAACGGCATCGACAGCGCGCCGGCGATCAGGCCGAGCAGGCTGTTGGGCGCTGTCCACAGCAGGCCGATGCCCAACAGCAGCGCGCGTCGCCAGGGCGTCACGCGGCGCCCTCCTCCGGGATCAGCAGCCAGAGGATCAGATAGACCAGGATGCCGGGAAACGCCGCGGACAGCGCCGAGACCAGCACGTAGACGACGCGCAGCAGGGTCGCGTTCCAGCCGAAGCGAGCGGCGATGCCGCCGACCACACCGGCGAGGACGCGGTCGTTGCGGACGCGGACGAGAGTTCGGGTGGCGGCCATGCGGAGTTCCGGGGCGTCGTGACGCGGAAAGTCTAGCGCTTCGGTGCGGCGCGCAGCGCCTGCAACCGCTGCCTGAACCACTGCGCGGACGGCTCGGCGGCCTTGCCCGCGCAGCGCACGCGGTAGGGCTTGCCGCTCATGCTGCTTTCGCTCGCGGCGCGTTCGATGAACAGTTCGGCGGTGTCGGCCATGTCGCGCTTGCGCAGATAGTCGTATTTCTTCTGCAGATGCGCCTGCGCGGTCTTCGCGTCGTACCATCGGCCGTTGCGTTCGAACGCGCAGCCGGACGCGCCGAGACCGGCGATCAGCGCGTCGATTTCGCGCTGCGCCTGTGGCGACGGCGCGGCGTCCGCCGGACGCGCGGCCGCCCACATCATCGTCGCCGCGAGCAGCAGCGCGCATGCGAGCCACGCCCTCATTTCGCGCGTTTCGCCAGCCAGTCGTGGATCGCGCCCGGCACTTCCTTCTGCGCGCGGCCCGACACGTAGATGCCGATGTGACCGCCGCGGAACGACAGTTCGGAATAGTCGTCGCTGCCGATCAACCCGCCGAGCGGTTTCGAGGCCGAGGGCGGCACCAGATGATCCTGCTCGGCGAAGATGTTCAGCACCGGCATGTCGACGAAGCCCAGATCCACCGGACGTCCGCCGATATCGATGCCGCCGTTCACGAAACCGTTGCCCTGGTAGTACTGCTTGATGAACTGGCGGAAGGCTTCGCCGGCCTGGTCGGGCGAATCGAAGATCCACTTCTCCATGCGCAGGAAGTCTTCCATCGCCTTCTTGTCGTCGAGGATGTCGACCATGCCCACGTATTTCTGCACGAACAGCCGCCACGGCTTCAGCGTGAGGTAGCACAGGTTCATGAGGTCGGCCGGCACGTTGCCCAGGGTGTCGACGAACAGGTCGATGTCGAGGCCGCGGGTCCAGTTCGACAGCATGTTGTCGTCGGTGTGGAAATCCACCGGCGTGACCATGGCGATGAGGTTCTTGATTTTGTCCGGATGCAGCGCGCTGTAGGTGAGCGAGAACGCGCCGCCCTGGCAGATGCCGAGCAGGTTGATCGCCTCCAGCCGGTGCGCCTGGCGCAGATGGTCGACGGCACCGCCGAGGAAACGTTCGATGTAATCCTCGAGGGTGAGGAAACGATCGGAACGGTCGGTGTAGCCCCAGTCGATGAGGTACACGTCCTCGCCCAGCGCCAGCAGGTTCTTCACCAGCGAGCGGTCGTCCTGCAGGTCGACCATGTACGGGCGGTTGACCAGCGCGTAGCAGATCAGCAGCGGAATCTTCGCGGTCGGCGCGCGTTCGCCGCGGAAGCGGTACAGCACGACCTTGCCGTCGCGCCACACCTCTTCCTTCGCGGTGACGCCGTAATGCACGTCGTCGAGTTCGCGCAGCGTGGCGAGGCCGGCGCCGAGCTTCTGCTGCAGGGTCGCCGCTTCTTCGGCCAGCTTGTCGGGAGAAACGTCGAATGGGCTGTTGTACATGTCAGCGCGTCCTCTTCGCGGCCTTGGCCGGCGGCAACGGTTTCAACGGCTCCGGCATCGGGATCGACGCGATCGCCTGCCGCGGCGCACGCTTGGCGGCCGGTTTGACGGCCGCGCGCGACGGTTTCGCGACCGCGGCTTTCGTCGGCGCGGCTTTCTTCGTTGACGCCTTCGCGGGCGCGTCCTTTTTCGCCGACGCCTTCTTCGTCGCGGTCTTCGCCGGTGCAGCGGGTTTCGATGCTTCGGACTTCGGCGCAGAGGACTTCACCACCGACAGGGTCGGCTTCGACGTCTCGGCGACGGGGCGTTCGGCCGTCGGCGCGGCACGCCGCGGCGCTTCGGCACCTGCGGCCGTACGGCTTGCGGAGAGCCGGCGGACCTGACGCTCCAGCTCGGCGATCCTGCGATGCGCGGCGTCGACTTCGGTGCGGCCCGGCAGGCCGAACAGATTGCCCATGTGCTCGATCTCGCGCTGGACACCGGCGCGCACGCGCATCTGCGCGTTGACCAGATCGCCGTAGACCCGGCGGAAGCGCGGCGCCAGCGCGATCTCGGCATACGCCTCCTCGGCGGCGTCGATCCACAGGTCGAACAGCGCGCGCGCCGACTGCAGCTGGCGACCGGGTTCGCTGCGTTCGGCGAGCTTGCGCTCGAAGCGCTCGAACGCATCCTTGCCGGCTTCCAGCATCAACGCGGTGTAATCGTCGTTCTTCCGCTGCAGATCGAGCTGGGCCTCGGCCAGCGCCTGCCAGCGTTCCTGATGTTCGCGGTTGAGGCCGAACGCGGGCGTGCGCAGCCAGCCCAGGCTTTCCTCGCGCAGTCCGCCCATCAGGGCGTTGCCGGAGAACGCGGTCATCAACGGCGCGATCTGCGCGTACCACTGATCGAAACCCGACTGGCCGCGGCCGCCGAGACCGTCGAACAGGCTGGTGAAGGCATTGCCGCCGCCGAGGGCGTCGCGCCACGCGGAAGCGATGTCGCCCGCGCTGGCGTTGCGGCCCGCGAACTGCCCGGCGACCTGCTGCATCGTGCCCAGCCATTGCCGGGCCTGGGTCGAGAAGCGTTCGACGACCTCCGCGGCCTCGTTGCGCACGCCACCGCCGGCGAATTGCGACCAGCTGTCCATCGCGGCACGCCAGGGATCCTGTTGCTGACGCGGCGCGCCGCCGGCCGAACGCATGGCATCGGTCAATGCGCTCCAGTACTGCTGCGCCATCGCGCCGAAGTCGGGGGGCCCGCCGAAACCTCCGGGGCCGCCACTTCCGAAACCACCTGCATTGCGCATCGCATCGCTCCCGGTCAGAGAAGGCCATGATAACAACGGCGACCGCGGACGACCGCGCGGACACGACCCGCAGACCCGCGATGCAGGCCGGCCGCGAAGACCGCAGCCGCCAGAATCACCTTGTCGTCGTCGCGGCCCGGGGCCGCGGGTTCACCACTTCGGAATACGCAGGGTCTTGCTGACCATCAGCGAGCCGGACAGCGCGTAGGCCAGCACCAGCGGATGCAGGATCCACGGGCCGACCTGATAGGCGCCGAACCAGAAATCGCCGCCGATCCGTCCCGCGTCGATCGCCACCACCAGCATCACCACCAGCGCGAGGCTGGTCGGGATCGGCGTGCCCTCGAAATGCGTCACCTTGTCGCCGCCGTCGGCGAGCTGTTCGGCGGTGATGTTGAAGCGCGCCAGGCGACTCACGCCGCAACACACGAAATAGCCCAGCACCAGCCAGTCCCAGCCGCCCTGCAGGCCGGCGGCGAAACCGAGCGCGGCCGGCGCGACGCCGAAGGAAATGACGTCGGCCAGCGAATCCAGTTCGCGGCCCAGGGTCGAGGACGATTGCCGCCAGCGCGCGACGCGGCCATCCAGCGCATCGAACACGAAGGCCAGCGGCACCAGCGCGAGGCCCCAGATGAGATCGTGCTTCGCGCCGGACTGCATGTAGCGCAGCGCACAGAACACCGCGCTCACGCCGCAGAAGGCGTTGGCCAGCGTGAGCCAGTCGGCGAGATGGAAATCCCGCAACATCGAGAAATGGCGCCGGATCATCATCGATTGCCCTCCAGTGACCCCAGCTTGCCAGCGATGCGGCGGGGTCACAAGCGCAGGCGCGCGTCGGGCTATCGCGCTGCGGGCATCGCCAGATGCTCGGCGGTCAGCGGCTTGCCGGCGCGCGGCACGGTTTGCACGACCGCGTCGACGGGCATGGCGCCCTCGCCTTCGAGCGCGGCCAGGGTGCGATCGAGCGCCGCGTAGACGTAGGGCAACATCGGCAGATAGCGCGCGCCGTAGTCCGGCAAGCCGAGGAAGGCGTCGAAGTGCTGGGCGTTCCGCACCTGCCAGAAACGCACGTCGCGGCCGGCGGCGCGAGCCTTCGCCACGTACGGCGCACTGGTGAAGGCCATCGGGATCAGGCCGTCGTCGACGCCATGGATCACCGTCACCGGCAATCCCGCGCGCGGCAGGCCGGCACGGGTCTCGGCGACGCCGCGGCGCACCCGTTCGGCATCGGCGGACGCGCCGCGCCAGAGATCGCGCAGGCAGTGCAGGCGGATCGCGGCGGGATCGACCTTCGCGATCTCGTCGACGATGCCCACGCCTGCGCCCGGCGGAATGCCGCTGGCGTCGCTCCACCACGCGGCACGCTCGGCGGCGGTCGCCGCGCGCGGCGTGCCGTCGGCGGCCAGCATCGACCAGCGATAGCCGCAGGGATGTTCGCCCACGCCGTAGCGGCCATACGCCGAGGCGTAGGTGATCGCGACCGCGCGCCACAGATCGAAGCCCACGCTCAGCGCACCCGCGCGCAGCGCCTCATCGGTCCAGCCTTGCGCATGCAGGCGTGCGCGGGCATCGCGCGCCTGCGCGTCGGTGTCGGCGCCTTCGATCACACCGGCATCGCGCAACGAGGCGCAGCGCTGGATCCAGCCGGCCCGCGCCTGCGCCTGCAGCGGGGGCTGCGGCAGGTTCTCCATCGTCAGCAGCGCGCAGGGCATCAGCAACGCCGCTTCGGTGGTGTAGTCGTAAAGCGCGCGGCTGCCGGCGCCGTCGACCAGCACGCTGGGCTCGCCCGCGACCACCGCGTCCAGCCAGTCGCCGTCCTGCTCGGCCGCGCGCAACACCGCGCCGCCGCCGTTGGAGATGCCGACGGCGATGATGCGGGTGTTGTCGAAGGTAAAGGGCGCGTCGGCGGGGAAGGCGCGATCGAGCGCCTGCAGCGCGAACGCGGCGGCCTGATGCACGTGCGTGCCCCAGTCGGCCTCGGGGTTGTCCTGCGAATGCGCGTGCTTGAACGCGACGCCCGATGCGCCCGCGGAGGCCGCCGGCGCGAACGCGAGACCACCGGCGGCGTCCGCGCCGACGGTGCCATCGGCACGCGCGCCGCTGCGTGTGTCGAGATCGAAATAATCGGTGCCGGTGCCCTTGTCGGTGTAGGCCACGGCGCAGCCTTTCGGCAGGCCCCAGGCGCCGGCGACCGCGATCGCACCGTAGACGCCGCGCGAACCCGACGACGGCGCCACCAGCAGACAGCGGCGCTTGCGGTCGAACGCATCCGGCACCTGCACCAGCACCCGGTGCGGTTGATGCGCACCGGGCACGGTCGCGAACGCGGAGAATTCGCGGCCGGGCACCGTCGCGGTGCTGCCGTACAGCTCGCCGTAACCGCCGCCCGGGGCGAGATCGGCGATGCCGCGCCAGTTGCTCCAGATCGCACGGCGACGCAGTTCCGCCGCGGTGGGCGCGGTCGGATCGGCGAAGGGCGGCGGCGCGAGACTGCGCAGCCCGGCGAGGCCCAGCCCCGCGGTCAACAGATCATCGCCATCGCGATGCATGGTGGCGCGATCGGCGCTGAACATCATGGACTCCCGCACGCGCGTTCCCGTTTTCTCATCCTCCGGACTACGCGGGCCGCTGGCGCAGGCGGCCATGGCGGTGGTCAGCGCGGTGAGGGCGGAGAGGCGCAACGCGGAACGGAAGAAGGTATTCAAAGTCATAACGACGCAACGTAGCAGCCGGGACCGGCGATGGCATCGTACTTTGGTACCAGAGCGACGACCCGCGGCCATGCCCGCGCCCTGCTAGGCTTCACCGGATCGCTTCCGCTTTTTTCGCCGACCCGCACCGACCCGACCATGCCGCAGCTTCTGATCGCCGACGACCATCCGTTGTTCCGGGCCGCCCTGCGCGGCGCGGCGGCCGAGGCCGCGGACGATGTGCAGACCTGCGAAGCGGCGTCGCTGGACGACGTGCTGGCGACGCTGGAAGCGCGGCCCGACATCGATCTGGTCCTGCTGGATCTGCACATGCCCGGCAATCACGGCCTCGCCGGACTGGCGGCGATCCGCGCGCAGTATCCCGCGGTCGCGGTCGCGCTGGTCTCGGCGAACGAGGACCCGCAGATCATCCGCCGCGCGCTGGACCACGGCGCCGCCGGCTACATTCCCAAGAGCGCCGGGCTGGAAGAACTGCGCGATGCGATCCGCACCGTGCTGGCCTGCGAGGAATGGCTGCCGCCCGCGCTGCGTCCCGCCGTGGCCCGCGCCCGCTCCGCGCCTGGCGACGCCGACCTCGCCGCGCGTCTCGCCAGCCTCACGCCGCAGCAGTTCCGGGTGCTCGCGCTGGTCGCCGAGGGCCTGCTCAACAAACAGATCGCCGATCGCCTCGACGTGCAGGAACGCACGGTGAAGGCGCATCTCAGCGCGATCTTCGAAAAACTCGGTGCGCGCAACCGCACCCAGGCCAGCGTGATCCTGCGCGAACTGGAGATCAGCGACCCGGCGCGACAGATGGAGCCCTGAGCGATGCCACGCTCCGCACGCATCGCGCTCACGACGCTGCTGGCCTCGGCCCTGGCGGTCGCGGCCGGCCCGGCGTCCGCGCTCTGCACGGACGGCCGTCATCCCTCACTACCGGAAGAATTCGCCGACAGCGACATCGTCGCCACCGGCACGGCCCGGTTCGTGCGCCACGCGGTCGACCCGAAGGACCCCGACGGCTACGTCGCGACCATTCACGAAATCCGGGTCCGCGAGATCTTCCGCGGCCGCATTCCGAAGCGGCTGTACGTCGAGACTCCCAACACCAGCGCACGCTTTCCGCTGGATGCGGGAACGACCTATCTGCTGTTCCTGCACCGGGACGCGAATCCGGAACGATACTTCATCGACAACTGCGGCCATTCCGCGCCGGTCGACGCGGCGCGCAGGCTGTTGCCGCAGGTCCGCGCGCTGCGGGCATCGGGTTCGAAATGAATGCCCGGCCGCATCGATCGACACGATCGAGACCGAGCTCCGGCTTGCGATCCAGGCCTCGCAGGCGATAGGCTCGCGGCGGGGGATTCGACCAGAGGCAATATCCCCGCGCGCATCGACCATGCGCGCGGCGAGGCACAGGCCATCGACGATGGCCGTGCGCTATCGCATCTCCTGCTCCGGACGCGCGCAACGCCGTCCGCCACCCAGCAGCAAGGAGGACGCCAAATGGATATCCGCGGCATCGAGATCGCCCATGCGATCGAACCGATTTACGGCAAGGGCGCCCAACTGGTCGCCACCGGCGAGCACGCGAGCGATTGGCGCGTGCGCGTCGGCCAGAACATGCATCACGTCGACTTCAATCGCATCGTCGCGCTTCTCCACGGACCCAGGTTCCGCGCGGTTGCGATGGGCGCCGGGCGCGGGGATTGGCGCGCGATCGATTTCGATTCCGGACAGCACGAAATTCTTCCGGTGGTGATCGTCGCGAGCGAGTTGTCCAGGAACGTCGACGGCGTACGCGCCGCGATCGACAACCTGCTCGGCAATCTCCGCATCACCCAAGCCTGGTACGGCCATCAGCTCAACGGCAAGTCGTTCCGTTTCGTGCAGGGCGCCATCGTGATCTGGAGTTCCGCCTCCGCCAACGAGTGGGATCTGTGGGCGAAGACCACCAGCATCCCAGACGTCATCGTCCCGAATCCCGCGAACCCGACGCATGTCATCCCGAACCCCGCGGACCAGTTCCCGGCGGAAGACAACCGCGAACTGCTGCTGCGCAGAATGGAAGGCACCGTCGGCAACGCGTTCGGCCGGCGCATCGACACCAACGGCACGATCCTGTGCGTCGCTCCGTATATCGGAAGAGGCATGGCGGCCTCCGGCGCCGGCGCGATCAACCGCTGGCATTTCTCGGCGCAACCCCCGTCGATGACCGAATACAACGGCGAAAACTTCGCCGCCAAAGACCGCGCGCGTACGGATGCGATCTACAGCGTCGGCCACGAACTCGGCCACGCCTTCGGCCTGCCCCATCCCGATACCCGACCGGACCCCAAGGATCCGCAGTCCGGTTACTCGATCATGGGCAACCCCACGAATTTCTTCGACAAGGCCATCCTGCTGAACGTGGAGAAGAGCGAGCTGATGCGTTCGCCGTTCATCCGCTGAACGGCGGACGCGCCGCGCGCGCCCGTGCCGACGACGCGCGTCGTCGGCACGGGGCGTCGGCCGATCAGCCCAGCGTCGCGTCCAGCGTCACCGGCACCGCGAGCGCGCGCGAGATCACGCAGCCGGCCTTCGCGGCGTTCGCGATCTCGGCGAACTGTTCGGCGGAGATCCCCGGCACCGTGGCGCTGACGATCAGATGCACGCCGGTGACTGTCGGGCCCGGATCCATGCCCGGCTCCATCGTCGCTTCGGCGCGGGTCTCGATGCGGGTCGGCGTGAAGCCCGCACGGCCCAGCACCGCGCTCAGCGCCATGCTGAAGCAGCCGGCGTGCGCCGCGGCCAGCAGTTCTTCGGGGTTGGTGCCCTTCTCGTCGCCGAAGCGGGTCTTGAACGAATAATTCTGGTCGGCGAACAGGCCGCTCTGCGGCGTGCTCATGCCGCCCTTGCCGGTCTGGATGTCGCCTTCCCAATGCGCGGTCGCGATGCGTTTCAGGGCCATGATCGAATTCCTGTCGAGGGGAGAATGCTGTAGGGAACCAGGAGTCTACCCGGATCGCGTTGCCGGAAAATGTGCCAGCGCGTGCTCGACGAAGGCGCGCACCTTGGGCGTCAGATACCGCTGGCTCGGAAAGACCGCATGCACCGGAACCGGGGCGCGCATCCAGCCGGGCAGCACCGGCATCAGGCGCCCGGCGGCGACATCCTCGGCCGAAATCGCATCGAGGTTCTCGGCGATGCCGAGTCCGGCCAGGGTCGCATCGCGCTGGGCATACCGGCTGTCGACGCGCAGGCGCGGCGCCGCTTCGATGATTTCGATGCGGCCCTCGGCGTCCTGCAGCCGCAGGGGCGCGGGCTTGCCCGCGGGCGAAAACGCGATCAGATCGTGCGCCGCCAGTTCGGACGGATGCCGCGGCTCGCCGCGTCGCTGCAGATAGGCCGGCGCCGCGTACAGCCCGTAGCGCAGTTCGCCCAGCCTGCGCGCCGCCAATCGCGAATCGGCCAGCGACCCGACCCGGATCGCCAGATCGAAGCCTTCGTGCACCAGATCGACGATCCGCGAACTCGTCTCGACTTCGATCGCCAGCTGCGGCCAGCGCGCCAGCAACGCGCGCGTCCACGCGAATCCGGCCACCAGCCCGAACTCCAGCGGCATCGTCACCCGCAGCAGGCCGTGCGGTTCGCCATGCACGGCCTGGGCGACCTGCGCGGCCTCTTCCACCGCGGCGAGGATCCCCAGCGCGCGTTCGAACAGCTCACGGCCGATCTCGGTGAGGCGCAGCGCCCGGGTGGTGCGTTCGAGCAGGCGCACGCCCAGTTCGGCCTCCAACTCGCCGACCTGGCGGCTGACCTGGGCCTTCTGGGTGCGCAGGACTTCGGCAGCGCGGGTGAAGCTGCCGCTCTGGACCACGGTGACGAAGGCGCGCAGGCGGGAGAGTTCCATTGTTGTCTGATTCGTCGACGATGGGTCTCGATTCTGATGATTTATCAGGAAACGGGCAACGCCAATACTGCGTCACCCGCACCGGAGATCCCGCATGAGCCTGCACGACACCAATCCAGTGAACCCCGCCCGCCGCAAGCGCGTGGCCCTGGTCATCGCCAACCCGAGCGTGTCCACCACCACCGGCTGGCCGGTCGGCTTCTGGTGGAGCGAACTCACCCATCCGTGGCACGTCTTCGCCGAGGCCGGCTACGCGGTCGAACTGTTCAGTCCGGACGGCGGCCGCTGCGAAGGCGACGGCATGAGCGATCCCGACGACGCCAGCGGTTACAGCGCGACCGATCTGATCAGCCGCGGCTTCCTGCATACGCCCGCACTGAAGGCCCTGGTCGAGACCACCGGCAAGGTCGCCGACATCGCGGTCGATGCGTTCGACGCGATCGTCGTCGCCGGCGGCCAGTCGCCGATGTTCAGTTTCGAGACCGCGACCGACCTGCACGCGAAGTTCGCCGAATTCCACGCCGCCGGCAAGATCGCCGCCGCGCTGTGCCACGGCGTCGCGGTGCTGAAGTACGCGCGCGGCGGCGACGGCGAACTCATCGCCAAGGGCCGCACCGTCACCGGCTTCGCCAATGTCGAGGAAGACTTCGCCGACAACGCGGTGTGGGATTACGGTCTCGTCCCGCGCGGCAACCATCTCATGCCGTGGCGGATCGAGGACGCGCTGCGCGCGCTCGGCGCGAACTACGTGCAGGGCGGCATGTGGCGCAGCTTCGCGGTGCGCGACGGCAACCTGATCACCGGCCAGCAGAACTTCTCCGGCGCCGAGACCGCGCGCCTGGTCGTCGAAGCGCTGGGGCGCTGACATGCACGCGTCCGACGCGCGCCTCGAAGGCGGCTGCCACTGCGGCGCGATCCGGGTGTCGATTCCGGTCGACGCCGTCGGCGTGGTCGCCTGCCACTGCGGCGATTGCCAGAAGCTCCACGGCAACTACTTCGCGATGCTGGTCGCGGATCGCGACGCCATCGTCTGGTCGGGCAGCGCCGAACGCCAGCGCTATCGCTCGTCGCCCAGCATCGACCGCACGTTCTGCCCGCACTGCGGCAGCCGCATCGCCAAGGAACCGGAGGCCTCGCCGAAGCTGATGCTGTCGGCCGGCCTGTTCCCGCGCGACCTTCCGCAGCGACTGATCCGGCACGTCCATGCGGACGGGAAGCCGGACTGGTATCCGCTGCCGCCGCTGCAGGCATGATCCTTCCCTCGACCTTACGGAGATCCGCATGAGCATCGCCATCCTCGGCGCCGGCAACGTCGGCGCCGCCCTCGCCCGCAACCTCTCGCGTCACGGCATGCCCGTGTTCTTCGGCGTCCCCGAGCCGGAGAAATACCGCGATCTCGCAGATGCGCTCGGCGCCCGCATCGGCCGCGTCGAGGACGCGATCGCCGACGCGCGGATCGCGATCCTCGCCGTGCCCTACGCATCGGCGCTCGCCATCGCCGACCAGATCGGCGACTGGAACGATCGCGTCCTGATCGACGCCACCAATCCGCTGGCGCCGGGTCTCGCCGGACTCACGGTCGGCACGACCACCTCCGCGGCCGAGCAGATCGCCGCCCGCGCCCGCAACGCCCGCGTGGTGAAATGCTTCAATGTCACCGGCGCCGAGAACATGGCCGACCCGCAGGCGCTCGGCGGCGGCGTGTTCATGCCGGTCGCGGGCGACGACGCCGGCGCCCGCGCCGAGGTCGTGGCGCTCGCCGCGCGCATGGGCTTCGACGCCGTGGACGCCGGCCCGCTCTCCGCCGCGCGCTATCTCGAACCGTTCGCGATGACCTGGATCCATCTCGCCTTCGCCGCCGGCCAGGGCCGCGCCTGGGCGTTCTCGCGGGCGCGCAAGGCGTCGTGACGCTGCCGGTTGACCGCGATCAAATCCGCGCGACGTCGTGTCGCGCTGCCGCTTGACCGCCGCGGTCGAAGTTCCGATGCTTGTCGGGCGTCCTTCCGGACGCCCCGCCATGACCGCCCGCCGAGCGCTGCTCGGACGGCAGGCGCCCGCAGCGGACAGCCATGACGGCTCTGACCTTTCGCACAGAAGGAGAGTCGGTCATGTCCTACAGCACACAACAGATCCGCAACGTGGCCCTCGCAGGCCACCCCGGCGCCGGCAAAACAACCTTGTTCGAAGCCCTGCTGCATGCCGGCGGCGCGATCCAGACGGCAGGCACCATCGAGCGCGGCAGCACGGTCTCGGATCACGACGGCATCGAGAAGGAACGCGGGCACTCCGTCGACGCCGCCATCGCCAGCACCGATCACGCACCGGCGGGCCAGCCGCCCGTTCACGTCAATCTGATCGACACTCCCGGTTACCCCGATTTCCGCGGACCGACCCTGTCGGCCCTGGCCGCGGTCGAAACCGTCGCGGTCGTCGTCGATGCCGACACCGGCATCGGCTACGGCACCCGCCGGATGATGGAATACGCGCAGGCGCGCAACCTGTGCCGCGTCCTCGTCGTCAACAAGATCGACCACGACGGCGCCAGCCTCGGCGCGCTGCTCGACGAACTGCGCGAGACCTTCGGCAACGAAGTGCTGCCGCTGAACCTGCCCGCGAACGGCGGCAAGTCCGTGATCGATTGCTTCGGCAACAGCAGCGGCGAGAGCGATCTCGGCCCGGTCGCCGACTGGCACCAGAAGATCATCGACCAGGTGGTCGAGATCAACGAACAGGTCATGGACCATTTCCTCGAAGTCGGCGAGGAAGGCCTCGGCGGCCAGGAACTGCACGACACCTTCGAACAGTGCCTGCGCGAAGGCCATCTCGTGCCCGTGTGCTTCGTGTCCGCGCGCAGCGGCGCCGGCGTGAAGGAACTGCTCGACATCGCCGAAAAACTCTTTCCGCATCCGGGCGAAGCCAATCCGCCGCCGTTCGTGAAAGGCGTCGGCGACGACGCCGCGCCGATCGTGTCCACGCCGGACCCGGACGCGCACGTCATCGCCGACGTGTTCAAGATCGTCAACGACCCCTTCGTCGGCAAGCTCGGCATCTTCCGCGTCTACCAGGGCACGGTGAAGAAGGACACCCAGCTGTTCGTCGACGACGGCAAGAAACCGTTCAAGGTCGCGCACCTGTTCAAGCTCAAGGGCAAGGACCACGTCGAGATCGAACGCGCGGTGCCCGGCGACATCGCCGCGGTCGCGAAGATCGACGAACTGCATTTCGACGCCGTGCTGCACGACAGCCACGACGAAGACCAGATCCACCTCGCGCCGCTGGATTTCCCGAAACCGATGTTCGGCCTGGCGGTGGACGCCGCGAGCAAGGGCCAGGAGCAGAAACTCGCGATCGCGCTGCACAAGCTGGCCGAGGAAGATCCCTGCTTCCACGTCGAACACGAGGTCGAGACCAACGAAACCGTGGTCCGCGGCCTGTCCGACCTGCATCTGCGCATCAACCTGCAGCGGCTGAAGGACCGCTACGGCGTCGACGTGAAGACCCGCCCGCCGCGCATCGCCTACCGCGAAACCGTGGCCGCGAATGCCGAAGGCCATCATCGCCACAAGAAACAGACCGGCGGCGCCGGCCAGTTCGGCGAAGTCTTCCTGCGCATCGAACCCCTGCCCCGCGGCGGCGGTTTCGAATTCCTCGACGAGGTCAAGGGCGGCACGATTCCCGGGCAATTCATGCCCGCGGTCGAAAAAGGCGTGCGCCAGGTCCTCGCCAGCGGCGCCATCGCCGGCTATCCGATGCAGGACGTCCGCGTCATCGTCTACGACGGCAAGCACCACCCCGTCGACAGCAAGGAAGTCGCCTTCGTCGCCGCCGGCAAGAAGGCCTTCCTCGACGCGATCGCGAAAGCGCGCCCGCAGGTGCTCGAACCCATCGTCGACCTCGAAGTCGCCGCGCCCGAAGCGCACATGGGCGACATCAGCGGCGGCCTCTCCTCGAAACGCGCCCGCATCAGCGGCACGGATTCACTGCGCGGCGGCGAGATCGTCGTGAAGGCGCAGGTCCCGCTGTCGGAACTCGAAGGGTATGCGGCGGAGCTGAAATCGGTGACGGCCGGAAGAGGGCGGTATTCGCTGGATTTCAGTCATTACGAGCCGGTGCCGGGGCAGGTGCAGTCGAGGCTGATCGACGCGTATAAGCCTAAGCACGAAGAGGATTGAATCGGGAACTCAGGGATGAGACAAGGGGAGTTCGATATGCGGAATGGGAACGGCAGGCGCTTGGCGTCTGCCGGGAATTTATGACTGACTGTTCGCAGAATTGCGACACCAAAACCAGCCAAAACAAACGGCAATGCGAACTAAATTTTGACCAAAAATAGGCGAGCAGGCTATTCGTCTTGAATGCAAGAAATTAATCAACAGGGGGCAGGAAGCTAATGAGTGCAATACACGGTTTTCGCGAATTGCAAATCCCAAGACATAACGTGTTTTTGAGTTACCACCATGCCAACGATCAAATCTACCGCGATCACTTCGAGCATCTGTTTGCGCTGACCCATGAAATCATGGTGTCAAAATCGGTGCAAATCGGAGATATCGACCCGCACTTATCAACTGAGACTGTGCGCCAGAAGATTCGCGACGAGTACTTGCGAGACTCGACAGTGACGGTAGTTCTCATAGGGTCGCAGACGTGGCAAAGAAAACATGTCGATTGGGAAATAGGCTCAAGCATTAGACACACGAGATACAACTCAAGGTCCGGCCTACTTGGGATTGTATTGCCCACATATCCGCGGCAAGACCCCACGAAATTTGATCCATACACAATTCCTCCTCGTCTCTACGACAATTTCAAGTGCGGATTTGCGAAGATATACAGCTGGAGCAATTCCGCTATTGATGTCAAGCACTGGATTCACGAGGCGTTTGTAAGAAGAAATCAAGTGACACCAGACAACTCTTATCCTAATTTTGTTAACAACAGAACTGGCCTGAGGTGGTTCTAATGAAGTGGCGCCTAAGACCGGGACACCCACTTTCCCTCCCCTTCTCCACCCAGCCGCGAGCCGACCACACGAATCGAACCTCTCAACCCCATGGAAAACAGGAGAAAACCGGGACATCCATTTCCCCGTCTGGATGACATGTGGATCCCTCTCGTTTTTTTCTCGGCGACAGCCGGAACCCAGCTTCCAAAGCTTTCAAGGCTGGATTCCGGCTTGCGCCGGAATGACAATGAGCGCATTCGATTGGGGTGAGTGATGGCCGAGAGCACAAGATACGACGGAAAGAACATAGAAGTCCTTCGCGGATTGGAGGCCGTCCGCCGTCGGCCGACCATGTATGTGGGCGATCTCTCCGATCGCGAGCTGCCGGTCCGCCTTTTGATGCAGGCGCTCTGCCACGCAGCGGATTCCGCGGTCGATGGTGAGTGTACTTGCGTGGCGATACGGGTTGATGGCGCCCATGTGGACATTGATTACGATGCCGGCATGCCGCTGGACCCCGCCGCTCCTAACGGCGATCAAGTCGCACTGGTTTTCCTTTCTGCTCTTGCAGGCTGCCACAACCGAAAGCGTCACCTGAGCGTTGGCGATGAGCTTTGCGAGATCGGACTGGCAGTCCTCAATGCATTTTGCGCTTCGCTCAGAGTCGAGACCATCTACCGCGGCTGGGCTGCAGTCTATCGTTTCGAGAAAGGCAAGCAGATCGGCGACGCGCCAATAGTCGAAAGCAGTGAGCGTGATCGGACGTCGATCTCCTTTCACCTGGACAACGAAATACTCGGCGCGAATATCTTGTTCGATCGGGCCGGCTTGAATCGCTCGATTGATCGAGTCAGGCAGCTTCTGCCGGAGCTGCTGATCGACATCAGCTGATGCTGTCGGTCCAAAGGCCGTAAGGCGCATACGCCCTTGTAGGGTGCATCAGCGAAGCGCCATGCACCTTCTTCCGGCATCCGGCATGGCTGACGCATATCCGGCGCATGACGCCTTCGGCTTATGCGCCCTACGAAAGTCAAAGCTTTGTCGGAGCGGAACACGAGTCAGAGTGCACTTCCTCGAAACACAGAACCGCAGGCCAAGTCATCGCACATGTTCCTCCTTCCGTTCTTGAGAATGACCTGAGACGAATCATGTAGCCGATCGGCAGGTGAGTTCTCTACCCTCGACAGACCAAG
>NZ_BAABJE010000014.1:0-514287 GCF_039543145.1 Lysobacter hankyongensis | reverse complement strand
CCCGATACCATCACCACAGGACTCACCGCTTGAGTGGCTACAAAATCCGTACGCAGGTCAATGGGATCTGCAGCCACCGCCACGACCGCCACTGCCACCGCAACGGTCGCGGCGGGGACGACTGCTGCGGCGACAGCTGCGACGGCTGGAACCATGGCGGCCGGTGCAGCTGCGCTGGGAGGTGCTTATGGTATGACTGCTGCTGTCGTAGCGGGTGCGGTCGGCGGGTTTGCAGGTGCGGCTGTCAGTTCGGCCATCGGCAGCGCCATGGGCGTCGCGAGTTTCAGCTGGCGCGGCGCGCTTGCTTCGGGCATCACAGGTGGCATCACCGCAGGGATCGGCAACAGCAGCTGGCTGAAAGCGATCGCGGAAGGCACCAAGTACGGCCATGTGGCTCGTGCGGCAGTGAGCGCAGGCCTTGGTAGCGTGGCAGGCTACGGGGCCAACAAGGCCATGGGGGTCGAGAGCACCCACTTCAGTTGGAAGAATGTGCTGATAAGCGCTGCAACGGCGGCAGGCACGTCGTACGTATCGCCATACCTGAGCGACAAGTTGGGCTTCGATCTGTCGACCGGTGCCGGTCAAGCCAAGAGCAAAATGCTGTCCGGCGCAATCGCGGGCACTGCCGGTGTCTATCTGCGCCACAAGTTCGGACTGAGCAAACGGATCGACTATAGCAGTGTGGCTGCTGATGTGATCGGAAGCATGATCGGCGGCGCGATAACGGGTGAGCATGCGCTGGATGCCGCAGAATACGGGCGCGCAAACCTTCCTGCTGTTGAGGTGACTTCCCAAGCGGATGACTCTGCTCCGTTTAATTACGAAGCAGCAATTGAAGATCTTCGCCGCAGGTATGGCAGTGCTGATCAGCCCGCTATCGAGGACGGGGGGGCGCCCAAAGCTCCAGTTGCCGATACTGGTGAAGCATCAAAGTATACGAATGATCCTAACTATGTGTTCCTGCCGTTCACAGGAAAGTTTGTTCGCAGGTCGGACTTGGCCGGGTACGTAAAAGGCTCGCACCATTACTCGGATCAATTTGCGGCAATGTATGGATTGCCGACGGTCGATGACTATGTGCAGGCCTATGGTCCAATGTCGGACGGCAACGAGTTCATGGCGTACTATGCTTGGAACAACGATATTGCGTGGCCGCTACATCGATGGATGAAGGATATTAATGATAATCCGGAAAAATATGCGGCTATCATTGCGGAAAATAGACGGCTAGTTGCCGCTGACGAAGCGGCTAGAGCGGAGCGTAAGGCGGCAAGAATCCAGGCTGGTGAAGAGCGTGCCCGTAAAATCCTGAACCACGATTTGGCGTTCATGACGGAAAATCTATGGGGAGCGCCAGGGGCAATCATCACGCCTGTGGTACAGGGCGATTGGGATAGGGCGAGAGTGAACGCTCTGTGGGAACTCGTGCCTGATGGTGCTGAATACGCAATCAAATGGGGGCTGAAGGGAAGGAGGGCATTCAAAGCCGCGGAGGCTGGAAGCGCCCTTCGATACGTCGATGAAGCGGTGGATGTCGCGCAAGAGGGGGCGCAGCAGATTGCGGCCGCAAGAAGAGCGACTACAGTGATGCGATCGTTGGCCGAGCACATGGCTAAAGTGAGACGATACGTGCCGCCAATGTCGCTGGCCAGGCAGGCCGATGCTGTTGCCGCGCCGCTGACAACCTCGGTTGCGGCACGCTCAGCGGATACGGCGGCTGAAGTGCGTGTTGCGGCGACAGTGGTCGACGAAGCGGTGCCGGCCGCGAGAAGTGCGACAGCCGCCGCCGATGTGGCCCAGACCGTGGCGCCTGCCGCTCGGGTGTCTGCGGCGGCACGCCCGGCTATCGGCGCTCAGATCTTGCAATCACTGAATCGTACGGCAAGGCCTGTGGTCGCGAGCGTGCGCTATGTGAGGGAGGGGCTACCGCAAATTGTGCGCGTGGAAGGTTGGAATGGTTTCCGCTCGGTGTTGCCATTCGGGATGTGCTTCTTGGCGGGAACTCCCGTGCACGCCAAGGACGGAGTCAGGCCTATCGAAACGATTCGAGTCGGAGACTGGGTTGCGGCGAGAACGCCCTATGGTGAAAGAGTCCAGTGGCGTCCGGTGCTCCAGGTCTTCATCAGAGAAGACATGGAGGCTGTGCGAGTATTTGTCGAACACTCCGATGGAGCGCGAGAAGCCATTTCCTGCACGACAGAGCACCCGTTCCATGTGGTCGGAAAAGGCTGGTGCGGAGCGAATTCACTCGAAAGTGGTGACCAACTTGAGTTGCTGAATGGCGAGAAATCGACGGTAGTTGGTGTGGAATCAGTCGATGGCCAGCACGCGGTCTACAATTTCGAGGTGGCAGACGACCATACCTACTTCGTCGGTGAGCGTGGGATTTGGGTGCATAATGCTTCGCGGATTTCTGGTGTTCCTATGGCCGGTCAGGCGACTCGTGTGGCCAGTTCGGCTCCAGATGCGGCAAGCGTTGAGATGTTTAGGCAGCTAAACAGAGAGTTGGGGAAGACGGTACTCTTTGGGCAGAAGCTTATTGGGAAGACGTTTGCGTCAATCGGGTCTGATGCGCCAGATTACATCCGCCGTAGAACCATTTATGAGGTGGCAAGCGATTTGAGCGATGGATTATTGACATCGGATGACATTCTTATTCACGCATTTAGAAGTGGTGATGACTTAATTTCATTGAACAATCGCGGGCTGGCTGCGTTGAGTTTAGCGGGTTTGAAGCCGACTAAAATCATCGAGGTTATTCCTTCTAGGCAAGAGTTGAAGCGCTTGCTGGAAATGCCTATTCGTCCAGATCTATCTATACCAGGGCCGAGAATTGCGGTTACACGTGGAAAATATGATCTGAAAATTGACGACATCATTTCAATACCCAATTGGTAGGAGAGTTGTTTGTGAAAAAGATAATTCCGGTGAGTTTTCCGTGGATGGTTTCGCCGTCTACGCCAATGCTTCGATTGATAGTTGATGAGAACGGTGATTGCTTGGTGCGGTTTGTTGGTTTTTTTTTGAATGAAAGTAAGCAGAATGCTGATTCGATTAACGTGGTAGATGCGTATGATGGCCTTACAATAGATCCTGAGGACAAATGTGGAAGTTATCAATTGATAAGCCTCTCGTTTCTGGACGCCGGTTGGTCGCGTCGTAGTCCGCAGCACTCAGATCGGCAAGTGGTGGACGAATCACTCTTTGATTGGTCGCAAATTGAAGGGCAGATAAAGGCTGGTGAAGATGCCGTGAGTTGGCAGGCAAGATTTAGGAGTAAGTGGAATGAAACAGGGGTATGCCCAGATTCTTCTGTCTACATCGTCGAAGATTCTGAATGGGCCAAGGAAGTGGGATCTGGCAGGTATGAAATGAAGCATTACTTGATTCTTGGAGAATCCAGTTATGTCGAAGTGCTAGCTAAGGATTTTCGCTGGGTTTCTGAGGGATCTTTGGTGGGGTGGTAATTCCGGGTCTGCCAAACGAACTGTGTGGTCTCGGTTCTCACAGTAGTGGCGTCCGCCGTCCGCGAATCCTGGTGTGGCCGTCAGGGGTCTGTCAACCGAACTGTGTAACCTCGGTTTTCACAGCTGCGGTGTCCGCTGTCCGCGAAGCCTAATCCTGAGCTTCGCGGGACTGTAAAGACCGGGACACCCACTGTGTGAATTAAGCGTCGTCGCCCGCGATATCTTCCCCGGTCATTTGCCGTTTGAAGCAGCATTTATAAACAGTCGCCCGCGCGCCATTCTCCCGGGCGAGCCATTTTTTCCGTTGTGAGTGCTCACGCCAGCTGTAATGACCCAGTGAAAGCCTGCTCAGTGGAGACGCAGCACGGGATAGGGATTGATGGCGGTCCCCTTCCACCACTGGCGCTCGGGTCCTAGCGCGAAGATCGCGAAGTGCAGGTGCGGTGCTGCGGGGGAGGCATTGCCGGTAGAGCCGACGTAGCCGATCACATCGCCCTTGCGAAGCGCCTGTTTTTCGCGGAGCCCATCGGCATAGCGTTGCAGATGTGCGTAGTAATACGCATAACGACCAGAGGGTTCGAACTGGTAGATGGTCAGTCCGCCCTTGTCGCTGGTGAACAGCTTTTCGACGTGTCCGTCGGCCACCGCGAGCACCGGTGTTCCGGCCTCGGCCATGATGTCGATGGCTTCGTGAGGCCGGCCCTCCGATCGGCTGTCGGTGAACGTGTCGGAGAGATCCGATGGCAGCTTGCCCTGGACCGGAATCAGCAGGCTGCCGAGACCGTACGCTGCATCTGTGCGATTCGGTTGTGAAGCGCCGGCGAAGGGTGCCATCGGTTCGATGATCGAATCCGTCGACGCGGTGCCGTTGTTGCTGGATGCAGCTGCAGCCGGTGCGCCAATGGCGGGCATCCCTGATGAAGGCATGCCGGATGCCGGCGTATCGCACGCGGGTACGGCCTGTGCGGGCGGGGCGGGGCACGTCTGGATATCTTCGCCGTCGCCGTGTCGCCAGTGGATGTATTCGCGATGCAGCAGAACGCCCAGCACGATGCCCAGCAGGAAGAGGCCGACCGATTTCATTCCTACTCCTGCATCAGCACCGCGACCGATGTATCCACCGCGGACGCCAGCCGTTCCACGTCCCAGTTGGTCAGGCGCACGCAGCCATGCGACTGCGTCTTGCCGATGCTTGCGGGCGTCGGCGTCCCATGCAACCCGTAGTGCGGCTTGGACAGGTCGATCCAACGCGTGCCCACGGGATTGTTCGGGCCCGGCGCCAGCGTCGCCTTCGAGTGAGCCGGATCGGCATCCCAGAAGAGGTCGGGGTTGTAATGGAAGGTCGGATTCGTCGCGACGCCATTGATCGCCCACTGTCCGATCGGCAGGGGATCGTGTTCGCTGCCGGACGACACCGGGAATTGAGCCACCTGTTTTCCGGCGGCATCGAAGACCGCAAGCGTCGAGTCCGACTTGTCGATGACCAGTTTGGTTGCCTTGGGCATCGCGGGGGCGTTCGCGATGTTCGGCACGAAGATGCGCGTACCGGCTTTCGCGAAGTCGGCGCCGGGATTGAGCTTCTTCAGCAGACCCGGACTGGCGTGGAAGCGTTCGCCCAGCGCTTCGAGGATCGATTCGAATCCGAGCGACTTCAATTTCGATTTCGCCATCATGTCTTTCGGCAACGTCGTCATGGGCTGGCCGACATCTTCAGCGGTCAGCACGTAGGCGACGATCACGGCCGGCGCATCCGCATTGAGGCTGGCCCAGGTGCGCGCATCCAGCGTTGCCGTTTCGTCCAGACCGCGTGCGCGCTGATAGCCGAGAACGGCGCGACGATGGTTCGACCCCAGGAGGCCGTCGATCTCGCCCGGCGAAAAGTGCGCGCGATCCAGCAATACCTGGGCACGCAATACGCCGGCCATGCCGGTGGTCGATGTCGCCGCATTCGCGGCATCGGGGAGGGCTTGTGTCGCGGCGCCGGCAGTCGACATGCAGCAAGCGAGCATCAGTGCGGCGGCGAGCGATGAATGGATGTTCATGTTTGATCGGACCATAGGCAAGGGAGGGTCATGTCATCGCTGGTGGCGACGCGAAGCGCGAGCACCTGCGCGAACTCGTGCCGATGTCGCAGCAATTCCCGTGCCATCACGCGCGCACGTCAATCCGGACACACGCGTGTAGTGCGTCATCGGGCAAAAGATGCGGGAATACGACACGCATGCCTGCGGGCGAACGCCGGGTCGTATCGTAACTGCCGGGTCGTGGCGTGCCCGATGGCAGAAACCCGGGGTGCGAAACACCCGAGGTGGTTGCGGTTTGCAATTCGGTTCGGAGCGATGCGACCGGTGTCCGCGACGGGAGGGCACAGGATCGGAACAGGCTTTGACAACGTGCGTGCTTCGAACGGACGCAGGCGGGATGCCGGTTGCGAGGCTTGTGGCCTGTTGTCGTGCGCTGCGGCTGGACGGATGACCGTGATCGCTGGCAGCGCTGTGCGGTGCGGTCGTGATGAGGGTGCTGGTGACGCCAGCCTGTCGACGCGGGCCATGACCGCGGCACGGTGTGGTGTTGTCTCGCGGCGTGTTTCGTTGCCGCGCCGCATTCCGCAAATGCGGGATTGCCTGCGGCCACGCCGCACATCGAAATTGCAGGCAATAAAAAACCCCGCGTCAGCGGGGTTTCTTTCGATCTGGTGCCCAGGAGAGGACTCGAACCTCCACGGTTTTACCCGCTAGTACCTGAAACTAGTGCGTCTACCAATTCCGCCACCTGGGCTCAGGGCGCGTATGTTGCGATGCGGCGTCGGGGAAGTCAATGCCCGGATGCGAATCCGGTGGCGGGGTTGCGGGGCGCCGGCGATCGGCGGCCGAAGGGCTGGATTCCGGGGGCTTGACAAGGCGTATACTTGTCGCCGATGTCAAAACCCACCAAGAAGAGTTCCGGCCCTCGCGCCACGCGCGCCACTCATGGCGCATCCCCGAAATCCACCTCCCGCACCGACGCCCGCAAGTCCGCGTCGAGCAAGCCGGGCAAGGTCTCCAGCAAAGCCGCCGCGAAGCCTCCGGGCACTTCCGCGAAGCCGGCGAAGTCCCGCAAAGCCGCTCCCTGGCTGCCCGATGTCCAGGCCGCTCTCCCCGTTCCGAAATCACCCATTCCAAAATCACCGCGCCCCGCACCCACACGCGGCCCGGTGCAGGACCCGTTCGCCGCGCGCGAGGCCGCACGGTATGCCGATCCGATCCCAAGCCGTGAGGCGATCCTGCAGTTGCTGGGGCGCAGCGAGGGGCCGATGTCGGCCGAGACCCTCTGGCAACACCTCGACCTCGACACCGCCGAGCGTCGCGACGCGCTGGGCAAGCGCCTGGCGGCGATGCTCCGCGATGGCCAACTGCTGCAGAACCGTCGCGGTGGTTATCTCCCCGCGGCCCGGCTCGATCTGATCGCCGGCACCGTCATCGCCAATCCCGACGGTTTCGGTTTCCTGAGGCCCGACAGCGGGCCCGGCGACGACCTGTTCCTGCCGCCGCTGGAGATGCGCAAGGTCCTGCACGGCGACCGGGTGATGGCGAACGTCACCGGCGTGGACCGTCGCGGTCGTCGCGAGGGCAGCATCGTCGAAGTGCTGGAACGACGGCTCAACCGGCTCATCGGCCGCTTCACGCTCGAGGCTGGCATCAGTTACGTGCAGCCCGACGACGCCCGTATCCAGCGCAACGTGCAGATTCCCGCGGATGCGCGTCTGGACGCCCGCAACGGCCAGCTCGTGGTCTGCGAGATCGTACATGCGCCCGACGCCTACCGCCCGCCGATCGGCCGCGTGCTCGCGGTGCTCGGCGACAAGTTGACGCCATCGCTGGTGGTGGAGGCCGCGATCCACGGCCACGACGTGCCGCACGAATTCCCACCGGCCGTGATCGGCGAGGCCACCGCGGTGCCGCTGCAGGTGACGGAGGCCGACATCGCCGGTCGCGTCGACCTGCGCACGCTGCCGCTGGTCACCATCGATGGCGAGGATGCCAAGGACTTCGACGATGCGGTCTGGTGCGAGCCGAACCGCAACGGGTTCCGCCTGATCGTCGCCATCGCCGATGTCTCGCATTACGTGCGTCCCGGCGCGCCCTTGGACGACGAGGCGCAGAAGCGCGCGACGTCGGTATATTTCCCGGGCTTCGTCGTGCCGATGCTGCCGGAGACGTTGTCCAACGGCATCTGTTCGCTGAATCCGAAGGTCGATCGCCTGTGCTTCGTCTGCGACATGCAGGTCGACTTCGATGGCGAAGTGACGAAATCGAAGTTCTACGAAGCGGTCATGCACTCGCACGCGCGCCTGACCTACACCCAGGTCTGGCAGGCGGTGGGCGAGAACGATGCCGATGCGATCGCGAAGATCGGCGCGCTGCTGCCGCAGGTGCAGCGCCTGCACCAGCTGTACCAGGTGCTGGCGAAGGCGCGCAAGGCGCGCGGCGCGATCGAGTTCGAAAGCAGCGAAGTGCGCTTCGTGCTCGGCCCGCAGGGCGAGGTCGTGCAGGCCGGCATGCTCCAGCGCAACGACGCGCACAAGCTGATCGAGGAATGCATGATCGCGGCGAACGTCGAGGCCGCGCGCTATCTGCTGAAGAAGAAGGTGCCGGCGCCTTACCGCATCCACGACAAGCCGCCGGAGTCGAAGTACGCCGATCTGCTCGAATTCCTCAAGGAGTTCAAGCTGCGGATGCCGGCCTGGGCGAACGTCGAACCGCGCGACTTCACCGCGCTGCTGGTCAAGATCCGCGAGCGTGCGGATGCGGCGCTGCTGGAATCGGTGCTGCTGCGCACGCAGTCGCTGGCGGTCTACGCGCCGGACAACGTCGGTCACTTCGGTCTCGCGCTCGACGCCTACGCGCATTTCACCTCGCCGATCCGCCGCTATCCCGACCTGCTGGTGCATCGTGCGATCAAGCATGCGCTCAGCGGTGCGAAGGCCGATGCCTTCGCCTATTCGCCGAACGGCATGGCCGCGCTGGCGCTGCAGTGTTCCGAACGCGAGCGCCGCGCCGACGAAGCCGAACGCGAGGTCGACGAGCGCTACCGCGCGGCGTGGATGGAAAAGCATGTCGGCGGCCAGTTCGACGGCATCATCAGCGGCGTCACCAGCTTCGGCCTGTTCGTCGAACTGGACGAATCGAAGGTCAACGGCCTGGTCCACGTGACCCAGCTGCCGCACGATTACTATCACTTCGATCCGATCAGGAAAACGCTGAGCGGCGAGCGCGTCGGTCGCGTGTTCCGTCTCGGCGATCGCGTCACCGTGATCGTGCTCAAGGCCAGCCTGGAAGAGCGCAAGATCGATTTCCGTCTGGCCGAGGAACGCGGGGTCAAACCGCCGCCGCCGCGCGGGCAGCCGGCGAAACGGCCGAAGCAGAAGTATTGAATCTGGCGCGCTTCGGCGCGCCGTTTCGATTGCAACGATGCCGGAAAAGCAGGTGCGCTGGAGCGCACCCTATCGGGTTGCGAGCGATGCTGCCGCCCCGCGTCCCGCGATCAGGCCGCTGGCGAAACATGCGGTGAGCAGATAGCCACCAGTCGGGGCCTCCCAGTCGAGCATTTCGCCGCTGCAGAACACGCCGGGCATGGTCTTCAGCTGCAGCGCGTCGTCCAGCGCTTCCAGGCGCACGCCGCCGGCGGTGCTGATGGCTTCGGCGATGGGCCGTGCGCCGTGCAGGCGCAACGGCAGTCGTTTGATCGCGGCGGCCACCGCATCCGCCTCCTGCATCGCATCGCGCGGCAGGATTTCGAACAGCAGCGCGATCTTCGCGGCATCGAGGCCGGTCTGCCGGCGCAGATGTTCGCCGAGACTGCGCTTGCCGCGCGGTTTCTCGAGGTCGTTGCGCAGGCGTTCGTGGTCGCGTCCGGGCGCGAGGTCCAGCCACAGCATGGTGTCGCCGTCGCGCAGGATGCGTTCGCGCAGATCGGCCGAGATCGCGTAGATCGCGCTGCCTTCGACGCCGGTCGCGGTCAGCACGCATTCGCCCTGCAGCGCGTGCGCCTGGCCGTCGAGATCCAGCCACTGCAGGACGACGGGTTTCAGCGGCGCACCCGCGTGCTTTTCCGCGAGCACGGCGCTCCAGCCGATGTCGAAGCCGCAGTTCGACGGGCGCAGCGGGGCGATGTCGACACCGCGCGCCGCGAGCGTGGGCACCCAGCCGCCATCGGAGCCGAGCTCCGGCCAGCTTGCGCCGCCGAGCGCCAGCACCGTCGCTTCCGCACGGACATGCCGCTCGCCATCGGGCGTGGCGAAGCGCAGGGCGCCGTCGTCGTCCCAGCCCAGCCAGCGGTGCTGCACATGGAAACCCACGCCGCGTTCGCGCAGGCGTCGCACCCAGCCTCGCAGCAGCGGGGCGGCCTTGCGGTCCATCGGGAACACGCGGCCCGAGGTGCCGACGTAGGTCTCCACGCCCAGTTCGCGGGCCCAGGCGCGCAGGGCCTCGCCGTCGAACGCATCCAGCCAGTGCGCGATCTGCGGCGCGCGCTCGCGATAGCGCACATCGAAACCGGGCCGTGGCTCGCCGTGGGTGAGGTTGAGGCCGCCCTTGCCGGCGATCAGGAATTTGCGGCCCACAGAGCCCTTGGCTTCGAACAGATCGACCTGCAGCCCGGCCGCGTTGGCGACTTCCGCCGCCATCAGGCCGGCGGGGCCGCCGCCGACAATGGCGATCCGGGTCTGCGAAGGGGCGTGCGCGGTCATGGCGGCGAGGGTGCGGGCGGGGCCGAATCATAGCCCGCCGCGGGCAAAACCCCGGTCGGCCGGGCACAATAGCGCCCATGAGCAAAACATCCCAATGGATCGCCGGCATCAATGCCGTGGCCGCGGCGGTCGAGCACGATGCCGACCATGTCCGCGAAGTCCTGATCGAGGCCGGCGCCAAGAATCCGCGCCTGACCGAGATCGAAGAGAACGCCCGTCGCAAGGACATCGATGTGCGCCGGGTGGCCACCAACGCCATCGACGGCGTCACCGGCGGCCTGCGGCATCAGGGCGTGGTCGCGCGTTACGCCGCGGCCAAGACCTACAACGAAGACGATCTGCCCGAGCTGATCGAAGCCGCGGCCGGCAAGGCCCTGCTGCTGGTGCTGGACGGCGTGCAGGACCCGCACAACCTCGGCGCCTGCCTGCGCAGCGCGGCCGCGGCCGGCGTCACCGCGGTGGTCATCCCGAAGGACAAGGCGGTGCAGGTCAATGCGACCGTGCGCAAGACTTCGGCCGGTGCCGCCGACAGCGTGCCGGTGGTGCGGGTGACGAATCTCGCCCGTGCGATGCGCGACATCCAGCAGCTCGGCGTGTGGATCTACGGCCTCGCCGGCGAATCGACCGCGTCGCTGTATTCGGTCGATCTGCGCGGCAATGTCGCGCTGGTGCTGGGCGGCGAGGCCGATGGCCTGCGTCGTCTCACCCGCGAGCACTGCGATGGTCTGGTGACGATCCCGATGCCGGGTCTCGCCAACGCGCCGGGCGTGGAAAGCCTCAACGTCTCGGTCGCGACCGGCGTTGCGTTGTTCGAGGCGGTGCGGCAGCGCGGATGAGCCTCGCCTGGTACGACATCGTCGGTCTGCTCGGCAGCGTGCTGGTGGTCGCCAGCTATTTCCTGTTGCAGAGCGGGCGGCTGTCCGGCAATGCGCTCACCTATCAGTGCCTCAACATCGCCGGATCGGGCGGGATTCTCGTGTCGCTGTTCGGCGGCTTCAATCTCTCTGTCGCGCTGCTGCAGTGCACGTGGATCGCAATCAGTCTGTACGGGATCGTGCGTGGCGTCCGGTCGAAATTACCCAAAGCCACGTAAAGCGATACGCCCCCTGTAGGAGGGCCTTCAGGCCCGATATGCCCAGGATGCAGCCGCAGCCGATGGCGCGTTTCATCGTCATCAGCCGCGGGTGCGACCTCGAGGACTGCGTGCATCCAAGCCCGCTTGGGCGGCGCTTAGGCCACGGATGCGGGAACGATTCACCCCATCCGGGGCCAGCTGTTCGCGATCTTGCAGAACAGCTCGGCGGTGCGTTCGGTGTCGTAGACCGCGGAATGCGCTTCTTCGCCGTTCCACGACAGGCCGGCGGCCAGCACCGCGCGGGCCAGTACGGTCTGGCCGTAGGCGATCCCGGCGAGGGTCACGGTGTCGAACACGCTGAAGGGGTGGAACGGGTTGCGCTTGTGCTGGGTGCGCGCGACCGCGGCGTTGAGGAAGTTCAGGTCGAAATGCGCGTTGTGGCCGACCAGGATCGCGCGTTGGCAGTCGTGCTTGCGCACCGCGGCGCGGACGGCTGCGAAGACGTGGTCCAGGGCATCGCGTTCGGGTTTGGCGAGGCGGAACGGGTGATCGAGATCGATGCCGGTGACCTGCAGCGACTTCGGATCGATCTCGGTACCCGGCGCGGGCACGAGATGCGCGCTGGCCATCTCGCCCGGGACCAGCCGTCCGTTTTCGTCGAGATCGATCGGCTGCACCGCGATTTCCAGCAGCGCGTGGCGGTTCCAGTCGAAGCCGCCGGTTTCCACGTCCACCACCACCGGGAGGTAGCCCCGGAAGCGTTCGGACATTTTCCGGAAGGTCGGGGCTGCGGTCGCTTCGCTCATGCGACAAGCCTAACAGACGCGGCAAGCCCGGCCGGGGGCGGATCGGGGGAATTCAGTCCTGACGGGTGCCCAGCAGCGTGCCTTCCGAGCGCATGCGGGCGAGCATCGCCGCGCCTTCGGCCAGGAACGTCTCGCTGCCGGCGGCACCGGCTTCGGCCGCCAGCGCCTCCAGTTGCTGCCGGCCGCTGAGGTCGGTGGTCTCGTCCAGCCGCTGCAGCAGGCGGAACGCCAGCGGCGTCAGTGCGTGGAAACTGACCGTGCCGTCGGTTTCGCGCCGCAGCATCAGCAGGGTCGGGGTGTCCGGGGGCGTCGCCCGCCGGTGGTCCGGGCCGATCCGATGCACCGGCCAGGTGTAGGCCAGCGGCCACGCCAGGGGCGAAACCAGCGGTCGCCCGGCCAGCAGGTCGCCGTCGGCGTCGTGCGGAATGCCGTCGTTGCGGGCGTCGCTGAGCTGCAGCGCCATCTCCACCCATTCGTAATGCGCCAGTTCGCGCAGCCACGGCGGGTCGTCGCGTCCGCGGTCGTCTTCCGCGCGTGCGTCCAGATAGCGCAGGAATTCGCGCGCGAGCTCCGTGAACATCGGGGTCTGGCTCCCGTGGTCGCGGTAGAAGCCGCGGATCAGCGCGCGCCAGCCGTCGTCGCCGTAGATCCGTCGCAGCACCGGAAAATTGCCGGCGAGCATGCTCTCGACGTTGTTGAAGAACAGCTCGCGATAGATCCTGAGCCGGCGCTCCTCGATCCCGGGCGGCGGCGGTACGCGCTCCGGGTCGCGGATGTGGGCCGCCAGCGCGTCCTGCTGCGCGGCGAGCGTGCGCTCGGTCGGCATCTCGTCAGGCGGCGTGGCGACGGTCATGCGCGGGCGCTCCGGCGATGCGGCGGCGGACCTGGCCGAGTTCGTCCAGCAGGTCCTCGAACGGGGGCAGATTGAAATCGCGTTCCAGCAGGGTCGGTCGCGGGCCGAACAGGCGATAGGCCTCTTCCAGCAGCGCCCACACCTGGGCGTTGACCGCGCTGCCGTGGGTGTCGATCTTGAGGTCGTCGGCTTCGTCGTAATGGCCGGCGACGTGGATGTAGGCCACGCGCTCGCCGGGCAGGGCGGCGAGGAACGCCGACGGGTCGTAGCCGTGGTTGGTGGCGTTGACGATGATGTTGTTCACGTCGAGCAGCATCAGGCAATCGGCTTCGGCCAGCACCGCGTTGATGAAGTCGATTTCGCGCATCCGCTGGAACGGTGCGGCGTAATAGGAAATGTTTTCGATCGCGATGCGCTGCCCGAGGATGTCCTGCACGCGGCGGATGCGCGCGGCGACGTGCTTCACCGCGTCGTCGCTGAAGGGCAGGGGCAGCAGGTCGTAGAGTTGGCCGCGGCTGTCGCCGCAGGCGCTGAGGTGTTCGCTGTAGAGCGAGCAGCGATGCGTCTCCATGAAGCGTCGAACCTTCACGAGGAAGGTTTCGTCCAGCGGCGCGGGACCGCCGACCGAAAGCGACAGGCCATGGCAGACGATGGGATATCGCGCCGCGAGGTCGGCGAAGGCTTCGCCATACGCACCGCCGACGCCGATCCAGTTCTCCGGCGCCAGTTCGAGAAAATCGAAGCTGCCCGCAGGCGCGGCACGCATCGGGCCGAGCAGCGGTCGGCGCAGCCCGAGACCGGCGGCGTCGTTCGGAAGCGGAACGGGGGTGGTCATCGCGAAGGGATCGTCAGGCCGAAACGACGGGCGGCCGCAGTGCGGCCGCCCGGAGTGGCGTGCCGACGCCCCGGAGGACGTCGGCACCGGGCGGCATCACATCGCGCCGCCGCACTTGCCTTCGCCGCACTTGCCCTCGGCGGCCTTCTTTTCCGGCGTTGCGGCCGGCTTGTCGCCGCCGCACTTGCCCTCGCCGCACTTGCCTTCGGCACCCTTGTCGCCACCGCACTTGCCTTCATGGGTGGCCTTCATCTCGGCGGCGCTGATGAAGCCGTCCTTGTTGGTGTCGTGCTTGGCGAAATCGCCGCCGCCATTCTTGTGCGCTGCCGCGTATTCGGCCTTCGAGATCTTGCCGTCCTTGTTGGTGTCCATCTTGTCCATGCCGCAGGCGCCTTCGCCGCACTTGCCTTCGGCACCCTTGTCGCCGCCGCACTTGCCCTCGGCGCCCTTGTCGCCGCCGCAGCTGCCTTCGGCGCCCTTGGCGTCGATCACGGTGTCGGTGCCGAGCTGGTAGCCCTGCGAAAGATGGGTCGATGCGAACGCGGAGCCCGAGAGCAGCAGGGCGGTGGACACGGCGATCGCGATGGGTTTCTTGTTGCTGGACATCGGGTTCTCTCCTGAGTGGTGGAATCGAGACGTGGGGCTGCGGGGGGAAATCCTAACCGGCCGACGGCAGGGCCGGCATCCGGTCGGGTTCGGTGGGGGCAAGGTATTGTCGGGCCAGGCTTCTCGCACGATGGAGACGGGCTTTGGCGGCTTCGGGATGCAGCGACAGGGCTTCCGCGATCTCGGCGATGCTGTGTCCTTCCAGATCGCGCAGCAGGATGATCTCGCGGTAGTGAAGGGGCAGGGCGGCCAGGGCGTTGGCCACGTCGCGCACCAGACCGTTCGGCGCGGGGCAGTGCGGCCCTTCGATTTCCTCGAGGTCGGCGGGTTCCATCAGCAGCAGGCGCGTGGCGCGCTTCATGCGGTTGCACTCGCGCTTGACGATGCGGAACAGCCACGAGGCGTAGGCATCCAGTTCGCGCAGGGTCGGCAGCTTGCGCGATACGAGGATCAGGGTCTCCTGGACCGCATCCTCGACATCGTTCACGGCGCAGTGGTACTCGGCGTAGCGCCGCAGGTCCTGGCGCGAACGGACCAGCACGCGCTCCAGCGCGTCGCGGTCGCCCTGACGGGCGCGGTCCAGCGCCTGTTGGAAATTCGGATCCTGCACGGTCTTCTCCTGTGTGGCCCGCAATCTACGCGTCATCGCGTCAGCGGTTGTGCACAAAGAGTTACCGGCCGGGCGCGAAGGTGCGCCCGGAGGGCCGTGCGGCCGCCCGGGTTCAGGTCTTGTTTATGTCCGGAGCTGGGCGCGTAGGCCGGAAGTCATGGCCTTGTCAGACGGCGGTGTTCGACTCGTCGCGTTTCTCGCGCGGGGGCATCGGGCCTTCGCCATGTTCCTGGAACCAGATGTTCTCGGCGATGTTGGTGGCGTGATCGCCGACGCGCTCCAGATTCTTGGCCATGAACAGCAGATGGGTGCAGGGCGTGATCACCCGCGGGTCTTCCATCATGTAGGTCAGCAGTTCGCGAAACAGGCCGGTGTATTGGGTGTCGATCTCGGCGTCTTCGGCGCGCACCTGCTGCGCGGCTTCGACATCGCCGTCGCGATAGGCCGCCAGCACCTTGCGCACCTGGCGCACGACCAGCCGGCCCAGACTGCCGAGTCCCCGGGTATGCGGCAGCGGCGGCGACAGGTTCAGCGCCATCGAGCGCTTGGCCACGTTCGAGGCGTAGTCGCCGATGCGCTCGATGTCCGAAGCGATGCGCAGGGCGGAGAGGATTTCGCGCAGATCGCGCGCGAGCGGGCCGCGCAGGGCGAGCTTCATCGCATCGTGGCTGACCTGCAGTTCCAGCGCGTCGATCGCCTCGTCGTTGGCGATGATCCGTTCCGCGGCCTTGCCGTCGCGACGATCGACCACATCCAGCGCGGCTTCCAGCTGCGATGCCGCCATTTCGCCCATCCGCAGGATTTCCTCCAGCAGGACCCGGCGTTCTTCGTCGTGGCTCTTGACGATGTGGTGGTGCGGATTGGTGTTCATGGCGGAACTCGCAGTGTGGAATGGGAACGTCGTTGTAGAGAGAGCGATGCAAAACCGGTGCGGTGAAGCGAACGGTACAGCGGGCTTCAGCCCGCTGCGCCTGCTTTTCGGGCGGACGGCAGCGGGCTGAAGCCCGCACGGCAGTCCGGCGCGAAACGCCTTACCCGAACCTGCCCGTGATGTAGTCCTCGGTCTGCTGCCGGGACGGTTTGGAGAAGATCTTTTCGGTCGAATCGTGCTCGATCAGATCGCCCAGATACATGAACGCGGTGAAGTCGGAGACGCGCGCCGCCTGCTGCATGTTGTGGGTGACGATCGCGATGGTGTAGTTCTGCTTCAGCTCCTCGATGAGCTGCTCGATGCGGCTGGTCGAGATCGGGTCGAGTGCGGAGGTCGGTTCGTCCAGCAGCAGCACGTCCGGGCGCAGCGCGACCGCGCGCGCGATGCATAGCCGCTGCTGCTGACCGCCCGAGAGGCCCAGTGCGCTCTGACCCAGCTTGTCCTTTACTTCGTCCCACAGCGCGGCCTGGCGCAGCGCTTCTTCCACGCGCACGGCCATGTCCGCCTTCGACAGGCGTTCGTGATGGCGAATGCCGTAGGCCACGTTCTCGAAGATCGTCATCGGGAACGGCACCGGCTTCTGGAACACCATGCCGACCTTGCTGCGCAGCCGGTTCATCGGGTACTTCGGATCGAGGATGTTCTCGCCGTCCAGCAGCACTTCGCCGCGCGCTTCCATCTTGGGATAGAGCGCATAGATGCGATTGAAAATGCGCAGCAGCGTGGACTTGCCGCAGCCCGACGGCCCGATCAGCGCGGTGACGCGCTTTTCCGGGATGTCGAGGTCGATGCCTTTCAGCGCATGGAATTTGTCGTAATAGAAATCGAGACCGCGCGCGCGCAGTTTCACCGGTGCGGCGGGCGCGGCGTCGCGATGCGCGGCGACGATGCCGAGGTGCGGCTGGCTGTGGGACAGGGTCGCGGTATCGTTCATGGGCAGTGTCCGGGCCGGATCAGTCATGGGAGATCTTGTTGCGGAGCAGGATGAAGCGGGCGACGAGGCTGACCGCCAGCACGAAGAGAGTCAGCACCAGTGCGCCGGCCCAGGCGATTTCGACCCAGTTGTCGTACGGACTGGCGGCGTACTGGTTCATGACCAGCGGCACGCCGGCCATCGCCGAGGTGACGTCGGTATTGAAGAAGTTGTTGCCGAACGCGGTGAACAGCAGCGGCGCGGTTTCGCCGGAGATGCGGGCCAGCGCGAGCAGGATGCCGGTCACGATGCCGGGCAGGGCGGAGCGGTACAGCACCTGCACGATCACCTTCCACTGCGGCACGCCCAGCGAGAGCGCGGCCTCGCGCATCTGTGCCGGCACCAGCCGGAGCATCTCGTCGGTGGTGCGCACCACCACCGGCAGCACGATGAAGGCGAGCGCGATCGCGCCGGCCACGCCCGAGAACTGGCCACGGCTGATCTGCATCACGAAGATGGCATACACGAACAGGCCTAGCACGATCGACGGCGCGGACAGCAGGATGTCGTTGACGAATCGGACGGTGGTGCCGAGCTTGCGGCCGTGGCCGTATTCGGCCAGCCAGGTGCCGGCAGCGATGCCCAACGGCGTGCCGATGAGCAGACCCATGCCGCACATCAACAGGCTGCCGACGAAGGCGTTGCGCAGACCGCCCGCTTCCAGCGGCGGGGGCTGGTCCTGCGTGAACAGCGCGAGGTTCAGGCCGGCGAATCCCTTCGCGAGCAGGGTCCACAGGATCCATCCGAGGAAGGCGAGGCCGAACAGTGCGGCCGCGCAGGCGAGCGTGATCGCGATGGCGTTGAAGAATCGGCGGCGTTGATACAGGTGCTGCGAGGCGGTGGATGCCTTGGGAGCGGTCATTCCGGACGCGGCGTTCATCAGTTGCCCTCCCGGCGCGAGAGCTGCATCAACAACAGGCGCGCCAGCGCCAGCACGACGAAGGTGACGAGGAACAGCACGAAGCCGAGCAGCAGCAGCGCGGCGCGATAGTCGGCGGTGGCTTCGCCGAAATCGTTGGCGATCAGCGCGGCGATCGTGGTGCTGGGTTCGAGCAGCGACTTGGTGAAGGCGACGTTGTTGCCGATCACGAACGCGACCGCCATGGTTTCGCCCAGCGCGCGTCCCAGACCGAGGAAGATGCCGCCGATCACCGCGGAGCGGGTGTACGGCAGCACGATGTCCCAGGCCACTTCCCAGCGCGTGGAGCCGAGGGCATAGGCCGATTCCTTGAGTCGGCCGGGGACGGTCTGGAACACGTCGCGCATGACCGAGCTGATGAAGGGAATGACCATGATCGCGAGCACCAGCCCGGAGGTGAGCATGCCCGCGCCGATCGGCGGTCCCTGGAACAGCGCGCCGATCACCGGCAGCGGGCCGAGGTTGTCGTTCATCCACGGGATGATGCTGTCGCGCATCACCGGCATCAGCACGAAGAAGCCCCACATGCCGTAGATGATCGACGGAATGCCCGCCAGCAGCTCGATGGCGGTGCCGACCGGCGTGCGCAGCCAGCGCGGCGCGACTTCGGTCAGGAAAAAGGCGATGCCGAAACTCACCGGCACCGAAATCAGCATCGCGATGATCGCGGTGACGACGGTGCCGTAGATCGGTACCAGTGCGCCGTACTTGTTCTCGACCGGATTCCAGTCGGCGGAGAAGAAGAAGTCCATGCCCTGCGATGCGAGGACGCTGCGTCCGCCCCAGAGCATCGACAGCGCCGCACCGGCGAGGGTGAAGAGTACGAAGATCGCGACGATCGTGATGACCGATTTGAAGACGCGGTCGTTGCGCGCATCCTTGCGGTCGCGGGTGTCTGTAGCGGGCATTGTCAATTCGGCAGTGCTCATCGCGAGGCCGGGATCCGTAAGGCTTGAGGTGTGCGTGCGATCGCGGGTCGGGCCGCGGTCGATGCGCTATCAGATGATTTTTGTATGACCGGCGTATGACAGGAGTCGATGCGCTGAAAGATGGATTTCATGTGACATTTTCATGACGGTCGATCGGCGCCGTTCCCGCGCGGGCGAAGGCTGCGGCCAAACGAAAACGGGCCCGAAGGCCCGTTCCCGCGCGTCACGGAAGACGACTCAGTAAGGCATCGTCTTCGACCAGTAAGCCTCGATCTGCTTGACCAGCGGGTCCGGCAGCGGCACGTAGTCCAGGGCCTTGGCTTCGTCGTCGCCGTTGGCGTACACCCAGCGGAAGAATTCCTTGGCGGACTTCGCGCCAGCGGCGTTCTTCGGCTTCTTGTACATCAGGATGAAGTTGGTCGCGGCGATCGGCCATGCGTTCTGGCCCGGCGCGTTGGTCATGACCAGGTAGAAATCCTTGGCCTTGGCCCAGTCGGCGCTCGCGGCGGCGGCCTGGAAGGTTTCGTCGTTCGGCAGCACGAAGTTGCCGGCGGCGTTCTTCATGCGGACGTAGGTCAGCTTGTTCTGCAGCGCGTAGGAGAACTCGACGTAACCGATGCCGCCCTTCAGCTGCTTGACGTAGGCGGCGACGCCTTCGTTGCCCTTGCCGCCGACACCGGCCGGCCACTTCACCGAATTGCCTTCACCGACGCTGGTCTTCCATTCCGGGCTGACCTTGGAGAGGTAGTTGACGAAGTTGAAGGTGGTGCCCGAACCGTCCGAGCGACGCACGACGGTGATTTTCATCGCCGGCAGGTTCACGCCGCCGTTCAGGGCTTCGATGCGCGGATCGTTCCACATGGTGACCTTGCCGAGGAAGATGTCGGCCAGCAGCGCGCCGTCGAACTTCAGCGCACCGGACTGGACGCCCGGAATGTTCACCACCGGCACCACGCCGCCGATCACCGACGGAAACTGGGCGAGGCCGGCCTTGGCCAGCTCTTCGGGCTTCTGCGGCGCGTCGGACGAACCGAAGTCGACCGTGCCGGCCTTGATCTGGGCGATGCCGCCACCGGAACCGATGGACTGATAGTTCACTTTGACGCCCTTGGCCTTGGCGTATTCGGCGGACCACTTGGTCATCACCGGGAACACGAAGGTGGCGCCGGCGCCGGTGATGTCGTCGGCGTGGGCGTTGAACATGGCGCCGCTGGCGAGAACGAGCGCCACGGCCTGCAGTTTGAACGACTTGAACACGGAGGTGCTCCTGATGGGGATGCGAACGGGGCGGTGCCCCGATTGCGGCTCATTCCAGCGGACGCGGGTGACAGCCCCGTGTTCATCCGATGACAGAAAGATGACAATTGACGCATTCGTGACATCCCGGAGGGGGCGTCGCAACCGCCGGGATCGTTCGGATCGCACGCTCCGTGCGCATCGATGGCGCCCGATCGGGGGCGGCGGTTCGACCGACTGTCACGGGACTGTCATTCGCATCACATCCCGCTGTCAGATTGGGGTCGCAGCCTAGCGCCCCGGTTCACACGCTTTCGATGGACTGCGCCCGGCGCGGTCCGTCCCGCATTCAATCACACACCTCCGGGGTCCACACCATGCGTCATTCCCTTCTTGCCCTCGCCGTCGGTGCCGCACTCGCCGGCACCAGTCTCTCCGCGTCGGCGCAGTCCAGAGATGCCGAAATCGCCGAACTGAAGGCGCAGATCGCCGCTCTGCTGGAAAAGGTCGAATCGCTCGAAGAGCGCACCGACGCGCAGTCCGACGTCAACATCGACACCGCGCAGAAACTCGACACCCTGACCACGGGTTCTCCCAAGATCGAGACCAAGGGCGGCGTCAAGGTGACCTCGGCCGACGGCAAGTTCGAAGCCCAGATCGGCGGTCGTATCCACTTCGACGCCTATGCTTTCGACCGCGACATCGCCAGCACCACCGGCACCACCGAGTTCCGCCGCGCGCGCCTCACCCTGCAGGGCAAGGCTCTGGGCTGGGAATACAAGATGGAGCAGGACTTCGGCGCCGGCACCAATCTCGACGGCCTGCGCGACCTCTACGTCGCGAAAAACGCGTTCGGCGGCAAGTTCACCATCGGTCACTTCAAGCCTTACCGCTCGATGGAAGAGCTGACCAGCTCGAACGAAATCCTGATGATGGAGCGCCCGTTCTCGTCGGCCAGCGGTCTGTTCAACGCACGCCAGTTCCAGCAGGGCGTGGGCTATCTCCGCGCCGGCGACAACTACACCGCAGGCCTGTCGGTGTTCAACCTGCGCAGCGCCGCGGGCGTGCGCAACGAAGGCGTCGGCGCTGCCGGTCGCTTCACCTACGCGCCGATCAATCGCGAAACCAGCACCCTGCACCTCGGCGGCTGGTTCAGCGTCGAAGATCTGAACAACGGTTCCGCGACGACCACCGCGTCGGTCTCGTACGCCGGCCGTCGCGGCCCGTCGCAGACCATCGCCACCGTCAACGGCGCCGCCGGCGACAAGATCACCGCCTACGGTGCGGAAGTCGCCGGCTCGTTCGGCCCCGCGTTCTTCCAGGGCGAATACGTGCAGTCCAAGTTCGAGCAGCCGTTCCGTGCCGCCGATCAGGACGTGACCACGTGGTACCTGCAGGGCAGCTGGATGCTCAACGGCGGCCACAAGCCGTACAAGGGCGCGACCGGCGTGTTCGGTTCGCCGAAGGTCGGCGACAAGGGCCTGTGGGAACTGACGGCGCGTTACGACGCCATCGAGAATGAGGACATCGCCAACCGCGAAGCCAACAGTCTGCTGCTCGGCGTGAACTACTACGTCAACCCGAACCTGCGCTTCATGTTCAACTACACCCAGGGCGACAACGAAGCCACGGGCGACGAAACCGGCCAGTACGCGCTGCGCACGCAGTTCGCGTTCTGATCGCAGCGAATCTCTCTCCCCCTCCCGGCTGTACTTCGGGCCCCGGCGCAAGCCGGGGCTTTTTTTTGTGCGCCGGAATGGCCTTCAGGTCACGCTCTTCGATGAGCGCGCAGGCAGCGCTCTCCCGCGTCAGCGCTCGTCGTCTGCGGTCTTGTCCTTGAACCGGCAGACATCGCGGATCGGGCAGCGCCAGCATTCCGGCCTGCGCGCCTTGCACGTGTACCGGCCGTGCAGGATCAGCCAGTGATGCGCGTCCTGCAGGAATTCCGCCGGTACACGTTTCAGCAATGCCTGTTCCACCGCCAGCACGTTCTTTCCCGGCGCGAGGCCCGTACGGTTGGCGACGCGGAAGATGTGGGTGTCGACCGCCATGGTCGGCTCGCCGAACGCGGTGTTGAGCACGACGTTCGCGGTCTTGCGGCCGACGCCCGGCAGCGCTTCCAGCGCGGCGCGGTCGCGCGGCACCTCTCCGCCGTGTTCGCGGATGAGTCTTTCGCACAGCGCGATCACGTTCGCGGCCTTGGTGTTGAACAGGCCGATGGTCGAGATATACGACTTCAGCGTCTCCACGCCGAGCGCGGCGATCGCCTGCGGCGTGTTCGCCACCGGGTACAGCCGCCGCGTGGCCTTGTTCACGCCGACATCGGTGGCCTGCGCCGACAGCACCACCGCCACCAGCAACTCGAACGGAGTCGAATACTCCAGTTCGGTCTTCGGATGCGGATTCAGTTCGCGCAGCCGCTCGAACATGGTGACGATGTCGGCCGGCGGCATGCCGCCGCGCGGCGATCGTGCGGCTGTCTTTTTCGTCGCCATGGTCAGTCGGCCTTTCCGGCTGCGGCTTTGGCTTTGGCCCGCGCGAGGACGGCGGCCGCGGCGGCCGGCAGTGTCGGCGGCGCAGCGACGGGGGCGGGCGTCACGGCCGCCGCGCGACGACGCGCGCGCAGCTCCGCGCGTTCGGTCAGCCGCATCTGCCGCGCACGGTAGCGCTCGCGTGCGGCCAGCGCGCGCAGGCGCGCGTCGCGGGCGATGAGGATCGCTCCGAGACGCGGCACGCAACGTGCGCATGCGGCGGCCGGTGGCATGAAATCGAGCAGGCCGAGCGCGATCGCCCGGTCGATGTCGTCCGCGGCGACCGCGTCGGCGAGCGCGGCCAGCGCGGGGTCGTCGCAGTGCGGGCAGTCCTCGACCTTCACTTGCCGGAGAATGACGGCTTCCGCCGCTCCAGGAACGCCTGCGTGCCTTCGCGCATGTCCTCGGTCGAGAAGATCAGGCCGAACTGCGCGCTTTCGTATTCGAGGCCTTCCTCGATGCCGCATTCGCCGCCGACGTTCACGCAGTCGAGCATGCCGCGCAGGGCCAGCGGCGCGGCGATCGCCAACTGTTCGGCGATCTTCATCGTTTCCGTTTCGAGATCGACGGCCGGGACCACGCGATTGACGATGCCCAGCGCGTGGGCGCGGGCGGCATCGACGGGTGCGCCCAGCAGGCAGAGTTCGAGCGTGGCGGCACGGCCGGCGAGGCGCAGCAGGCGCTGGGTGCCGCCGAAGCCCGGGATCAGGCCGAGGTTGATTTCGGGCTGACCGACCTTGGCGCTGTCGGCGGCGATCCGCAGGTGGCAGGACATCGCCAGCTCCAGACCGCCGCCGAGGGCGAAGCCGTTGATCATCGCGATCACCGGTTTCGGCATCTTCTCGATGCGCCGCATCATGCGCGTGCCGCGCAGCGAGAAATCGCGACCTTCCGCGGGCGTGAGGCCGCTCATCTCGGCGATGTCGGCACCGGCCACGAACGCCTTCGGGCCGCTGCCGGTGAGCACGACGACCCGCACCGAGGCATCGGCCGCGGCGGCATCGAACGCCGCGTGGAGGGCATCGAGGGTGGCCGAATTCAGCGCATTGAGGCGCTCGGGGCGGTCGACGGCGATCCTGCGGACCACGCCATGGCCGTCGACGGGCCGGTCTTCGATGGCAAGGAGCGGGGTGTGCGCGGCGGGCGGCGCGGAGTCGTGGCTCATGGGCGAGTCTTTGATCTGCAAGGGATTGTGGGAGGAAGTCCGCGCCCGTGAAGGGTGGGAACTCATGAGCACCGGACGCGGTCGAAGACCCGTCTTCAGTGGCGGTCAAGCGCTGCGGACAGTATCCTAGCCTGTCGTTTGTGGAGTCCACAGCGGGGCGGTTCATGCCGCCCCATTCCATGCCGGGGCATCTCCCCGGCGCGTTCACTCTCTGGAGAGTCACTGAATGAAGTTGCGTTTGCTCGCCGCCGCGACCCTGGCGGCCCTGGTCACCACCGCCGGTGCGGCCCAGGCCCAGGACACCACCTCCGAGAAGGGCAAAGTCAGCTATGCCCTCGGTTATCGCGCAGGTCTGGATATCGCCAATGTGCTCGCCAGCGGCGAGCAGCTCGACATGGCCACCGTCGTCAAGGCCTTCCAGGACGCCACGGGCCGCAAGGATCCCGCAGTCGCTCCGGAACAATTGGGCGCCGCGATGCAGGCGCTGCAGGGCCGCATGGCCGCCAAGTACAAGGCCGAGCTCGAGAAGCGCGCGGCCGACAACAAGACCAAGGGCGACGCCTTCCTGGCCACGAACAAGGGCAAGCCGGGCGTGAAGGTGCTGCCCAGCGGCGTGCAGTACCGCGTGATCGAGGCCGGCAACGGCGCCAAGCCCACCCAGGCCAACCAGATCACGGTCGAATTCCGCAGCACGCTGCCCGACGGTACCGAGATCGCCGACACCAACAAGGCCAGCGAAGGTCAGCCGGCGGGTCCGGTGACCGTGCGTCTGAGCGAGATCCCGTTCTCGGGCCTGCGCGAAGCGCTGCAGATGATGCCGACCGGCGCGCGTTGGGAAGTGGCCCTGCCGGGCAGCGCCGCGCACGGCACCACCATCGAGCGCGCCCGCGAGATGGCCAATCAGGTCGTGATCTTCAACATCAAACTGCTGAGCGTCGGTCCGGTGCTGCCGGCCCCGGGCTCGCAGCCGGCCCAGCCGGCGCCGCCGCGCAACTGATCCGCCGGCGAGCGATGCGCAACCCCATCACGCCGGCCTTCGTGCCGGCGTGATGCTTTGAGTGTCCCGCGACCATCATGATGTCTTCTTCCCGCGCCGTCCTCACGCCCTGCATCGGGGTCTGTACCCTCGATCCCGCGGGTTTCTGCGACGGTTGTTTCCGCACCGGCGACGAGATCGCGCGCTGGCTGGCGATGTCCGATACCGAGCGTCTGGATCTGATGGAGCGCGTGCTGCCGGAACGCGAGGTGCGCATCGCCGGCGCGGCATCGCCGGGCGGGGCGATCGCATGAGCCCCGCATGGCCGCTCTCCGCGCTGCACGATGCGTTGCACCCTCTGCATGCGGTGCCGACGCAGGCACCGTGGAATCACGAAGAATTGTCCGATCTGATCGGCGATGCGGCCGCGGTGGAGGCCGCGGTCCTGGTCGGTCTGGTGCCGCGCGAGACCGGGTTGCGCGTGCTGCTGACGCGCCGCACCGACAGCCTGCGCCATCACGCCGGCCAGGTGAGTTTTCCGGGCGGGCGGGTCGAAGCGGCCGATCGCGATGTCGTCGCCGCGGCGCTGCGCGAAGCGGAGGAGGAGATCGGCCTCGATGCCGGGCTCGCCACGCCGCTCGGTTTCCTCGATCCGCTGATCACCATCACCGGTTTCCGCGTGTTGCCGGTGGTCGCGCAGGTCGCGCCCGATTTCGTGCCGATGCCCGATCCCGGCGAAGTCGCCGAAGTGTTCGAAGTCGATCTCGATTTCCTGATGCACCCGGACAATCTCGAGCGCATCGACATGGACTATCGCGGCCGCGTCCGTCACGTGCTGCAGTTCCGCCGGCCGCCGCAGGCGCCGGAGCAGCGCATCTGGGGCGTGACCGCATCGATCCTTTTCAACCTGCGCGAACGGCTCGCGCATGCGAGGCCGGCATGAACGACAGCGGGATCCGTCCGTCCACGTCCGGCTGGACGACCCTGATCGATGCCGAAAATCTGGCCGCACGGCTGGGCGACGCGCGGCTGCGGATCTTCGATGTCCGCTTCGCCCTGAACGACACCGGCGCCGGCGAATCGGCGTGGCGCGAATCGCATCTGCCGGGCGCGCAGTACGCCCATCTCGACCGCGATCTGTCCGGCCCGCACGCCCCGGGCGCCGGGCGCCATCCCTGGCCCGAGGCCGACGCCTTCGGCGACTGGCTCGGCCGCTGCGGCGTGACGCCCGACATGCAGGTGGTCGCCTACGATGCCGGCGATGGCGCGTTCGCCGCGCGGCTGTGGTGGTTGCTGCGCACGTTCGGACATCGCGACGTGGCGGTGCTCGATGGCGGCTGGTCGCGCTGGCGTGCGCTCGATCTGCCTGTCGACGCCGCGACGCCCGCGTTCCCGTCGACGGTGTATCGCGGCGCCTTCGATGTCGCGGCGCTGGCGTCCGCCGCCGACATTCCCGCGCGACTCGCGGCCGGCGATCTGCTGGTCGACGCGCGCGCGCCGGAACGTTTCCGCGGTGAGGTCGAACCGATCGATCGCGTCGCCGGCCACGTGCCGGGCGCGACCAATCGTCCGTATGCCGCGAATCTGCGCGACGGTCGCTTCAAGTCCGCCGCCGAACTCGCCGAAGAATTCGCCGCGCTGCTGGACGGGCGCGCGCCGTCGCAGGTCGTCGCGATGTGCGGTTCCGGCGTCACCGGCTGCCATCACCTGCTGGCGATGGCGCATGCGGGGTTGCCCGGTGCGCAACTGTTCGCGGGTTCGTGGAGCGGTTGGATCGAAGACGCGCAGCGTGCGGTCGCCACCGGACAGGATTGAAGCGCTTCATCATGCCTGTCGAAATCTGGCACAACCCCGGCTGCAGCGCGTCGCGCAATGCGCTGGCGCTGATCCGTCATGCCGGCATCGAGCCGGTCATCGTCGACTATCTGAAGACGCCACCATCGCGCGACCGTCTCGCCGAGGTCATCGCCGCGGCCGGATTGCGCGTGCGCGATGCGATCCGTGCGAAGGAAAAGCTCCATGCCGAACTCGGCCTCGACGATCCGTCGCTGTCCGACGATGCGCTGCTCGACGCGATGATCGCGCATCCGATCCTGATCAATCGTCCGTTCGTGATCGCCCCCGCGGGCGCCAGACTGTGCCGCCCGCTCGAGGTCGCGCTGGATCTGCTGCCGCCGCTGACCGCGCCGTTCGCGAAGGAAGACGGCGAATTGGTGATCGACGCCGATGGCCGCCGGGCGCGCTGACGCGATTATTTTTTGAGTTTGGCGATCAGCGCCCGCAGCGCCGTCTGGGTTTCCGGTTCCCACCAGGCGTCGACGAAGGTCTCGAGGCGGACGACATCGGGCGACAGCGCGTCGACCACCGCCTGGCGCGAAAGTCCGCGCGTGGCCAACATCGGCTGGCGCGGCAGTTTCAGCAGCGCTTCCAGCCAGGCCACCGCGCGCGGGATGACGTCGTCGACATCGGTGAGTTCGTCGACCAGACCGATCGCATGGGCCTGCTCGGCGGAAATCATGTCGCCCGCGACCATCAGCCGCTCGGCGCGATGATCGCCGATCACCCGGCGCATCAACCGCTGAATGCCTTCCGGCACCACCAGCCCGACCTGGGTCTCGTTGAGGCCGATGGCGAAGGGCTTGGCCGGATCGACGCTGCGCGCCATCACCCGATAATCGCAGCACAGCGCCAGCACGCAGCCGCCGGCCGGCGCATGGCCGGTCAGCGCCGCCACCACCGGCACGCGCGATCCGGCGAGCAGGCGGGCGACGCCGAAGAACGCCTGCCAGCATTCGAGTACCGCGCGACGGTCGTCGCCCAGCGACATCAGATAGGGCACGTCGAGACCGCCGGAGAAGATCTTCGGGCTCCCTGCGAGCACCACACCATGCACGCCGTCGCTGAAGGCGGTTTCGAGCGTGGCGATCAGCGCGCGGCACAGGTCGGCGTCGAGCGCGTTCACCGGCGGGCGCGCCAGCCGGATGCAGCGGATCGCGCCGATCTCCTGGGTCTCGATCAAGGGGCTCATCGTCGTCCGGGGCATGAGGGGAGAGGCGTTATCATAGAGCCATGAATGCGCTCATTGCCTATCGTCCGTTCGCCGCGCTCCTGCTCGCGGCCGCACTCCTCGCGCCGACCGCGGCATCCGCCCGCGATTGTCGCCCCCAACTCCGCGAAGGCTGGGTGCGGATGCCGCCCGGCAGGATGCCGATGATGGCGGGCTTCGGCCGCATCGTGAATCCGTGCCCGATGCCGGCGAAGATCGTGTCCGCGCGCAGTCCGTCCTTCGGCAGCGTCGAACTGCACGAGACGCGCCTGATCGACGGCGTGAGCCGCATGCGCCCGGTCCCCGAACTGCGGTTGGCGCCCGACGGCAGTGCGGTACTGAAGCCCGGCGGCATGCATCTGATGTTGATGCAGCCCACGGCCGTGCTGAAGCCCGGCAGCCGGGTCGTGGTCGAGTTCGTACTCGCCGGCGGCGGTACCGTGCTCGGCGAATTCGAAGTCCGCAAACCGGCACCGTGAGCCCGCCCATCCGCTTCGCGGTCGCCCTCACGCTCGCGCTGACGGCCATTGCGCTGCCGGCGCTGGCCCGGGAACCCGAATGCGCGACAGGTTCGCACGCGGAAACGCGCGCCTGTCTCGAACGACTGACGGCCAGCGTCGAGGCCGAGCTGCAGCGGGCGGAAGCGCGGCTGGCTGCGCGCATCGCGTTGTGGGATGCGGAATCACCCGAGGTGCGCCGCGCGTTGCGGTTGCTCGATGCCGACCGCAAGGCCTACCGCGATTATCGCGCCGCGCAGTGCGAACTTCAGGCGTCGGCCGCGGCCGGCGGCAATGGCGCCGAGGATCTGCGCGCGATGTGCATGATCGAACAGGACCGCGCGCGCATGGCGTTGCTGTACGCGCAACTGGATCGTTTCGGACTGGCCGACTGATCCGCGCCGCCGCCGCTCAGCCCATCTCCGCCGCGGCGCGCACCGCATCGGGCAGCGACACGGGTTTGCCGCTGGCGACGTCGATCCACACCAGCACCGAATGCCCGTCGGCATGCAGCTTGCCGTCTTCGTCCACGATGCGGTGACCGAGGGTGAGGCTGGTGTTGCCGATGCGATCGGTGACGAGTTCGACGAAGATCCGCGCGGGATAGGGGATCGGCACGCGATAGTTCATCTGCACCGCGGCCAGCAGCGGGGCGCGTCCGTTGGACAGCCAGTCGTTGCCGGCGCTTTCGAACCAGCGGATCCGCGCCTCTTCCACGAAGGTCATGAAATTGGCGTTGTTGACGTGGTTGAACGCGTCCAGATCGCGCCAGCGCAGGTCGATCGGCATGCGGAACAGGACCGGTGGCGCCTCGTCGTCGAGGTCGGTCGTCTCGCGGGTGTCGTTCATGCCTTGCCCTTCTTTTTCGGCGCCGTCTTGGCCGCTTTCGCGGTTTTTGCGGCCTTGGCCGGCGCGGCGGGCTTGCCCGGCGGCGCCAACAGTTTCGCGAGGAACTGACCGGTGTGCGACTGCGGCATCGCCGCGATCTCTTCGGGCGTGCCTTCGCCGATGATGCCGCCGCCGCGATGGCCGCCCTCGGGGCCGAGGTCGATCACCCAGTCGGCGGTCTTGATCACGTCGAGATTGTGTTCGATCACCACGATCGTGTTGCCTTCGTCGCGCAGCTTGTGCAGCACTGCGAGCAGATGTTCGATATCGTGGAAATGCAGGCCGGTGGTGGGTTCGTCGAGGATGTAGAGCGTGCGGCCGGTGTCGCGGCGCGACAGCTCTTTCGACAGCTTCACGCGCTGTGCCTCGCCGCCCGACAGCGTGGTCGCCGGTTGGCCCAGACGGATATAGCTCAGGCCCACGTCCATCAGCGTTTCGAGCTTGCGCGCGATCGCCGGCACCGGTTCGAACAGCTTCAGCGCGTCCTCGACCGTCATTTCCAGCACGTCGTGGATGCTGTAGCCCTTGTAGAGGATCTCCAGCGTCTCGCGGTTGTAGCGTTTACCGCTGCACACGTCGCACGGCACGTACACGTCGGGCAGGAAGTGCATCTCGACCTTGATCAGGCCATCGCCCTGGCAGGCCTCGCAGCGGCCGCCGCGCACGTTGAAGCTGAAACGGCCCGGAGAATAGCCGCGGGCGCGCGCTTCCGGGACCTGCGCGAACAGTTCGCGCAGCGGCGTGAACAGGCCGGTGTAGGTCGCCGGGTTGCTGCGCGGCGTGCGGCCGATCGGCGACTGGTCGATGTCCACGACCTTGTCGAACAGATCGAGACCCTTCACCTCGCGATGCGCCGCGGGCTTGTGCGATGCGCCGTTGATCTCGTTGGCCGCCAGCGCGTACAGGGTGTCGTTGATCAACGTCGACTTGCCCGAGCCGGATACGCCGGTGACCGCCGTGAACAGTCCGGCGTGCAGGGTGAGGTCGACGTTCTTGAGATTGTTGCCCGACGCGCCGCGCAACTGCAGCTTCATCTTCGGGTTGGGCTTGTGCCGGTGCGCGGGAATCTCGATTTTTCTCGCGCCGCTGAGATATTGCCCGGTGAGCGAGCGCGGGGCCTTCAGCAGGTCGTCGAGCGTGCCCTGGGCGATGACCTCGCCGCCGTGCACGCCGGCGCCGGGGCCGATGTCGACGACGTGGTCGGCGAGGCGGATCGCGTCCTCGTCGTGTTCGACCACGATCACGGTGTTGCCGAGATCGCGCAGCCGGGTGAGGGTGCCGAGCAGGCGTTCGTTGTCGCGCTGGTGCAGGCCGATCGAGGGCTCGTCGAGCACGTACATCACGCCGACCAGGCCGGCGCCGATCTGCGACGCCAGCCGGATGCGCTGCGCCTCGCCGCCGGAGAGCGTGTCGGCCTTGCGTTCGAGCGTGAGGTAATCGAGACCCACGTCGACGAGGAAGTTCAGGCGTTCGCGGATTTCCTTGACGATCTTGGTCGCGATTTCGCCGCGCCAGCCGGCGAGGCTGAGCTTGCTGAAGAAATCGAGGGCTTCGTCGATCGGCAGGATCACGATCGACGGCAGCGCGCGGTCGGCCACGAACACGTTGCGCGCGGCCCGATTCAGGCGCGCGCCGCCGCAATCGGGGCAGGGCCGTTCGCTGATGTACTTCGCCAGTTCTTCGCGCACCGCCGGCGATTCGGTCTCGCGGTAGCGGCGTTCGAGGTTCGGCACGATGCCTTCGAACCGGTGCTTGCGCTGGGTGCGGCCGCCGGCGTCGGTGAGATAGGTGAAGGGAATCACGTCCTCGCCGCTGCCGTGCAGGATCGCCTGCTGCGTCGCATCGGGCAGCTCGTGCCAAGGCGTGTCGACACTGAAGCCGTAGTGCTTCGCCAGCGACTGGATCAACTGGAAGTAATACACGTTGCGGCGGTCCCAGCCGCGCACCGCACCGGCGGCCAGCGACAGCTCCGGGTGCACGACCACGCGCGCCGGATCGAAGAACTGGGAGACGCCGAGGCCGTCGCAACTGCTGCAGGCGCCGATCGGCGAGTTGAACGAGAACAGTCGCGGTTCCAGTTCCGGCAGTGCGTAGTCGCAGACCGGGCAGCTGTATTTCGAGGAAAACAGCAGCGGCTCGGCGGTCTCGTCGTCCAGCGACTGCACCATCGCCATGCCGTCGCCCAGTTTCAGCGCGGTCTCGAAGGATTCGGCGAGCCGTTGTTTGAGATCGTCGCGGGGCTTGAAGCGATCGACCACCGCTTCGATCGTGTGCTTCTGCCGCAGCGTCAGCGGTGGCACCGCATCGATCTCGTGGAGTACGCCGTCCACGCGTACGCGGACGTAGCCCTGCGCGCGCAACTGATCGAATACCTGAGCGTGTTCGCCCTTGCGTTCGCGCACGACCGGCGCCAGCAGCATCCAGCGCTGTTCCGCCGTCCGGGGATCGTTCGACAGCGCGATCACCTGATCGACCATCTGGCTGACGGTCTGGGCCTCCAGCGGAAAATGATGATCGGGGCAGCGCGGGCTGCCGACGCGCGCGTACAGCAGGCGCAGGTAATCGTAGATCTCGGTGATCGTGCCGACCGTCGATCGCGGGTTGTGCGACGTCGATTTCTGTTCGATCGAGATCGCCGGGCTCAGGCCTTCGATGTGGTCGACATCGGGCTTCTCCATCACGCTCAGGAACTGGCGCGCGTAGGCCGACAGCGACTCGACGTAACGGCGTTGGCCTTCGGCGTAGATGGTGTCGAACGCCAGCGACGACTTGCCGGAGCCGGACAGGCCGGTGATCACGATCAGCTTGTCGCGCGGGAGGTCGAGATCGATGTTCTTGAGGTTGTGGGTACGCGCTCCGCGGATGCGGATGGTGTCCATCGCCATGGGTCTGGGGGTCCGGGCTGTAGGGGCGCCCCGCGCACCGGCCTGGATGTCAGGGCGCGCGAGAAGCGAACTGGCTAGCCTACCGAGCCCGCATGGCCGGAGCAAATCCGCGAACTGAATGCCGTCGTGCGGGCGTCAGCGCACCAGTTCGAAGCGCATCGGTGCGCCGCCCGGCGGCGGTACCGGCGGCGGCGCGGCGGGATCGACCGGTTTGCCGTCTGCACTGTCGCCCCAGCCGCGGGTGTCGATGACCGCCGGGCTGATGCCGTTCAGGATCAACTGCACCTTGAGCGCTTCGGCGCGCTGTTTGGACAGGAACATGTCGTTGCCGGTGTCGGCGGTGGCCACCACGGGCCCGACGATGAGCAACCGCGTGCCCGCGGGGGCGCTGCGGATGGCGTCGGCCGCCTGGGCGACCAGGGCGAGACTGTCGTCGCTGACCTGACCGCTGCCGGGTTTGAACTGCAACGGCATCTGGTTCAGGTTCTTGGCGAGCGCTTCGGGCGAAAGGCTCGCGGGCTTCGATTCCGGATCCGCGGGCAGATCGAACAATCCCTGCAGACGCAGGCCCGGGAACGCCTGTTCCGCGGCCGCGCGCAGCGCGCGACGCTGGTCGGGGCTCGGATTGCCGCTGAGCACCACCGTATTGGCCTTGAAACTGACGGCCGCGCCGGTGACGGTCGAAAAGGTTTTCATGAATTCGGGAAGCCCGGACAGCCACGGGGCCTCACGTGCCACGTTGTCGACCTGGATGAAACCGTCCGCGCGATTGGGGCCGTAGGCGGCGAGCAGCGCCTGCTCGATTCCGGTTTTCGTCGCGGCGGTATCGATGATGGCGTCGAAACGGACGCGGCCGCTGTTGTCGACCACGCTCAATGTCGCATCGAAGGGTTCGCGCTGGATCGTCGGTGCCTGTGGCGCCGGTGTCGAAGCGCGATCGCAGGCCACGATGGCGATCGCCGCGCACAGGATCAGCAGCAGGTTGCGGATGCGGCTTCGGCGGGAAGGAAACGGAACGGGCATCGACGGTCTCGCGAGGGAAATGGGGATGGAATTCCGGCCGGTGGCCGGGAACCTCCCCCTGCACGAGGCAGGGGGAGGGTGCCGCGGTGTCGCGTATCGCGTGGAGCGCTTACTTCGCCGACGTGTAGGTGACCGAGACGTCGTTCGAGCACTCGGTGGTGCCCTGGTTGCAGATCTTGTACGTCATGGTCCCGGTGCCGATGATCCGGAAGTTGTCGGTGAACGTGTAGTTGTTGCGACGGCTGTTGTAGATCAGGCCGTTGCGGTAGATGTCCACCTGCTTCTTGCCGTGCTGCCAGGTCAGGGTGACGCGGGTACGGTGATTGGTCAGCTGTTCGACCGTGGCGGCCTGCTTGTACGGGTAGTTCGCGTCCACGAAGCTCGGGTACAGCGACATGCCGGCCGCAGCGCTGAAGCCACGCACGTACACGTACCAGGTGCCGCTCTGCGGCGCCGGGAAGAAGCACGTTTCGTCGTTGCCGAAGCGGAACGGACGGCAGTCGTACAGACTGGTGGTCGGCTCGGCGGCGCGACGGACGTACAGATCGGCATCGCCCGTGCCGCCGTAGGTGGCCAGCAGCAGGTGCGAGGCGCCGTTCGGCACTTCGATCTGGTAGCGGACCCACGCGCCGGCACCGACGCTGATGCCGGTGACGGCAACGCCGTTCTGCAGTTCGATGGCCGGCGGCGGCGGCGGAGCGGCCGGCGGATCGGCCGGCAGCGGGTTGGTGCCGTTGGCGACCAGCACCGCGGCGTGGGCGTCGACGATGCCGGTGCCGCAGGGCAGGGCGTAGCTGCAGCCACCCGGGAAGCCGCCGTTGGCGTAGGCGGTGTTCTCGAGGATCTTCTTCACCTGGGCCGGGGTCTTCGGCGTGGCGGACGCGGACTGGATCAGTGCCGCGATGCCGGCGACGTGCGGTGCCGCCATCGAGGTGCCGGCGTTCCAGGCGTAGCCTTCCGCACCCTGGGTGGTCAGACCGAGGTTGTAGGTGGAGAGGATGTTGTCGGTGGCCGGATTGAAGCCGCTGCCGCCGGGTGCCGCGACGTCGACGACCGCGCCGTAGCTCGAATACGACGCCTTGGCGCCGGTCGGGCCGACGGCCGAAACCGCGATCACGTTGTTGCAGCTCGCGGGCGTGAGGTTCTGGGCGTCGCCGCCGGAGTTGCCGGCCGCCACGACGATGGTCGTGCCGCGGGCGACGGCCGCGTCGATCGCGGTCTGCCACGCCGTGCTGCACGCGCCGCCGCCGCCGAGGCTGAGATTGATCACTTCGGCCGGATTGGCGTTGGCCGGCACGCCGGACACGGTGCCGCCCGAAGACCAGGTGATCGCGTCGAGGATGTCGGAGGTCCAGCCGCCGCCGGTGCCGAGCACGCGCACCGGCAGGATCTTCGCGTCCGGCGCCACGCCGGCCGTACCCGCGCCGTTGTCGGTCTTGGCCGCGATGGTGCCGGCGACGTGCGTGCCGTGCCAGCTGCTGTCGTAGTAGTAGTCGTAGTCGCCCGGATCGTTCGGATCCGCGTCGCGGCCGTCGCCATCGGCGGAGGTCGAGAGGTCGGCGATGAAGTCATAGCCCGGGACCAGCTGGCCGGCGAATTCGGTGTGCGGCGTGATACCGGTATCGAGCACGGCGACCACGGTGCCGGCGCCCTTGGTGATGTCCCACGCCGGCTCGGCATTGATGCCGCCGGGGCCGTTCTTGTAGTGCCACTGCTGCGCATACAGCGTGTCGTTCGGCACGAACAGCGCCTTGACGCGGACGTCAGGCTCGACGGCCAGCACGTTCGGGTCCTTCATGATCTCCACCATCAGCTGCTTGGACGCAGCCAGGTCGAGCTTGGTGTCGGTGAAGATCAGTTCTGCGCCGGTCGACAGGACGCGGGCGGCGCGGACGTTGTAGCCGAGCGCCGTCGACGCATTGGCGAACGTCGCCTGACGGCTCGTTGCCGCGGTGCGGGCGCTGCTGTCGCGGTAGGTGACGATGAAGCGGTCGTACTGCTCTTCCTGCGCGGCGGTACGGGCTTTCGTCGACGCCCGGTCGACGATCGGCACGCGGCTGCCGGACCACGCCACGGGGGCGACGATGGCGGCGGCTGCGATGGCGAGTGCCGTGAGTTTCAGTGCATTGTGCTTGTTCGGTCGAATCATGATGCATCGGCTCCTTGTGCATGGGGCTTGACGTTGTCGGGAAAGCCCCGTGATGCAGACCTTTGGGGTGGGTACCGGCAACGGAGTGCCGGCGGTAACGCTGTCTTCCGGAGTTGATGTCCCCCCGAGGACAGATGACGACGCGCGCCCCCGGCAACCGGCGGCGTGCGGAATGAGGACGGGTTTCAGCCGAATGGCGAGGGGTGCGCGAGTCGGGCGTGCCCGGGCGATGCCGGGGGATCGGGCGCGGCGGGCTGGTGCTTGCCCAGCCGGAAGGCATCGAAGTGGCGGATCGGTTGGCGCGTTGGATCTGGAACCATCGGTACTCGAACTCCCTGTACTACCTGGTACGAACGACCGGCAGACCACCCTCGTGCAGAAGACGAAGCTGTTCCGGTGCGGCGACACCCCCCTGTGTCGCGTTCACATCTGGTTACAAATGTGATCGAGGTCGAGGTTAATCCGCCCCGATGCCGTCGGCAAGTGTCCCGGCGGCGATCATCACGATGTAATTGCGCCTGTAACTCGGGGTGCGAACCGGATGGCCCCGACTGCGTCACGATCGGATTGCGGGAGCCGATGGCCGGGGAGAAATGGTCTCGTGGGTTGCGGCGGGCGTTGCAAGTCATTAAAATCCCGCCTCTTTCCGTCCGCGAGGGCGGTTTCGTGGCACCGCGACACCCGGCTTCGGCCACAAGCGACACCCAATAACTACAGAGGAATCCCGTTCATGTACGCAGTTCTGGTCACCGGCGGTAAGCAATACCGCGTGATGCAAGGCGAGACGCTCCGCGTCGAGCTGCTGGAAGTCGAAGCCGGCAGCGAGATCACGTTCTACAACGTCCTGATGCTGGGCGACGGCGAGGGCGTGACCCTCGGCGATGCGCTCAAGGGCGCCAGCGTCACCGCGAAGGTGCTCGGCCACGGCCGCGCCGACAAGGTCCGCATCGTCAAATTCCGCCGACGCAAGCACCATCGCAAGCAGATGGGCCATCGTCAGCACTACACCGAAATCCAGATCACCGGCATCGCCGGTGGCAACAAGAAGTAAGGAGAAGCCGCCATGGCACATAAAAAGGGCGTAGGTTCCTCGCGCAACGGCCGCGACTCCAACCCGAAATATCTCGGCGTGAAGCTGTTCGGCGGTCAGGCCGTCGAAGCCGGCAACATCATCGTCCGTCAGCGCGGCACCCAGTTCCATCCGGGTCCGGGCGTCGGCCTCGGTCGCGACCATACGCTGTTCGCGCTGGTCGACGGCAAGGTCGAGTTCTCGGTGAAGGGCGCCAACAAGCGCCGCACCGTCAGCATCGTCTGATCGACGCATGCATCCACGACAGGCCCCGCTCCGGCGGGGCTTTTCGTTTCTGACCGTCGAATGCGCCTGCATCGCGGGATCCGCAAAGAGCGCCGTTCCGCAGGTACGTGCAGACTGTTCTCGCCCACTTCACAGATAGCTGACAGAATCGCCCCATGAAACTCGTCGACGAAGCCGAAATCAATGTGTTCGCCGGAAACGGCGGCAACGGCTGCGTCGGTTTCCGGCGCGAAAAGTTCATCCCGCTGGGCGGCCCCGACGGCGGCGACGGCGGCAATGGCGGCAGCGTCTGGCTGGAGGCCGACGAAAACCTCAATACCCTCGTCGACTTCCGCCATCAGCGTTCGTTCCGCGCCCAGCGTGGCGAGAACGGCATGGGCCGGCAGATGTACGGCAAGGGCGGCGACGATCTGACCATCACCGTGCCGGTCGGCACCGTGGTGACCAATGTCGAGACCGACGAGGTCATCGGCGACCTGACCCGCCATGGCCAGCGCTTGCTGGTGGCCCAGGGCGGCAAGGGCGGTCTCGGCAACATGCATTTCAAGAGTTCGGTCAACCGTGCGCCGCGCAAGGCGTTGCCGGGTCTGCCGGGCGAGGAGCGCACCCTTCGGCTCGAGCTGAAGCTGTTGGCCGATGTCGGCCTGCTGGGCTTCCCGAATGCCGGCAAGAGCACGTTCATCCGCGCGGTGTCCGCAGCGACGCCGAAGGTCGCGGACTATCCCTTCACCACGCTGTATCCGAATCTCGGCGTGGTCAGCGTGGAGCCGCACCGCAGTTTCGTGATCGCCGATATTCCCGGCCTGATCGAAGGCGCCGCCGACGGCGCCGGGCTCGGCAGCCTGTTCCTGCGCCACGTGCAGCGCACGCGCCTGCTGCTGCACTTGGTCGACATGGCCCCGATGGAGGGCGGCGTCGAAGCGTCCCCGGCGGAGCAGGTGCTCGCGATCGAGCGCGAACTGCGGAAATACGACCCGGGCATGCTGGAAAAGCCGCGCTGGCTGGTGTTGAACAAGGCCGACCTGATGTTCGAGGACGAGGCCCGCGCCACCGCGGAAGCCGTGGTCGCCGAACTCGGCTGGACCCAGCCCTGGTACATGGTGTCGGCGCTGTCGCGCGAAGGCACGTGGCCGATCATGCGGGAAATCCAGCACTTCTTCGATCGCATGCGCGAAGAGCAGCTGGAAGCGGAAGCGGCCGCGCATCCGCACGTGGCGGGCAGTCCGGATGCAGGTTGAAGGCGTGACATTGTTCGCCGTCGTTCGGACAACAAAAAACCCGGCTTTCGCCGGGTTTTTGTCTATCGCTGCCGAACCGCGATCAGCCGGCCTTGAGGGCCTTGATGCGCGCGGTCAGGCGGCTCTTGTGACGGGCGGCCTTGTTCTTGTGGATCAGGCCGCGCGCGCTGAAGCGGTCGAGAATCGGCTGGGCGATGGCGAAGGCGGCTTCGGCGCCGGCAGCGTCGTTGGCTTCGAGGGCCTTCAGCACTTTCTTGACGGAGGTGCGGAGCATGGAGCGCTGGGCGGTGTTGCGCGCGTTGCGCACGACGGTCTGCTTGGCGCGCTTCTTGGCGGACTTGATGTTGGCCACGGTGGAATCCTGGGGTTGATGCTGGGTCGAATGGTTGAATCGAGCGATGCGGGTCGCTCGATGGCATATGCAAGGGAACAGACCGCCGCTATGCGGACAGTTAGACAGAAAATTATGGGCGATTCAGTGGGTTGCGTCAACTGGGCGGCAGGGGAGGCCGGACATGGCCGATAACGTCCCCACGCCCCCTCCGGAGCCGGGATCCAAGCCTGTCCGGAAGGCGGGGCTGCTGCGCTCGACCTCGGTCTTCAGCGCGATGACCCTGTTGTCCCGGATCGCGGGATTCGCCCGCGACGCCCTGCAGTCCCGTCTCTTCGGCAGCTCGGCGGCGATGGACGCCTTCGTCATCGCCTACCGGATCCCGAACTACCTCCGGCGGATTTTCGCCGAGGGTTCGATGCAGATGGCCTTCGTGCCGGTGCTGAACGAGATCCGCGAGCGCGGCGACGAGGCCGCGCTGAAGGAATTCATCGACCGCATGGCCGGGTCGCTGTTCGCGGTGGTGTTCGTGGTCTCGGGCCTGGGCATGCTGGCGGCACCGGTGATCGCCGGCCTCTTCGCGCCGGGTTCGGTCGATGAGCCGGACAAGTTCGGACTGATCGTGCAGATGCTGCGGATCACCTTTCCGTACCTGTTGTTCATTTCGATGATGGCCCTGGTGGCTTCGGTGCTGAACAGCTTCGGCAAGTTCGCGCTGCCCGCGGTCACGCCGGTGCTGCACAACCTGGTGATGATCTCGGCCATGGTGTGGCTCGCACCGCATTTCGCCGAGCCCGCCAAGGCGCTGGCTTGGGGCGTGTTGATCGCGGGGATCCTGCAGTTGGTCGTGCTGTGGCCGGCGCTCGGCCGGTTGGGCCTGCGGCCGACCCTGAAACCCGGTTTTGGCCATCCCGATGTGCGCCGGGTGGCGAAGTTGATGGTGCCGACCCTGTTTTCCTCGTCCGTGGCCCAGCTGAATCTGCTGGTGGGAACGATGTTCGCCTCCGTCCTGGTCACCGGCAGCCAGACCTGGCTGTATTTGTCCGATCGGCTGGTCGAATTCCCGCTGGGTCTGTTCGGCGTGGCGATCGGCACCGTCATCCTGCCTCATCTGTCCCGCCGCCACGCTGCGGCCGATACCGAAGGTTATTCGGCCGCGCTCGACTGGGGGCTGCGGCTGGCGCTGCTGGTCGGCATACCCGCGGCGCTGGGTTTGTTGCTCCTGGCTGAACCCCTGACCTCGGTGGTGTATCAGGGCGGCAAATTCACCGCCCACGACACCCGGATGGCCGCGATCAGTCTCAGCGCGATGAGTCTGGGCATTCCCGCATTCATGCTCAGCAAGGTGCTGTCGCCGGCGTTCTACGCCCGCCAGGACACGAAAACCCCGATGCGCGCCGCGATCTGGACGGTGCTGGCGAACGTCGCGATGACCGTGGCCTTCACCCTGCCGCTGTGGCTCAACGAGATCGAAGGCGCCCACGGCGGCATCGCGCTGGCGACCGGGCTGGCGGGCATCTTCAATGCCTGGCTGCTGTGGCGGTACCTGCGTCGGGATGGCCTGCTGAAGCCGCAACCGGGGTGGGGCCGGCATCTGCTGCGGATCGCGGTCGGTTGCGCAGCGATGACCGCGGTGGTGCTGGCGCTGTCGTTCCGGGTCGGCGACTGGACCGCGATCGGTAATCCATGGTGGCGGGTAGGGTTGTTGCTCGGTGTGGTCGCTGCCGGCGCCACGGCCTACGGCGTGGCGCTGCTGGCGATGGGCTTGCGCCCGCGCGATCTGCGCCACTGATCGCCAGCGGTCCGGACGCATCGCTCCGGACTCATCGCCTCGGGCTCGCTATACTGCGGAATTGATTGAACTTTGTTCGCCCGGGCCCGCGCCCGGGGGACTGGACCCGAATGACCGAACTCTTCCGCGACCTCGACGGCGGGCCGCTGTGCCCGGATGGCAGCGTGGTGTGCATCGGCGCCTTCGACGGCCTGCATGTGGGCCATCGGGCGCTGGTGTCCCGCGCGGTGGCGCGCGCCCGCGCGCTCGGCGTACCGGCGGTCGCGCTCAGCTTCGAACCGCTGCCGCGCGAATTCTTCGCCGCCGGCGCCGCGCCGCCGCGACTGCAGTTGCCGCGGATGAAACTCGCCGCGTTCCGCGCGCTGGGCGTCGATCGGGTTGGCCTGCTGCGTTTCAACGCCGAACTCGCCGCGCTGTCGCCGGAGCAGTTCATCGAGCGATTGCTGGTCGCGCGGCTGCGCGCGCGCGAGGTGTGGGTGGGGCCGGATTTCCGCTTCGGCCGCGCCCGTGCCGGCAATCTCGATGTGCTGCAGCGGATGGGCACCGCGCACGGTTTCGTCGCCGACACCATCGCGCCGGTGGAACTCGATGACATGCCGGTGTCCAGCACCCGCATCCGTACCGCACTGCAGGCCGGCGATTTCGTCGCTGCCGCGCGCTTGCTCGGCAAGCCCTACGCCATCGCCGGCCGCGTGGTGCGCGGCAAGCAGCTTGGCCGCACGCTCGGCTATCCCACCGCTAACCTGCGCTTCTCGAACAAGACCCCGGCGCTGCGCGGCATCTATGCCACCTGGGTGCATGGGGTGACGGCACAGCCGTGGCCGTCGGTGTCCAGCTTCGGTACTCGGCCCACGGTCGACGGCAAGGAACCGCTGCTCGAAGCGCATCTGTTCGGCTTCGACGGCGATCTCTACGGCCGTCACATCGAAGTCGAATTCGTCGCGCGTCTGCGCGACGAGGAGAAATTCCCCGATCTGCCGACCCTGGTCGTGCAGATGAACCGCGATGCCGAACAGGCCCGCCGCCTGTTGGGCGCGGACACGAAACCGACGACAGAACGAGCCGACGCGTGAGCGACCAAGACAGCCAACGCTACAAATCCACCATCCATCTGCCCGCCACGGAGTTTCCGATGCGCGGCGATCTGCCCAAGCGCGAGCCGGACACGCTCAAGCGCTGGGAAGCGCAGGGCCTCTACGCCCAGGTGCGCGCCCACGCCAAAGGCCGGCCGTCGTTCGTGCTGCACGACGGCCCGCCGTACGCGAACGGCGCCATCCACATCGGCCATGCGGTCAACAAGATCCTCAAGGATCTGGTGGTGAAATCGAAGCTGATGGCCGGTTTCGACGCGCCGTACGTGCCCGGCTGGGATTGCCACGGTCTGCCGATCGAACTGCAGGTCGAGAAGAAATTCGGCAAGGTCGGCGACAAGATCGATGCCGCCGAATTCCGCAAGCGCTGCCGCGAATACGCCGGCCAGCAGATCGATCTGCAGCGCGCCGACTTCAAGCGTCTCGGCGTGCTCGGCGACTGGGACAATCCGTATCGCACCATGGATTTCCGCTACGAGGCGGACATGCTGCGCGCGCTGGCGAAGATCGTCGAACGCGGCCATCTCGCGCGCGGCGCGAAGCCTGTGCACTGGTGCTTCGACTGCGGCTCATCGCTGGCGGAAGCCGAGATCGAATACGAGAACAAGATCTCGCCGGCAGTGGACGTGGCCTACGGGGCGCGCGATCCGCGGGCGCTGGCGGCGAAGTTCGGCGTGGCGATCGACGATGAGGTCGACGTCGCGGTGCCGATCTGGACGACCACGCCGTGGACGCTGCCGGCCTCGCTGGCGGTGAGCATCGGTCCGGAACTCGAATACGCCCTGGTCGAAGGCCCGGCGCACGATGGCAAGCGTCGTCTGCTGGTACTGGCTGAAGCGCTGGTGCCGAAAGCGCTGAAGCGCTACGGCATCGAAGAGCCCGAAGTGCTGGGGCGCGCGCTCGGCGCGGCGCTGGAAAACCTGCTGCTCGCGCACCCGTTCTACGCCGAGCGCGATATCCCGCTGATCCTCGGCGACCACGTGAGCGCCGAGGACGGCACCGGCGCGGTGCACACCGCACCGGGCCATGGCCAGGAAGACTATGCCGTCGGCCTGAAGTACGGCCTGATCGCGAAATACACCGCGGCGCAGATGAATCCGGTCGACGGTCGTGGCGTGTACCTGCCGTCGACACCGCCGCTGGGCGACACCGCGCTGGCCGGCCTGCATATCTGGAAGGCCAACGACGTCATCGTCGAGGCGCTGCGCGGCATCGGCGCGCTGCTCGCGTTCTTCAGGCTCGATCACAGCTATCCGCACTGCTGGCGCCACAAGACGCCGGTGGCGTTCCGGGCCACGCCGCAGTGGTTCATCTCGATGGAGCAGGCGAATCTGCGTGTCGATGCGCTCGATGCGATCAAGCAGGTCGAATGGTTCCCGGACTGGGGCCAGGCGCGCATCACCGGCATGATCGAGAACCGCCCGGACTGGACGATTTCGCGCCAGCGCACCTGGGGCGTGCCGATCGCGCTGTTCATCCATCGCGAAACCGGCGAGCCGCATCCGAATTCGCCGGCGCTGATGCGCCAGGTCGCCGATCATGTCGAACGCGCCGGCGCCGATGCCTGGTACGCGCTCGACGCGACCGAACTGCTCGGCGAACAGGCCAAGGATTACGACAAGGTCACGGACATTCTCGACGTGTGGTTCGATTCCGGCGTCAGCCACGAATGCGTGCTCGCGCAGCGGCTGCAGGATGGCCTGCGCAAGCCGGCCGACATGTATCTCGAAGGCTCCGACCAGCATCGTGGCTGGTTCCACAGCGCGCTGCTCACCGGCATCGCGATGGATGGGCATGCGCCGTATCGGCAGGTGCTCACCCACGGATTCACGGTGGACGAGCACGGCAAGAAGATGTCGAAATCGCTCGGCAACGTGGTCGAACCGCAGAAGGTGATCGACCAGATGGGCGCCGATGTGCTGCGCCTCTGGGTCGCGTCCGCCGACTATCGCAACGAAATGTCGGTGTCCGACACCATCCTCAAGCGCAGCGGCGATGTCTATCGCCGCATCCGCAACACCGCGCGCTTCCTGCTGGGCAATCTCAACGGTTTCGATCCGGCCGCGCATCTGGTCGCGCACGAGGACATGGTCGCGCTCGATCGCTGGATCGTGCATCGCGCCGACGAACTGCAGGCCGAGATCGCGCTGGCCTACCGCCGCTACGACTTCGCGGAAGTGGTGCAGGCGCTGATCAATTTCTGCAGCGTCGATCTCGGCGCGCTGTACCTCGACGTCACCAAGGACCGGCTGTACACCATGCGCGAGGATTCGCGCGGCCGGCGCAGCGCGCAGAGCGCGATGTACCGCATCGCCGAAGCCTTCGCGCGCTGGATCGCTCCGATCCTGACGTTCACCGCCGACGAAGTGTGGCGGCATCTGCCCGCGTCGACCGAGCGCGGCCCGCGCGAAGACCATGTGCTGTTCGCGACCTGGTACGACGGGCTGGCGCCGCTCCCGGCGGATGCGACACTGAATGCCGAGCGCTTCTCGCATCTGCTGGAACTGCGCGAGCAGGTCGCGAAGGTGCTCGAGCCGATGCGCGCCAGCGGCGAAATCGGCGCGGCGCTCGATGCGGAAGTGACGGTCCACTGCGGCGCGGAAACGCTCGCCTGGCTTGCGCCGCTCGCCGACGAACTGCGTTTCTTCCTCATCAGCGGCGATGTCCGCGTGGTGCAGGCGGAGGGCGGAATCGTCGCCACGGTCAGCGACAAGCCCAAGTGCATCCGCTGCTGGCACCATCGCGACGATGTCGGCCGTCATCCCGATCACGCCGAGATCTGCGGACGCTGCGTGAGCAACGTCGAAGGGCCGGGCGAGGCGAGGCAGTGGTTCTGATGACGACGCGTCCCCGACCCAACGCCCTGATCTGGCTGCTGCTGTCTGCGGTGGTCATCGGCCTCGACCAGTGGAGCAAGGCCTGGGTGCTGTCCAGCCTGCCCGAATACCAGGCGGTGATGGTCATCGAGGATTACTGGAACTGGTACCGCAGCTACAACAAGGGTGCCGCGTTCAGTTTTCTCGCGGACACCGACTGGGGGCGGCATGTGTTCTCGGCGCTCGCGGTGCTCATCAGCGGCGTGCTGGCCTACTGGCTCGCACGGACGCCGCGCGGGCAGTGGCGCGAGGCCCTGCCGTTCTCGCTGGTGATCGGCGGCGCGCTGGGCAACCTGCTCGACCGCTTCCAGCACGGCCATGTGGTCGATTTCATCCAGTGGCACTGGAAGAACGCCTATTACTACCCGTCGTTCAACATCGCCGATTCCGCGATCGTCGGCGGCGCCATCGCGCTGGTGGTCTTCAGCGTGTTCGGCAACCGCGGCAAGGCGCCGGCGGAAGGTGGATAATCCCGCCATGGACATCATCCTCGCCAATCCCCGCGGCTTCTGCGCCGGTGTCGACCGCGCGATCGAAATCGTCAAGCGCGCGATCGAAACTCTCGGCGCGCCGATCTATGTCCGCCATGAAGTGGTGCACAATCGTTTCGTGGTCGAAGACCTGCGTCAGCGCGGCGCGGTGTTCGTCGAAGAACTCGACGAAGTGCCCGACAACGCCACCGTCATCTTCAGTGCGCACGGCGTCTCGCAATCGGTGCGCAGCGAGGCCGAACGCCGCGGGCTGAAAGTGTTCGATGCCACCTGTCCGCTGGTGACCAAGGTGCATCTGGAAGTCGCCCGGCATTGCCGTGCGGGCCGTGACGTGGTCCTCATCGGCCATGCCGGACATCCGGAAGTGGAGGGCACCATGGGCCAATGGCTGGCCGAGGCCGGCGTCGGCCGCATCCATCTGGTCGAGGATCTCGACGATGTGGCTTCGCTGTCGGTCGGCCAGCCGGACAATCTGGCCTACACCACCCAGACCACGCTGTCGGTGGACGACACGCGCGGGATCATCGAAGCCCTTCGCGCGAAGTACCCGGCGATGCAGGGGCCGCGCAACGACGACATCTGCTATGCGACCCAGAACCGGCAGGACGCCGTCCGCGTGCTGGCCGAGCAGTGCGATCTGGTGCTGGTGGTGGGCTCGCCGAACAGTTCGAATTCCAATCGCCTGCGCGAACTGGCCGAGCGGGAGGGCGTGGAAGCCTATCTGATCGATGGCGCCGGGGAGATCGATCCGCGCTGGGTCGAAGGGCGCCGCCATATCGGGGTCACCGCCGGGGCGTCCGCTCCCGACGTGCTGGTCCAGGGCGTCATCGCCCGCCTGCGCGAACTCGGTGCCTCGGATCTGCGCGAACTGGACGGGCGGCTGGAAGACATGATCTTCGCCCTGCCCAAGGAATTGCGCCTGCAATTGGTGGACTGAGCGGCGAGATTGACCGCCGGCCCCACGAAAACCTAGAATTCACCTCCCGTCTCCGGCCCTGGCTGGTGGCGAGATGCTTCAAACGCCGGAATAGCTCAGTCGGTAGAGCGGCGCATTCGTAATGCGTAGGTCGCAGGTTCGACTCCTGTTTCCGGCACCATGTTCCCAGACAAAAGCCCCGCGGATGCGGGGCTTTTGTTTTGGTAGGCCCGGATCGCGCCGGGATGTCCACCGCGAGTGCGGAGCATCCCGGTCCGTGGGTGCTTACAGGCCCGCGATGCCGGTGATGAAGTTGCGGATCGTCGCCTGCGAGACGCGCGTGTAGACGCCGAACAGGTTCGGACGCGCACAGCCCTGGCCCCAGCTGACGATGCCGGTGAGGACCGAGCCGCGCGCCAGCGGGCCGCCGGAGTCGCCCTGGCAGGTGTCGATGCCACCGCTGTCGCGGCCGGCGCACAGCATGTTGACGGTGATCTGGCCGCCGTAGGAGTTGCTGTCGTTGCAGTTGGTGCGACTCACCAGCGGCAGCGAGACCTTGCGCAGGTTGATCGGGAAGCTGCCGCCTTCGGTCAGCGCGCCCCAGCCCGTGGCGAGCAGGGCGGTACCGACCGCGGGATCGGCGGTGGCCAGCGAGGCCAGCGGAATGCCGGTCGCCGAGGTCGAGAGCTGCCACACCGCGACGTCGTTGTCGAACGTGCCCGAATTCCAGCTCGGATGGATCACGATGCGGGTGACGTTGCGGCGCACGCCGGTGCCGTCGAGGTTGCGGGTGCCGGTCAGCACCTGGACCTGGCTGGCGGTGACGAAGTCGCTGCAATGCGCGGCGGTGACGACGTAATTGGCCTTGTACAGCGTGCCGCCGCAGAACTGGGCGTCGAAGTTGTTGGCGACGCTCTTGGTCAGCAGCGCGACCTGGAACGGATTGTCCGCCGCGCCGGCGACGCTGCCGCCGACGATCTTCGGCATCAGGATCCGGTCGATGTCCTCTTCGGTCAGATCCGCGGGCATCGCTTCGAGGTTCCTTTCGGCGACGCGCAGTTGGACGTATTCGCGCATCCAGTTTTTCCCGGCTTCCTGCGCCATGGCGGGCGCCTGCACGAACGCGGCGGCGAGCGCGACAAGCGCCAGTGCGGCGCGCATCGTGCCGCGGCGCGATGCGGTGCGGATGGACGGGGTGTGTTCGATCGTACGCATGTCTTCCTCCATTAAGATCTACGTGATTCCGTACCGCCGCAGCCGTGGAAACGTCCGTTCGGCGCGAGGGTCGGTGTGCGAAATGCACTGTGGGACAGCCTTCCTTCCCGGGCATGCCGTGGTGGCGATGGAATGCCGCATTCGGCCCGGTGATCGCGATGTTTCTCGAAGGGCTTCGGCTTGCGCCGGAAGGCCGGGGCCGATATTGCGCATGCCTCATTCGGACTGTCAAATGAAGAATCGTAAAGTCGACCCCGGCGATGGGTATCTGTTTTTTCGGGCGATCGATGCCGTGATTTTCGGCATCGATCCATGCGCGATGCGTGCATGGATCACACAAATCGTGGTGCGCTGCAGCGCGTCGTCGACCGGCGATGCCGCGGCGGAGACGCATTCGACGACAGGCGCGGGCGGACGCGCCTGCATCGTTCACGAAAGGCGGGGCGTACGCTAACGTATGGGGCCGTATCCGATGCGCCCCTCATGTCGCAACGTGCCTTGACTCTGTCGATCCTCTCGTTCGCCGCCCTAGCCATCGTCGGTGCATGGCTCGGTGGCCCATGGCTGTGGCTGCATTACGTCGGGAAACCGCTGACGACCCTGTCGATTCTGTGGCTGGCGGCATCGTCGTCGGCATCGAGTCCACGCTATCGCCGCGCGGTATTGATCGGCATGGCGCTGTCGCTCGTCGGCGACGTGTTGCTGATGCTGCCGGGCGATTATTTCGTGCCCGGGCTGATCGCCTTCCTGCTGGCGCACATCGGTTACGTCGTCGCGTTCGCGCCGGGTTCGTCGATGAAGGCGAAACTCGGCGCATTCGCGCTGCTCGCGACCGTGGCGGGCGCGAACCTGGCGGGATTGCTGCCGCGGATCGGCGCCGATCTGAAAATCCCCGTGCTCGCGTATGTGGTGGTGCTGGCGTCGATGGCGGCGCTCGCCTTGGCGCGCGCATGGACGCCGGCGTTGGCGGACGCGGCCCCGCGCAGCGTTCGGTATGCGGCTGCGGGCGGCTTGTGCTTCGTGCTCAGTGACAGTCTGCTGGCCTGGGACAAGTTCGGTGGCGGCATTCCGCTGCCGGCGCTGCTGATCCTCGCCAGCTACTGGCTGGCGCAGTGGTGCATCGCGAAATCGGTGGCGGAACGCTGAGCCATGGCGACGGCCGAAACGATCATGATGGTCGCCATCCCAGGGTTTTTCGTGCTGATGGCGGTGGAATTGGCGGCGGCGCGGGTCATGGGTCGGTCGGTCTATCGGCTCAACGACGCGATCAACAGCATCGGCCTGGGCGTGCTGTCGCAGGTGGTGGGCGTGTTCACCAAACTGCTGACCATCGGGATCTACGCGTGGGTGGTCGAACGCGTCGCGCTGTTCGCGCTGCCGGCCGACAACGCGTGGGTGTGGATCGGCGCGCTGCTGTTGTACGACTTCTGCTACTACTGGCTGCATCGCGCGGGGCACGAGGTCGGCATTCTCTGGGCCGCGCACGTGGTGCACCACCAGAGCGAGCGCTACAACCTCAGCACCGCGCTGCGCCAGACCGGCAGCGGCGCGCTGTTCGGCTGGGTGTTCTATCTGCCGCTGGCGGTGCTGGGCGTGCCGGTGGAAGTGTTCGCGGTGGTGGCGGTGATCGATCTGATCTACCAGTACTGGATCCACACCGAACTGGTCCCGAAACTCGGCTGGTTCGATCGCGTGTTCGCTTCGCCTTCGAATCATCGCGTGCATCACGCGGTGAACGACCGCTATCTGGATCGGAACTACGGCGGCATCCTCATCCTGTGGGATCGTCTGTTCGGCACCTTCGCGGAGGAGCGCGACGATGCGCCGCCTGTGTACGGCACCCGCGCGCCGCTGCGCAGTTGGAATCCGCTGTGGGCGAACCTGGAGGTGTACTGGGCGCTGGCGAAGGATGCGTGGCGCGCGCGTCGCTGGCGCGACAAGCTTCAGATCTGGTTCGCGCCGCCGGGCTGGCGGCCTGCGGACCTGGTCGAACGTTTCCCGAAGGACGGATTCGACATCGCGCGGGTCGAGTACGATCCGCCGCTGTCGCGGCCGATGCGCGCCTACGCGCTGCTGCATTTCCTGTTGCTGCTCGCGCTGGGCGTGCAGTTCCTGACCGTGGCGCCTTCGTTGGGCGGTCCGGCGAAGGCGCTGTTCGCGGTCTTCGTGGCGACCGGGTTGGTTTCGCTGGGTGCGCTGTTGGAGGGGCGGACGTGGGGGTTCGCGATCGAACTGCTGCGGCTGCTGTGGCTCGCGTGCTGGCCCGGCCTGACCGCGCACTGGCCCGGGCACTTGTCGACGGCGATGGCGCTGCGAGTACCGTTCGCGTCGATCGCCGCACTCAGCCTGCCAGCGTTGGCATGGGCGTGGTGGGGAACATCGGCATTGCGGGCCCGCGCGGCGCGCTGATGTCGGCCGCGTCTCGCCGGATGCGACCTGCGGCGGCTACAGTACGGCCTTCGATCGCCCGGATGTTTCGATGAGCAAACCCACCGCCAGCAAGACCCGCACCGCCTTCGTCTGCGGCGAGTGCGGCGCCGAACACGGCAAGTGGCAGGGGCAGTGCGGGGAATGCGGCGCCTGGAACACGCTCACCCAGATCGTGCTGGAATCCGCGGCCGCCGCCGCATCGCCGGCCGCGCGACGCAGCAGTTGGGCGGGCAAGGTCGACCCGCCGAAAGTCACCGCACTGAAGGATGTGCTGCATCGCGAGGATGCGCGCACCAGCACCGGCATCGGCGAGTTCGATCGCGTGCTCGGCGGCGGGCTGGTCGAAGGCGCGGTGATCCTGATCGGCGGCGACCCCGGCATCGGCAAATCCACCCTGCTGTTGCAGGCGCTGGCGAGCATGGCCGGGCGTCTGCCCGCGCTGTACGTCACCGGCGAAGAATCGCTGGCGCAGGTTGCGGGTCGCGCTTCGCGGCTCGGATTGCCGCTCGATGGATTGAGCGCACTCGCCGAAACCGGTGTCGAGCGGATCCTCGAACAGGCCTCGCAGATGCAGCCGAAGCTGCTGGTCGCCGATTCGGTGCAGACGCTGTGGACCGAATCGCTGACCGCCGCGCCGGGTTCGGTCAGCCAGGTGCGCGAGAGCGCCGCGCGGCTGGTGCGCTATGCCAAGGAAACCGGCACCGCGATCTTCCTGGTCGGCCACGTCACCAAGGAAGGCGGCATCGCCGGCCCGCGCGTGCTCGAACACATGGTCGACGCCGTGCTCTATTTCGAAGGCGACAGCGGCAGTCGTTTCCGGGTGCTGCGCGCGTTCAAGAACCGCTTCGGCGCCGTCAACGAACTGGGCGTGTTCGCGATGGGCGACAAGGGCCTGCGCGAAGTGCCGAATCCCTCGGCGATCTTCCTGTCCGGCAGCGGCCGGCAGCCGGGCAGCTGCGTGATGGTGACCCGCGAGGGCACGCGCCCGCTGATGGTGGAAGTGCAGGCGCTGGTCGACGCGTCGCCGCTGTCGAACCCGCGCCGCGTCGCCGTGGGCCTCGAACAGAACCGGCTCGCGATGCTGCTGGCGGTGCTGCATCGTCACGGCGGAATCATGGTCGGCGACCAGGACGTGTTCGTGAACGTGGTCGGCGGTATCCGCGTGCAGGAAACCGCCGCCGATCTGCCGGTGCTGTTGGCCGTGCTGTCGTCGCTGCGCGACCGGCCGCTGGCGGACAAGACGATCGCGTTCGGCGAAGTGGGGTTGTCCGGCGAGATCCGTCCGGTGCCCAACGGCGAGGAACGGCTGAAGGAAGCCGCGACCCACGGCTTCAAGCGCGCCATCGTGCCGAAGGCGAACGCGCCCAAAGCCGGCACCTACAAGGGTATGGACGTCATCGCGGTGGAGCGCCTCGCCGATGCGCTGGAAGCCGCCGCCGAGTGAGGCGCCGGGCTTCGGATCCGATCAATGCCCGCCGGCGGCGGGTCCGGCCTTGGCAGCGAAGGGCGGCTTCGCGATCCACACGAACGCGATCACCACCAGGAAGATGATCCCGAGCATGTGGAAGATCTCGTTGAACCCGATCTGCGCTGCCTGATTCGTGATCATCCGTTCGAGCGTGGCGGCGCCGGTCTGGAGATCGCCGCCACCGATGCGTGTCACCGCATCCACGGCCGCAGGGTCATATGCCGACACTTTTTCGGTCAGATGTGCGTGGTGCACCGCACCGCGCTCGCTCCAGGCATAGGTGGTGATCGATGCGGCGAAACTGCCGCCGAGGGTGCGCATGAAGGTGGCGAGGCCGGAGCCCGCGGCGATCTCGTGCGGCTCCAGGTCCGACAGCAGGATGCTCAGCACGGGCATGAAGAACAGCGCGACGCCCAGGCCCTGCAGCAGTTGGATCGTCGCGATGGACTGGAAGTCCACGTCGAGGTTGAAGTACGAACGCGCGAAGCTGGTCATCGCCATCGCCACGAATGCGAGACTGGCGAGCAGCCGCAGATCGAACCGATGCGCATATTTGCCCACGAACGGCGTGAGCAGCACCGGCAGGATGCCGATCGGCGCGGTGGCGAAACCCGCCCAGATCGCGGTGTAGCCCAGATTGCGCTGCAGCCACAGCGGCACCAGGATGCCGACGCTGAAGAACGCCGCGTAGGCGATCACCATGGCCGCAGTGCCGGCGCTGAAATTGCGGTGCCGGAACAGGCGCAGATTGACGATCGGATCCTTGTCGGTGAGTTCCCAGATCACGAATACGGTCAGCGCGATCGCCGCGATGATCGCCAGGACGACGATCGTGGTCGAATGGAACCAGTCCTCGTCGTTGCCCAGATCGAGCAGGATCTGCAGCGCGCCCACCCCCAGCACCAGGGTGGCGAGGCCGATGTAATCCATTCTCGGCATTTCCAGACGTTCCGGACGGCCCTTGAGCTGGCGACCGACGACGACGCTGGCGAAGATGCCGATCGGCACGTTGATGAAGAAGATCCATTCCCAGCTGTAGTTGTCGGTGATCCAGCCGCCGAGGATCGGCCCGGCGATGGGGGCGACCACGGTGACCATCGCCAGCAGCGCGATCGCCTGTCCGCGTTTGGCGGGCGGATAGATCGACAACAGCAGCGCCTGGGTTACCGGATACATCGGCCCGGCGACGAAACCCTGCAGCGCGCGCGCCGCCACAAGAAGGCCCATGCTGTTCGCGATGCCGCACAGGAACGACGCGAACACGAAGGCCAGCGTCGACCACATGAACAGCTTGCGTTCGCCGAACCGGCGCGCGAGCCAGCCGGTGAGCGGCAGTGCGATGGCATTGCTCACCGCGAACGAGGTGATCACCCACGTCGCCTGATTGGCGCTGCCGCCGAGGTTGCCGGAGATGGTCGGCAGCGACACGTTGGCGATAGTGGTATCCAGTACCTGCATGAACGACGCCAGCGCGAGGCCGACGGTGGTCAGCGCCAGATTGGGCGGCCGGAAGCCGGCGGCAGCCGGGGCCGGCTGCGCTGCCGGCGCGTCGGGCGCCGCGTCGCTGGAGGACAGGGTGCTCATGGGGGAATTCCGTCTGCCGCGATCAGCCGCGGCCGCGCGGGCGGTTTTCGCGGATCACGCGTTCGATCAGCGCGTCGGCGTCGTCCAGCTGTTCGGCGTACGCGGCGGTGCTGAGGACCGGCTTCGTCGGCGAGGTGGTCGGCAGCATGCGGCCGTCCTGCTCGCGCAGCGACACGTCGACCGACATGCTCATGCCGAGGCGCAGCGGGTGATCGATGACCTGTTGCCGATCGAGTTCGATCCGCACCGGCACGCGCTGCACGATCTTGATCCAGTTGCCGCTGGCGTTCTGCGCCGGCAGCAATGCGAACGCACTGCCGGTGCCGAGGCCGATGCTGGCGAGTTTGCCGCGGTAGCGCACGTCGTCGCCGTACAGATCGGAGGTGAGTTCCACCGGCTGGCCGAAGCGCATCCTCGCGAGCTGGGTTTCCTTGAAATTCGCATCCACCCACACCTGTTCCAGCGGGACCACGGTCATCAGCGTGGTCCCGGGCTGCACACGTTGGCCCAACTGCACGCTGCGCCTGGCGACGTAGCCGGAAATCGGCGAGACGATCGCGCCGCGCTGGAGGTTGAGATACGCCTGACGCAATTGCGCGGCCGCAGCCTGTACCTGAGGCTGCCGTGCGAGCGTGGTGTCGTCGACCAGTGCGCGGCTGCGCGAGAGCTGACCGCGCGTGGCGCCGAGGCTGGCTTCCGCGGCGTCGAGCTGGGCGCGCGCGTGGGCGAGCTCTTCCGCCGACACCGCGCCGCTGGCGACCAGCCCGGTACGACGCGCGACGTCGGCGCGCGCCTGGCGCACCGCGACTTCGCGCGCGGCGAGATCGGCCTGCCCGGCATCGACCGCGTTGAACAACCCGCGTACCTGGCGCACGGTGGACGCGAGGTTCGCCTCGGCCTGTTGGTAGGCGACCTTGGCGTCGTTCGGGTCGAGCTGCACGAGCACCTGGCCGGCAATCACCTTCATGCCGTCGTCGGCGCCGATGCTGACCACCGTGCCCGCGGTCTGCGGACTGATCGTGACGATATTGCCCTGCACGTAGGCATCATCGGTGTCTTCGTGCCAGCGGCCGACCATGAGGTGATAGGCGAGGAAGGTGCTGCCGGCGAGGACGACGATCGCGGCCAGCGCCAGCAGGGCGCGACGGCGCTTGCCGTTCTTCGGCGCGGGCGGTGTCGGCGCGACTGCCGCCGGCGCTGGCGCCGGAGTGGAAGCGGGGCTGGACGTCGGATCGGAATGTTCGGTTGTCATGGCGCGACCATGGAGAAAGCGGCAGGAGAGGAGGGCGTGACACCGCCGCCGAGCGCGACGGCGAGATCGACGGCGACATTGCGTCGCTGCGCGCGCAGCCCGGCGAGCTGGGTATCGAGTTGCAGCAGCGGACGCTGGGCGCCCAGCACATCGAGCTGGGTGCCGAGGCCCGCGCGATAGCGATCGTCGGCCAGCGCCAGCGCCTTGCGGGTGGCGTCGCGCGCCCGCGTCGCCGATGCGATCTGCGCATCGAGCATGCGCGCGGCCTGCAGCGCATCCGCGACTTCGCGCACTGCACCGACCACGCTCTGGTCGTACTGCGCGACCGCGAGGTCGTAATCGGCATCGCTCGACGCGAGCTGCTGGCGCAGGCGTTCGCCGCGGAAGAACGGCAGCGAGATCGCCGGACCCGCGGTGGCGAGCAGTGCATCGCGAGTGAACAGATCCGACAGATTGCCGGAGGCGATACCGACCATCGCGGTCAGATTGACGCTGGGATAGAACTCGGCCTTCGCCGCGTCGATGCCGCGCGACGCGGCTTCCACGCGCCAGCGTGCCGCGACCACGTCGGGACGGTGACCAAGCAGTTCGCTCGGCAGCGCGGACGGCAGCGCGGGTGCGTCGGTGGCGAGCAGTTGCGGTGCATCCAGGGTCAGTCCACGGTCCGGTCCCTTGCCGAGCAACGCCGACAGCGCGTTGCGCAATGCGTCGATCTGTTGCTGCGCAGCCTGGCTCTGCTGGCCGGCCGACGCCAGCGCGCTTTCCGCCTGACGGACCTGCAGGTCGTTGTCGAGCCCGGCACGGACGCGCTGACGCGCGAGGCCCAGCAGGCGTTCGGCGCGGGTGGATTCTTCGCGTGCGATGGTCTTCGCTTCGTGCGCCTGCGCCAGGGCGACGTAGGTGTGGACGATGTTCGCCGCCAGCGTCAGCCGCGCCTGCTGCGCGTCGACCTCGGCGGCGTGCAGCGTGCCCAGCGCGGATTCCCAATGCGCACGCTTGCCGCCCCAGAGGTCGGGTGCGTACTGGACGTCGAGGGTCGCGAGCGTCACGCCGTTGTATTCGCCACCGATCGGCGACGGCAGCAGGCTTTCGGGCAGATAGGCGCCGGAGTAGCGGGCCGAAGCGCCGAGGGCCGGTTTCCGCGCCTCATCGGCGAGACCGGCGAGCGCGCGCGCCTTGCGCGCGCGTGCGTCGGCGGCGTCGAGCGTGGGAGTCCCGGCCAGGGCTTCGGCGATCAGCGCATCGAGCTGCGGATCGCCCCAGTGCGTCCACCAGTCCTGCCGCGGCCACGCGGCCGGCGACAGCGTGCCGGCGAAACTTTGCGCGGTGGCCAGCGTGTCGGGGTCGCGCGGCGTCGAGGCCGGCGCCAGGCCGTGGGTGCTGGCGCAGCCCGAGGCGAGCGCAGCGGTGAGTACGGCGGTGAGCCATGGCATCGTGAACCGGCGCATTCAAACGTCCTCGCGGTTGAGGTTGTCGCGCACCTGCGCGAGCTGGCGCAGCAGCCGCTGCTGTTCTTCGTCCGACATGCCTTCGAGCGCGCACGCGCGGACCCGCAGCCCGCAGCGGTGGATGTCGGCCCATATCAGCCGGCCGGCCTCCGTGAGGGTCACGCGCAGCGCCCGGCGGTCCTCGGGATCCGCGATCCGCTGGGTGAAGCCTTTTTCCTCCAGCCGATCCAGCAAGCGGGTGATGGCGCCCGGGTTGAGCTCGGTGGCGCGCGCCAGTTCCGTGGCGCTGGCTTCGCCTTCGGACAGCCGCTTCAGCGCGATGTACTGGCTGAAGGTCAATTCGTGGCCGGCGAGCGACAGTTCATGCGCCATCCGCGCCCACATCGCATCGCGGACCTGCTTGAACAGCAGGCCCAGTTGCGAGCCCGATCTGCTCGGGTCCTGTCCAAGGCTGTCTGCGGCGTCTTTGGGAGGCTTGGTGGCATCGTTCATGACGTGCATTTTATTCTTCATGCAATAGTTGTCAATGCAAATATACCCAGCGCAAGTTGTGCTTCAGTCACATTTCTGGACATGGGCGCCGAACGGCGCGCCAGCGAAGGCGCGGAAAGCTCGTTTATGCTCAGCGATGGCCACTCGGGATCGCTCCGATGCAACGATTCTTCTCCGCCCTGCGTGCGCTGTTCGGCGGCGCGCGACCCGTGCCGGCCATGACCCGCGCCGAATTCACCGATGAAGTCGCCCGCCGCGTGCGCGTGGCGGTGCCGGAGATCGAGGTGAAAGTCGTCGGCGAGTTGGAACTGGCGATCGACATGACCGATGAAGGCGGCAACCGGGCGTTCCTGCACAACGCGTACCAGATGTACCAGGGCGAGTCCCCGAAGCGCCGCGACGATCTGATCGATCGGTTCGTGGCCTCGTTCGCCGAGGCGGCGAAAGGTCTGGAGCGCAGTCCCGAGGCGATCATCCCGGTCGTCAAGGATCGTGCCTGGCTGGTCGAGATCGAAACTTCGATGCGGCAGATGGGCGGGGAAGGGCAGGACAAGGTCTACGAGCACCTCAACGACGATCTGGTCGTGGTGTACGCCATCGACACGCCCAGCAACATCGCGTATCTCAGCCCGGAGGAGTTGGCGCGCCTCGGCGTGGAGCGCGACGCGCTGCGCGCGCTCGCCGTGCGCAATCTGCGCGGACTGCTGCCCGGGATCGAAGTGCAGCGCGGCGAGAAGTTGAACATGATCACCGCCGACGGCAATTACGAAGCCTCGCTGCTGCTGTTCTCCGACCTCTGGGAGCGCGAGCGCGAAAAACTGCGCGGCGACCCGGTCGCCGCGGTGCCGGCGCGCGACCTGCTGCTGTTCGCCGACGCCGCCGATGCCGACGCCGTGGCCCAGTTGCGTCAACTCGCGACGAAGATGCGCGAGGAGGCCGCCTATTCGCTGACCGACCGGTTGTTCGTGCTGCGCGATGGGCAGTGGCTGCCGTTCTGAGCTGCCCGCGTCCGTGCCCGTGAGCGCCGGCTGACCTACACTCGCCGCATGCACGAGATCGAACCGCCCCCTGCAGACGATGCCGATGCCGCCGCACCGGCCGCGCCCGGCAAGCGCCGTCGCCCGGAACTCACCCCGCAGCAGCGCGCCCTCGGCCTGCTGGTCCGCCGCGAACATTCGCGCAAGGAACTGGCGCGCAAACTGACCAGCCGCGGCGTGCAGACCGAGGACGCGCAGGCGGCGGTGGACCGGATGACCGCCGAGGGCTGGCAGGACGATGCCCGCTTCGCCGAGCAACTGGTCCGCAGCCGGGCGAACAACGGCTATGGCCCGCTCCGCATCCGCGCCGAGCTGGGCACGCACGGGCTGGACCGGGAGGCGGTCGCCGCGGCGATGGACAGCTACGACGGCGACTGGGGAGAGAATGCCCGGGATCTGGTGCGCCGGCGGTTTCCGGGCGGCGCCGACGACCCGGCGCTGCGGCGCAAGGCCGCCGATTTCCTGATCCGCCGCGGCTTTTCCGGCGACCAGGTCCGCGCCGCGGCCCGCTTCGATCCGGACGAGGACTGAGCCGCGCTGCGCCCGACGGGCCGACGCCTGCTAACCTAGGCGGTCTTGGGTTGTTCGCTCGATTCCGCGCCGGCACGCTGCCGGTCCGCGGCATTGGCGCCGCGCCCGTCTTCCGTCGTCGAAGCCATGACTATCATTGCGAAAACCACTGCGCAAAGCACCGCGAAAACCACTGCCGAAATCCGCAGCGATTTCCTCGAATTCTTCCGCTCGAAGGGCCACACCGTGGTGCCTTCGAGCCCCCTGGTACCGGGCAACGACCCGACCCTGCTGTTCACCAACGCCGGCATGGTCCAGTTCAAGGACGTGTTCCTCGGCGCCGAGAAGCGCAGCTACACCCGCGCCGTCTCCAGCCAGCGCTGCGTGCGCGCCGGCGGCAAGCACAACGATCTGGACCAGGTCGGTTACACCGCGCGCCACCACACCTTCTTCGAAATGCTGGGCAATTTCAGCTTCGGCGACTACTTCAAGCGCGACGCGATCGCCTATGCCTGGGAGCTGCTGACCGGCGTGTGGGGCCTGCCGAAAGAAAAGCTGCTGGTCACGATCTACCACACCGACGACGAAGCCTTCGGCATCTGGCACGAGGAGATCGGCCTGCCCGCGGACCGCATCATTCGCATCGGCGACAACAAGGGTGCGCCGTACGCCTCCGACAATTTCTGGCAGATGGCCGACACCGGCCCCTGCGGCCCGTGCACGGAGATCTTCTACGACCACGGCGAACACATCGCCGGTGGCCCGCCGGGCAGCCCGGACGAGGACGGCGACCGCTACATCGAGATCTGGAACAACGTGTTCATGCAGTTCGACCGCCAGCCCGACGGCAGCCTGCTGCCGCTGCCGGCGCCCTGCGTCGACACCGGCATGGGTCTGGAACGCATCGCGGCGGTGCTGCAGCACGTGCACAGCAACTACGAGATCGACCTGTTCCAGCATCTGATCAGGGCCGCGGCCACGATCACGGATACCGCCGATCTCGAACACAAATCGCTGCGCGTGATCGCCGACCACACCCGCGCCTGCAGCTTCCTGATCGTCGATGGCGTGTTGCCGTCGAACGAAGGTCGCGGCTATGTGCTGCGCCGGATCGTGCGCCGCGCCATCCGTCATCTCTGGAAGCTCGGCGCGCTGAGCGCCGAAGGCAATTTCTGGCGCATGGTGCAGCCGCTGATCGACGTGATGGGCGGCGCGTATCCGGAGCTGATCGAGAAGCGCGAGCTGATCGAACGCGCGTTGAAGGCCGAGGAGGCTGCGTTTTCGCAGACGCTCGATGCCGGGATGGTTCGCCTCGACGGCTATCTTGTGCAGAACAACGGCCTGATCGATGGCGAACAGCTGTTTCAGTTGCACGACACCTATGGCTGTCCGCCGGATCTGATCGCCGACATCCTGCGCGAGAAGGGGATGGACCTGCCGCCGGGGGCGATGGCCGACTACGAGCGATGGATGGAAGAGCAGCGCGAGCGCGCGCGTGCGGCCGGCAAGTTCGGTGGCGGCGTGACGTTGCCGGCGGAGCTCATCGCCCAGCTGCAGCCGACCGGATTCCTGGGTTACGACCGTCTCGAGGACGGCGGCCTGGAAGTCGTCGCGATTCTCCGCGACGGCAAGCCCGTCGATGCGATCGCGGCCGGCGACGAGGCCATCGTCCTGCTCGACCGCACCCCGTTCTACGCCGAATCGGGCGGTCAGGTCGGCGACACCGGCCAGCTGGCTGAAAAAGGCGCGCTGTTCGAGGTCGTCGACACCCAGAAGCTGGCCGGCCAGTTCTACGGCCACGTCGGCAGGCTCACCGCCGGATCGCTGGCGCGGGGCGATCGCGTGCTTGGCCAGGTCGATCACGACCGCCGCGGCGCCACCGTGCTCAACCACAGCGCCACCCACCTCCTGCACGCGGCCCTGCGCGGCGTGCTCGGCACCCACGTCACCCAGAAGGGCTCGCTGGTCGCGCCGGATCGCCTGCGTTTCGATTTCGCGCATTTCCAGGCCGTGACCGCGGACGAGCTGGCCGAGATCGAGCGCCGCGTCAACGCCGAAATCCGCGCCAACAGCCCGGCCGAGGTCCACCAGATGGGCATGCAGGAAGCGCTGGATTTCGGCGCGATGGCGCTGTTCGGCGAGAAATACGGCGAGCGCGTGCGCGTGCTGCGCATGGGCGAGACCTCCACCGAACTCTGCGGCGGCACCCATGTCGGCCGCACCGGCGACATCGGCCTGTTCAAGATCGTGTCCGAAGGCGGCATCCAGGCCGGCGTACGCCGGATCGAAGCGGTGACCGGGCAGGGCGCCTTGGACCACATCGCCACCGAGGAACGGCGTCTGGCCGAAGCTGCGGCTCTGCTCGGCGGGAACCCGGCCGACCTTGCCGACAAACTCCGCACACTGCTCGATCGCCAGAAGAAGCTGGAGCGCGAGCTCGAAGGGCTCAAGGCCAAGGCCGCGGGCGCGGCGGCGGTCGATCTGGCGGCTACCGCGGCCGATGTCGGCGGTATCCGCGTGCTGGCGGCGCGGGTCGAAGGCATGGACGCCAAGGCCCTGCGGGATACCGTTGATCGGCTCAAGGCCGAACTCCGTGACGCGGTCGTACTGCTGGCGGGGGCCGCGGATGGTAAAGTGGCGCTCATTGCGGGCGTGAGCGGCGCAGCCCTGGGGCCGATCAAGGCAGGGGAACTGATGGCGCACGTGGCCGGACAGATCGGTGGCAAGGGCGGTGGCCGGACCGATATGGCCCAGGGGGGCGGCGAAGATGGCCCCCGGCTGCGCATCGCTCTGGACGGCATTCAGGATTGGGTCAAAGACAGGATGGGGTAACCGGCGGGTGCGCGATCTGAAGGCATGACTTCAGACGCTTCCCGACAGCGTGCCACTCCGGTTATCCTTATTCATTGCGTTCGCGACATACGATCCATCCCCGCAAGAAATACGAGTCGCGGAACAACGACATGGTGCCGACGAGGGGAAGTCGGCCAACGGAGACATGCAATGCTTATTCTGACTCGCCGGGTTGGCGAAACTCTGATGATTGGTGACACCGTCACCGTCACCGTGCTCGGAGTGAAAGGCAACCAGGTGCGTATCGGCATCACGGCCCCGAAAGACGTGGCCGTGCACCGCGAAGAGATTTACCAACGCATCCAGCGTGGCGAAGGCCACAGCCCGAATTCGGGTTTGCCGCAGGGCGACTGACCGCGTTATCCTTTCAAGCGCGCATCGTCGCGCCGACGGAGAGTTGCCCGAGAGGCCGAAGGGGCTCCCCTGCTAAGGGAGTATGGGGTCAAAAGCTCCATCGAGGGTTCGAATCCCTCACTCTCCGCCATTTGTTGTACCGACGAAGTTTGAATGCGTGATTCCCGGTCCGCCGCAGTGCGGCGACCGTTCCGGTCTCGCGCATCACTCCCCGTCATGTGTTGTATCCGAAGCGGCATCGTCGATGTTTCGAATCAACGGTCTGCGATCTCTCGTATCGCATCCGGCAAATGAATCGAATCGATCAATGAGGATTGACCAATCGATTCCGGATTGGCACAATTTCGCCTCTTCACCACGCGCCCGTAGCTCAGTTGGATAGAGCACCAGGCTACGAACTTGGGGGTCGGAGGTTCGAATCCTTCCGGGCGCGCCATCTTCAAGCGAAAAGCCGACGAGAAATCGTCGGCTTTTCGTTTTGCGCCTGAAAACAGGCTAAACCCACGAATCGGCGCTTGGCGGTATCAGCCCTCGTCGCGGGCTTTTCGCTCCGCGTCCATGCGCTCGCGCAGCGAGCGTGGCCGCATGTCGGTCCAGATCTCCTCGATGTGCGCGAGACAGGCCGCCTTGTCGCCGCGGAAGCCCTCGGCCTGCCAGCCCAGCGGCAATTCGCGCTCCGCCGGCCAGATCGAATACTGCTCTTCGTGGTTGACCACGACCGCATAGATCGTGGTGTCTTCGCCGTTCGTCATCGCGCGCTCCCTGGCCGCGTATTGCGTGTCGAGGGGATCATACGCCCGGCGACTGTCAGTCGAGGAACTGCAGCCGCGCCAGCTCGGCGTACAACCCGTCCTGGGCGAGCAGCGCTTCATGCGTGCCTTCGGCCACGATACGGCCCTTGTCCATCACCACGATGCGATCGGCCTTGAGCACGGTGGCGAGACGGTGCGCGATGACCAGGGTGGTCCGTCCGCGCATCAGGTTTTCCAGCGCGTGCTGGACCGCGCGTTCGCTCTGCGCGTCGAGCGCGGAAGTGGCCTCGTCCAGCAACAGCAACGGCGCGTCCTTCAGCAGCGCGCGCGCGATCGCGATCCGCTGCTGCTGGCCGCCGGAAAGCCGCACGCCGCGCTCTCCGAGTTCTTCTTCGTATCCTTTCGGCAGCGCGCTCAGGAATTCGTGGGCCTCGGCCGATCGCGCCGCCGCCTCGACTTCGGTATCGCTGGCTTCCAGGCGGCCGTAACGGATGTTCTCGCGCGCGCTGGCGGCGAACAGCGTCGGCTGCTGCGGCACCAGCGCGATGCGCTCGCGCAGTGCGGTCGGATCGCAGTCGCGCACATCGACGCCGTCGATGGCGATCCGGCCCTGCTGCGGGTCGTGGAAACGCAGCAGCAGCGACAGCACGGTGCTCTTGCCGGCGCCGGAAGGCCCGACCAGGGCCACGGTCTCGCCCGGCCGGATGTGGAGATTGAAATCCTCCAGCGCGGGCGCATCGGGGCGCATCGGGTAGTGGAAATCCACGTGTTCCAGCGCGATTTCGCCGCGCAGCGGTTCCGGCAGCGACTTCGGCTGTGCGGGCGCGACGATGCCGGGGGATTCCTGCAGCAGCTCGCCGATCCGGCTCATACCGCCGGCCGCGCGCTGCACTTCGTTCCAGACTTCGGCCAGCGCCGCCACCGAGCCGCCGGCGAACACCGCATACAGCACGAACTGGATCAGCGTGCCCGCGGTCATCCGCCCGGACAGCACGTCGTGCGCGCCGGACCACAGCACCCAGGTGATCGCGCCGAAGAACAGCACGATCATCGCGGCGGTCATGATCGCCTGCCAGCCGATCCGCGTGCGTGCGGTGCGCACCGCGATCTCGACCGCGGCGTCGAAGCGACCGCGTTCGTAGTTTTCGCGCGCGTGCGCCTGTACCGTGCGCACCGCGCCCAGGGTTTCGGAGGCCAGCGCGTTGGCGTCGGCGACGCGATCCTGGCTGTTGCGCGAGATCTTCTGCAGCCTGCGCGCGGCGATCACCATCGGCAGCACCGCCATCGGGATGCCCACCAGCGCCCAGGCCGCCAAGCGCGGACTGGTGACGAACAACATGATCAGCGCGCCGATCACGGTGATCGAACTGCGCAGCGCCACCGACATCGCGCTGCCGACCACGCCGCGGATGAGTTCGACGTCGGCGGTGAGCCGCGAGACCAGCTCGCCGCTGCGGTTGCGCTCGTGGAAGCCGCTATCGAGGCCGATCAGGTGCGCATAGAGTTTTCCGCGCAGGTCGGCGACGACCCGTTCGCCCAGCAGCGAGATGAAGAAGAAACGCGCCGCCGTGCCCAGCGCCAGCACCAGCGCCACCGAGAACATCAACAGGAAGGCGCGATCGATGTCGCTGCCGCTGCTGCGCTTGAAGCCCTCGTCGATCATGGTCTTGATCGCGAGCGGCATGCTCAGCGAGGCGGCCGACGATACGACCAGCGCCAGCAGCCACGACACGAACAGCGTGGAATGCCGGCGCACGAACGGCCACAGCGCGCGCAGGCTGCCGAGGGGGGCTTTGGAGGGTTTCGGATCGGGGGTGCTCATGCTGCGACCGGTGAGGAGAGGGTGTGCCCGGGACGATGTCGCCCATGGCGCGCCCGGGAAGGTCGCGTTCAGCCGGGCGTGGTGAACCGCACCCGATCACGGGTGGCGTCGCGCAGGCGGGTTTTCAAGTCGTCGGCCCGATCCGCGGGCAGGCGCACCCGCAGGATCGCGCCTTCGGCTTCGAAGCGTTCTTCGAGCTTCTCCGCGCCACCCGCGTTCAGAGCCGCATGCAATGTGCCGAGATCGGGAAACGCACAGGCGACCTCGAATTCCGCGAACGCGATCAGCGGCCGCTTCTCCGCCCGGCGCAGGCATTCGGCCGCGGCGCCGCCGTAGGCGCGCACCAGGCCGCCGGCGCCGAGTTTGATGCCGCCGAACCAGCGGGTGACCACCACCAGCACCCGGTCGCAGCCTTGGCCGTCGATGGCGGCGAGGATCGGACGCCCGGCGGTGCCTGCGGGCTCGCCGTCGTCGCTGGATCGGTACAGCGTGCCGATCCGCCAGGCCCAGCAGTTGTGGGTCGCCGTAGCGTCGCTCAGCGGTGCGAGCGCGGCCTGGGCGGCTTCTGCGGAATCCACCGGCACCGCGTTTGCGAGGAACCGGCTGTGTTTGACGTCGAGCAAGTGCGTGGCCGGGGCGGCCAGCGTGCTCGCCACCGGCGCGCTCACGGCGCCGGCGGGGGCAGGGACGCGGCCAGCTTGCGCAGGTCTTCAGGCAGTTCGACGTCGGGGTAGCGGCGACGGAAAGACTGCAGGTTCTCCGCGGCCGCCGCGTTTTCGCCCCGGGCGAGCTGCGCGCGGATGCGTTGCAGCCAAGCCTGGCGGAATTCGGGCGAATCCGCCGAGACCGGCGGCCGGTCGTCGTAGGCTTCGGAGGCCTTGTCCATTTCGCCGGTGGTCGAGCGCAATTCGTTGGTGGCGCTGCGGGCACGATCGCGGGGAGATGCGGCGGGTGCGGGCGGTGGCGGTGGCGCCGGCATTTCAGCGGCGGCCGCCGCGCGGTTCGGCCGCGCCTGTTCGCGGCGCTGGTCCAGCGGCGTGCGCGTGTATTCGGCTGCGCCGACCGCGCGATCGGTGGCGATCTCACTGCGCGGCACGGCGGTGCCGGACAGGTCGACGACGCCCTTGGATTCGCGGTTGATGCTGATCTCCGGTTCCGCGGCCTGCTGTGCGACCGGGGCGGCGGGCGCGGCCGAAGCGACTGCCGCATCCGCCATCGGCGCGTCTGCGACGAATGCGTCCGTGCTGCCGCCGGGCGCCGGTTTGGCTACGGCTTCTGCAGGCGCCTGCGCCACCCGCCGGGCGAGCGCTCCGGCGTCCGCCTCGGTGTCCAGCGGCGGCGGTGGCGGCGGCATGGCCGCGGGCGCCTGTTCGATCATCACCGCTTCGGTCGCTTCATCGTGGTAGATGGCGGAGGCGGCGGATGCGCTCTTTTCGGCCGAGCTGCCCTCGCCATCGCCCTGCAGCTTCCAGCCGATACCGGCGGCCAGCACGACCGAGGCGGCGAGGCCCATGCCCCACGGCCAGCGCGGGACGGTGCGGCGCGGGCGGATCGGGGTCACTTTGGGATCGGACGCGGTGGCGGGCGGCGCTGCGCTGGTGGCGGCAGGTTTAGCATCTTCCTCGACCGCTGCGCGCGCCGCGGCCAGGATCATCGCGTCGAGCGCGGGCGCGGGTTCCCGCACCCCGCCCAGGCGCGCGATGCGCTCGGCGAGGTCGCGTTCTTCCTGCGACAGGGGATCGATGCGGCGGTTCATGCGGTCAGCCTCTGGCGAAGTTTGTCCATCGCGTAACGCAGCCGCGATTTCACGGTTTCCCGGCCGACGCCGGTGATTTCGCCGATTTCCTCCAGACTCAGGTCCTGTTCCAGTCGCAGCAGGATCACCTCCCGCTGCTCCGCCGGCAACTCGTCCAGCGCCAGATGCAGGCGGCGCCGCTCTTCGAACGTCGACAACTGCCGTTCCGGGGTGTCGTCGTCGGGCATCCGTTGGGTGCGCTCGTCGGCATCGGCGGGCGCCGGCGGCCGGTGCTGCAGCGCCCGCCAGTGGTCGGCGAGGCGGTTGTGCGCGATCCGGTACAACCATGTGGAGAACGCCGCCTCCGGTTTCCAGCCCTGGCGCGCGGAAATCACCCGCTGCCAGACATCCTGGAACAGTTCGTCGGCCAGCGCGCCGTTGCCGTGCAACTGGCGGACGAGGAAGCGATAGAGCTTGCTGCGATGGCGCAGGTACAGGCGCTCGAACGCGGCCGCATCGCCCGCCGCATAGGCGAGCATGAGGCTTTCGTCGCTGACCTCCGACACATCGTTCATGCGCGTCAGGTTAAGGGTTGGGGCGCGGTTCGTGAAGACGGTCGCGCTTCTTCCCTGACGGTGACGGCGTGGGGCGATGCGGGCGGCGGCGGTGCGCATGGCGGTGGCCAGGTCCGGCGGCGACGGCCCTGGGGCCGCCGCCGCGCGCGGACTCAGTCGGCGATCACGCCGATCTGCGGGGTGTCGCCGCCGGTGATCCGGCGCGCATCGTCCACGAGTCCGATGAACTCGGCGCGCTGCTTCCACGGGTCGTTGCCGATCGCTTCGCGCGCGCTGCGGGCGATGTCTTCCCAGGTCCAGCCTTCGATGTTCCCGCCACCGCGCAGCGCGTCCGCATACGCGGCGACGGTCGCGGCGAAACGCAGCGACGCGCTGGGTGCGTGGCGGCGCGGCTCGTGCGGTTTCGCGATCGGCGTTTCGATCAGACGGCTCGTTTCTTCGCCCGGACGCTTGTAGCGCAGGCGCAGGTGCGCCAGTTCGCCCGACACCGGTCCGCCCTTCAGCTCGGGAGCTGCATAGCGCAGCGCCGGCAGCCGCTCCGCGCCGGAACCGACCAGGGTGATCTCGTACAGCGCCGTGACTTCATGGCCCGCGCCGATATCGCCGGCGTCGACCCGGTCGTTGGCGAAATCCTCGCGCTTCAGCATGCGGTTCTCGTAGCCGATCAGGCGGTATTCCGCGACCTGGGCCGGGTTGAATTCGATCTGGATCTTCACGTCCTTCGCGATGGTGAGCAGGGTCGACTGCATTTCCTGCACCAGCACCTTGCGCGCTTCCTGCAGAGTGTCGATGTAGGCGTGATTGCCGTCGCCCACGTCGGCCAGACGTTCGGCCATCGCGTCGTTGTAGTTGCCCTGGCCGAAGCCGAGCGTGGTCAGCGCGATGCCATGCCTGCGTTGATCGCCGACCAACGTTTCCAGCGCTTTCTGGTCGGTGGTGCCGACGTTGAAATCGCCGTCGGTGGCGAGGATCACGCGGTTCACGCCATCCTTCACGAACGCCTGCTTCGCCATCGCGTAGGCCAACTGGATGCCGGCCCCGCCGTTCGTGCTGCCGCCGGCCTGCAGATCGTCCAGCGCGGCGAGGATCTTCGCCTTCTCGCTGCCGGGCGTGGGTTCCAGCACCAGGCCTGCGGATCCGGCGTAGACCACTATCGTCACGCGGTCCTGCGGCCGCAGTTGTTCGACCAGTTGCGCGAACGATTGTTTCAGCAGCGGCAGTTTGTCTTCGCTGTGCATCGAACCGGAGGTGTCGATCAGGAACACCAGGTTCGCCGGCGGCAACTGCGCCTTGGGCACGTCGTAGCCCTTGATGCCGATCATCAGCAGTTGACGCTTGCCGTTCCACGGCGCCGGTGCGATTTCGGTGGTGACGCGGAACGGTGTCGCCAGCGACGACGGCCCCGGATGGCCGTAGTCGAAATAATTGATCATCTCTTCGGCGCGCACCGCATCCGCCGGCGGGCGTGTGCCGCCGCGCAGCATGCGGCGCACGTTGCTGTAGCTGCCGGTGTCGACGTCGATCGAGAAGGTGGAAACGGGTTCCTCGCTCGCGCGGCGTACCGGGTTGTCGTCGCGCTCCGCGTACTTCTCGGTGTTTTCGGCGTCGGGCATCGGCATGGGTTCGTGCGCGATCATCATCGCCGGCATGGGCGGAGGCGGAGGCGGCGCCGCCGCGGGCATCTGGTAGTTCGCGACCGCGCCGGCCGCCTTGCGTTCTTCCGCACGCGCCACGCGCGAGCCGGTGACGACCACCTTGTCGACTTCATCGCGGGCGGCGGCATCCGCCGTCTGCCGGGCCGGCTTCGGTGCGACCTCGCGATCGGCCGGGGCTTCGGCGACGGCGTCGCTGCGATGGCATCCCGCCAGCGCCAGCGCGCAGAGCACCGCGGCGGCGAGGGCATGGGTCGGGAGGTGGCGGGACAGCGGACGGGCGGTGCGGCGCATGGCGGGTCTCCGTGAGTGGGCAGACCGGAAAACGCCTCAGGCGCGGGAATGGGGTTGACGCTGGCGCGGACTGGCCGCGAGGTTTGGTAGAGCGGCCTGACCAGTCATTCGACTGTTGAAAACCAGGCCGCTGCTGCATTTCCGAAAAACAGCGGCCTGAAGGCCGCTCTACCGGGAATATCCGCAGTTCATTCGCATCAAAAAAGAACGGACGACTTTCGTCGTCCGTTCCGTGACGCGTGGCGCTGCGGGCGCGATCAGAGCAGGTCCGTCAGAACCGGAAATCCACCTTGCCGTAGAAATACGCGCCGTTGATGCCGAAAGGCAGGGTTTCCCAGCCGTAGGTGAAGCCGAGCTGCGGGAACGGGAACGCGTTCACCGGATCCCACTTGTCGGGGTAGGTGTCGAAGATGTTGTTGCCGCCGATGCTGATCCGCAGCTTGTCGTTGACGTTCCAGCCGAGGGCGGCATCGAACAGGGTCGCACCGTCCCAGGTCTGCTTGAAGCCCGGGGTGAAGCCTTCGCCGGCGACCGCACCGTAGTAGTTCGCACGCAGGGTCCAGTCCCAGTTGCCGCGGGTCCACACGCCCTGCAGGACGTGGTGCGCGCCCGGTTGACCTTCCTCGATCAGCGTGACCTGGCTGTCGTCGAACAACTGCGTGGGCGAGAGGATCGGCGACTGCGAACGGCGCGCGGTGACCTGCGTGTCGTTCCAGTGCAGCAGCGCGGTGATGTCGAGCGTACCGCCGACGGCCTCGGTGCTGAATTCGCCGACGATGTCGACGCCGGTGGTCTCGGTGTCGATGGCGTTGGTGAAGAACTGAGCCTGGGCGACGCCGAACGGCGCCAGGATCGCGCGGATCGGGCAGTTGGTGTTCGTCGGCGTGCAGGGCAGGCCGTTGGTGCCGATGGTCTCCGGGGCGATGTTGCTGGAGAAGATGATGCGGTCGTCGATGTCGATGCGGAACACGTCGACGGTCAGGCTGAATTGGTCGCTCGGGCGCCAGCTGAAGCCGAGGGTCACGCTCTTCGATTCTTCTTCCTTCAGCGGATCAATGCCGAAGGCACGGGTGACGGCGCTGTCCTGACGTGCGGTCAGCGTGTCGGCCAGCAGGCCGGTCGCCGGATCGATGTTGGTCGAGCGCTGGCTGTAGAACAACTGCTGCACGCCGGGCGCGCGGAAGCCGGTGGAGACGGTGCCGCGCAGGGCGAAGGTGTCGGTGAAATCGTAGCGCAGCGAGAGCTTGCCGGTGGTGGTGTTGCCGAAGTCGGAGTAGTCCTCGAAACGCACCGCGCCGCCGACCAGGAACTTGCCGCCGAAGCGGGTTTCGGCGTCGGCGTAGACCGCGTAATTGTGGCGGCCGTCGTCCACGGCCTCGTTCGGCGAGAAGCCGGGGAAGCCCTGGATGCCCGGGGCGGCGAAGCCGCCGTTCTGGTTGAGGATGATGATGGCCGGATTGTTGGTGCGGCCGTAGGTGTAGGACACCGGGTCGCCGGCTTCGATGGCGTAGTTCTCGCTGCGGTATTCGCCGCCGACCGCGAGGCTGAGCGGTTCGCTGCTGCCGATGTCGAGGGTGCCGCGGAAATCGAGATTGAGCGTGGTCTGGTCGAATTTCAGCGTGCCGGTGTCGGCGGAGGTCGGCGACTGGGCGTAGATGCCGCCGGTGACCGGATTCGGCTCGTACCACCAGCTCACGTTGACCGAATTGCGCTCGTGGAAGCCGAACTTGCTGCGGCCGTGGTTCACCGACAGATCCCAGTCCCAGTTGTCGCCGAGCTGCGCGCGATAGCCGACCGCCAGCGAGCCGTCGTCGACGGTGGTGATGATGTTCGGCAGGAAGCCGTTCGGATACAGCGCGGGCACGGTGCGGCCGTCGCCGGCGCTGCGGTAGAAGCCGGAGGAGTCGCCTTCGCGGCGGGAGAGACCGCCGAACCAGTACAGTTCGCCGCCGCCGAGTTCGAGGCCGCCGTTGAGCCAGAGATAGGCGTCCTTGGCGTCGGCGTCGCCGATGCGCTGGGTGACGCGCGGCGACGACACGCGCAGGGTGTCGAGGCCGGCGCGATTGGTTTCGCCGCGGTCGCGGTATTCGGCGGTGAGGTTGATGAAGCCGGTGCTGCCGAGTTCGAAGCCGGTGTTCAGGCCGCCGTGCAGCACTTCGCCGTCGCCCTTGCGGGTTTCGCCGGCCTCGAAATAGACCTGCGTTTCCTTGGTCTGCTTCTTCAGCACGATGTTGATCACGCCGGCGATGGCGTCGGAACCGTACTGGGCCGCGGCGCCGTCGCGCAGCACTTCGATGCGGTCGATGGCGGTGACCGGAATGGCGTTGATGTCGGTGCCGGCGGAGCCGCGGGCGATGGTCTGCTGCACGTTCACCAGCGCCTGTTGATGACGGCGCTTGCCGTTGACCAGCACCAGCACCTGATCGGGGCCGAGGGCGCGCAGGGTGGCCGGGCGGAGAATGTCGGTGCCGTCGGAGATGGTGGTGCGGGAGAAGTTGAAGCTCGGTTCGAGCATCTGCAGCAACTGGCCGAGTTCGCGGGCGCCGGTGCGTTCGAGCTGCTCGGCGCGGATGATGTCGACCGGCGCGGCGGTTTCGGCGGCGGTGCGGTTCTTGGCGCGACTGCCGAGCACCTGGATTTCGTCGAGTTCGCCGGCGTTGCCTTCGGCGGCCGGTGCATCCTGGGCGAAAGCCGGCAGGGCCACGGCGAGCGCCAGGGCGAGGGCGGTGATGGACGGTGCAGCGCGACGGCTGCGGGCGATGGGTTGCGACATGGGACCTCCTGATCCATTGGTTGCTGGTGAAAAAACTCCTGCTCGGCGCCCCCTGACGCCGGCCCTGCCGCATGGGCAGGGCGATGCGGGCGGCAGTGATAACATTTTTTTAGCGTTCCGGCTCGTGCGGAGCGTCGCGGAACCGCCGTGCCGTCGGTGCCGACAGGCGTTCCCGGCCGTTTCCGGCGCTACACGAGGCGCGAGGACGGGAGTAGGCTGGTCCTCAACGGGTCGGGGGGCGGCGCGATGGCGACGGATTTCGTGGCGAACGGTGCGGCGGAGACGGGGTGTGCGCATCCCGCCGCGGACAAGGTGATCGACGGTCCGCATCGCCGGCTGGCGCGCATGGCCGGCGAATGGGAGGGCATCTACCGACTCTGGTTCGAGCGGGACATGCTCGCGGCCGAATCGACCCAGCGCGGCACCTTGCGACCGGTCCTGGGCGGTCGATTCCTGCTGCACGAGTACCAGTGGGAGTTCGATGGCCGCAGCTACGCCGGGGTGGCGCTGTACGGGTATCACATCGACGAGCGGCGCTGGGAATGCGCCTGGGTCGACAGTTTCCACACCGGCAGTTCGATCATGGCCTCGCAGACCGCGGGCGCCGCGGATCCCGCGCATTTCGCGGTGCTGGGCAGTTACGGCGACGGCCAGACCCCGCCCGGCCCGCGCTGGGGCTGGCGGACCGAAATCGAACAGCCCGACGACGACCGCCTGACCATCGTCATGACCAACATCTCGCCCGATGGCGACGAGACGCGGGCGGTGGAAGTGGAGTACGTGCGGAAGGCCTGAGTGGGCGCCGATCGAAGCTCGGCCCTGCTTCGATCAATCGTTGTTTTCGACCCGCACTCGCAGCACGCCGTCGCGCAATCGCGCGGCCAGCGCGTCGCCGGCGCGTGCATCGTCGACGCTGCGCACGATGCGGCCGTCTTCGCGCTGCAGGATGGCGTAGCCGCGGGCGACGGTGGCCAGTGGGCTGACCGCTTCCAGCGAGCGCGCGAGACCGTGCAATTGCAGCGCGCGCCGTTGCAATGCGCGCACCGTCGCCGATTGCGGACGCGGCGCCAGCGACTGCAGGCGGTCGCGCAGCAGCGACAGTCGCCGCTGCGGGCGCGATGCGTGCAGCACCGCGGCGGCATGCCGCAACTGCGCGCGGCGACGCTGATCCGCCTGCGTCCACGCCGCATGCAGGCGCCGCAGCGCATCCGTCTGACGCCGGCCGAGGGCGTCGAGCCGTGCCTGCGGACGCAGCGCCTGCAGGCGCAGGGCGGCGCGGTCGGTGCGCTGCGCGGCGTGGCGCATCAGGCGTTCGTGCACGGCGTGCAGGCGCCGCGCCTGCGCGCGCAGATGCGCGACGAGATCCGCGCGATCCGGCACCAGCAGTTCGGCGGCCACCGAGGGCGTCGGCGCGCGCAGGTCGGCGGCGAAATCGGCGAGGGTGACGTCGACCTCGTGGCCGACCGCCGAGACCACCGGCACCGGCGATGCGGCGATCGCGCGGGCCAGCTGTTCGTCGTTGAACGCCCACAGATCTTCCAGCGAACCGCCGCCGCGGGTGACCAGCAGGGCGTCGTAGCGGCCGCTGCGGCCGGCGGCCTGCAGCATGCGCACGATCTGCGCCGCGGCGGTGTCGCCCTGCACCGGGACCGGCAGGATGTCGACCTCGACCAGCGGAAACCGTCGGCGCAGCACGCTCAGCACATCGCGCACGGCGGCGCCGCTGGGCGAGGTGAGCACGCCGAGCCGGCGGACGTGGTCCGGCAGGGGACGCTTGCGGGCCTGGTCGAACAGGCCTTCCGCCTGCAGCTTCGCCTTCAGCTGCTCGAACGCGCGACGCAGCGCACCTTCGCCGGCTTCCTCCATGGTGTCGAGAATCAGCTGATAGTCGCCGCGGGCCTCGTAGAGGGTCAGGCGGCCGCGCGCCAGCACCCGCAGGCCCTCGCGCGGCGCGAACTTCAGCCATTGGCTCTTGGGCTTGAACAGCGCGCAGCGGACCTGGGCGCGTTCGTCCTTCAGGGTGAAATACAGGTGGCCGGAGGCCGGGCGCGAGAGATTGCCCAGTTCGCCTTCCACCCAGATCAGCGGGAAGGCGTCCTCCAGCAGATTGCGGGCGAGGGCGTTCAGCTGGCTGGGGGTCAGCGCCTTGCGGTCGTCGGTGTCGGGCGGGTCGAACATGCGCACAGGATACGGGAATCGCGCCGCAGCCCCGATCATGCGGCGCGGTAGAGCGGGCTTCAGCCCGCTGCTTATCCTCCCGGTGAAGCAGCGGGCTGAAGCCCGCTCTACCGACATGCGTCGCCGTTACAATGCGCCCATGTCCGCACAGCCCCTGCCTTGCCGCGACGACGCGGCGCCCGCGTTCGGTCCCGCCGCCCGCCGTTCCACCCGCCAGGTCCGCGTCGGCCAGGTCGCCGTCGGCGGCGATGCACCAGTGGTGGTGCAGTCGATGACGAACACCGATACCGCCGACGTGGCCGCGACCACCCGACAGGTCGCCGAACTCTGGCGCGCCGGTTCGGAGCTGGTGCGTGTGACGGTGAACAATCCCGAATCCGCCGCGGCGGTGCCGCGCATCGTCGAGAAGCTGGCGATGATGGGGATCGAGGTGCCGATCATCGGCGACTTCCACTACAACGGACACCAGCTGCTCGCCCACGAACCGGCCTGCGCCGAGGCGCTGGCGAAATACCGCATCAATCCCGGCAACGTCGGCTTCGGCAAGAAGCGCGACACCCAGTTTGCCCAGCTCATCGAATTCGCGATCCGCTACGGCAAGCCGGTGCGCATCGGCGCCAACTGGGGCTCGCTGGACCAGTCGCTGGCCGCACAGTTGATGGACGAGAACGCACAGCGCGCCGCCCCATGGGATGCCGGCCGCGTGCTGCGCGAAGCGCTGATCCGCTCCGCGCTGGATTCCGCCGAACGCGCGGTCGAGATCGGACTGGCGCGCGAGCGCATCATCCTCAGCGCCAAGGTCAGCGGCGTGCAGGAACTGGTCGCGGTCTATCGCGACATGGCCGCGCGCTCCGATTTCGCGCTGCACCTGGGCCTGACCGAGGCCGGCATCGGCAGCAAGGGCATCGTCGCCTCGGCCGCAGCGCTCGCGGTGCTGATGCAGGAAGGCATCGGCGACACCATCCGCATCTCGCTCACGCCCGAACCCGGCGCCTCGCGCACGCAGGAAGTGGTCGTCGCCCAGGAGCTGCTGCAGACCATGGGCCTGCGTGCGTTCACGCCGATGGTCACCGCCTGCCCGGGGTGCGGACGGACCACCTCGGAGTTCTTCCAGGAACTGGCGAAAGTGGTGCAGGAACATGTGCGCGCGAAGATGCCGGAGTGGAAGATCACCCATCCCGGCGCGGAGAACCTGACCCTCGCGGTGATGGGGTGCGTGGTGAACGGCCCGGGCGAATCGCGCCACGCCAACATCGGCATTTCCCTGCCGGGCACCGGCGAAGCGCCGGCGGCGCCGGTGTTCATCGATGGCGAGAAGGCGATGACCCTGCGCGGCGACGGCATCGCCCGGGAATTCCTCGGCATCATCGACGGTTACGTCGCGCGCAAGTTCGGATCGGATGCGCACGCCGACTGAGGTGTTCGCCACGCTGCGCCAGGATCTGCGTTTCGGCGCGGATTTCCTGCGCCAGCGCCTGCTGCGGCTTGCGCTGATCTTCCTCGGCCTGCTGCTGCCGCTGTGGGGCTTCGCGGAACTCGCCGATGAAGTCCACGAGGGCGAGCCGCTCGCGTTCGACGCGCCGATCCTGCATTTCGCCCGCGACCTCGCCGGCGAAGGCCTCGACCGGATATTCCTGTTCTTTTCGGCGGTCGGTTATCAGTGGGGCGTGGTGCCGTTCGATATCGCCCTGATCGCGGTGCTGGCCTGGCGCCGGCGCATGCGCGAAGGCATCTTCGCGGGCGTCGCCATCGTGGGTTCGGCCCTGTTGAACCTGTCCACCAAGCAGTTCTTCGCCCGCGACCGCCCGAGCCTCTGGGAATCGATCGCCCCGGAGGCGACCTACAGCTTCCCGAGCGGGCATGCGATGGGCTCGGCGACCCTGGCGTGGGTGCTGCTGTTGCTCGCGTGGCGCACGCGCTGGCGCTGGCCGGTGGCGATCGGAATGGTCGCGTTCGCCGCGATGGTGGCGTTCTCGCGGGTGTATCTGGGCGTGCATTACCCCTCCGACATCCTCGCCGGATGGGCGGCCGCCTCGGCCTGGACCGCCTCGGTCTATCTGCTGGTGTTCCGCAACGGCGCGCGTCCCTGGCGCAGCGGTTGACGGCCTGCGGCGCATCGATGGCCGTTCCGTGCGGCCGTCGGCGTTGTCTGCGATACCTGCGACGCCCCGGTGCGTCGCCAACCATCCCGCAGAGTCTTCGATGCCCCAGAACGTCACGGCCGGCGAACATGCCGACGCCCTCGATTTCCTCCGCGAACGCCTCGCCCGCGGCAACGAATGCCTGCTGGCCGGCAACGCCCGCGGGGCGATCGTCTACTACGACAGCGCGCTGCTGACCTTCCACCATACCCGGCACATCGAGGCGCTGTGGGACACCTACCGGGCGCTGTGGACCAACAAGTCGATGGCGCACCAGCAATTGCGCGATCCGGTGAAGGCGCAGGAAGCCGCGATGTTCGCCAACAGCCTGCCGTTGTCGGGCTGAGGCCGCACGAACGCACACGGCCGCCTCGCGGCGGCCGTGTGGTGGCATCCGCGCGCCGGCGCGCGCGGTCGTGCATCACCAGATGCGGACGCGCTGTTCCGGCGGCAGATACAGCTTGTCGCCCGGCTTCACGTCGAAGGCCCGGTACCACTCGTCGAGATTGCGCAGCGGGCCGTTGATGCGGTACTGCGGCGGAGAGTGCGGATCGGTCTTGAGCTGGTTGACGGTCGCCTCTTCCCGGTACTTGGCTTTCCACACCTGTGCCCAGGCGAGGAAGAAACGCTGATCGCCGCTGAGGCCGTCGATCACCGGCGCGGGCTTGCCCTTGAGGCTCAGCTGATACGCGGTGTACGCCATCGACAGGCCGCCGAGATCGCCGATGTTTTCGCCCATGGTCAGCTGGCCGTTGACGCACAGGCCTTCGAGCGGGCAGTAGCCGGCGTACTGCGCGCCCAGCGACTTCGTGCGTGCGTCGAAGCGGGCGCGATCCTCGTCGGTCCACCAGTTGCGCTGCACGCCGGCGTAGTCCGATTTCGAGCCCTGATCGTCGAAGCCGTGGCCCATTTCATGACCGATCACGCCGCCGATGGCGCCGTAGTTCACCGCCGGATCGGCGTTCACGTCGAAGAACGGCGGCTGCAGGATCGCGGCCGGGAACACGATCTCGTTGAACGAGGCGTTGTAGTACGCGTTCACCGTCTGCGGGGTCATGAACCATTCGTCGCGATCGGGCTTGCGGCCGAGGCGGGCGATCTGGTCGTCGCTGAAGTATTTGCGCAGCGACAGCACGTTGGCGATCAGATCGTCCGGAACGATGCGGACCGTGCCGTAATCGCGCCATTTCTTCGGGTAGCCGATCTTCGGGTTGAAGGTTTCCAGCTTGCGATAGGCTTCGGCCTTGGTGGCGTCGCCCATCCAGTCGAGATCGCGGATGTTCTGGCGCAGCGCGGCGCGCAGGTTTTCGACCAGCACGTCCATCGACGCCTTCGCTTCGGGCTTGAAGTGACGGGCGACGTAGATCCTGCCGACCGCATCGCCGAGCCCGCCCATGCCGCCGACCAGTGCGACGCCGCGCTTCCACAGATCCTTCTGCGCCTTCTGGCCCTGCAACACGACGCCGGTGAACGCGAACGCGCTCTGGTCGATCTCGGTGCTCAGCAGCGGTGCGTGGTTGCGCACGGCGTGGAAGGTCAGGTAGTCGCGCCAGACGTTCAGCGGCGTCTTCTTCGCGATCTCCAGGATCGGGCCGACCGCGCTGGGCGTGGCGATGTTGACGTCGCCGGGCGCGGCGATGCCCTGAGCCGCGAAATGCGCCGCCCAGTCGTAGCCCGGGAATTCCTGCTGCAGTTGCGCGAAGGTCCGCAGGTTGTAGGTCTTGTCGCGATCGCGCAGTTGGGCGCGATCCCAGTGCTGTTTCGCGATCTCGGTTTCCAGCGCCAGGATCGCGTCGGCCTTGGCCTTCGCATCGGCCGCCGGAACCCCGGCGAAGCCGAGCATCTTCGCGATGTGTTCGAGATAGGCCGCGCGGATCTGCACGAAGCGCGCGTCCGGGTTGAGATAGAAATCCTTGTCCGGCAGGCCCAGGCCGCCGACGCCGAGACCGATGATGTAGCGGTCCGGGTTCTTGCGGTCCAGGGTCACGCCGCCGCCGACCGGGGCGCTGGTGCCGTCGATGCCGGCGCGGCCGAAGGCGGCGGTGAGCGTGGCGAAGGAATCGACCGCGGCGATGCGGTCCAGCACCGGCTTCAGCGGCGCGATGCCGGCGGCGTCGCGCGCGGCGGTGTTCATGTAGCTGGCGTAGAAATCGCGGATCTTCTGTTCGTCGCTGCCCGCGGCCACGCCCTGGCGCGCCTGCAGTTCTTCGACGATCGCCCGGGTCTGCAGTTCGGCCTGGTCGCCGAGGCTGTTGAACGAGCCGTAGCGGGTTTCGTAGTCCTTGAGCTGGTAGTTGTCGAACCAGGTGCCGTTGGCGTAACGGTTGAAATCGTCGCCGGGCTTCACCGACAGGTCGCGGTTCTCCAAGGCGATGCCGAAGCCGCCGAGCTGCGCCTTGGCGGCGTCGCCGGCGAAGGTCGCGGGCGCGGCGATGGCGAGCGCGAGGCCCAGGGTGAGGAGGGTCTTGTTCATTCGGACATCCAAGGCTGACGGGCAAACATGCAGCCTAGCCCACCCAGCGGCGATGGCATGTGCCGAAGGTGGGGCATCAACCTCCGGGCGACGGCGCCTGCGGAGTGGTGGCGTAGATCGCTTCGCGCGCTTCCTGCAGCCGCTGGCGCAGGTAATCGTCGCGGCTCATGCCGTTCGGATAGCTGGGCATCGCCAGCACTTCCGAGACGATCCGCGCTTCGGTGGCCTTGTATTCCTGGAACTGCGCGTCGCGCCGCTGCTGGGCGAGGAACGCGGCCTGGCGCTCGGCGGTCTGCTTGCGATAACGGTCGACGACTTCCTGGGCCTGGCGGACGCGTTCGCGATCGTCCTTCACCGCGGCATGGATGAGGCCGATGCGCAGCATCACCGCTTCGTCCGCGGACAGTTCTCGGGCCTGTTCGCGGCGATCGATTTCGCGGCTGAGCGCCTGCGCGCGCTGGATCCGGGTGCGGTCGTCCATCCCGGGGGCGTCGCGCAGGAAGCTGCGGGCATGGCGTTCGAAGGCGAGGCGGCTCTGGTAGGCGCGCGCTTCCGGGGTCGAGGCCATGGCGGGATCCGGCTGTGCCTGCGGCGCCACCGCCGGATCGGGGCGAGTGATGGCCTGCGCCACCGAGGCCTGGCGCAGATGCGCGGTCCCCCAGAGCGCGAACAGCAGCACGACGGCGACCACCAGGCCGACATGGACGAGACGGATTTTCATGATCGGAGAACGGGTTCCTTGCGACGGACGGCATCTCGATGGGCATCATGCCATCCCGGCGGGCGCGGGGCCCGCCGGGACGACGTGCGGAGCCATCGCCGGTCAGAGCAGCTGGTCGATGGTCCAGTACAGCAGGTTGAAGGGCTTCGCGCGGTCCGCCGTGTCGCTGGCCTCGGAGGCGTCCAGCACGTTGCCGGAACCGACCAGCACGCTGTCGATGAAGTTCCGCAGTTCCAGGCTCATGGTCTGGATGTCGCCGTTCTTGAAGTCGACCACGGTGGTGCAGTGGCTTTCGTTCAGCGCGCGGTACTGCGGGAAATAGCCGCCGAAATTGCCGAGCGTGTTGAGCTTCGCCGACAGCCTGGCGGTGTCGCTGCCCCACTTGGCGTGGATCATCGCTTCCTTCGTCGCCTGGTTCGGCGCGTTCTCGATCTCGGGGAAGAAGCGCTCGTACGAATACGACGAGTAGTTCAGATCCTGCCAGAAGTGGGTGTGGCCGAGACGGTCGCCCGGATACTTGGCCGACAGCGCGTTGTACAGCGTGCCGAGCTGGTTCAGGTCGAGCTGCGGCAGCTGGCTGGCGAGGTAGGGCAGCGGGCCGTTCGGCTTGCTGAGGCCCCAGGCCTGGCGGATGTGCGTCTGCAGCGGTACCGAGGCCCAGCTCTGCGGATCGCCGCCCACAGGCGCGTCGAACACCGGGCCCGAATCGTTGATCAGATAGCCGCGGGTCGGGGCCAGGTCGCGACGCAGCGGGCCGTAGTTGGTCAGGCTGCCGGCGCCGCCGGCGCTGCAGCCGGTGGACAGCATCTGGGTCGGACGCGGCAGGTTGTCCTTGAGCCAGCTCACCACCGCGCGGGTGTTGCGGATGCCGTTGTGGTGCCAGACCAGCGGCGGCTTCACGCCGGCGGGATCGTTGTAGACCGCGACCTTGTCGCCGCTGTAGATGTCGCCGGTGCAGTAGGGCACGTAGATGATGTTCCACTGCTGGGTCTTCACCGCATCGAAGGGGCTGACGCGGGTGATGAACGGACTGACGAGGCTGGCGCCCGGGTTCAGCAGGCTCATGTAGTCGTCGGGGATGCCGTTCGGGTTGCGCGCACCGCGCACACCGGTCTGACCGGTGCAGCTGGCGTAATCCCAGCACGCGCCGCCGCCTTCCATGTAGATGATGGTGTTGCGGGTGTGCGGCACCCGGTTGACGAAGAACTTGTACGGCGAACCGTTGCCGCAGACCGCGCCGGTTTCCGGCGACAGCGTGATCGTCTGCCAGCTGCTGTACGCGCCGGGACTGAAGCCGTCGGCATAACCGGAGGGGTTGGACAGCAGCGGATAGTTGCCGGTGCGCTGCGCGGCGGTGACCTTGTTGTCGGCTTTCGGCGGCGTCACCAGGTTGGCGAGCGTCTGCCAGAACGAGTAGTCGCCTTCTTCGGCCTGCGCGGGCACGGCCACCAGGCCGGTGACGAGTGCGGCGGCGAGCAGCGAGATGCGGATGCGGGGCTTGCGATGGGTGGCGGATCGAATCGATACGGCCATGAATTTCACTCTCCTTGTTCGTGTTGGGACGGTTCCGGGAACCCGTCTCTGGATGCGGCGATGCCCCCTGCATCGCCCGGTGCGATCCGGGCGGGCCCGGATCGACGCCCCGATGTACACCGGGCACGGGATGCGGTCAATCGCCGTCGATGGCATGTGCAGATGCCGCGGTTCTTGCTGCGACGCAGCATGCATGCATCGCGTGGCGTCCGTTCGCCGACATGACGCGAACTGCGCGCCGGCCACCGCGTGCGCGCATGCCCACGCGTCGCGAACGCGATCCCCGTCGCACATCATTCGCCGGGTTTGGCGGCTTCCACCGGCGCGTGGGTCGCCGCGCGTCGCGCGAGCCGCGCTTCGCGATGCGCGATGTAGGCGTTCGCGGCGAAGATCACGCCGGCGCCGATCGCGGTCCAGCGGTCCAGCCGTTCCTGGAACAGCAGCCAGCCGGCCACGGCGACGATCGGCAGCTGCATGAAGCTGATCGGCGTCAGCGCGGAGACGTCGCCCAGTTTCAGCGCGCGCGTCCACAGCATGTGCCCGCCGGTGCCGAGGAAACCCGCGGCGATCACCCACACCCACGCGATGCCGCGCGGCCACTCCCACACCGTCAAGGCCGGCAGCAGCGACATCGGCACCCACAGCAGGGTGGTCAACAGCACGATGCGGTCGGCCGGTTCGACCTTCGACAACTGCTTGATCTGGATCGACACGATGCCGCTCAGCACCGCCGCGGCCAGCGCGACCAGCGTGCCCGCGCTGAACCCCGCGGTGCCGGGACGCACGATGATCATCACCCCGACGAAGCCCAGCGCCACCGCGGCCCAGCGCCGCCCGCGCACCTGTTCGTGCAGGAACACGACCGCGGCGATGGTGACGAAGATCGGCGTGGAATAGGACAGCGCCACCGCCTGCGCCAGCGGCAGATGGCCGATCGCCCAGAACCCGCACAGCATCGACACCACGCCGATCGCGCAGCGGAACACATAGCGCGGCCACTGCGTGGTCTTCAGCAGGTCCGGGCCGTGCCGCAGCAGCAGCGGCAACGCCGCGACCAGACCGAAGAAATTGCGGAAGAACGCGATCTCGAAGGTGTGCAGCGTTTCGGACGCCAGCCGGATCGCGACGGTCATCAGCCCGAACAGCATCGTGCTGCCGAGCATCAGCAGCGCCGCGCGCAGGTGCTGGCCGCGGGGTGCGGTCATCTCGCGCCGTCGCATGAAGGGTCGAAGACCAGACTCATGCAGGTGAGACCGGCTTCGGCCTTGCCGAATTCGGAGATGTCGACGGCGATCGCGCGCAGCCCTGCGCGGGCGCAGAACGCTTCGACGCGCTCGCGCGTGCGCGGAAAGGCCGCGTTGACGAGGCGCGCGTCGCCGACCGGCAGCACGTTGGCGGCGAAGGGCTCGTCGTCGGCGACTTCGATCTTCGAGAAACCCTCGAACGGGTCGACGTCGACCCACGCGGGGTTGAGCAGCAGGGTTTCCGCATCCAGCGCGGTGCAGGCGGTCTTGAGATGCAGGCTGCCGTGGACCCGAACCGGTACCACGCGATAGCCATGGCGATGGACGATGGCGGCCAACCGTTCCAGTCCGGATCGCGTCGTCCGACGGCTCAAACCCACGAACAGCGTGCCGCCGACGCGCAGCACATCGCCGCCGTCCAGCGTCGCGGGATCGTCGATGCGTTCGATCGACCGGCGCTTCGCGGCGAGCGGTGCATCGAGGAACGCAGGCTCCATCCGACGCGACTCCGCGCCCGGGCGGGTGAGGATCGCCACTTCGTCGAGGACGACGGCGGCATCCTCGACGAAGACGCTGTCCGGCAATGCTTCTAGGGCGTCCAGCGCGATCACCCGCGCGCCGGCCGCGGCGAGCGCATCGCGGTACGCGGCATGCTGGCGTTCGAGTCTGTCGAACGCGATCGGCGCGCGATCGAGATAGGTCAGTTCGCAGGACTGCGCGAGGCTGCGCGCGGGACGCCGGACGATGGCGATGCGTGTGTCCATCGCGGGCGCCGCGGTCACCACGTCGCGCCGACGATCCGTGGTTCCGGTTCGATCGGCACCCCGAAGCGGCCGCGCACGCGCGCCGCGATGTCGCGCGCCAGCGCCAGCAGTTCCGCACCGGTGGCGCGGCCGTGATTGACCAGCACCAGCGCATGCCGGTCGGAGACGCCGGCATCGCCGGAGCCGGTCGCGATGCGATGGCCCTTCCAGCCGCAGGCGTCGATCAGCCACGCCGCGGACAGCTTGCGGGTGTCGTTGTTCGCGCCGCGGAACACCGGCAGCCGCGGATGCGCGGCGAGCAGCGCGTCGGCCTGCGCCGCCGGCACGATCGGATTCTTGAAGAAACTGCCGGCATTGCCGACCACCGCGGGATCGGGCAGCTTGCTGCGGCGCAGATGGATCACCGCCTCCGCAACCTCGCGCGCGCCGGGCGTCGCGACGCCCATCGTCGCCAGCATCTCGCGGATGCCGGCGTAGTCCAGCGTCAGCGCTTCCGGCGGCAACCGGTCCGCGCGCGGCAGCGCGAATTCCACTGCGGTGATCAGGTAACGGTCGAGATCGTGCTTGAACACGCTGTCGCGATAGGCGAAGGCGCAGGCCGCGGCATCGAAACGGTGGAAGACGCCGGTGGCGCGTTCGAAGGCTTCGACCGCATGGATGCGTTCGCCGACTTCGACGCCGTAGGCGCCGATGTTCTGGATCGGCGCGGCGCCGACCGTGCCGGGGATCAGCGCGAGATTCTCGAGGCCGGCGAAGCCCTGCGCCAGCGTCCACAGCACGAAGGCGTGCCATTCCACGCCGGCATCGGCGCGGACGATCGCGATGTCGTGCGCGGTGCCGTGCGCGTCGACGCCATCCAGCACGCGCATGTCGCGGGCGGTCAGGGCGAGCACCCGCGGCGGGCCTTCGACGATCAGCAGATTGCTGCCGCCGCCGACGACCAGCGTCGCATCGCCGTCGCCGGCGTCGGCGAACAGTGCGGGCAGGTCGGCGACGTCGTCGGTTTCGATCAGCAGTCCGGCGCGGGCGTCGATGCCGAAGGTGTTGCGCAGCGGGGCGTGTTCGGTGCGGCGGATGCTCATGTCGACGGCGGCAGATGTCCGCGGCTGGGCGCTTCCTTGCGGCGGCGGATGGCGTCCACGCATTCGTGGATCAGCCCGGGGCCGCGATAGATCAGGCCGGTGTAGCACTGCACCAGGCTCGCGCCCGCCGCCATCTTCTTCACCGCGTCTGCGCCGGTGAGGATGCCGCCGACGCCGATCAGCGGGATCTGCTCCGGCAGCCGCGTGCGCAGCATGCGCAGCACCGCGGTCGATTTCGCCATCAGCGGTTCGCCGGACAGGCCGCCGGCTTCCTTCGCCAGCGGATGCTGGTGCACCGCGATCCGCGACACCGTGGTGTTGGTGGCGATCACGCCGTCGACCTGCATCTCGCCGAGCACGCGCGCGGTGACGTCGATGTCCTCGTCGGCGAGATCCGGGGCCACCTTCACCAGCATCGGCACGCGCCGGCCGTGACGCGTCCACAGCCGCTCCTGGGCCTCGCGCAGATGGCCGAGCAGCCGCCGGAGCTGCTGCTCTTCCTGCAGCTCGCGCAGGCCCGCGGTGTTCGGCGAGGAGATGTTGATGGTGACGTAGTCGGCCAGCGGATAGACCTTTTCCAGACAGCGGATGTAGTCGACCGAGGCTTCCTCGTTCGGCGTGTCCTTGTTCTTGCCGATGTTGATCCCGAGCTTGCCGTCGCCCCTGCGCCGCGCCTTCTCGACGTTGCGCACCAGCGCGTCCACGCCTTCGTTGTTGAAGCCGAGGCGGTTGATGACGGCCCGGTTCTCCGGCAGCCGGAACATCCGCGGTTTCGGGTTGCCCGGCTGCGGTTTCGGCGTGACCGTGCCGATTTCGACGAAGCCGAAGCCGAGCGCGAACAGCGCATCGATGTGCGCGCCGTTCTTGTCCAGCCCGGCGGCCAGGCCGACCGGGTTCGGGAAGCTCAGGTTCATCACCTTGACCGGGAACGACGGCATGCCCCGCGTCAGCAGTGGACTCAGCCCGGTGCGATAGGCCGCTTCCAGCATCGACAATCCGAGCCCGTGGGCGCGCTCGGCATCGACGTGGAACAGGAAGGGGCGGGCGAGTCCGTACATGCGCGCGTGGGCCTCAGCCGAGCTGGCCGGAGAGGCCGAGCCAGGCGAGCAGCGCGGCGATGCCGCCGAAGAACAGTACCGCGAGCAGGATGCCGATCACGGTCACGACGACCGAGCCCCAGCCCAGCACCAGACCGGCGATGGCGAGGCCGTTGCCGTCGACCGTGCCGGCGGCGCGGCGGATCTCGCTGCGCGCCATGTGCCCGGTGATGATCGCGCCGAGGCTGCCGAGGAACGGCAGCAGGGTCCAACCGAGGATGCCGGCCACCAGACTGATGACGGCGAGGGTGCTGGTCCTGTTGGTGTCGTTCATGGCGTCGTCTCCTGCGTGCGTGTGGGGCGTACTGCGGGCGCCGGGCAGGCGTGCCTGCCCGGCCTGGAGTGTCGGAACGTCAGAGATCGAACTTGATGCCCTGCGCCAGCGGCAGCGCGTCGGAGTAGTTGATGGTGTTGGTCTGGCGGCGCATGTAGGCCTTCCACGCGTCCGAACCGGACTCGCGGCCGCCGCCGGTTTCCTTCTCGCCGCCGAACGCACCGCCGATCTCGGCGCCGCTGGTGCCGATGTTGACGTTGGCGATGCCGCAGTCGCTGCCGGCCGCGCTCAGGAACGCTTCGGCGGTCTTGAGGTTGGTGGTGAAGATCGACGACGACAGGCCCTGCGGCACCGCGTTCTGCATGTCGATGGCTTCATCGATGGTGGCGTACTTCATGACGTACAGGATCGGCGCGAAGGTTTCGTGCTGCACGATCTCGGCATCGTTGGTCAGGCCGGTGACGATGGCCGGGCGCACGAAGTTGCCGGGACCGTCGATCGCGGTGCCGCCGGTTTCGATGGTGCCGCCGCTGGCCCTGGCCTTGGCGATGGCGTCGAGGAAGGCGTCGACGGCGTCGCGGCTGTTCAGCGGGCCCATCAGGTTCTTCGGGTCGGTGGGATCGCCGATCTTGGTTTCCACCTGCCTGTAGGCGGTGATCAGCTTGGCCAGCACGTCGGCGTAGATGCTTTCGTGCACGATCAGGCGGCGGGTGGTGGTGCAGCGCTGGCCGGCGGTGCCGACCGCGCCGAACACGATCGCCGGAATCGCCAGCTTCAGGTCGGCGGTCGGGTCGACGATGATCGCGTTGTTGCCGCCCAGTTCCAGCAGCGAGCGGCCCATGCGGCGGGCGACACGCTCGCCGACCATGCGCCCGACCTTGGTCGAGCCGGTGAAGCTGATCAGCGGGATGCGCCTGTCGTCGACGAACTGCTGGGCGAGGTCGCTGCCGGCGTCGTTGAACAGGAAGAAGATGTCCGGGAAGCCACCGGCCTTCAGCGCGTCGTTGCAGATCTTCATCGACGCGATCGCCGAGAGTGGGGTCTTCGGCGAGGGCTTCCAGATGGTGATGTCGCCGCAGATGGCGGCGATGAACGAGTTCCACGCCCACACCGCGACCGGGAAGTTGAAGGCCGAGATCACGCCGACCAGACCGATCGGGTGCCACTGTTCGTACATGCGGTGGCCCGGGCGCTCGCTGTGCATGGTCAGGCCGTAGAGCTGGCGCGACAGACCGACCGCGAATTCGCCGATGTCGATCATTTCCTGCACTTCGCCATCGCCTTCCGGCTTCGACTTGCCCATCTCCAGCGCGACCAGCGAACCGAGCGCGTCCTTGTGGGTGCGCAGGGCGTCGGCGCAGAGGCGGATGGCTTCGCCGCGGCGCGGGGCCGGGGTGGTGCGCCAGATCTTGTAGGCCGCCTGGGCGCGCTCGACGATCAGGTCGTAATCGGCCTGCGACGACGCCTGCACCCGGCCCAGCACCTCGCCCGTGGTCGGGTTGACCGGCTCGATCACCCCGGCATCGGCGGTGCTGGACCACTCCCCATGGCCGAGATAGCTGCCGGATTCGCTGGCGCCGAGGCCGAGCGCGGTGAGGACGGGGTGGGTCATCGGGTAACTCCTGGGTGCTGACCGGCAGGCCCGCGACGGGCGGCCGGCGTCGTTCGAGAGGGGAAATGACGTGGAACTGGCGGCCCCGACACGATTCGAACGTGCGACCTGTCCCTTAGGAGGGGACCGCTCTATCCAGCTGAGCTACGGGGCCAAGACCGGGAATTATCGCAGGCTTGGCCGGCCCCCGGCACCCCCGGAAGCCACCCCACTGCGACGCGTGCGTCGTCCGGGTGGCGATCGTCGCCCCGATGTATGCATGATGCCGGCTCGGTCCGGCGCAAGGCCGGCAGGACGCGATATCCAACACAGGGAGCAGCCACGATGGCGCAGACGACAGGGCAGGGCAGCGGCAACACCGGCACCGACGACGAACAAAGCCTGCGGGACACGATCCAGGCGGTCCGCGACACCCGCCCCAACATCCTCATGATCCTCGTAGATCAGCTGTACTACCCGGAAAAGGGCTACGGCGACGCCGGGTTCGCGAACGACATCAAGACCATCCTCTCGTTCGTCGGCAGTCTCGAAGGCAACGAGTACGCGAAGCATTTCCCCGGCTTCTGCAAGCTGCGCGAGTACGCGACGGTGTTCACCGATCACACCATCGCCGAATCGGCCTGCATTCCCAGCCGCGCCAGCATCATGACCGGCCAGTACGGGCCGCGCACCGGCGTGACCCAGACCGACGGGTTGTTCAAGAGCGGCGATGCCTCGAACTTCCCCTGGCTGCGCCACGACGGCGCGCCGACCGCGGGCGACTACTTCCGCGAACTGGGCTACACCACGCATTACTTCGGCAAGTGGCACGTCAGCGAGCCGCCCGAGCACACCCTCCAGGCCTACGGGTTCGGCGACTGGGAGCTGTCGTGGCCGGAGCCGCACGGCGCGTCGATCAACAACCTCGGCACCTTCCGCGATTACCAGTTCGCCGATCTGGCCTGCACCTTCCTGCACTGCCGCGGGCTGGGCGTGCCCTACAACCGCGCGCTGTCGCAGCAGGGCATGGACCGGCCGCAGGATCCACGCCAGCCGCAGACCGCACCGTTCTTCGCGGTGTGTTCGTTCACCAATCCGCACGATATCGCGACCTATCCGACGCTGCCGCGCGGGCTGCAGCCGAGCTGGCCGCAGCCGGACGGTGCGTCGCAGGTCGCGATCGCGCCGCCGTCGCCGGTGGGGCCGGGCGGTTCGGTACCGATTCCGCCGCAGGGCACGGTCAGCACCACCCCAACCGAGGGCACGTTCCGGGTGCCGATGAATCCCACCGGCCTGCCGCAGGACTGCGCCACCGCCTCGCCGACCCAGGACGAGAACCTGCTGACCAACAACAAGCCGCGCGCGCAGTTCGACGCCTCGTACAAGGTCGGGCTGGGGCTGGCGTCGGCGACCGGACTGGCGATCGCGCAGGGCATCGGCGGCGACCCGCAGACGGTGCTGCAGAACGCGGTGAAGGCGACCCTGGGCATCGCCATCCCGTTCCAGTTGCAGAACGATCCGAACGGCGCCGGCGTCGGCTTCCTGCAGTACTACGCGTACATGATTTCGATGGTCGACCGCCACATCCTGCGGGTGCTGCAGGCGCTGGAAGACAGCGGCCTGCGCGACGACACCATCGTGGTGTTCGCGTCCGATCACGGCGAATACGGCGCCGCGCACGGCATGCAGATCGAGAAATGGCACGGTGCCTACCAGGAAGCGGTCCACGTGCCGCTGCTGGTGTCGAGTTGTCGATTCAACGAACACCGCGACCGGCCGCGCGCGGTGGACGCGCAGACCAGCCACATCGACCTCCTGCCGACCCTGCTGAAGCTGGCGCACGCCACCGACGAACACATCGAACGCGCGCGCCGCAATCTGTCGAAGACGCATCTCGCCGCGGCGCTGCCCGGCGCGAATCTCGTGCCGATCCTGCGCCACGGCGGTGGTCCGGTGATCGGCCCGGACGGCCATGAGCGCAAGGGCGTGCTGTTCGCCACCGACGACATGATCACCGAGCCGCTGCCGCGCGACGACGATCCGCACAACACCAAATCCTGGCAGCAGTTCGAGGTGTTCGCGGCCACGGTCGAACTGTTGCGCACGCCACCGGCCGAAGGCGGCGCGCAGCATCCCTACGTGCCCGCGTTGTCGCCCGGCGCGGTGCCGCAGCCGGCGCACGTGCGCGCATTGCGCTCCGGGCCGTGGAAGCTGGTGCGCTACTGCGACCCGTGGAGCGAACGGCCAGTGCCGGACGAATGGGAGTTGTACAACCTCGAACACGATCCGATCGAGCAGACCAATCTGTTGGTCTACAACGGCGCATTCCCGACCGTGATCGCCGCGCTGCCGCAACCGCACGTCGCCGACGAGGTCGCGCGCATCGCCAACGAACTGCGGGCGGAACTGCAGCGGCAGGAACTGGCGTTGCTGTCGCCATATCCGTCGGCGTATCCGACCGCGGGCGTCGAAGCGCACTGAACCGGTGTGACCAGGGCGAATGCAAAAAAAGACGGGACCCGAGGGTCCCGTCTTCCGTTTGGATCAAGGCGCGTGGATGAAGGCGTGCGCAGCGCTTATTCCGGACGCACGTCCACGCGAACGCGGATGCGGTCGCCGGGGTGATAGGCGGTGCGGGTGATGTACTGCCGGCCGGCGTATTCGTAGGTCACGTCGTAGGCGCTGACCTCGGAGGTGCCGGCGGTCGGGTAACGGTTGTCGTAGCCGTCGCGGACCGGATCGCAAACGGTCACGCGGGTGTGGCGCGCCTGCTGTTGCTTGTTGCGCTGTGCGGTTTCGTAGACTTCGCGGCCGGCCATGCCGCCGACCATCGAACCCACCGCGGCGGTGGCGTAACGCGCGGAGCCGCCGCCGACCTTGCTGCCGAGCGCGGCACCGACGATGCCGCCGATCACCGTGGCGACGTTGCGGCCGGTGTTCGTGCCGTAGCCGTCGTTGCCGTCGTAACGCCGGTCGTCGTAACGCCGGTCTTCGTAACGGTTGTCGTAGCGATCATCGTAGCGGCGATCGGCGTAACGGTCGTCGTAACCGTCGTCGCGGTTGTCGGTGTAATAGCCGTCTTCGCTGTAGCAGTTGTTGCCGTTCGACGAGACGCGGGTCGGGCCATAGCCGGACTGCAGCACCGGGTCGACGCGCAGCACGCGGGCGTAGTCGTAATAGGGGGCTTCGGACTGCGCGTACTGGCCTTGTACGGCAGCGGGATGACCGGCGGTCTGTGCGGAGGCGACGCCGCTGGCGGCCATGGGAACGATGAGGGCGGCGGCGAGGAGCGAGACGGCGATGCGAGGCATGGTGGACTCCGGACGCCGGAATGGCGCGACCGGCACGCTAGGGCCGCGCGGGTAACGGCCGGCTGAATTTTCCGGGCGGGAAGCCTGCAGGTTCCGACCTGTTTAGCTGGCCCTCATCCCGCCCGCGAGGGTCGTCGGAATCCTGTGTCCGGACGGGGACGCGGTCTACCGCAGTCGGGCGTGGCGATTCGGAAAACTCCGACACCACGATGCGTCGTCGCCCGATGTTCCGGCGCTGACCGGCACGCGACCCTGCGCGCTCTTCGATCGCTGGAGCGTGCCGTGTTCGATCTGCGTTTCGCGCTGGCCCTGCTGGCGGGCACGATGGTCTGTCTGTGGCTACCGGAGCCGCCCGGTGTCGTGCTGGTGTCCTGCATGGCGACGGCCGCGCTGCTGATCGCGACCGCACTGCCGCCAGTGTCGAGAGCAAAATTGCGGTGGCTGGCGGTGTTCGCGGTGGGATTCGCGCTGGCGGGCGCGCACGCCCTGCTGGTGCTGCATCGACAACTGCCGCCGCCGATGGAGCATCGCCAGGTCGCGCTGACCGGCACCGTCGTCGAACTGCCGCAGCACGAAGCCCGGCGCACGCGGTTCGTGCTGCGCGTGGACGACATGCCCGCCGTGCAGGACGCACTGCGCGGCCGGCGCGTGCGCCTTGCGTGGTACGACGATTTCGATGCGCCGACGACACCGGTCGACGCCCCTCGACTGCGGGTGGCCGCCGGCAGCCGCTGGACGCTGTCGGCGAAGCTGCGCGCGCCGCGCGGCCTGCGCAATCCGGGTGGCGTCGACGGCGAGAAATACGCGCTGGTCGAACGCATCGTCGCCACCGGTTACGTGCGCGATCCGGAGTCCGCGCGCGAAATCGGGCGTCCGCGCGGTCTGCATGCGTGGCGCGAGGCGATGTCGCGGCGGATCGCGGCGGCGGTGCGCACGGACGGCGCGCGGTTCGTGCGCGCGCTCGCGCTCGGCGATACCCGTGGACTGAGCGACGACGACTGGTCGCGACTGCGCGCGACCGGCCTGACCCATCTGATCGCGATTTCCGGTTTCCACGTCGGTCTCGTCGCCGGATTCTTCGCGCTCGTGGTGCGCGCGCTGTGGTGGCTGCTGCCGGCGCTGGGACGGCGGATGCCGCGGCCGCAGGCGGCGATCCTCGCGGCGCTGTGCGGTGCGGCGCTCTATGCCGCGCTCGCGGGGTTCGCGTTGCCGACGGTGCGGACGGTGCTGATGATCGCGGTGGTCGCTGCGGCGCGACTGTCGCGTCGCGGCTGGCGGCCGGTGGATGCGCTGTCGCTGGCGTCGATCGCGGTGTTGCTGTGCGACCCGTTGTCGACGCTGACCGCCGGTTTCTGGCTGAGTTTCGGCGGCGTGGCGTGGCTGCTCTGGTGCCTGCCGCGCGGCAGCGGGCATCCGGTACGCGATTTCCTATCGGCGCAGGCGGTGGCGACCATCGGCCTCTTGCCGCTGGGCGCGGTGCTGTTCGGGCAGGCATCGCTGGCCGGGCCGTTGACGAATCTCATCGCCATCCCGTGGTGGAGTCTGGTGGTGGTGCCGCTGTCGCTGCTGGGCACCGCGCTGGAAACGCTGCACGCCGGCTGGGGTGCGCCGCTGTGGCGCCTGGCCGCCGGGCTGTTCGATCCGAGCTGGCAGCTGTTCGCGTGGATCGGCGACAGTCCGCTGGCGCTGTGGTGGCTGCCGGAGCCGGGCTGGTACGCCCTGCCGCTGGCGTTGCTGGCCGCGTTCTGCTGGCTGCTGCCGCGCGGTGCGCCCGGCAAGCCGCTGGCTCTGCTGCTGTGGCTGCCACTGTTGTGGCCGGATCGCGATCTTCCGCGCCAGGGCGAGGCGGAACTGGTGATGTTCGATGTCGGTCAGGGGCTCTCGGTGCTGGTGCGGACAAGGCACCATCGCCTGCTGTTCGACATGGGCCCGGCGGTGCCCGAGGGTTTCGATGCCGGCGAGCGTGCGGTGGTGCCGGCGCTGCGGGCGCTGGGCGTGCGTGCGCTGGATGCGGCGGTGATCAGCCATGGCGACAACGACCATGCCGGCGGTTTCGCCGCGGTCGCCGCGGTCTTCCCGATCGCCCGGCGATATGCACCCGAAGGTAGCGGGCTCGCCGCGAAGATCCCGGTGTTGATGCATCCGCGCCTGCAGCACTGCGGCGCCGATGCCGGCTGGACCTGGGACGGGGTGCGTTTCCGCTTCCTGCATCCGCCGCCGCATTTTCCGTATCTGCGCAACGAATCCAGCTGCGTGCTGCGGGTGGAGACCGCGCACGGCGCGTTCCTGTTGACCGGCGACATCGGCGAAGTCGTCGAACGCGATCTGCTGCGGCGCGATCCGGCCGCGGTACGGGCCGAGGTGGCGCTGGTCGCGCATCACGGCAGCGACGGCTCTTCCGATCCGGCCTTCGTCGCCGCCACCGGGGCGCGGTTCGCGCCCGTCTCGGCAGGCTACGGCAATCGCTTCCGGCACCCGAAGCCGGCGGTGGTCGACCTCTGGCGTCATCACGGCGCGCGGACGCCGCTGACGGCCGAGTCCGGCGCGCTGCGGTTCCGGCTCGGGCCGGACGGCGTCTGGTTCGAGACCGAGCGCGGGCGCCATCGCCGGATGTGGGATGCGGCCGGCAGGCAGGCCCAAGCGTGTCGGCTATCCTATGGCGACGACGACGGCACATCCCCGTGCCGCGGCGACGCCGAACGAGACACCCGATGACATGCTGGGCGATCGGCGTCGCCCATGTCCCTGAATGAACAAGGCCTTGGGCCGGAGGATACGACGTGCTGGAACTGGTCAAGGCGGGCGGATGGCCGATGATTCCCCTGCTGCTGCTGACGGTGGTCGCGCTGGGCATCATCCTCGAACGGTTCTGGACCCTCCGCCGCAAGACCGTCCTCCCGCCGGGGCTGGGCGACGAAGTGCGCGCCTGGGCGGCGCGCGGCAACCTCGACCCCTCGCACATCGATTCGCTCCGCCGCACCTCGCCGCTGGGCGCGCTGCTGGCCGCCGCACTGGACGTGCGCCAGCGTCCCCGCGACCAGATCCGCGAACGCATCGAGGACGTGGGTCGTCATCTGGTCCACCGGATGGAGAAATTCCTCAACACCCTCGGCACCATCGCCGCCGCCGGCCCGCTGCTGGGCTTGTTCGGCACCGTGGTCGGCATGATCCAGATGTTCCTGGGCATCCTCGACAGCGGCATCGGCGACGTGAACCAACTCGCCGGCGGCATCGGCAAGGCCCTGATCTGCACCGCCACCGGCATGATCGTCGCGATCCCCGCGCTGATGTTCCACCGCTATTTCCGCGGTCGCATCGCCGGCTACATCGTCGACATGGAGCACGAGGCGATCCAGTTGCTCGATACCCTGGACACGCCGCGCAACGCCTCGGCACCGATGTCCGCCGGCGCGCGCGGGATCACGCCGCCGGTGTCGGGAACCTGACCGCCATGCGCATCCGCGATTTCCGCGCCGACGACGAGCCCGAGATCAACCTCGTGCCGCTGATCGACGTGATCCTCGTGCTGATCATCTTCTTCGTGGTCACCACCACCTTCGACGCGCGTTCGGTGCTGAAACTGCAGCTGCCGCAGGCCAACGGCGAGCCCAGCGAGGCGGCGTCGAAGGCGCTCAGCGTGCTGGTGAACGCCGAGGGCCGCTATTTCGTGCAGGACCGCGAGGCGCTGCGCACCGACGTGGAATCGCTCAAGCGCACGATCGTCGAAGTCGCCGGCGAAGACCGCAAGCGCCCGGTGCTGCTGCGCGCCGACGCGCGCACGCCGCACCAGTCGGTGGTGACTGCGCTCGATGCACTCGGCCAGCTCGGCTTCCGCCAGATCAGCATCGCGACCGCACCGGAACAGCGCGCCGATGCGTCGGCGGCGCCGAAGCCCGCCCCTGCGGGAGCGCGCAAGTGAGCCAGTCCGACCGCGCCCCGGCGTGGCCGATCTACCGCCGGCTGCTCGGGTTCGCCCGGCCGTACCGGCCGCTGCTGGTGCTCGCGCTGGTGGGCATGTTGATCGAGGCCGCCGCCGGCTCCGCGTTCATGAAACTCATGGAACCGGTCGTCAACGAGACCTTCATCAGCCGCAACACCACGCTCAGCCTGATCCTGCCGCTGACCATCGTCGGTCTGTTCGTGGTCCGCGGCATCGCCGGTTACGTCACCGACGTGTGCATGGGCCGCTCCGCGCGCAGCATCGCCCGCGACCTGCGCGTGCGTGTGCTCGGCAAATATCTGCGCCTGCCCGGGCTGCGCTTCGACAGCGAACCGGTGCCGGCGATGCTGATGCGCCTGGGCTCGGACAGCGATCAGGTCGCGAACGCCGCGGTCGACGCCGCCAAGGTCATGCTGCAGCAGTCGTTCCAGATCATCGGCGCGCTGGCGGTGATGCTGTGGACCAGTTGGCAGGTCACCATCGCGATCCTGGTGATGGCGCCGCCGTTGGCGTTCCTGATGAACAAGGTCGCCCGGCGCTATCGCCGCTTCAGTCATCGGGTGCAGGAAAGCGGCGGGCGCCTGATGCAGGCCGCGGACCAGACCCTGAACAATCAGCAGGAAGTGAAGATCTACGGCGCGCAGGCGGCGGAACTGGAGCGCTATGGCGCGCTCGCCGACGAGAATCTGCGACTCGCCATGAAGGTCGAATCCACCCGCAGCATTTCCTCGGCGGTGGTGCAGCTGATGGGCGCGATCGGCCTGGCGCTGCTGCTGTTCTTCGCCGGCCGCGAGGCCGTGGCCGGGCGGCTCAGCGCCGGCGGTTTCGTCACCCTGATGATGTCGATGATGGCGATGATCCCGGCGCTGAAGCAGCTCACCAACGTGCAGAACATGCTGCAGAAGGGCATCGCCTCGGCCGAGCGCCTGTTCGGCGTGCTCGATGCCGAGGAAGAGCGCGATCAGGGCACGCACACCTTGGCGCGCGCGCGCGGCGCGCTGGAATTCCGCGCCGTCGGCGCGCGTTATCCCGGGCAGACGCAGCCGGCCCTGGACGATATTTCCTTCGTCGCGAAGCCGGGCACGGTGACCGCGATCGTCGGCCGTTCCGGCAGCGGCAAGTCTTCCCTGATCAAGCTGATCCCGCGGTTCTACGAACCCGAATCCGGCGACATCCTGCTCGATGGACAGCCGATCGCCGATTACCGTCTGGCCGACCTGCGCCGGCAGATCGCGCTGGTCGGGCAGCAGGTAATGCTGTTCGACGGCAGCGTCGCCGCCAACGTGGCCTACGGCGAGCTCGCGACCGCGGGCGAAGACGGCGTGCGCCGCGCGCTGGATGCCGCGAACGCCAGCGAATTCGTCGACAAGCTGACCGAGGGCGCGGACACCGGTATCGGGAGCAAGGGCGGCCGGCTGTCCGGCGGGCAGCGGCAGCGGCTCGCCATCGCCCGCGCGATCCTCAAGGATGCGCCGATCCTGATCCTCGACGAGGCCACCGCCGCGCTCGATACCGAATCCGAACGGCTGGTGCAGGACGCGCTCAACCGGTTGATGCCGGACCGCACCACGCTGGTCATCGCGCATCGACTGTCGACGATCGAACACGCCGATCAGGTGCTGGTGCTCGATCAGGGCCGGCTGGTGGAGCAGGGCACCCACGCCGAACTGCTCGCGCACGGCGGGCTGTACGCGCATCTGCATCGCATGCAGTTCCGCGAGGCCGACGGCGCATCGGGCGGCGCAGACGCGCCGGCATGAGCGGCGCGGCCCGGCAACCTCCGGCCTATTGGTTCGACGGCAGTGCGCCGCCCTGGCCTGCGCGCGCGCTGTCGGGCGTCTACGCCGGCGCGGTCGCCGCGCGCGCCGCGCTGTATCGCAAGGGCCTGCTGCGCAGCCGTCATCCCGGCCGGCCGGTGCTGGTGGTGGGCAATCTCATCGCCGGCGGCAGCGGCAAGACGCCGCTGACCATCGCGCTGGTCGAGCGCCTGCGTGCCGAAGGCCTGCAGCCGGGCGTCGCCAGTCGCGGCTACGGCCGCACCCAGGCCGGCGTCGCGCGCTGGGTCGATGCCGCGACCGATCCAACGCTGGGCGGCGACGAACCGGTGCTGATCGCGCGCCGCACCGGCGTACCGGTGCGCGTGGACGCCGATCGCGTCGCGGCGGCGACGGCGCTGGTCGAGGCGGGCTGCGACATCGTCGTCTGCGACGACGGCCTGCAGCATTACCGGTTGGCGCGCGACCTGGAGATCGAAGTGATCGACGGGCGCCGGCGTTACGGCAACCGCAATCCCTTGCCGGCCGGACCGATGCGCGAACCGCCCGAGCGCGGCGAACGCTGCGATTTCCGGGTGGTGAATCTCGGCACCGACGTGGCCGTTGGCGAGGGCGCGCACGACGCCGGGCACGATGTTCCCGGGCACGCACAGGACGGCGCCGGTTTCGGCGAATGGCCGATGCGCTTGTCGTCGAGGGACGCCATGGCCCTGCGCGGATCGCGCCACGTGCCGCTGTCCGCGTTCGCGGGCCAGCGCGTGCATGCGGTCGCCGGCATCGGCGACCCCGAGCGGTTCTTCGCGATGCTGCGCGGTCTCGGCATGGCGGTGGTGCCGCATGCCTTTCCCGATCACCATCGTTACACCGCCGCGGATCTGTCCTTCGGCAGCGAACTGCCGGTGCTGATGACCGAAAAGGACGCGGTGAAATGCGCCGCGCTCGCCGCCGACGGCCTGTACAGCGTGCCGATCCGCGCGCAACTGCCGGAAGCCTTCTGGGTGGCCCTGCTGGATCGCCTGCACGAAACGACGAAAGGACCCCGCGGATGACGAACACGAATACGCCGATGACCGGAACGCGATGGTTCCGGGCGCTGCTCGCGCTGCTCTCCGCCGGCTGGCTGGTGCCGATGTGGATGGGCGTGCGCACGCTGCTGGATTTCGTCGAGCTGGAACTGTGGCCGCTGTTGCTGCAGCAGCCGGAACTCAATTCCTTCCCGTTCATTCCGTTCGCCGGCGATTGCTTCGCCGTCGCGTTCCTGTGGCTGGCCGCGGTCGTCTTCGGCTGGAGCTGGGCCGGCGTGGGCGCGCTGCAGAAGAGATGAGGCCATGAGCATCGATTTCGTCGTCGCCATTCCCGCCCGCTACGCCGCCTCGCGGCTGCCGGGCAAGCCGCTGCGCCTGCTGGGCGGCGAGCCGCTGGTGCTGCACGTCGCGCGCCGGGCGCTGGCCGCGGGCGCGCGCGAGGTCTGGGTCGCCACCGACGACGCCCGCATCGCCGATGCGCTCGCCGGCAGCGGCGTGCGCATCGCGATGACTTCTCCCGACCACGCCTCCGGCACCGACCGTCTGGCCGAATGCGCGACCAAGGCCGGCTGGCCCGACGACACCGTGGTCGTGAACCTGCAGGGCGACGAGCCGTTCGCGCCGGCGGCGGGGATCCGCGCCGTCGCCGACACCCTCGTCGCTTCCGGCGCGCCGATGAGCACACTGGCGACGCCGATCGAGACGGCCGAAGCGCTGTTCGACCCCAACACCGTCAAGCTGGTCCGCGCCGGCAACGGCGATGCCCTGTATTTCAGCCGCGCACCGCTGCCGTGGGCGCGCGACGCCTTCGCCCTCGACCGCACGACCCTGCCGGCGGGCGGGCCGTGGTTGCGGCATATCGGCATCTACGGCTATCGCGCCGGATTCCTGACCGAATTCGCCGCGCTGCCGCCGTCGCCGCTGGAACGGATCGAATCGCTGGAACAGTTGCGGGCGCTGGAGGCCGGCCGCCGGATCGCGGTGGCGCTGACCCCGGCCGCGTTCCCGCCGGGCATCGACACCCCGGACGATCTGGCGCGCGCCGAGCATTTCCTCGCGACCGGCGTGGCCTGACCATGCGCCTGCTGATGGTCTGTCTCGGCAACATCTGCCGCTCGCCCCTGGCCGAGGGCGCGCTGCGCACGCAGCTGGCGCAGAGGCGTCTGGACTGGGTGGAGGTCGATTCCGCCGGCACCGGCGGCTGGCATGCCGGCGAGCCGCCGGATCGTCGCAGTATCGCGATCGCGGCCGAGGCCGGCGTCGATATCCGCGCCCAGCGCGCGCGCAAACTGCGCCCGGGCGACTTCGCCCACTTCGACTGGCTGCTCTGCGCCGACCGCAGCGTGCTGCGCGACGTGCGCGCGATGGCGCCGGCCGGCGCAACGGCGCAGGCCGCGCTGCTGCTGGAATGGGCCGGGCAGGGCGATGGTGCCGAGATTCCCGACCCCTACACCGGCGATGCCGAGGATTTCCGCCGGGTCTGGGCGATGGTCGATGCCGCCGCGGTCGCGATCGCGGAACGGCTGGTGCGCCCCCGTTGATGACTGGCCGCCCCTCCGAGGGCTGGCAGGTTGACGCTCGCGCCCGGACTGAGGATGCTGACCCACCCATGGATACGACGCCCGCCCCCGAATTCCCCGCCACCCTCGAGTGGCTGAATCTCGCCAAGCCGCTGCGGATGGCGCAATTGCGCGGCAAGATCACCGCGCTCGCGTTCGTCAACGCCGGCTCGGCCTGGTGCCAGCAGCGCCTCGCGGATCTCGCGACCCTGCGCAAACGCCACGCCGAATACCTGCACGTGGTCGCGATCCACGTTCCGCGCTTCGATCATGAACGCGACCCGCGCCGCGCGCTCAAGCGCCTGCATCGTCTGCCGCTGGACTTTCCGATCGCCCACGACGCCGACTGGGTGATGTGGCAACACTACGCCGTCGATGCCTGGCCCACGGTCGTGCTTCTCGACGGAGAGGGCCGGGTCCGCGATCGCATCGTCGGCGACACGCCCGTGCGCGATCTCGATGCGCAGCTCTCGAAGCTGCGCGCGGAAGCCGTGCCGCAGTCGGCGAACCCGGATCCCATCGAGCTGCGTCGCAATCACGAGCCCGATCTGCCGCTGCGCTTCCCGATGGGCATCGTCGCGAACGCCCAGTACGTGTACGTCGTCGATTCCGGCCACCATCGCGTCCTGGAATGCACCCCCACCGGGCGGATCCATCGCCAATTCGGCAGCGGCGGCCCGGGTTTCATCGATGGCCCCATGGAACTCGCGGCATTCCAGAACCCGCAGGGCGTGTGCCTGCAGCGCGACGCCCTGTACGTCGCCGACACCGGCAACCACGCGGTCCGCAGGATCAAGCTCAGCACCGGCGATGTCGATACCCTGGTCGGCGCCGGTCGCCCGGGTGCGCCGATCGAAGGCGTGGTTCACGATCCGCGTTCGGTGGCGTTGGACCAGCCGCGCGCGGTCGCGGTCTCCCCCTCGAATCTCGTCTGCATCGCCACCGCTGGCGACAACCGGATCTGGGCCTACGATCTCGGCGAGCGTTCGCTCCGGCTGCTGGCCGGTTCGGGCGCGATGGACATGATCGACGGCGAAGGGCCCGCAGCCGCGTTCGTGGGCCCGAGCGCTCTGTCCGTCGTGCAGCAGATTCTCTACGTCTGCGACGAGGCCGGTTCGGCGATCCGCAGCGTGCATCTGCGCACGCGCCAGGTGACCACGCTGGTGGGCCAGGGCGCCTGGCGTTTCGGCAACGTCGAAGGGTCGCGCACCGATGCCCTGCTGCAGCAGCCGCAGGCGATCGCCCTCGACGGCACCGCGCCGGTGCTGTGGATCGCCGACAGCGGCAACGACCAGCTGCGCACCCTGCGCCTGGGCGGCGGCGAAGTGAGCACGATCAGCCTGCCGCAGCGTCTGCACGGGCCCGCCGGCCTGGCGGTGCTGAACGGCGTGGTCTGGATCGCCGATACCGATGCCCATGCGGTGCTGCGTTTCGATACCGGCGATGGCAGCCTGCGCCAGATCCCCATCGGTGAATGACGGCGAATGACCCCGAAGGACGTTGCCCCGCCGGCCGGCGACGCGTTCGACGGCCGTGCCTACGCCCGTGAGCTGACCACCGCGCCGGGCGTGTACCGGATGTATGCCGCCGACGGCAGCCTGCTGTACGTGGGCAAGGCCGCGGCGCTCAAGAAACGCGTCGCCAGCTACTTCACCAAGGCGCTGCCGACGCGCACCGCGTCCATGGTGTCGCAGATCGCGCGCATGGACGTGACCGTCACCCGCACGCCCGCAGAAGCGCTGCTGCTGGAAAACCAGCTGATCAAGTCGCTGCATCCGCGCTACAACGTGCTGCTGCGCGACGACAAGAGTTACCCGTATGTCGTGCTCACCCGCGAATCGTGGCCGCGGATCGCGTTCCACCGCGGCGCGCGTTCGCTGCCGGGGCGCTATTTCGGCCCGTATCCCAGCGTGCTGGCGGTGCGCGAGACGCTGAACCTGATGCACAAGATCTTCCGCCTGCGCAGTTGCGAGGACAGCGTGTTCCGCAACCGCTCGCGGCCCTGCCTGCAGTATCAGATCGGCCGCTGCAGCGCGCCCTGCGTGGGTCTGGTGCAGGCCCGCGATTACGCCGATGCGGTGCGCCAGGCGACCATGTTCCTCGACGGCCGCAGCGACGATCTCACCGCCGAACTGGGCGCGGCGATGGAAGAGGCCAGCGCACGCCTCGATTTCGAGGAAGCCGCGCGACTGCGCGATCTGGTCGCCTCGATCCGAAAACTGCAATCGCGGCAGTACGTCGACGGCAGCGCCGCCGATCTCGACGTGCTGGCGGTGGCCATGCAGGGCGCGCAGGCCTGCGTGATGCTGCTGATGTTCCGAGACGGCCGCAATCTCGGCACCCGCAGCTTCTTCCCGAAGACCAACGGCGAGGACAGCGCCGAGGAAGTGCTGGGCGCGTTCGTGTCGCAGTACTACGCCGAACAGACGCCGCCGCGCGAGATCGTGTTGGATCGCGAGATCGACGAGCACGCATTGATCGAGGAAGCGCTGTCCATCGCCGCCGGCCGCAAGGTCCAGCTCAAGGCCAGCGTCCGCGGCGAACGCGCCGGCTATCTCGATCTGGTCCGCCGCAACGCCGAGATGGCGCTGGCGACCGAAGTGGGCAGCAACGCCGCGCAGCGCGCGCGCGCCGAAGGCCTGCGCGATCTGCTCGGCTTGGGCGAAGTGCCACAACGGATCGAATGCTTCGACATCAGCCATACCATGGGCGAGGCCACCGTGGCCTCGTGCGTGGTGTTCGACGCCGAGGGCCCGGTCCGCGGGCAGTACCGGCGCTACAACATCGAGGGCATCGAGCCCGGCGACGACTACGCGGCGATGCGCCAGGCGCTGGAGCGGCGGTTCAGGAAAGCGGTGGAGGCCGCCGAAGCGGCGGCGTCCGCGGATGCGGATGGCGCGGGCGACGATCCGGCTCCCCGGCCGCCCCGGGCGGTGTTGCCGGATCTGTTGCTGATCGACGGTGGCGCCGGGCAGGTGGCCCAGGCCAATGCCGTGCTGGCCGACCTGGGGGTGGTCGACGTGTACGTGGTCGGCGTGGCCAAGGGCGAAGCGCGCCGGGCCGGCGACGAAGCCCTGCTGCTGCCCGGCGTCGATGGCAAGCCGGGCCGCGAACTGCGCCCCGGGGCGGGTTCGCCTGGCCTGCAACTGATCCAGCAGGTCCGCGACGAAGCCCACCGTTTCGCGATCACCGGCCACCGCGGACGGCGACAGAAGGCGCGGAATGCGAGCAAGCTCGAAGAGATTCCGGGCATCGGCCCCCGCCGACGCGCTAATCTGTTGCGGCATTTCGGAGGGTTGGGCGGCCTGAAGGCGGCGGGGATCGAGGAGATCGCCCGGGTCGAAGGCATCAACGCCGCGCTGGCCGAGCGCATCTACACTTCTCTCCACGGACTCGCATCGCAAGGAACTTCATGAAGCTGACGGTACCGACCATGCTGACCCTCGCGCGGATCGTGATGATCCCGGTGCTGGTCGTGGTCTTCTACCTGCCGTATGCGTGGACCAATTTCGCGTCCGCCGTGGTCTTCGCGCTGGCCGCGATCACCGATTGGCTGGACGGGTGGATCGCGCGCCGCTATCAGTCGCATTCGGCCTTCGGCGCCTTTCTCGATCCGGTGGCCGACAAACTCATGGTGGCGGTGGCGCTGTTCCTGATCGTGCAGGGTCATCCCACGCCGTGGATGGCGTTCTGGGCGGCGGTGATCGTCGGTCGCGAGATCGCGGTATCGGCGCTGCGCGAATGGATGGCGGAAATCGGCCAGCGCGCGACGGTGAAGGTCGCCGCCATCGGCAAGATCAAGACCGTGGTGCAGATGGTGGCGCTGTTGTGCCTGCTGTATTCCGTGGTGCCGGGCAGCAAACCTGCGCCGTGGCCGGGCGACCCGATTTTCCACATCGGCGACTGGATGTTGGCCGCCGCGGCCCTGCTGACACTGTGGTCCGGCGCCCACTATCTGATCTCGGCCTGGCCGGCTTTGATGGCGGATGAAAAAAAGAGTGTTGACACCGCCGCCGCAGACGCTAAAATTTCAATTCCACCGCGGGAATAGCTCAGTTGGTAGAGCACGACCTTGCCAAGGTCGGGGTCGCGAGTTCGAGTCTCGTTTCCCGCTCCAGTTTCCAGCAAACCCCGGCTTGCCGGGGTTTGTCATGTCGTAGGGATGCATCGCCGCACGACGGCGGTTTCGAGGTCGAAGCAGGACGCTTCCTGGCTTTGTCATCGCGACGGTCGTTACAGCGACCTCGTGTTCCGCTACGATTCCGTCACCGGCTTGGTGGCAGAGTGGTTATGCAGCGGCCTGCAAAGCCGTGTACGCCGGTTCGATTCCGACCCAAGCCTCCAGTTTCGCAAAAAACCCGCTCAGGCGGGTTTTTTGTTGGGTTTTCCCGGCCGGGCATGCGGGCCTCGTGGCGGTCGTCTGTCGATGCCGCCGCATCCTTCCTCCGACCCGGTCGCGCGACCTGCTCATGCGCCGGTGTCCGCCGCCAAGGAGGTCGCGATGCGGACTTCGCCGGTGAGGACCTTGTGGATGGGGCAGGCGTTGGCCACCTGAAGCAGGCGTTCGCGCTGGCTGTCGTCGAGCGGGCCGTGCAGCACGATCCGGCGTCGCAGTTCGGTTCCTGACGCGGGCTTGCCGTCCGGATCGAAATGCAGCTCCACGTCCACGGCTTCGAGCGGCCATTGTTTGCGCGCCGCGTACATCCGCAGGGTGATCGCAGTGCATGCGCCGAGGCTCGACAGCAGCAGATGTTTGGGCGTCGGGCCTGCGTTCCCGCCGCCCTGTTCGGAAGTCATGTCGGACGACCACGCATGTGCGAGATCGTCCTCGAGTTCGACCCGATACGGCGTGCCGTCGATGTATGCGCGGACCGTGGCGATGCTGTTCTGTTGCGATGTGTTCATGCTTGTTTCCGCGATGGAAGAGGCTGGAATCCCGCACGCGCCGCACGGCTGCGGACGCGTCGTCAGTCGGGCGCGTGCGTCCCGCTGAGCAGCAGCATCTGCAAGGACGCGCCGGTCAGTCCGAGGATCGTGTGCGACATTGCGAACGCCGTGATGCCGAGCAGGCTGCGAGCTCCGTTCGATCAAGGCAAAGCGCCACGACCTCCGTCGCGGCGCGATGCAGCCGATGTCGATCAGGATGCCAGGAACGCCAGCATGTCCTGGTTGAGCCTGTCCTTGTGGGTGTCGCCGAGGCCGTGCGGTGCGCCCTGGTAGACGATGAATGTCGCGTGCGGAACGAGTCTGGCGGATGCGCGCCCCGCAGCGTCGATCGGCACGATCTGGTCGTCGTCGCCGTGCACGATCAGGGTCGGCTTGTCGAACTTCTTCAGGTCTTCGGTGAAGTCGGTTTCCGAGAACGCCTTGATGCAGTCGTAGGTGTTCTTGTGCCCGGCCAGCATGCCCTGCAGCCAGAAGGCGTCGATCATGCCCTGGGACGGTTTCGCGCCCGCGCGGTTGAATCCGAAGAAGGGGCCGCCGGCGATGTCCCTGTAGAGCTGCGAGCGATCGGCGATCGAGCCTGCGCGGATGCCGTCGAAGACCTCGATCGGCAGGCCGCCGGGGTTGTCGTCGGTCTTGAGCATCAGCGGCGGTACCGCCGAAATCAGCCCGAGTCTGCCGACGCGTTTCGTGCCGTGGCGTCCGACGTAACGCGCGACTTCGCCGCCGCCGGTGGAGAAACCGAACAGCGCGGCATCCTTCACGTCGAGATGGTCGAGCAGCTGCGCCAGATCGTCGGCGTAGTGATCCATGTCGTTGCCGTCCCACGGCTGGCTGGAACGGCCATGGCCGCGACGATCATGGGCGATCACGCGATAGCCGTTCGATGCGAGGAAGAACATCTGCGATTCCCAACTGTCGGCGTTCAGCGGCCAGCCGTGGCTGAGAACCACGACGCGGCCGTCGCGGGGGCCCCAGTCCTTGTAATGGATCTGCACGTTGTCGCGGGTGGTGATGGTGCCCATGGCGTTGACTCCTGTGTCGGGGGAAGAAGGGAAGGACGACGGGTCGGCGTCGGTGGTGGATGAAGGCGGGCGGTCGCGTGCGGCGCGATCGCATCAGAACGCGAAGCACGAACAGCCGAGCGCGCCCCAGAAGCCGCGCAGGTCGCCGCCCGCGTGGTCGTGGTGCGCGGCGTGTCCATCCCGATGCACGTTGCAGGCGGGGCCGTGCGCATGCCCGTGGGCATGCATCCCGGCCAAGCTCGTGGCCTGTCCGAGCGTGCCCGGTTGATAGCCGCCGTGATGGCGCACCGGCGACCAGTCGGGCATCGGCGGCGGCAGCGACGGCGCCAGCGGCGCGAACGTGCCGTCGCCGTGGACGATGCGGCCGCCGACCACCGTCAGCACGCTCGTGATGTTCTGGATCTCGATGTCCGGCACGCGGAAGAAGTCCGCCGACAGCAGCGCGAAGTCGGCGTACTGCCCCGGTGCGAGCATGCCTTTCCGGGCTTCCTCGTCCGAGAACCAGGCGCTGCCGCGGGTCCACAATCGCAGCGCTTCCTCGCGTTCGAGGGTGTTGTCGTCGGCGTACATCGCCATGCCGCCGACGGTGCGGCCGGTGACCAGCCAGTACAGCGCCACCCATGGGTTGTAGCTGGCGACGCGGGTGGCGTCGGTGCCGGCGCCGACCGGCACGCCTGCATCCAGCATGTGCCGCACCGGCGGGGTGCGCGCCAGGGCCGCACGGCCATACCGTTCGGCGAAATATTCGCCCTGGTAGGCCATCCGGTGCTGGATCGCGATGCCTCCGCCGAGCGCGCGCACGCGTTCGATGTTGCGCTCGGAAATGGTTTCGGCGTGGTCGACGATCCAGTGCAGTCCATCGAACGGCACGTCGCGGTTCACCCGCTCGTAGACGTCGAGGATGCGGCCGATGCTCTCGTCGTAGGTGGCGTGGATGCGGAACGGCCAGCGTCGGGTCGCCAGCAGGCGCACGACGTCTTCGAGCTGGGTCTCCATCGCCTCCGGGAGTTCCGGGCGCGGTTCGCGGAAATCCTCGAAGTCCGCGGCCGAGAACACCAGCATTTCGCCGGCGCCGTTGTGCCGCAGCATCGCGTCGCCCTCGCGTGGCGACAGCATGCGGCTCCAGCGCTCGAAGTCCTCCCGTTCGCTGCCGCGGTTCTGGGTGAACAGGTTGTAGGCGATGCGCACGGTGAGCTGATCGTCGGCGTGCAGCGCGCGGACGATCGCGTAGTCGTCGGGAAAATTCTGGAAGCCGCCGCCGGCGTCGATGACCGAGGTGACGCCGAGGCGATTGAGCTCGCGCATGAAATGGCGGGTGGAATTTCGCTGGTACGCCTCGGGCAGTTTCGGCCCGGCCGCGAGGGTGGCGTAGAGGATCAAGGCGTTGGGTTTGGCCAGCAGCAGTCCGGTGGGATTGCCGGCCTTGTCGCGCTCGATCCGTCCGCCGGGCGGGTCCTGGCTGTCGCGGGTGTAGCCGACGGCGCGCAGCGCGGCGCGATTGAGCAGGGCGCGATCGTAGAGATGCAGGATGAAGACCGGTGTGTCCGGTGCGGCGAGATTGATCTCGTCCAGCGTCGGCAGGCGCTTCTCGACGAACTGGTGTTCGCTGAAACCGCCGACCACGCGCACCCATTGCGGCGCCGGCGTGCGCGCGACCTGCGCCCTGAGCATCGCCATCGCGTCGGCGAGGCTGCGCACGCCGTCCCAGCGCAGTTCGAGGTTGTAGTTCAGGCCGCCGCGGATGAGGTGCGTGTGGCTGTCGTTGAGGCCGGGAATCATGCGTCGGCCGCCGGCATCGACGATGCGCGTGGCGTCGCCGGCCAGCGCCAGGATCTCCGCGTCCGCGCCGATGGCGCGAATCCCGCCGCCGGCGACCGCCAGCGCGGTCGCAGTGGGCTGTGCCGGGTCGAGCGTGGTGATGCGGGCGTTGAAGACGATCAGGTCGGGCATGTCCTGCGCTCCGTCGGAGGGGTCGGCGTCGGTGCCGGCGCGCACGAGCAGCGCACCGGCGAGTGCGGCTTCGATCAGGCGTCGGCGTGCGGGATCGTGCATCGTCGTGCCGGCCTGTTCAGTGTCCGCCTTCGGATGCGCCGAACATGGCCTTGGCGTACTGGATGCCGATACCGTAGCCGCCGGCGTGGCGTTTGGCGATGCCGGTCGTCAGATCGTAGGTCTCGCCGCGCGCCCAGTCGCGCTGCAGCTCCAGCAGATACTGCACGCTGGTCATCGGTGCGGCGCCCGCCTGGATCATGCGCTGCATCGCGCGTTCGTGGGCTTCGTCGCTGACGTCGCCGCAGGCGTCGGCGATGACGTACACCTCGAAGCCCTGTTCGATCGCCGAGAGCACCGGGCCGACGATGCAGACGCTGGTCCACAGTCCGGCGATCACGAGCCGGCCCTTGCCGCCGGCGTTGACGCGCGCGACGACCTGCGCGTCTTCCCACGCGTTCATGCTGGTGCGGTCGTAGACCGTGGCGCCCGGAAACGCGGAGACGATTTCCGGAAACAACGGCCCGGAAAACGAGGCTTCCGCGACCGTGGTGAGGAGGGTGTCGACGCCGAAACCGGCGGCACTTTCCGACACCAGCGCGACGTGCGTGCGCAGTGCGGCGATATCGATCGAACGGGTGGCGAAGGCCATCTGGGACTGATGGTCGATCAGGATCAGGGTGTGGTCCTGCGGAGTCAGCAGTTTGCGGCCGGGCGTGGGCGTGGCGGTGGGCATGGTCGTGTCCTGATGTGGGTTGTGGCGTCAGCGCTTGAGGCGGATGGCGGTTTCGGCGACGACGCGCCCCTGATGGCGCGCGCCGTCCAGTTCGTTCTCGCTGGGTTGGCGCGAACCGTCGCCGCCGGCGATGGTGGTGGAACCGTAGGGCGAGCCGCCGGTCACTTCGTCCAGACGCATCTGTCCGGCATGGCCGTAATCCAGGCCGACCACCACCATGCCGAAGTGCAGCAGGTTGGTGATGATCGAAAACAGCGTGGTTTCCTGCCCGCCGTGCTGGGTCGCGGTGGAGGTGAAGGCGGCGCCGACCTTGCCGTGCAGCGCGCCGCGCGCCCAGAGGCCGCCGGCCTGGTCGAGAAAATTGGCCATCTGCGACGACATGCGCCCGAAACGCGTGCCGGTGCCGATCACGATCGCGTCGTACTGCGCGAGATCTTCGACGGCGGCGATCGGCGCAGCCTGGTCGAGCTTGTAGTGGGAACGGCGCGCGACGTCTTCGGGCACCAGCTCGGGCACGCGCTTGATGTCGACTTCGGCGCCGGCGCCGCGCGCGCCTTCTGCGATCGCCTGCGCCATCGTTTCGATATGCCCGTAGGCGGAGTAGTACAGCACCAGGACCTTGGCCATGGGATTCCTCGTTGGATGTCTGGGTGTGGTGTCCGTGGTCGAGACCGCACGACGCGGCGGGAACACGGGGCGGGATTGGATGGCGGTGCGTTTCCGCGTCCGGCGCCGCGCGGGGCGGCGCCGGGGATCGCCGCGGGGTGTCGCGGACAGGGCCGATCAGGGGGCGGTGTCGACCAGTACCAGTTCGGCGTCTTCGAGCGCGGTGACGCGGATCGCGCGCTCGTCTCGGATCGCGGCGCCATCGCGGGCGTCGATGCGCACGCCGTTGACTTCGACCGCGCCCTTGGCCGGCACCAGATAGCCGTAACGGTCGGCGCCGAAGTCGTATTCGGCGGACTCGCCGGCCGCCAGGGTCAGGCCCAGCACGCGGGCCGCGGCGCGGATCGGCAGTGCGTCGTCGTCGCCGTCCAGGCCGCTGGCCAGCACCGAGAACCGGCCGCTGCGGTCGCCCTTGGGGAAGGGCTTGCTGCCCCAGGTCGGCGCGCCGCCGCGGGCGTCGGGGATGATCCAGATCTGGAAGATCCGGGTCGCATCCGGTTCCAGGTTGTATTCCCCGTGCTGGATGCCGGTGCCCGCGCTCATCACCTGCACGTCGCCGGCTTCGGTGCGGCCGCGATTGCCGAGGTTGTCCTGGTGGGTGATCGCGCCTTCGCGGACGTAGGTGACGATCTCCATGTCCGCATGCGGATGCGGCGGGAAGCCGGTCTGGGCCTGGATGGTGTCGTCGTTCCAGACCCGCAGCGCGCCCCAGCCCATGCGCGCGGGGTCGTGGTAGCCGGCGAACGAAAAGTGATGCTTGGCGTCCAGCCAGCCGTGGTTGGCGCCGCCGAGGCTGTCGAAGGGGCGATGCAGGATCATGGGGGACTCCTTGGTCTGGTGTCGTGCGGAGGGGATGGACGGCACGATAGTCCTGTCCGATCAGGTTTAGAATGGAAATAATGGAAATACATTCTTTCCAATAACGACACGAGGTTCCGCCATGCAGAAGCTGCCCGACCTGGAAGCCTGGGCGATCTTCGCCAAGGTCGCGGAAACCGGATCGTTCGCGCGTGCGGCGGCGGAGTTCGGGCTGTCGCAGGCCACCATCTCCAAGGCCGTGACCCGTCTGGAATCGCGCCTGAAGACGGTGCTGTTCCACCGCACGTCGCGGCGGATGTCGCTGACCGAGAGCGGACGCGCCGCGCTGGAGCGTGCCAGCCGCATCCTGGCGGAGGGCGAGGCGGTGGAAGCCGAGATCACCGCGCAGGCGCGCAACCCGCGCGGCCATGTGCGGCTGGCGGTGCCCATGTCGTTCGGCATCGCGCACCTGTCGCCGGTGTTGCCGGCGTTCATGGCGAGGCATCCCGAGATCACGCTGGAAATCGACTTCGACGACGGCATCGTCGATCTGGTCGGCGGCGGTTTCGATCTGGCGCTGCGCATCTCCGCGCTGGCCGATTCCAGCCTGCTGGCGCGACGCCTGTGCGGCGTGCGCGTGTTGCTGGTCGGTGCGCCGGCCTACTTCGACAGGCGCGGCCGCCCCAGCCATCCGCGCGAACTCGCGCAGCACGATGCGCTGTTCTACACGCAGTCGCGCTTCGGCGCGGCCTGGCGCTTCGGCCATCCGCTCCACGGCGATTTTTCGATCAGCGTGCCGGCGTCGTTGCGCGTCAACAACGCCGAAGCGCTGAACCCGGCGCTGGTCGCCGGCCTCGGTGTCGCGTTGCAGCCCGAGTTCCTGGTCTGGCGCGAGTTGCGCGACGGCCGGCTTGAAGCGGTGATGCCGGCATGGACGCCGCCACCGATCGCGCTGCATATCGTCACGCCGCCGGGTCGGGTGCGGCCTGCGCGCGTGCAACTGCTCATCGATCACCTCGCCGAGGCGTTCGTGACCGCGCCCTGGGCCGATCCCGCGGTCTGACCACGGATATCGCGTTTCCGCGCCAGATCCGCCCGCCCGCGCGGGTCGTCTCGCGCGTCGCACCGATCCCGCGGGCCACGGGCACCGGCCCGTTCCGTTTCGACCGCCTCCCGTTCGCGCGTGTCGAAACCGGCAATGCCGACATGCGTGTCGCAGTACAGTGGCCTATCTCCGGCGACACCGTGAATGCCCACATGAAGCGCATCCTTCCGAAACCCGAGGCGATCGAACGCATCCATGCGGCCACGATCCCGCCGAAGCGCCGGAGCGCCGACGCATGAGCGCGGCGCACGCGGACGATGGCGCACGGGGCGGCGATGCCCCGACCATCGATGCCCCGCCGCCCGGCCCGTGGTCGCCGCTGCGCCAGCCGACCTTCCGCGCGCTGTGGCTGGCGATCCTCGTGGGCAATATCGGCACCTGGATCCACGACATCGCGGCGTCGTGGGTCATGGCCGACACCACCGGATCGCCGCTGATGGTGGCCGCGGTGCAGGCGGCGACGACGCTGCCGGTGGTGCTGCTGGCGATCGTCGCCGGCACGCTCTCCGACATCGTCGACCGGCGCCGCTACCTGATCGCGGCGCAGCTGTGGATGTTCATGATCGCCAGCACGCTCGCGGTGCTCGCGCATGTCGGCCTGATGGGGCCATGGACGCTGGTGCTGCTGACCTTCGGTCTGGGCATCGGTGCGGCGATGGCGATGCCGGCGCAACAGGCGGTCACGCCCGAACTCGTGCCGCGGCCGATGCTGGGTCCGGCGGTCGCACTCGGTTCCCTCAGCATGAACATCGCGCGCGCCATCGGGCCGGCGCTGGGCGGGTTGCTCGTGGCGCAGGCGGGCATCGCCTGGGCGTTCGCGATCAATGCCGTGTCTTTCCTCGGCGTGATGCTGGTGCTGGTGCGCTGGCGCCGGCCGGCGGATCGTCCATCGTTGCCGCCGGAATCCTTCGGTGTCGCCCTGCGCGCAGGGTTGCGCTACGCGCGCCAGGCCGGAATCCTCCGCGCGGTCCTGGTGAAGGCCGCCGCTTTCTTCGTGTTCGCCAGCGCGATGACCGCACTGTTGCCGATCGTCGTTAGGCAGGACCTGCATGCCAGCGCCGGCACTTACGGACTGCTGCTCGGTTGCGTCGGTCTCGGTGCGGTGGCCGGTGCCATCCTTCTGCCGCGGTTGCGGCGCCGGATCGACGGCGATCGCATGATTTTCCTCGCGTCGCTGGTCTACGCGGGCTGCATCGCGGGGCTGGCGCTGATCCGCGATGTCCGCGCGCTGTATCCGCTGGCGATGATCAACGGTTTCGCGTGGATCGCGGTGCTTTCCTCGCTGCAGATCGCCGCGCAGACCTCCGTACCGGCCTGGGTGCGGGCGCGGGCGCTCTCGCTCTACATCGTGGTGTTCTCCGCGGGCATGGCCGCGGGCAGCCTCGGGTGGGGCGCGCTGGCGCAGTGGTCCTCGACGCGGCACGCGTTGCTTGCGGCGGCGTTGGGCACGGTGCTCTCCGCCGTCTTCGGCCTGCGCTTCCGGCTCGCGGGGGCGGCGCAGGTGGATGCCATGCCGTCCGGGCATTGGCCGCAGCCGATCGTCGCCGACGACATCGACGGCGAACGCGGTCCGGTGCTGGTCACCATCGAATACCGCGTGCCGCCGGGCAATCGCGCTGCATTCCTGCACGCCATGCAGCCGCTGGGACGCAGCCGTCGGCGCGACGGCGCGGTGGCGTGGGGCGTGGTCGAGGACACCGCCGAGCCGGGCCTGCATCTCGAATACTTCATCGACAGTTCGTGGCTGGAACATCTGCGCCAGCACGAACGCGTGACCGGGGACGAGCGCCGTCTGCAGGAGGCCATTCTCGCGTTGTTGGAACCGGGGACCACGCCGCGCATCCGCCATTTCGTCGGCGGCTCGCCGGATCAGACATCGATTCCGCCGATGCCCCCTCCGGACGGTCGCGCACTGCGCTGAGCGCGCTGCCGATCCGATCCGATGTTCATGTCGATGCAAGCGCGGCGACGCCGTTGCCGGCGTCATCGCACCGCGCGCGATCGTTGATTTCCCGGTGCGGGCATCTAAGATGCGTTCACGCCGGTCGTTTCGGACGGCCCGGGTGGCGAAACGGTAGACGCAGGGGACTTAAAATCCCCCGACGCAAGTCGTGTGGGTTCGAGTCCCACCCCGGGCACCAGGTACATCGGGGCTGTGAGTCCTGCCGCGCTGCGGCGCGTTGTCGTTCGATGCGGTTCATCGTCATCGCGGCGCGGTTCGAGGCGCATGCTGGAGATCAGCGATGCGCGCATCCGCGCCATCGCCGCACGCGCGGCGTGCATCCTGTCGGGGAGTTCCATGTCGCGCTACGCCGTCTATCTCGCCAGTCTCCTGCTCACGCTGCTCTCGCTCGCGGCGGTCGTCTTCTTCGGTGCGGGCTGGATCTGGCTACCGGCCGTGTTCGGAGCCTTCGCCGCTCTCGGCACCTGGGATCTGCTGCAGCGTCGCAGCACGCTGCGGCGCAACTATCCGATCCTCGCGCATTTCCGCTTCGGCCTGGAATCCATCGGCCCGGAGATGCGCCAGTATTTCATCGAATCCGATACCGCCGAGGTGCCTTATTCGCGCCAGCAACGCGCATTGATCTACCAGCGCGCGAAAGCCGAAAACGATACCCGGCCGTTCGGTACCCAGCAGGACGTGTACGGCAGCGAATACGAATGGATCAACCATTCGGTGATGCCGAGCGAGATTCCTTCGACCGACTTCCGGATCCGCATCGGCGAGGAGACCGCGCAGCCCTACGACGCCAGCGTGTTCAACATTTCCGCGATGAGTTTCGGCGCGCTGTCGGCCAATGCGATCCGCGCGTTGAATGCGGGCGCCAGGCGCGGCGGGTTCTATCACGATACCGGCGAAGGCTCGATCTCGCCTTACCACCGCGAACACGGCGGCGATCTGGTTTGGGAGATCGGCAGCGGCTACTTCGGATGCCGCAACGACGACGGCAGCTTCAGCGAGGCGCGTTTCGCCGAAAACGCGTGCGATCCGCAGGTGAAGATGATCGAGCTGAAACTCTCGCAGGGCGCCAAGCCCGGTCACGGCGGCGTGCTGCCGGCAGCGAAGGTCAGCCCCGAGATCGCCACCACCCGCGGCGTGAAGCAGGGCGTGGACTGCGTCTCGCCGCCGCGGCATTCGGCGTTTTCCACGCCGATCGGCCTGCTGCAGTTCGTCGCCCGGATGCGTGAACTGTCGGGCGGCAAACCCGCCGGCTTCAAACTGGCGATCGGCCATCCCTGGGAGTGGTTCGCGATCGCCAAGGCGATGCAGGAGACCGGCGTGCTGCCAGATTTCATCGTCGTCGACGGCGGCGAGGGCGGCACCGGCGCGGCGCCTGCGGAGTTCATCGATCACGTCGGTTTGCCGATGCACGAAGCCTTGATGCTGGTCCACAACACGCTGGTCGGGATCGGACTGCGCGACCGCATCCGCATCGGCGCGGCGGGACGGATCGCCAGCGCCTTCGACATCGCGCGCACCCTGTCCATGGGCGCGGACTGGTGCAACGCCGCGCGCGGTTTCATGTTCGCGCTGGGCTGCATCCAGGCGCAGAGTTGCCATACCAGCCGCTGTCCCACCGGCGTCGCCACCCAGGACCCGTCGCGCTGGCGCAAGCTCGACGTGCCCGACAAGGCCACCCGCGTCCATCAATTCCATCGACACACGCTGAAGGCGCTGGGCGAACTGCTCGCCGCCGCCGGGCTGTCCCACCCTTCGGAGCTGGGGCCGGAGCACATCCTGCGCCGGGTGTCGCCGACCGAGGTCAGATCGCTTGGCGCGCTCTACCGTTTCCTCGCGCCGGGCGCCCTGCTGGACGGGAGCGCCGATCATTCCGTGTTCCGCGATTACTGGGACGCCGCGCGCAGCGATGCGTTCGCGGCGCCGGAACGCGTGCGCGCGATGCGCGCCAGCAAGTCGTACTGAAGGCCGCTGGCCGCATGTCGCATGCATCCCACAGGAAAGCGGTGCGCGATCCGACGCGTCCCTTCATGCATCGCGCCTCGCATGCGCGTTCGTGCGTCAATCATGTCGCCGCGCGGCTTGGAATGTCGCGTGATGACGTGATCGATCTTGTCATGGCCAGAACGGACATCGATTTGCGCATGCCGGCCGATGAAGAGGCGCTGCTGAAGGCATTCGAGACTTTGGAAGCGATGACCTGCGACGATCCCGCGAAGCCTTGAAGACGACGCCCGCTTGCGCGGGCGTCGTTCGCTGTGGCGGCGAGCGTCGGGCTCAGCCTTTCTTCTGCGCCGCGATCCAGCGGTCGATCTTCGCTTCCAGCACGTCCAGCGGCACCGCGCCGTCCTTCAGCACTTCGGCATGGAACGCGCGCGGGTCGAACTTCGCGCCCAGCGCGGTCTGCGCGCGGCGCTTGAGCTCCTGGATCTTCAGCTCGCCGATCTTGTAGGCCAGCGCCTGCGACGGCCAGGCGATGTAGCGCTCGGCTTCGGCGGTGGACTGCGTTTCGCTTTCGGCGGAGTTGTCGAGCATGTACTTGATCACCTGCTCGCGGGTCCAGCCCTTGCTGTGCAGACCGGTGTCGGTGACCAGACGGATCGCGCGCCACAGTTCGTTCTGCAGATAACCGAAGTAGTCGTAGGGATCTTCGTAGACGCCCAGCGACTTGCCCAGCGATTCGGCATAAAGGCCCCAGCCTTCGACGTACGCGGTTTCGCCGCCGAAGCGCCGGAACGCCGGCACGTTCTGCAGTTCCTGCTGCAGTGCGATCTGGAAGTGATGGCCCGGAATGGCTTCGTGCAGGTAGAGATCTTCGGCGTCCCAGGTCTTGCGGCTCGGCAGGTTGAAGGTGTTGACGTAGAAGATGCCGGGACGCGTGCCGTCCTCGCTCGGACCCTGATATTCGCCGCCCGCGGCGGATTCGGCGCGGAACGGTTCGACCGGACGGATCTCGAAGCCGGCCCTCGGCTTCAGCGAGAACTGTTCGCCGATGCGCCGGTTGATCTTCTCTTCCAGGCCACGGTAGTGCTTCAGCAGGGCTTCTTCGGACGGATACTCGAAGCGCTTGTCTTCGCGCATGAACTTGAAGAAGTCCTGCAGCGATCCCTTGAAGCCCACCTCGGCCATGATCTTGCGGATCTCGCCGTGGATGCGCGCGACTTCATCGAGGCCGATCTGATGGATCTGCGCCGGGCTGAGGTCGGTGGTCGTGCTCTGGCGCACATTGAAGGCGTACCACTCCGCGCCGCCGGGCAGTTTGTCCATGCCGACGCTGTCGCGCGTCGCCGGCAGATACTGGTCCGCGATGAAGGCGCGCAGCTTGCGGAACGACGGCATCACCTGCTTCGCGATCATGTCGCGATAGGCGGCGGTGAGCCGGGCTTTGTCGGCCTCGGAGAAATCGGCGGGCATCGCCTTGATCGGGCCCCAGAACAGGGTGTCCTCGGGCTGGTCTTTCACCAGCGCATCGATCTGCGGCACCACTTTCACCATCAGTGCGCGCGGCTGCACCACGCCGGCCTTCATGCCGTCGCGCATGTTGCCGATCATGCTGTCGACCAGCACCGGGAGGCGATTGCCGCGCGCCAGCCAGTTCTCGTAATCCTTCACGGTCTTGAAGGGCTGCGCGCTGGTGCCCGAGCCGAGCATCGCCGCATACGTCACCAGGCTGCCCATCTGGTTCACCGGCAGCATCCAGCCCGGGAATTTCTCGCTTTCCAGCGCGTCGCGGGCGTCCTCGACGAAGATTTCGTAGCTCAGCAGATCCTGGCCGCTCAGTCCGCGCGGCCCGATCGCCTCGATCCGCTTCAGCCAGCGCTGGGTGAACGCGACGCCTTCCGCGCGGAATTCGGCGGAATAGAAGTCCGGCATCTGGTCGTTGTAGCGGGCGTCGCCCTGGAACGTGGCCTGGATCGGGTTGAGCTTGAGCGTTTCCTCCCAGTATTCGGCGTAGAGGCGGTTCAGCTGCTGCGCCTTGGACTCGGCGGTCTGCGTGGCCGCGGCGGCTTGGGCGGGCTGCGGATGCAATCCGGCGCCGAGCAGCGCGGTGGCGATGGCGAACGCAAGCAACGCGTGCGAACGGGGGGAGGAACGATGGTGCATGGCGGACTCCGGCGATGGCGGCCTGGTGGCGGCAGTGTTGACCGCGACGGGGTCGCGGGGTGACGCAAGCCTCGCCGCTGGCGGTCGCGAAGGCATCGGCCAAAGGTCATTGCGACGACTGTCCGCCGTCCTCGCTGCGTCTGGTCTGCAGCGCGCGGATGCGGGCGACGCTTCCGCACTCGATCGGCCGAGTCCGGTCGGTCGGGTTCAGTCGGCCGGGTTCAGTCGATCGGGTTCAGTCGATCGGATTCATTCGGCGGCTTCGTGCCGCAACTGGTCGGCGCGCGCGGCGCCGAGGTAGCCGATGATCGCCCGGCGCATCAGATACACCAGCGGGATCAGCGCGACCGCGGCGAGCATCTTGTAGGCGTAGTTCACCGTGCTCACCGCCATGAACAGCGAGGTCGGCCACTGCTGCGGGCCGAGCACGAAGGCGATGTACAGCACCACGAAGCTGTCCACCAGCTGCGAGACTGCGGTCGATCCCGTCGCGCGCAGCCAGACGAAACGCTCGCCGGTCGCGCGGCGGATGCGGTGGAACACCGAGACGTCGATCAGTTGGCCGAGCAGGAACGCGATCACCGAGCCGCCGATGGTCCACAGCCCCTGGCCGAACACCGCGGCGAACGCTTTCTGGTAATCCGGCACGCCCTGATCCTTCACCGCGTCGACCCACCAGCTGGCGGGGGCGAGATGGATCGCGGCGAACGCGAACACGAAGCCGTACAGGATCAGCGCCACCGCGATCCAGGAGATCATGCGGACGCCGCGCTTGCCGTAGAACTCGTTGATCACGTCGGTGAACACGAACACGATCGGCCACAGCAGGGTGCCGGCGGTGAAGTTGAGCGAACCGCTCTGCCCGAACAGATTCCACGCCAGCGGGTCGATGCCCAGGGTGTCTTCCAGCGCGAAGATCTTCACGCCGATGAATTCCGCCAGCACGGCGTTGACGCAGAAAAAGGCGGCGAGGGCGATGAACAGCCGGGTCGCGCGGTCGTCCAGCAAATGGGCGCTCATGGCGATGACGTCTCCGCGTCTGCGTGGGTGGTCGGCGGCGGTGCCGAAAACGGGATCGAATCCGGCGCCACCGCGCCGCCGCTGATGATGAAGCTCATGGCCTGATCGACAGTCCAGTCGGTCGGCGTCATCTTCTCCACCGGCACGATCTCGAGGTAGCCGGAGGTCGGGTTCGGCGTGGTCGGCACATAGACGGCCGCGAGTTCGCGGCCGGTGCCGACTTCCCGCATCACCCGGGTGACGAAGCCGAGGGTCTTCATTTCGGTGTGGGGGAAGTCGATCAGCACCACGCGCTGGGTGCCGTCGGGTTTGGTCTGCAGGATGTCCAGCAGCTTGCGTGCGCTGCCGTAGATCGTGTTGGCCAGCGGAATGCGGGCGATCAGCGCTTCGAACCAGCGCAGCAGGCGCTGGCCGAGCACGCGCCGCGCGAGCCAGCCCGACAGCAGCACGGTGCCCACGGTGGCGATCAGGCCGATCGCGGTCTTCACCCAGGCCTGGGCCAGCCAGCCCAGCGCCTCGGGCGCGGCCAGGACGAGGTTCTGCAGCAGCGGGTCGACGAACGGTCGGCTGAGATCCGACAGCAGCACGAAGACGAACTTGACCACCACCCACGTGAGCCAGATCGGCAGCAGGGTCAGGAGTCCGGTGATGAACAGGCCCTGCAGGCGGCGGCCGAACGAGTGGGGATGCGACATGCCGCGATTGTACGGGCTCAGGTCAGTCGCCGAGTCGCGGCCGCTTACAGCTCGCGCACCAGGCGGAACCCCACGTCGTCGTAGCCGCGGGTGGCGTCGAGCGGACGGCCGCCGCCGGCGCCGCGCCAACTGCGGCCCGAGGTCATCCGTCGTGCGCAACTGCCGCCGGCGCAGTCGTTCAGCCATTCGGCCACCGCCTTGCCGTTGTCGCTGCGCGCGGCGGCCTGGGCCTCCGCGGCGCTGGGCAGGCGGTAGCGCAGCTTGCTGCGTTGGCTCTGCCAGCGCGCGAAGGCTTCCGCGTCCTGCCACGAGACGCAGACCACCGCGCCGGCCCCGGACTGCTCGAACCCCGGCGTCTCCCAGGTGCGTGGCGCCAGTACCCGCAGCAGCGAGGCCTTCTCGCGACACAGCGAGGCAGGGCGCCCGGTGGCCTTGGCGAATTCGGAATAGTCGTTGCGGGTGACCGAATTGCGCGAGACCGCGACCAGTTTGCCCCCGGCCTGGACCAGGGTCATGTCGCCGACGGTATCGGCCACGCGATCGCCGGGCTGGGCGATCTTCGCGGCCCGCGCCTGCAGCGCGGCGACCTGGGCGTTGTCCATGCCGAGCGTCTTCGCCGATGCGACCACGCGCTGCGCGGCGGTGCGGTCGAGTTTCTGCTGTGCCTGGTCCATCCGCGACGACAGCGTCGCGCCCAGGCGTTTGCGCACCTGCGCCATCTGCGCGTTGCCGCCGCTGCGGTCCTGTTCCGCCAGCCGCGTCATCCGGCTGACGAGGTCGCGTACGGCGGTGTCTTCGCCCTTGCGCAGGCGCTGCTCGGTCTCGTCGCCCAGCGCCGCGAACAGGCGATTGCTCACCGCCGCCAGGCCATCGTGGCTCGGATCGGTGCGCCAAGCCGTCATCACGCTGTCGTAGGCGTTGTCTCCGGACGGTGCGATCAGCCTGCGCTGCTGCAACTGGCGCGTCGCGTCGACGATGAAACGCTGTGCGGCGGATTCGGGCGCCGCGCGCAGCATCGAATCGGTCGGGTCGGGCAGCGGCGCACCACGCGTCGGGTCGAGATCGGTCGTCGCAGGCAACGCCGTGGCGATGGCGGGCGCGCTCGCGGTGTAGCGCGCGAACGCGCGCTCGGTGCTCTGGCGCTCGAGATGCATCAACAGCGCGATCCCGCCGCCGATGGCGGCGACGACCACGGCGGCGATCGCGAGCTGCTTCGGGCCCGTCCGGCTGCGCATCCGCGCCAGCGCGGCCCGCAGCGGCTGTTTCTGCGCATGCGGCACCCGCCGCAGCGCGTCCTGCATGTCCTGGGCGTCGGTGAAGCGTTCGCCCGGCGATTTGGCCAGCGCGCGGTTGAAGAACCGCTGCCAGTGGGCCAGATGCGGCGGCAGGCGCGGGATCGGATCCTGCACGTGCTTCAGCGCCATCGACAGCCCGTCTTCGGCCTTGTAGGGCAGGCTGCCGGCCAGCATTTCCCAGGCCAGCACGCCGAGGCTGTACAGATCCGCGCGCGGGTCCACGTCGGTGCCGCGCGCCTGTTCCGGCGCCATGTAGGCGGTGCTGCCGACCGCGACGCCGGCGGTGGTGACGCGCGCGCCGTAGCCGCGGCGCAGGGCGATGCCGAAATCGGTGAGCATCGGCCGCTCGGCCTCGTCGAACAGTACGTTCTCGGCCTTGACGTCGCGATGCACCACGCCGCGGCCGTGGGCGTAGGCCAGCGCCGAGAGCAGGGCTTCGAGGATTTCGCGGACGCGGGATTCGTCGCGGGTGAGATTGCGTTTGCCGAGGTGTCCGCGCGGGAACACCGGCATGGCGTAGTAGGGCTGGCCTTCGCGCGTGCGCCCGACCTCGTGAATGTGGACGATGTGCGGATGATCGAGACGCGCGATCGTGCGCGCTTCGTTCTCGAACCGGCGCCGGCCGATCTCGTCGGTCAGCACTTCCTGCCGCATCACCTTGATCGCGACTTCCCGTCCCAGCGACAACTGCTGGCCGAGATAGACCGTGGACATGCCGCCATGTCCGAGAATGCGCAGCAGCCGGTAGCCGGCGACTTCCGGCATCCCGTCCTGCTGGTCCGTGTGTGTCGAACCCATGTACCGCTCCCCCTGCGTGCCCGTCGAGCATACCCAAGGGCGGCTTCGGAGTGAATGCGCGCCTGCGCCGGTTTGTATGACGGTATGCTCAGGCCGACGAAAAAACCATCGGAATCCTGCATATGCCGCTGAAAAAATGGGCGAAACGATTCGGATCGGCGGTGCTGATGCTGGCTTTGGCCGTGGCCGGACTCTGGACGGTGTCGCGGCTGATGGGCCCGACGGACGCCCAGGAGGCGGCGCTGGCGAGGATGCGGGACATTCCGCCCCTGAACGGGCGCAACGCCTTTCCGGCGTTGTGGCTGGTCGCCTACGACATGCCGGAAGCCGAGCACGACGACTGGCTCGCCGAGGATCTGCGTCGCCACGCAGCGGGACAGCCGCCGGGCGGGGCATACGATGCGGCGGAGAAGGCGCACGCCAGCGCCGCCGAGCGGCGGTATGCGGACCGGATGCCGTCCCCGGACGAATTCGATCTGTTCTGCGGCAGCGCACCCGGATGCCTGGATCGGGTCGGCGCCGATCGTGGGCGCTATGCCGACCTGCTGCGCCGCCACGCGGCGCTGCTCGATCGAGTGGAGGCGCTGTCGGCGTATGCGGGGATCCGTCATGCCGGCGGCGAAAACATCCTCGGGACGCTGATTCCTCCCTACCAGGCGGCGAAGTTGCCGGCCACGCGCCACGCGCTCGACTTCGTGGAGGGGCGTCGGGATCGGGCGTTCGATGGTACCTGCCGGGCGATCGCGACATGGCGGCGTCTGGGCGCCGACAGCGACAGCCTCATTTCGCGCATCATCGGCGTCGCCTATGCGGCCGATCTGTATGGCGGCCTGTTCGTGGACATGCTCGCGCGGACGCCGCGGGATGTCGCGCTGCCGGCGTCCTGCGCACAGGCGTTCTCCGCGCCGGCCGACGGCGAGTTGTCGCTGTGCATGGCGATGCAGGGCGAACTGAAATTCATGCAATCGGCCGTCCGCATGGCAGATGCGAACGTATCGACTTCGGAGCGGTTGACGATGCTTTTCGGATTGAGCGCGGACATGACCGAGGCCGAGCGCGCGGAGCAACTCGCCTTCCACTGCAGCGCGGAAGCGCAGCGTGCGATCGCCGCCGACACACGCATCGAACGCAACGTGCCCGAGCCGGGTTTCCTGCGTTTCGAGTGCGTGGGCAATCCGGTGGGGTGCATGCTCGCGAATATCGCCCACGGCAGTCTCGACGGTTACGGCGATCGTATCCAGGACGGCAACGCGAAATTGCGGCTGATCGCCGAACTGTTGCGGATGCGTGCCGATGGGACGCCGCCGGAACAGGTCGCGGTGCGCCTGCGGACGGTGCAGGACCGCGTGGGGTCGCGGCTGCGCGCGCTGTCCCTGGGCGAGGACGGCCGGACGCTGCGCATGCGCAATTACGAGACCAGTCGCGGCGAATTCACCGAGATTCCCCTGCCGCCGTATCTGCAGTCCGCGTCGTCCGGAAGCGTGCCTTCGAAAGCCGCGGCGTCGAAACCGGTCTCACCCTGAGGCCGGCGCGTCCTTCTTCCTGCGGATGTAGAGCTGCTTGCGCACCCGCGCCACGACGTCGCCGTCGCCGTTCACGACATCGGTCTCGCACCAGCGCAGATATTTCTCGCCGCCCGCGGTGGCGGCGCGGATCTCGTCCAGCATCGCGTCGTCGATGCGGAACGTCGCGCGCACCGTGCCGCGGCCGGGCTTGAGGAATTCGATTTCGCCGGCCCTGTCCCAGACGATGTAGTCGCTGCCGATGGCGTGGATCGTCAGCAGCATCCAGAACGGATCGGTCATCGCGAACAGGCTGCCGCCGAAATGCACGCCGACGTAATTGCGGTTCCACCAGTGCGCGCGCAGTTCGACGTCGGCGCTGCGCCAGTCGCCGCCGATGGCGCGCACGCGCACGCCGGCGAAGAGGAACGGCGGCCACACGTTCAGGAGACGCCGCAGGGCGCGCGGCGAGAGATTCGCGAACACGCGCGGGTCAGACCAGCAGCAGCGACGACATCCTGCGCCGGTACTGGCCGACCAGATCTTCGTCCTCGATCACCCGAAAGGCGTCGATGAGGGCCTTGCGCGGCAGGCCGTCCTCGTAGCCGCGGTCGCGGCGCAGCATCTCCAGGAACGCTTCCAGTCCATCCTGCGAACGACCGGCGACGATGTGGTGCACGCCGAGCAGGTGACGCGAACGCAGATCGCCCGGATCGGCGTCGATCGCGGCCTGCAGGGCCTCGGCCGGCGGCGCGTCCTTCAGCAATGCGGCGAAACCCAGGCGCGCACGCGCGCGAACGGCGCGGTCGTCGGTGGCGAGATTGGCGGGCAGGCCATCGAGCAGGCGCTCGGCTTCGCCGGCATCGCCGGTCTGCAGCAGCGCGAGCACCAGTTCGAGTTTCAGTTCGTCCTTGTCCAGCGCGGCCGCGATCTCTTCGCGCAGTCGTGCGACTTCGGCCTGCGGATCCACCGCCGCGGGGGCGGTTGCTTCCGGTTCGGGCTCCGCGGCGGCCAGCGGTTCGATGCCGTGGTGTTTGAAGAATTCGCGCAGCTGGCCTTCCGGCAAGGCGCCCTGGAAACCGTCGACCAGCTGTCCGTCCTTGACCAGCACCACGGTCGGGATGGAGCGGATCTGGAACGCCGCGCCGAGTTCCTGCTCGGCTTCGACATCGACCTTGCCGAGCACGAAGGCGCCGCCGTATTCCGCCGCCATCTTTTCGAGGATCGGCCCGAGGATCTTGCAGGGTTCGCACCAGCCGGCCCAGAAATCCAGCAACACCGGCGTCTGCAGCGACCGCTGCATGACATCGGCCTCGAAATTCCGGGCGGTGGCGTCGAACACGTGTGGGGTGGGGGCGGACATGGGCGGTTCCGTGAGCGTGGATGCCCTCTATTGTGCCAGCGGCGGCCGTTTCCAAGGGCGGAACAACCCACGTCGTTGGGGGCGATTGCGTTCTATTCGTGCCCGAACAGCAGGTTCGCCGGCGAATACTGATCGGTCAGCGGACGCACGCCCGTCGCCGGCGGTTGCGGCCAGGCATCCAGTTCGCCGGCGAAGATGCCGACCTCGGCCAGACGCGGCTGCAGCGCCCGTCCGCGCGCGCGCATCACGTCAGGCGCGGGCAGACCGTCGCGGCCGGCGAGGATGATGCGGTTGCCCAGCATCATGTCCACGACGCGGGTCTCGCCGAACACCGATTGATAGGTCGCGGCTTCGTACGGCGCCAGCGGCCCGCGCGCGAAGGTGTTCGAGGCCACCACGCCGCCCGGCGCGAGCAGCGCCTTCACTTCGGTGATGAATTCGCGGGTCATCAGATGTTCGGGCACGTACACGCGCTCGTAGGCGTCGATCACGATCAGGTCGTAGCGCGCGCCGGCCCGCAGTTGCCGGCGCACGAACACGCGGCCATCGCCGATCCGGGTGTGCAGGCGCGGGTCTTCGCGATAACCGAAGCGTTGCCTGGCGACGTCCACGACCGCGGGGTCCAGCTCGACCACGTCGATGCGCAGGTCGGGGTCGATCCGGCGCATGGCGGAGGGTATGACCCCGCCGCCGAGGCCGATCACCAGCACCCGGCGCGCGCCGGGATTCGCCAGCAGCCCGGCGAACACGCCGCGGGTGTAGGGCACGGCCAGCCGGGTCGGCGTGCGCAGCGAGATGCAGGTCTGCATGCCGTTGCGGCGCGCGAACGACATGCAGCGGTATTCCTCGTTCTCGGTGACGATGATGTCGCGGTACATCGATTTCTGGCGATGCACGATCCGCCCGCCTTCGACATGGTCCGACGGCGCGCAGCCGGCCAGCACCACCGTCAGCGCGAGCGCGAACAGCGCGGAAAGATCAGTACGCACGGCGACGGTCGCTGGCCCAGAGCGCCGCGCCGATCGCGAAGGAGATCGCGATCAGGCCGATGACGATCGTGTCGATCTCGAACAGCAGCACGAGATAGAACGTGGTCAGGATGGTGCCGCCCGCCGAGCCGAGGGTCGAGGCGAAATACAGCCGGCCGGCCGATTGTCCCGATTTTTCCAGATCGCGGATCAACAGCCGCACCGCGTACGGCGAGACCATGCCCGAGAACAGCGTCGGCGCGCCGAACATCAGCAGCGCGGCCAGCAGCGCGCCGTAGCGGGGGTCTTCGATGGCGAACGACAGCGCGTCGAAGGCGGCGTCGCCGAAGAACACGATCGGCAGCGCCAGCAGCGCTTCCGCGATCAACAGCAGGCCAAGACCGGTCAGCGACGGCGTGCGCAGCGACAATTGGCCGCCGATCAGATATCCCACCGCCAGCGCGGCCATGAACACCGCGATCAGCGCGCCCCAGACGAAGATCGAACTGCCGAAATAGGGCGCCATCAGCCGCCCGCCCAGCAGTTCCACGCCCATCACGAAGAAGCCGCTCCAGCCGGCTGCCAGATACAGCGCCGGGTTGCGCCAGCCCGGGGCCGGTGCCGCGGTTTCGGGCATTGCGCTGGGCATCGCCGACGGGTCGACGGCATCGGGCAGGGTGGCGGGCATGCGGTGAGTTCCATCCGGGATGCCGGAATTGTGCCAGCGGGCGCATCCCGCCGGTCAATGTAAAAAAGGTTTGACATTGATCATTCGAAATGTATGCTTCACATTACATAAAGTAATTCGAGGGTGACTTTCATGGGCGCGCCGATCTGGGGGCGTTGGATATCGATACTGGCCGCGGGCGGCGCCCTGTGGCTGTTGCTGGCAGGGCCCGAGGCTGTCCTCGGCTGGGACACGGGCCGGGTCGGGATGATCCTTCTGGCCGGCAGTGCCTGGGGCCTGCTGTACACCGTGTCACGGATGCCCCGGGAAGCGCTGGCGGGTTCGGCATCGCCCGCGGAATGGCAGGCCCGGGTGGGGACGGGTTTCATCGTGGCGGCGATGCTGTACTTCTTCTCGAAGATGCCCGTTCTCGACACTCCCGCGATTGCGCACGACCCCGACGCCGCCGCGGTCGGTCGCAATCTGGTGATGCTGCTGATCGCCTGGGCGATTCTTTCGAGCGTACTGGCGTCGCGCTGGAAAGGGGCGGTGGAGGCGGACGAGCGCGATCGCGAGATCGCCGCGAAAGCCGCCGGTTGGGGTCATGGCGCGCTGATCTTCAGCATCGTGGGGATCGCGGTGATGTTGGGCTTTCCGTCGGAAAAGCTCGAATGGGCCACGCCGCCGATGATCGGCAACGTGCTGATCTTCGCGCTGATGTGGGGCTGGCTGTGCGAGTACGTGGCGACGCTGGCGTATTACCGGAGCGACAGGAAGGGGGCTGCATGAACAAGCACGAGACCTACGCGTGGTTTCGCGTCGTCTTCATCGGAACGGCCTGCGCCTGGTTGTGCTGGCGACTGTTCTTCGCCGATGCGACCGGCGGTGCCGACATCTGGGATCGGAACCGCGAGACGATGTCGATCGTGTCCTACGCATTCGTGTTCGCGATGGCGGTGTTCACCCGTCCCGGCAAGGGCGTGGTCGCGGATGAACGCGACCGGGCGATTTCCGCATTCGCCGCCAAATCCGCGCTGGTTGCGCTGAGCCTGGTCGTGCTCGTGTCCGCCACGATCATCGGCACCGAGGGACATGCGGATCTGCTCACCGCGCGATCGAATGGCTGGTTCGAACACTATCTGTTTGCCTGCGTGATGTTCGGTTGGTGGGTTGAATCCGCGATCTGCGTGTTCCATCACTGGCGGGACCGTCGATGACGGCGCCTCCCATCGTCAACCAGATCCGCCGTCTGCGTTTCGATCGCGGCGAGATGACCCAGGAAGCGCTGGCGCAGGCCTGCGGCGTGACTCGGCAGACGATCATCGCGCTCGAAGCCGGCCGCTACACGCCGTCGCTGGAACTCGCGTTCCGGATCGCACGTACGTTCGGCGTCGGCGTCGAGGACGTATTCCAGTGGAGGGACGCGCCATGAATCGATCGCGGCGCCTCGCGGCGCATGCCGCGCTCTGGGGATTCGTCGCGGCCGCCGCGTTCTGCGGTGCGCGGCCCGGCGCCGTCTCCTCCGGCTTCTCGCATCGCAGTCATCCTTTGGCCTGGCTGGGCGCGGGGGGGATGCCGGAGGCGACGGTCTTCAATCTCGCCGGTTTCGTGATTCCCGGCCTGCTCGCGGCCGTCGCGCTCTGGTCGCTGCGCTCGGCCTTGCCTGCACAGGCGCGCTGGAGCGCCAGGATCGGCGCGCAACTGACGATGCTCTCGGCCCTCGCGTTCGCCGCTCAGGGGCTGTTGCCGCTCGACCTCGAAGATCCGGACGGCGCCGCGAACGCGGCGCATGGGTTGGCCTGGACGCTGTGGTGGTCGACCTTCGCCGTCGGCGGCCTCGCGCTCGGGCTCGGATCGCGCCGGGCATCGGCGTTGCGCCCCGGTTTCGCGGCGGCGGCGGTCGTCGCCGCGATCGCGATTCCGGCGCTCGCGCTGCTGGCGCCGATCTGGTGGCCGAACGCGTTCTCCCAGCGGGCGGCGTTCGTGCTGTGGTTCGTGTGGGTGGCGTGGGCCGCGGGTGCGGCTAACCGTGCTTCAGTTTCAGGCCCAGGATCGTCGCCGACAGCAGAAAGGTGACGATGTTCGCGAGGATCATCGGCACCGAGTTCAGCGCGATGCCGTAGATCAGCCACATCGCGATGCCCGCGGTGAACACCACGTACATGCCCAGCGAGATGCTGCGCGTGTCGCGTGTGCGGATGGTCTTGACCGCCTGCGGTACGAAGGCGAGGGTGGTCATCGCCGCCGCGAGGTAACCGGCCCATTCCATCGACATCACTCGTTCTCCGCGCCGCGGGTGGCGTTTTTGTGGATCACGCCGTCCTTCATCACGAAATCGACGTTCATCACCGCCGAGATGTCCGCCAGCGGGTCGCCGGGCATCGCGACGATGTCCGCGCGCTTCCCCGGCTCGATCGTGCCCTGGTCGTCCACGCCGAGCACGTCGGCCGCATGCACGGTCGCCGACTGCAGCGCATACGCGGCGGGAATGCCGGCTTCGACCATCAGCACGAACTCGCGGGCGTTGTCGCCGTGCGGGCCGACGCCGGAATCGGTGCCGAACGCGATCTTCACGCCGCCGCGATATGCCCGCCCCGCGGTGTCCTGGATCAGGGCGCCGATGCGCGCGGCCTTCGGGCGCACCACTTCGGGGAAATAGCCGTCGATCTTCGCCTTGTCGGCGACGAAGCGGCCGGCGGAGATGGTGGGGACGTACCACGTGCCCTTCTGCTTCATCAGCGCCATGATCTCGTCGTTCATGTAGGTGCCGTGCTCGATGCTGGCGACGCCGCCGAGCACCGCGCGCTTCATGCCCTCGGCACCGTGCGCATGGGCGGCAACGCGATAACCGTAATCCTTGGCGGTCTCAACCACCGAACGCACTTCCTCCACCGTGAACTGCGGCGCATCGCCGGAGCGGGCGTAGCTGAGCACGCCGCCGGTGGCGGTGATCTTGATCACGTCGCTGCCTTCCTTGTAGCGCTGGCGTACGGCCTGGCGCGCGTCTTCGACCGAATTGATCACGCCCTCGGTGGGGCCGGGCGGCCCGACCAGATGCGCCAGCGCCGAGTTCATGCCGTTGGTGGGATCGGCATGGCCGCCGGTGGTGGCGATGGATTTGCCGGCGGCCCAGATCCGCGGGCCTTCGATCAGCCCCTGGTTGATCGCGTCGCGCAGATGCGGGGCGACTTCGCCGCCGAGATCGCGCACGCTGGTGAACCCGGCCATCAGCGTCTTGCGCGCGAAATTGACGCCACGCAGCGCGAAGTCGGTGTCGTCGAGGCGGAACCCCTCTTCGTAACTGCGGGGGCTGGATTGGCTGCCGAGATGGACATGCAGATCGGTCCAGCCCGGTGTGCAGGTGTGCCCGGAGAGATCGATGGGCCGCGCGCCGGCGACGTCGATCCGCCCCGCCTTCACCTCGGAAATCTTGCCGTCGCGCACCACGATGGTGTGCGCACCGAGCATCCTGCCGCTGCGACTGTCGAACAGCTTTTCGCACTGCAGTGCGGTATCGGCCGCCATCGCATGCAGCGGCGCGAGGCAGGCGAGGGCAAGGGCGGCGGCGAGTGCGGTGCGGGGCATGGCGGGACTCCTCGGAGACGTCCCGCGATCATAACGCGATCCCGGTCGTGCGCCGCCGTGCACGGCGCGCCGACCGGGCGGGCGATCAGAGATTGATCACCATCGGTTCCACTTTCACGGACGGCAGCAGCCGCGCGGTGAAGTATTTGTCCTGGAAATACTTGATCTTGTCGCACATCACCGGATGCGGGATGCCTTCGTAGAAGAAGATTTCCTTGTCGAAGCCGATCGCCTTCAGTTCCTGCGGCAACATCAGCGCGCGCCGCTCTTCGGACTCGCTGCGGCTGAACTCGCGGCCGCGCGTGAAACTGTCCTTGCGCACGGTGGTGTAGCCCAGCATTTCCGAATAATCGTTCGCGTCCTGCTGTTCGCGCGGCGCGTACACGATCTGCAGCGCGTGGTTGGTGATCATCGTGCGCGACAGGTCCTTGCCGTAGGTGGCGTCGAGCTGCGACATGCTCTGGATGATCGGCAGCAGGCGGATGTTGTAGCCGGCCATGTACGACACCGCGGTGGAGATGATGTCGACCTTGCCGATCGAGGTGAATTCGTCCATCAGCAGCAGGCACTGATGCTTCAGTTCCTTGTTGTTCTGCGGCAGTTCCTTGGTGTTGATGTTGATCAGCTGGCTGAAGAAGAGGTTGATGATCAAACGGCTCTCGGCCAGCTTGTTCGGCTGGATGCCGATGTAGATCGTCATCTTCTTCTTGCGCACGTCGGTCAGCAGGAAGTCGTCGGCGCTGGTCACCGCGTCGAGGATCGGGTTGATCCAGGCGTTCAGCGGTTCCTTGAAGGTGCCGAGGATCGACGCGAAGGTCTCGTCGGCCTGCGACAGCATGCCGGCGAACGCGGTCTTGGCATGGCTGCTCAGGAACGGGCGCTGCGCCAGGTCCTTGAGGAAGGGCTTCAACTCCTGCTTGCCGTCGCCCGAGGACAGCCGGTAGATCGCGCCCAGGGTCGGCGGCTTCGAGAACGGGAAGCCGATCTTCTGGTCGTCGTCGTATTTCTCGAACAGGTAGAGCGAGAAGGCCATGAATGCATTGCGGGCCTGGCTGACCCAGAATTTCTGGTCCTCGGCGCCGTCGGGATACAGCATCGCCGCGATGCTCATCAGGTCGGAGACGCGGAACGCCGGGTCGTTCGAGACGTAGGTCAGCGGATTCCAGCGATGGCTGCGGCGGTCTTCGGCGAACGGATTGAACAGGTAGATTTCATGACCGACGCTGGCGCGCCAGCCGCTGGTCAGGTCGAAGTTTTCCTGCTTGATGTCCAGCACCACCATCGACTCCTGGTAGTCGAGCAGGTTCGGAATCACGATGCCGACGCCCTTGCCCGAACGGGTCGGCGCGGCGAGGATCACGAACTGCTGGCCGCCGAGGCGGACGATCTTGCCGCCGAACTTGCCGACGACGATGCCGTTGGCGTGCGGCTTGAACATGCCTTTTTCGGCGAGATCGCCGCCGGTCGCGAAGCGCGCGTCGCCGTGCAGGGTGCGCTGCTTCGGGATCAGCGCCATGATCGTCAGCACCAGCCAGCCGCCGACCGGCAGGCCGAAGCCGATCGCGCCGCTGATCTTGATCTTCTTGGCGTAGGGCAGGACCTGGGCCTGGTCGATGACCCGGAAGTAGTTCCACCAGGTGTTCCAGTGCAGTTCGGTGCCACGCAGTTTGAGCATCATCAGGACGATGTAGCCCGACAGATACAGGCCGGCGGCGACGGCGGCGATGAACAGGATGCCGAGGAAAACGGCTTTGGCTTTGGTGTTGGAGTTCTGGCTGCTCACGGGGTGGCGTCCTGCGGAAATTCAGGGGTCCGGGGGAGGGCGGGGGAGATGTGCGAAGGCGGTTGGTCGAGCGCCGATCTGCGGCGGCAACGGGCAGGTTCCACTGGCGATCGGGTCGACGGGTCGTGCGGCTCGACGGAGATCGGGCGCGCGCAGCGAATTGTTTCAATTGCAACCGTTTCCAGCGACAACGCCATGCATCCGCCCCCCTGTCGACCGCCGACGATCTTACGGCATTCGGCCGCGGAGACCGCAAGGAGATGCGAGACACGTGTCCTCTCGCGTGTATATCAATACGTATGCATCGGCGGCTGGGTTGATCTGAGACGCATTGCATGTTTTGAAGTATTCTTGGCTCGCAACTTTCGTTGACAGGCCAATCGGCCCTGTGGACCATGGGCTCGGGCAAATGGAGGAATTGGGGATGCCCCGATTTGCAAACCACAACCGCTGCTGGATGCACGCAGCTTCTGATCGGAGGGGTCCGCCTTGTTGCCGGGTATGGAACTGATGGGCTGCCAAGGGCTGGCCGTTCCCACCGAAGTGATGCACCACGTGGTGAGGGTCGAATCCTCCTACAACCCGTACGCCATCGGCGTGGTCGGTGGCCGCCTGGTGCGGCAGCCGAAGAATCTGCCGGAGGCGCTCGCGACCGTGCGCATGCTCGAAGGTCGTGGCTTCAATTTTTCGATCGGCCTGGCCCAGGTGAATCGCTACAACCTGGACAAGTACGGTCTCGATTCCTATGAAGAGGCCTTCGAGCCCTGCGCGAATCTCACCGCGGGTTCGAAGATCCTGGCCGAATGCTACCGGCGTGCCGGTGGCGACTGGGGCAAATCCTTCAGCTGCTACTACTCCGGCAATTTCTCCACCGGCTACCGCCACGGCTACGTCCAGAAGATCTACGCGTCCATCCGCCAGGGCCGCGCGGTCGAGGCGGAGCCCGCCGCACCCGCCATCGAAGTGGTCGGTCGCGCTGCCCGTCGGTCGGTACCGGTTTCGCGGCACCCGCTATACGAAGGCGCCGCCGCACCGGCCGCCGATGCTGCGCAGACGGCCAGCGCCGCCCCAGCTGCGCCTGCCCGGCGCGACCGTGTGAGCGCCCGCATCGCCGCGCCGACCTCCCGTATCGAATCCGCTGTCCAAGACGCCGCTGCGCCCGTTGTCGCGTCTGCGCTTCCGGCCGAGCCGCCCGCGGCGCAGGTTGCGGCGGCGCCTCCCTCCATGCCGGCCGAAGTCGCCATCGCGCGCGCGGTCCCGGCCTCCAATCAGGTCGGCGTCGCCCGTGCGGTCGTCGCCGAACCTGTGCCGGCTCCCGAGCCGCAGGCCGCGAAGCGGCGGGATCGGGGTTCGGACAAGGCGTTCGTCGCCAGCAATCCAGATCAGGACGATGCTTTCGTGTTCTGATCTTCGCGTTCCAACATGTCCGAGCCGGTGCCTGAACGGACATGACATTGCGTTACACATGTTCCACCCCCTAACCATGGAGAGTAACTGAATGAAAATGTCCAACCCTCAGGCCAAGCGCCAGATGTCTTCGCTGTTGATGGCCATCGTGTTCGTGGCCGTCCTGGCTGTGCCGAACATGCTGTTCGCGCAGACCTTCGAAGGCGCCGACCAGCGCGTTTGCGGCTTCTTCGATGACGTTCGCGGCCTGCTGAACATGGCTTCGGTGGCCATCGTCACCATCGCCGTGATCATCGCCGGTTACCAGATCGCGTTCGCCCACAAGCGTATTTCGGACGTCGCTCCGATCCTGATCGGTGGCCTGCTGATCGGCGCCGCCAGCCAGATCGCCGGCATGCTGCTCCTCGGCGACGGCGCCACCGCCGACTCCGACTGCACCGCGATGCTCATGAACGCTCTGCCGGTGGTCGCAGCCTAAGCGACAGGTACCCTGCAGACTTGCCCGGTCGCCCGTTCGCGGGCGACCGGGATTGAATGTCCCTGGTTCGTCTCTCCAGCCGTGCTTTTCGCGGCATACTGCGGAGCTTCGATGCGGAGACGGGTGACGGGCCGGGCATTTTCGTGCAAACCAGTGTCCATCCAACCTGCTCTTCAAGAGGAGATCAATCCATGAAAGTCTTCAATCGCCAGACCAAGAACCATGTCTCGTCGCTGCTGATGGCCGCCGTGTTCGTGGCCGTCCTCGCCGTGCCGAACATGCTGTTCGCCCAGACTTTCGAAGGTGCCGACCAGCGCGTGTGCGGCTTCTTCGACGACATCCGCGGCCTGCTGAACATGGCTTCGGTGGCCATCGTCACCATCGCCGTGATCATTGCCGGTTACCAGATCGCGTTCGCCCACAAGCGCATTTCGGACGTCGCTCCGATCCTGATCGGCGGCCTGCTGATTGGCGCCGCGAGCCAGATCGCCGGCATGCTGCTCCTCGGCGACGGCGCCACCGCCGACTCCGACTGCACCGCGATGCTCATCAACACCCTCCCGGTCGTCAATGCATAAGAACGTCCTCTTCCGCGGTTGCACCCGTCCCGCCATGTTCATGGGGGTGCCGGTGGTGCCCTTCTTCATCGGCGCGGGCGGGTCCCTGCTGATGGCGGTGTATTTCGGCCTGCAGTATCTTCTGCTGATTCCGGTCGTCATCTTCGTGATGCGGCAGATGGCGCGACGGGACGAAATGATCTTCCGGCTGCTCGGGCTGAACCTCCAGTTCAAGCTTCGGGCGCGGAACGTCAGGGACCACGGGGGAATGTGGGTGTTTTCCCCCAATGCATACCGCAACACGCAACCCGGCGCCAAACGCAAGATGTCGGGCCCGTTCATCATCAGCGGCAAGATGAGCGGACCGGGCAAGAACCCGCGCCGGGAGGCGTCCAAAGCGTGATCCGTCGACCGTTCCGGAAGCCGTCTCGCGCGGACTTCCGGAACGGCGACAACCCAGGGGCCGATCCGGCGGATTCCGGAATATCCGGGGTCCATCCCGCGATCGCGTTCCGGGGCGTTGTAAGAGAAATCGCTGCAAATGCTTCAGACGGTCGCCTTGCGGCCGTCCCGCCCCGGCGAGACTCCAACTCCCGCCGATCTCGTTGACCCGCAAGTATCGACCCAGCCAGGCGCATGTTCAGTCCAGACACCTCCATCAGCGAGTTCGTCCCGTTCTCGTCGCACGTCTCGTCCTCGGTCATTAAGACCCGGGATGGCGACTATCTGATCTCATGGCACCTCGAAGGGCTGCCCTTCGTCGGTCGCGAGGAATGGGAGATCGAGCACCGCCACAACACCTTCAACCGGCTGCTGCAGACGCTGCGCGCGCCCGACTTCGTGAATGTGGCCTTCTGGATCCACGACATCCGCCGCCGCAGGCGGATCAACGTCAAGAGCCAGTTCCGGCAGCGCTTCAACCAGGAGATGTCCGACGCCTACTACGGCGCACTCTCCTCGCAGAAGATCATGCAGAACGATCTGTATCTGACCATGATCTATCGCCCGGTGGTGGCAGGTAAGCGGCTCATGGAGAAGACCGCCGATCACGCCAAGCTGAAGGCCGAAGAAGAGCAGTCGATCGCCAAACTGCAGGAACTCGCCAGCAACGTCGAAGCGGTGATCAAGGACTATTCGCCCTACCGCCTTGGCATGTATGAAGGCGCCAACGGCGTGGTCTTCTCCGAGACCCTCGAATTCCTCGGCTACATCCTCAACCGCATCGAGGAACCGGTGCCGGTTCTGCATGCGCCGATCTACAACTATCTGCCGATCAGTCGGCACATGTTTTCGGCGAAAAGCGGCGATTTCGTGATCAATACGCCCAATGGCGTCAATCACTTCGGCGCCATCCTCAACGTCAAGGAATACGTCGACGGTACCTTCCCGGGCATTCTCAACGGTCTGAAATATCTCGATTTCGAGTACGTACTGACCCATTCCTTCAGCCCGATGGGCCGTCAGGATGCGCTCAAGGTACTGGAACGCACGAAGGGCATGATGATCTCATCCGGCGACAAGGCGGTCAGCCAGATCGTCGAGCTGGATTACGCGATGGACCAGTTGTCCTCCGGCAACTTCGTCCTCGGCGAATATCACTTCATCATGACGGTCTACGCCGACAGCCAGGAATCCCTTGCGCAGCGCGTGGCCACGACCCGCGCGGAACTGTCCAATGCCGGTTTCGTCTCGTCGAAGGAAGACCTTGCGGTCGCATCGTCCTTCTATTCGCAGATGCCGACCAACTGGAAGTACCGCACCCGCATCGCCAACGTCAGTTCGCTCAATTTCCTCGGCCTGTCGCCGTTGCACAACTTCGCTTCCGGCAAGCGCGACAACAATCCCTGGGGCGAATGCGTCACCACGCTGCAGACGACCAACGGCCAGCCGTACTATTTCAACTTCCACGCCACGCATCCGGCCGAGAATTCGCTGGGCGAAAAGGCCATCGCCAATACGATGGTGATCGGTAAATCCGGTACCGGTAAGACCGCGCTGATCAATTTCCTGCTCAGCCAGGTCCAGAAATACAATCCGTCGCCGACCATCTTCTTCTTCGACAAGGACCGCGGCGCCGAGATCTTCGTCCGCGCCTGCGGCGGCAACTATCTCGCCCTCGAGAACGGCCAGCCCACCGGCTTCAATCCGTTCCAGTGCGAGCGCAACGAAGCCAACGTCCAGTTCCTGGCCGACCTGGTCAAGGTGCTGATCGGCAAGAAGCAGTACACCTCGCGCGACGAAGAGGACATCTTCCGCGCGGTCGAGAACATGCTCGATACGCCGATGCATCTGCGCAGCATGACGAACTTCCAGAAGAGCCTGCCCAACATGGGTGACGACGGCCTCTTCGCGCGCATGCGCAAATGGACCAACGCTGGTTCGCTCGGCTGGGTCTTCGACAACCCGGTCGACACCATCGACCTGCAGAAGGCGAACATCATCGGGTTCGACTACACGGACGTCATCGACAATCCGGAAGTGCGCGTCCCGGTCATCAACTATCTGCTGCACCGGCTGGAAGAGCTGATCGACGGCCGCCCGCTGATCTACGTGATGGACGAGTTCTGGAAGATCCTCGACGGCGAAGGCGGCCTGAAGGAATTCGCCAAGAACAAGCAGAAGACCATCCGTAAGCAGAACGGCCTTGGCATTTTCGCGACCCAGAGTCCGGAGGACGCGCTCAAGAGCTCGATCTCGGCGGCCCTGATCGAACAGACCGCGACGATGATCCTCCTGCCGAACCCGAACGCCAGCCGCGAGGATTACATCGAAGGCCTCAAGCTCACCGACGCCGAGTACCTGGTGGTCAAGGGGCTGGACGAGCGGTCCCGCTGCTTCCTGGTCAAACAGGGCCATGCCTCCAGCGTCTGCCAGCTCAATCTCCGTGGCATGGACGATGCCCTTGCGGTCATTTCCGCGTCGACCGACAACATCGAGATCCTGCACCAGGTCCTGGCTGACAAGGCCGAGGCCAAAGGTAGCTCCCAGAACGACCTGCACCCCGACGAATGGCTGGACGACTTCTATACGAACCGCAAGGGTTCCGGCAAGAAGCCCACCTCGTCGTCCGGAAACGGCCGTCGGGCGGCTGGCGCTTGACAGCGTGACCGGAATCGCGTTTTAACTCGTTCTATAAGATACTGGTTCGGCTCCCATTCACCCAAAATCCGATCGCAACAGATTCAGGAATCCACACTGGAGGTGCCCTCATGAAAACCGACCGCAAGTCCCGTACCGCACGCAAGGCTCCGTTTCTGACCAGCCTGGCGCTGGCCTGCGCACTCATGACCGGCAGTGCCGGAGCAGGTATCCCCGTCACCGACGTGGGCAACATGCCCAACCACATCATCACCCAGATCCAGTCCTATCTGAACCAGCTGAACACCCTGACGTCCAAGATCCAGGACGCCACCCAGTACGCGCGCGAAATCCAGCACATGACCCAGCAGCTGACCTCGCTGGACCAGATGTTCGCGTCGCTGGGCCTGGCCTTCACGCCGATCGAGGAAAAAAGCGCCGCCGAATTGAGCGCAGCGATCACCCAGCGCTGCAACAGCAGCGGCGGCGGCTTCAATCCGATGATGTTCCTCACCGAAGTCCTGAACCTGAACGGCGATATCGTCGCCCAGCAGAAGACCAAGTGCGTGCAGATCGTCAGCCTGCAGTTCATGCAGTTCAACGAACAGGTCAAGATGCTGAAGAAGCTGCAGCGTGCGCAGACCGATATCCAGCGCCTGAATGGCCAGCTCGCCTCCGCGAACACCAACGGCAAGATGGACAGCAACATCGGCGCCGCGCAGAGCGTCATGACCCAGTTGCAGGCCGATGCGCAGTACACCGAGACCGTGATCCGGACGTACGAAGGCATGATCAAAATGGTCGAGGAAGACCAGCGTCAGCTCGCGAAACGCGCGCTGAAGGGCGAGTCCAGCATGCTCGGCACCATGATCTCGACCGGCGCCTTGGCCACCGCCCTCGAAATCGCCGACTGATTTCGAGAGTGCTCTCTTGGCGACACGGCGTGCGGTCGCATCTGCCGCACGCTCAAACCAGAATGTGTTGGCCCGTATCGGGCTGGATCAACTGATCAGAATATAGGCGGATTCCTATGATGAATGCGATGGCGGGCTGGATCATGAATGCGGGCGGGCAGTTGCTGGATGCACTGTTGCGGCCGCTTGCGCAGTCCATCGGCGATCTCGCCTATTTCGTGCTGATCTACGACTTCCTGCACGATGAGATCCAGGACTTCGGTCTCGATCTGATGGCGTCCGCGTCGGCGATCGTCGGCGCGTCGGCGCTGATCCTGATGACGATCTGGATCTTCTTCCAGGGCCTTCGCATCGTGACCGGCCAGAGTCGCGACTCGATGATGGGGCTGGTCATGAACTCGCTGCGCGCCACCCTGATCGTCGCCGCCGCAACCACGATCGGTGTCGCGGGGTCGAACATGCACGACTTCCTCACCGAGGACGTGCAGGGGGTCATCACCGAGATGGTGACCGGCGAAGCCGGCGAAACGCCGAAAAGCATGATCGACAAGAATCTGGCCTACATGCAGCTGGGTCTTTCCAGCATCGATGCACTGCAGGTGGTCAGCGATCCCAATCTGCATGCCGAAAAGAACCAGGCGATGTGGATGGTCGGTGTGGGCACCGCGGGGCCGGCGATGGTCGGTGGCGCGATGCTGCTGATGTACGACGTGATGATCGCGCTGTTCGTCGGCCTCGGCCCGATCTTCGTGCTCTGCCTGTTGTTCGACGCGACCAAATCCCTGTTCCAGCGTTGGCTGCTCTACGGAATCGGCACGATGTTCTCGGTCGCCGTGCTCGCCGCGATGATCGCGATCGCGACCAAGACCGTGCTCGCTGTCGCGGGCGCCTTCTGGTCTACGGCCCTGATCGGCAGCCTGCTCGGTTCGAATTTCACTGGCGGCATGAAGAGTACGGCGCTGCAGCAGGGCGGTATCGGTCTGCTGCTGACCGTTCTGCTGATCACCACACCGCCGATGGTGTCCAACTTCTTCCAGGGCGCGTTGGGCGGCTTCTCCAGCTATGCGGCGATCAGCGGCAGCCATGCCGCGAGCGGCGGCTGGGGCGGAGGCGGTGGCGGCCACCATAGAGGCGGTGGCGGCTATGGCAATACCTTCCAGGGCGGCGGGGGTTACGGCAGCGTCGCCTACGGCGATGGTGGTGGACGCGGTGGCGGTGGCCGCGGTGGTGATCGCAATGGCTCCCGGGATTATTACTCCGATGGGCAGCAATCGCCGCCTGCAGCTGCCTACAACAATCGAGCATCGATAGCGTCCACCGACTCTGGTGGGGGCGCTACCGCGCCTACCGGTAGGCGCGGGGTTGCGAGGGAAGAGCCACCGATAGCGTGATCCAATCTGTTCATCGATCATTTGGTGATTCCGCGCAACGATACGAGCGAACGTTCTCACTGAGTCAGCTGCCATGAAAGGATTGCTCGCGGGTCTTGCGATGTTGGTGCTCCTCGCCGTATCGGTGGATGCACGTGCTGAAGGACGTTGTCCGGATGGTTACTATCCGACCGGTGGTGCGGACGTAGGCTGGTACGGTTGTGCGCCCATGGGGCCGATGCCGGACGAGGGCGATGGCCCCAGTCAGCAGCAGCCTGACGAGCCTGGCTGGGAAACCCGCTGGGGTGCCATTGCCACCGCCGATGGTGCCTTCGGTGTAGCCAATGGCATGACGTCCAAACGTCGTGCCGAGAAGCAGGCACTGTCCGATTGCAAGGCGCGATCCAATGGAAAGCCCTGCAAATTGAAGCCCGCTTTCTACGATCAGTGCGCCGCTCTTGCTTGGGGGGACGACATGAACATCATGTTCCGATCGCCCGACCTGCAGGATGCGGAAGCCAGCGCCGTGCAGGTCTGCAGTCAGCACACGAACAATTGCAAAGTGTATTACTCGGCTTGCAGTTATCCACAGCGCGCGCAATGAAGCTTTGAACTATTCGAGCGGATGCACACTCAGCGATGACGAGAAGAAGGCCCTCACGGGGCCTTCTTTTTTATGAGTCGATGGGCGAGACCATGCGACATCGTTTTGTCGATCGATCACCAGCTGACGCGCTGAGTACAACTCGCCTCCTGCTGAGGCAAACGCTGCGTACTGTGTGGGGGGTTCGACGAGATCGACGCATTGTCTTGGTCTGGAGCGACAGGGCTACAGGCTGAATGGATGCTTCGACTGCCGAGGCGGATCGAGAAACAGCACTCGCCTGCCTTGCGTCGAACATGGACAGGAAATCCCGATGCGGGATCATCGGAGAATGCTGGGTACGCCCCAGATCATGAGACACGACGTGTTGCGCGTCGTTCGATGGTGCCGGAAGTGGGACTCGAACCCACACGCTTTTAAGGGCGGCGGATTTTGAGTCCGCTGCGTCTACCGATTCCGCCATTCCGGCGCGGGCCCGCATTATAGCCCACACAGGCTGCCGCGAGCCCGCGTCGCTCATGCAGCGTGGTCGAACTTCAACTGTTTGCTGGTATGGACATGCCAGCCGTCGCCGGACGCTTCGAAAATGCCGCAGCAGGTCATCGACCGCTTGTAGATGTGCAGCGAAACCGCGGTTTCGCTGTCGCTGGCGTTGCGAATGGTGTGGTACTCGTGCGGAGGAATCAGGCTCCCGGCGGAACCGGTCCCTGCGATCAGCGTGCCGACTTCGGTAAAACGGTAGCGCTCCCCGAGGCGCTCGCTGAGGTCGTATTGCGTGATTTCGAGTTGCCCGTGCCAGACGCCTTCGACGCACCAGAGGCCGGCATGGTCATGGATCGGTGTGCCTTGGCCGGGGCCCCAAGTCATCGCGATCACGTCGTATCCGTGCTGAGGGCTGTTGTACAACTCGCGGCGCGCGTAGTGTCCTTCCACCGGTTGCAGCACGCAGGCCGGGAGCTCGACGCTCCGTTCCCGCATCATCCGACAGAGACTGCTGCGCAAGGCCTGCACGACGGCGGCATCGTCGCCGAGGGCGACGGCCGCGTTGATGGTCTCGATCAGGTGCGCTCGGCCGTGGAAATCGTCGATCGCCATAACGAAACTCCATAACGGCATTCTGCCGGGTTATGTCCCGATTCTAGCAGCCGACCCCCTTCCCGGGCATCGGCCGCGTCTGCCGTCATGGTTGAAGCCGGGCTCAGCGATCGCCGCCCCTGAAACCGCCACCGCCGCCGCGCGGGCCGCGATTGCCACCGGGACGAGGACCACCCGGACGACCGCCGGGCTTGGGCGCGCCGCCCGGCCTGGAGCCGCCGGGTTTGGGGCCACCATGCTTCTGGGGAGGCCTCGGGCCGCGCGGCGCGCGCGGTCCCGGCTCGCCATAAGGATTAAAGCCGCCGCCATGGGCATGGTCGGAGGGGAAGCTGGGCACATTCCCGGGGTGGCCGTAGGGTTTCGCGGCGCGTGCCGGCTTCGGACCGCCGGGGCCGCGCGGACCGCGCGGCGCGTCGCCGAACCCGCCGGGGCCCCGTTCGCCGGCGAAACCTGCGCCCGCCGGACGGTCGCCGTAGCTGCGCTTGGGCTTCGGACCGCCAGGGCCGCGACTCTCGCCGCCGAAGCCGCCTGCTGCGCTCGCGTCGCGATCGCCGTAGGGCCGATTGCCGCCCGGGCGCGGGCCGCTTGGCTTCTTGGCGCCGAAAGGCTTCTTCGGGCCACGGGGATCTGCATTGCGATGGCCAGTGGGACCGGTGTCCACGCCATCCGGCACGTACCAGGTACGGAACGCGGCGGGATTGCCTTCCGGCAAGGGCTTCGGACCTTTCATCGTGCGCTGTTTGAACGGCTTGTTCTGCGACTGGCGGGCGGCCGCTTCGCCACTGACGGTCAGGTCGCCGCGCTTTTTCTTGTTGCCGAAACGGCCGCGGTCCTCGCGGACGTGATCGAAGCGGCGCAGTTCGCGGCCTTCATCGGCGGTGTTGTGGCCGTTGACGTAGGCCTGGCTGCGGCCTTCGCGACCGACGTGCACGGTGGCCTTCGCGGCCTTGCGCTGGCCGATCACCGGCTGCAGGGTCAGCGCCGGCGGCGGACCTTCCTCGAGATTCAGTTTCTTGCGCAGTGCGTCGACCTGCGCGGGCGGCAGCTCCTGGCTCTGACCGCGCAGCAGCGGTTGCGGCAGCGACACGTCGCCGTAGCGGATGCGTTTGAGACGGCTCACCTGGCAGCCCTGCGATTCCCAGAGCCGGCGCACTTCGCGATTGCGGCCTTCGCTGAGGGAGACGCGGAACCAGTCGTGCCGGCTTTCATCGGGCATGTTGGTGCCGCCGATGCGTTCGATCGCGTCGAACTTCGCCGGACCATCTTCCAGGGCCACACCGCGGCGCAGACGGTCGACGAGTTTGTCGGAGACCTCTTCTTCGCCTTCGGGCGCACGGACGCGGCAGACGTATTCGCGTTCGATCTCGAAAGAAGGATGCATCATCGCGTTGGCCAGCTCGCCGTCGGTGGTGAGCAGCAGCAGGCCGGTGGTGTTGATGTCGAGACGGCCGATGGCGATCCAGCGCGCGCCCTTGAGGACCGGCAGCGCTTCGAAGATCGTCGGACGACCTTCGGGATCCTCGCGGGTGGTCACTTCGCCTTCGGGCTTGTTGTAGATGAGCACGCGCGCCGGTTCGGTGAGCGCGCTGGCGACGAAGGTCTTGCCGTCGATCTCGATGCGATCGCCGCCCTTGACGCTCATGCCGATCTGGGCGGTTTCGCCGTTGACCTTGACCATGCCGTCGGCGATGCGCTGTTCCAGCGCGCGGCGGGAACCGAGGCCGGCCTGGGCCAGCACTTTGTGCAGGCGTTCTTCCATGCGCGGCGCTTCGGCGGGGGCATCCTTCTCGCGTTTGAGCGAAAGGGTGCGGGGTTGTTGTTCTTTCTTCATGTCAAGCTCCAGTGCTGTCGTCGTCTTCGACGAGGGCGGTGTGGGTGTCGACGGGCGCTGGTGCGTCGTCGTGGGGATGGGATCGGGAGGAAGTGTCGTCGTCGACGGCATCGCCGGCGTCTTCGCCGGTGTCTTCGTTCTGGTCGGTCGTGTCGCCGCCCGCATCGTCACCGTCCCCATCGTCGGGTTCGGCGTCGTCCTGCACGCCGGCGACGATGGCCGCGGGTTTCGGCGCGTCCGGATCCTCGAACGACAACTGCGGATCGAGTTCGCCGAAATCCTTGAGTTCGGACAGCGGCGGCAACTGATCGAGGCTCTTCAGTCCGAAGTAGTCGAGGAACGTGCGTGTGGTGCCGAGCAGTTCGGGGCGGCCCGGAACGTCGCGATGGCCGACCGAGCGGATCCATTCGCGTTCTTCGAGCGCCTTGATGATGTTGCTGCTGACCGCCACGCCGCGAACCTGCTCGATCTCGCCGCGGGTGATCGGCTGGCGGTATGCGATGATCGCCAGCGTTTCCAGCGTGGCGCGGGTGTACTTGGTCTGGCGCTCGCTCCACAACCGCGCAACCCAGGCATGGACATCGGACTGCACCTGGAAGCGATAACCGGACGCGGTTTCGGCCAATTCGATGCCGCGCTGCTCGCAGCTGGCGCGCAGGTCGGTCAGGGCCTGTTCGATGCTGCCTTCCGGCGCGGGCTCGTCGAGGGTGAACAGGCCGCGCAGCTGCACGATGGTCAGCGGCTGGCTGGCCGCGAGCAGGGCGGCCTCGACGATGCGGGTGATGAAGTGTTGATCCATGCGGTTCGTTCGTCAGCGGGAGTGGCGTCGCGCGCGATGCCGGGCGGCGATGCGGATGGTCATGGGCGGACGTCGCCGTCGGCCAGCGGAGCCGCGGCCGGTTCCTGCACGTCGTCGTCGAATTCGCTGCTCAGATCGGGCACCACGGCGTCGCCGTGTTCGCCCGCGGCCAGCGATTTCAGATAGATCGGCGCGAGCGGCGCTTCCTGGACGATGTCCAGCAACTGCTCCTTCGCCAGTTCGAGGATCGACAGGAAGGTGACCACCACACCGAGCTTGCCCTCGCGCGGCTCGAACAGCGATTCGAAGCGGTGGAAGCTGCCGTCGCCGAGGCGGGTCAGCACGTCGGTCATGCGCTGGCGGACGCTCAGGGCTTCGCGCTTGATCGAATGTCCGGTGAACAGCTCGGCGCGCTTGAGCACGTCGTGCAGGGCCAGCAGCATCTCCTTGAGCTGTACCGGCGGCGGCAGTTTCACGCTGCTGCGGTCCGGCACGAAGGCGGCCGCCGGCGAGGTGTCGCGATCCATGCGGGGCAGGGCGTCGAGGTCTTCGGCGGCCTGTTTGAAGCGTTCGTAATCCTGGAGCCGGCGGACCAGATCGGCGCGGGGATCGTCCTCGGCGTTCTCGTCGCTGGGCGGGCGGGGCAACAGCATCCGCGATTTGATCTCGGCGAGGATCGCGGCCATCACCAGGTATTCGGCGGCCAGCTCGAAGCGCATCTCGCGCATCACCCCGATGTAGTCCACGTACTGCTTGGTGATCTCCGCGACCGGGATGTCGAGGATGTCGAGGTTCTGGCGGCGGATGAGATACAGCAGCAGGTCGAGCGGGCCCTCGAAGGCTTCGAGAATGACTTCCAGTGCGTCCGGGGGAATGTAGAGATCCTGCGGGATCTGCAGCACCGGCTGGCCGAGCACGGTCGCCAGCCGCATCTCGTGCTGCTGCGGTGCGTGCGGCGGGGGCGCCTGAGATTGCGGAGCCTGCGGCACGACCGCGTCGTCCTGCATCGCGGCAGGCGCGTCGGGCGCGGTTTCAGTGCTCATTCGACGGGAAGATCATGGGTTCTGGCATTCGACGGCGGAAGCGATCGACGAGGAGGCGGGTCGGCGTTCGGCGACGCGGGAGCGGCCGCATCGTGCGACCGCGAGGGCGTGGCGTCGTCGTCATCGCGGACGGCGGGCGACACATCGCCGATGTCGACCAGGGGAGCGGCGGACCGCGGGCCGGGCGTGCAACGGCTGAAGTTGCGGGTGCATGTCCCGTTCGGGTGGGCGCGGGTCATGCGGGGCGGATCGAAGGCAACGACCAAGACCACGGCACCCACCCTGACCTGAGGGTGGCGCGAACGGGTCTGGCGCAGGCCGGGGGCCGGATGGGGGTGACAGAGAACCTCGGTCGGGGGCGGGAAGCCGCGCTGCGGCTTCTGCACGCCATCGAGGGCATGACACGGCCGGCCTCGAAACGATGGGCCAAGAGTACGGGCTGGGGGGCCGGCTGTCCAGCGCGACCCACCCGGCCCACGGATATATCCTTGTCTATCCAGAAGATCGAGATCCATTCGCATGTGGTACGCCATCGAGGGCTATGACGCCCCGCAATCGCTCGACGCCCGCCTGCAGGCGCGGCCGGCGCATCTGGCCCGATTGAATGCGTTGAAGGACGCAGGCCGTCTCCTCCTGGCTGGCCCGTGTCCCGCCATCGATGCCGAAGACCCGGGCCCGGCGGGGTTCAGCGGCAGCATCGTGATCGCCGAATTCGAAACCCTCGCCGCGGCGCGCGCCTGGGCCGATGCGGATCCCTATGTCGATGCCGGCGTCTATGTCCGCGTCGAGGTTCGCCCGTTCCGGCAGGTGTTGCCATGAGCGGCGGCGTACCCGTCGGTCCGCTGCCGCGCGAGGCCCGTGTCGACGCCATCCGTCGACTGCTCGAAGCCGCGTTCTCGCCGACGGTGCTTGAGGTGATCGACGACAGCCATCGCCATGCCGGCCATGAAGGCGCCCGCGACGGCCGCGGACATTTCAGCGTGCACCTGGTCAGCCCTGCGTTCGCGGGAATGACCCCGATCGCCAGACACCGCGCGGTCTACGCCGCCCTCGGCGGATTGATGCAGACCGATATCCATGCGCTTTCGATTCGGGCGACGAGCGAATGATGCTGCGTCGCAGCATTTTTCCGGCATCGCATGAGGGTCCGCGCCGCCAGTAAAAACGTCGATGGATCAATCGGTTGGACGCTGTCCTCGAGATATCGCATCGATGCCTTGACATGGCTTTACATGGTTTTGTGAAAACGGTTACATTGCCCTGAGACGAACTCCGTCAGCAGGGAACCGGGCGATGGCATCCAGTGTGACGATCAGAGATGTGGCGCGACTGGCTAAGGTATCGGTGGCCACCGTGTCGCGGGCGCTCAACGGTCACGACAACGTCACCGAGGGCGTGCGCCGCCGCGTGCTGGCCGTCGCCCACGAACTTCGTTACAGCCCGCACCACGCCGCGCGCAGCCTCAGCAGTCGGCGCACCCACACCATCGGCGTGGTGCTGCCGGATCTGCACGGCGAATTCTTTTCCGAACTGATGCGCGGCATCGATCTGGTCGCGCGCGAATGCGGTCTGCATCTGCTGGTGTCGAGCTATCACGGCCATCCGGAAGAACAGGCCTCCGCGCTGCGTGCGATGCGCGGGCGCGTCGACGGTTTGCTGGTGATGTCGCCGCACGCCGGCGATCTGGATTTCCTCAGCGAGAATCTCGCCGCGCTGCCGGCGGTGCTGATCAATTCGCAGCCGACCGATACCGACCAGATCGCGTTCGGCATCGACAACTACGGCGGCGCGCGGGCGATGGTCGAACATCTGCTCGCGGCCGGGCATCGCCGCATCGCGTTCGTCGCCGGGCCGCCGAACAACTTCGACGCCTACGAGCGTCTGCGCGGCTATCGCGACGCACTGCTCGCCGCCGATGCGTCCGCCGAGCCATGGGTGGTGCCGGGCGATTTCGGCGAAGCCTCGGGCCATGCCGCGGGACAGGCGTTGCTGGCGGCCGCGCAGCGTCCGCAGGCGGTGTTCGCCGCCAACGACATGATGGCGCTGGGTTGCCTGTTCGCCTTCAGCCAGGCGGGCGTGCGGGTGCCGGACGAGATCGCGCTGGCCGGCTTCGACGACATCCCGCTCGCGCGCTACGTGATGCCGTCGCTGACCACGATGCGCGTGAACATCGCCGAGCTCGGCGCGCATGCGATGCGCGTGCTGCTCGATGTGTACGCAGGCCAGGATGTGCGCGCGCGGCTGGTGCCGCTGGTGCCGGAATTGATCGTGCGCGAATCCAGCGAGCCGAAGGCGGCGAGGGGGGCTTCGGGTCGCGAGTGAGGGAAAGGATTGCGGTTTTTTTTGATCGAGGATGTAACCGGTTACAGCTTGTGGATTCCGCTTCGGTTCCATCCGTTTCCAGAACAACTCAAGAAGTCAGCATGCCCTCGGGAGGGGCGAAGTCATGAACCAACCACGTCGTCAGACACCCCAACGGTTCCAGCGTTCGCTGCTGAGCTGCGCGTTGGCCAGTTGCCTGTTGTTCGGCGCCCCCGCCGCGTTCGCGCAGTCCACCGGCGCCACGGTCCGCGGCCAGGCCGCGGCCGATGCCAAGGTCACCGCCACCAATGTCGCCACCGGCTTCAGCCGCAGCGTCGAGGCCGGCGGCAGCGGCGGCTATTCGCTGGTCGGCCTGCCGCCCGGCACCTACCGCATCAGCGTCGAATCCGGCGGACAGACTTCCACCCACGACGTGACCCTGCGCGTGGGCGAAACGGTGACGCTGGACGCCGACGACGCGAAACCCGAAGGCGATCTCGACACCGTGGTCGTGGTGGGCACCGTGCTGGCCGAGACCAAGACCTCGGAAGTGGCGACGTATGTGAGCAAGAAGCAGATCGAGTCGTTGCCGCAGAATTCGCGGAACTTCCTTGCATTCGCCGATATTGTTCCGGGTGTGGTCTTCACTACCGGAAACGAGGGTTCGACCTCGCTGCGCAGCGGCGCGCAGCTGTCCAATGGAATCAATGTCTACGTCGATGGCGTTGGCCAGAAAGATTACATCCTGAAGGGAGGCATCACCGGCCAGGATTCCAGTCGCGGCAATCCGTTTCCGCAGCTCGGTATCGCCGAGTACAAGGTCATCACTTCGAACTACAAGGCCGAGTACGATCAGTTGAGCAGCGCTGCGATCACCGCGGTCACTCAATCCGGCACCAACGATTTCAAGGGCAGCTTTTTCTGGGACAACGTCGCCAGCGAGTGGGTGTCCCGCACCGTGCGCGAAGACAAGGGTCTCGATCGCAAGCCGCGAAGCAAGGATACCCAGTACGGCGTGTCCTTCGGAGGACCGATCCTCCGCGATCGTCTGCATTTCTTCCTGGCCTACGAGGCCAAGGATCGCGACGATCCGCGCCAGATCGATCCGGGGCGCAATTTCGAGATCGAAGATCTGCCGCCGCAATTCCGCGACGAAGCGCGCAATACCACCAATGCTCCCTTCCGCGAAGACCTTTACTTCGGCAAGCTCGATTGGTCCCTCTCCGAGGAACATCTGCTCCAGTTGACGCTCAAGCGTCGAGAGGAGGACGAGTTGACCAACATCGGCGGCCAGAACCTGTCCTCCAGCGGTACGCTCAAGACCGGCGATGAGACGCGCGCCGATCTGCGTTGGCAGTGGAGCACTGCGAACTGGGTCAATGACGCGCATCTGACTTTCGAGGACGCCAATTTCGCGCCGCGCACCGCTTCGACGGAAAACGGCTACCTGCTGTTCATTCCGCGGGCCGGTGAAGAAGCGAACAACAATCCCGGGATGGACCAGATCATTCGCCGCGGTGGCGGCGGCGATTTCCAGGACAAGGGCCAGAAAGGGTACTCGCTGCAGAACGATTTCACCTTCACGGGATGGGATCGACACACTGTCAAGTTCGGCGTCAAGTACAAGCTGATCGATATCTCCGCGTTCGAACAGAGTCCGTACACACCGCAGTTCCGATACGATGGCCTGCGCAGCCTGACCGTACCGTATTTCGTGCAGTTCTCCGCTTCCGGAAACGGCTATCCGACCAAGGTCGAGTCAAACAGCAAGCAATTCGGAATCTACCTGCAGGACGATTGGGAAGTGACCGACAAGCTGACGCTCAATCTTGGCCTGCGCTGGGACTACGAGCGAACTCCGAGCTACGAAGATCACGTCACGCCGGCCGGCCTCGTCTCTGCGCTGCAGGCTTGGCCGAACATCAACAATGGCAACGTCGACTACGACTACAACGACTACATCAGCACCGGCAAAAACAGGAAAGCCTTCAAGGACGCCTGGCAGCCGCGCATCGGATTCTCGTACGACATCGGCGGCGACGAGCGGCATGTGATCTTCGGCGGTGCCGGCCGCTCCTATAATCGCAATCAGTTCGATTATCTGTCCTACGAGAAGTACCGTCTCGCGTTCCAGCGCTATGAGCTCAACTTCAATACGCCCGGCCATACCTGTACCGTCGGACCGACCTGCTTCAACTGGGATCCGAGCTATCTCGATCCTGCCAACCTGGCCGCACTGGTCGCCGGTACTTCGAACGGTGCCGAGGTCTTCCTCATCAACAACGAACTGAAGACCCCGTATTCGGATCAGTTCAGTATCGGGATGCGCAATGCGTTCCAGCTGTTCGGACACGACTGGAATTCTTCCGTAACGCTGCTCCACATCCGCAGCCACGACGGCATCCTCTTCACCATGGGCAACCGCTATCCCAACGGCGAGTTCCGCAACAATCCCGCGCTGGACTGGGGCGGTCAGCCCTGGGGCGAGTCGCTGCCGGGCTGGGGGCGATTCTTCCTCGGCGACAACGCGGTGGAGACGCGCCTGAATTCGCTGCTTCTTTCCCTGGAGAAACCTTACACGCGCGAATCGCACTGGGGAGTGAGCCTGGCCTATACCTACAGTGATGCAGAAGAGAATCGCAGCAATTCCGATCAGTTCTCGTTCGACTATCCGAACCTCGACGGTGTGGCTTTCACGGATGCGCTGGGCGTCTCCAAGCACCGTCTGGTGGCGACGGGCATCGCCGACTTCTGGGGCATCACGGCTTCTGCAAAGCTCACCCTGGCCAGTCCAAAAGCCGTCGAAGCGATCAACTGCTACGAAGTGACCGTTACCGGAAACTGTTATTTCGATCCGTTCCGTCCTGATGGCACCATCGCCTACAAGCAGCTCGACATCGCGCTGCAGAAGGAATGGGATACCGGTTCGGACATCAAGCTTCGCGTTCGGGGCGATTTCCTGAATGTCTTCAACTGGCGCAATTACGGCGCTGGTGAATACTCGAACTGGCGCGGTTGGGACGGAAGTCCGGACGCCAACTTCGGGCGCCGGACCGGCGACGGCATCGAGCGTCCGACCCGCACCTTCAAGTTGTCTTTCGGTCTGGTCTGGTAATCGTCGAATGATCGTCGACAACGGCCGTCCGTACGCGACGGGCGGCCGTTCCCTCCCTCGATACCGGAGCATCGTTTGAATCGTTTTGCGTTCGGCCTTCGCTGCCGCATCGTCGCCGGGATGGGCGTGTGCCTCTCTCTCGCACTCCTCGCAGGTTGCCGGCACGCCCCCGGGCCGGCGACGCCTGCGCTCCCGACGGCGTCTTCTTTTTCCGGTGCGGCGACGCCGCTGCCGCCGGTCTTCGACGACATCGAGCGGCGCACGTTCGACTATTTCTGGGAAACGACCGAAGCGGGTACCGGGCTCGCGCCGGATCGTCATCCCTCGCGGCCGTTCTCCAGCATCGCGGCGATCGGTTTCGCGCTGACGGCCTATCCGATCGGCGCGGAGCGGGGCTGGATCACCCGCGGGCAGGCGGCCGAGCGCACGCTCGCCACGCTGCGGTTCCTGCATGATGCGCCGATGGGTCCGGAAGCCGTGGGGCGTTCGGGTCACCGCGGTTTCTACTATCACTTCCTCGACATGCGCAGCGGGCAGCGATTCGACAAGTGGGTCGAACTGTCGAGCGTGGACACCGGCCTGATGATGATGGGCGTGCTGTTCGCGCAGAGTTACTACGATGGCGACGACGCGCGCGAGCGCGAGATCCGCGGTCTCGCCGAGACGCTGTACGGCCGGGTGGAATGGGACTGGATGCGGCCGCGCGCGCCGCTGATCTCGATGGGCTGGAATCCGGAGACGCAGTCCTTCATCGATCACGACTGGAAGGGCTACAACGAAGCGATGCTGGTCTATGTGTTGGCGCTGGGCTCGCCCACGCATCCGGTGGAACCGGAAGCCTGGACTGCGTGGACCCGCAGCTATGACCGCAACTGGGGCGAATTCCAGGGGCAGACGCATCTGCGCTTCGGGCCGCAGTTCGGTCATCAATACAGTCACGTCTGGATCGATTTCCGCGGCATCCGGGATGCGTACATGCGCGACAAGAGCCTGCGCGACAGCGGGCTCGACTATTTCGAGAACAGCCGGCGCGCGACCCTGGCGCAGCACGCCTACGCGGTGGCCAATCCGATGGACTGGAAAGGCTACGATGACAAGGTCTGGGGCCTGACCGCCAGCGATGGTCCGCAGGGCACGCGCCAGACCTGGCGCGGGCAGACGCGCGAATTCCGCGGTTACAGCGCGCGGGGTCCCGGGCCGGTCGACGGTTTCGACGACGGTACGCTCGCGCCGACCGCGGCATTGGCATCGCTGCCGTTCGCGCCGGATCTGGTGATTCCCGCCGCGGAAGCCATGCGCGCGCGCTACGGCGACGATCTCTACGGTCGCTATGGGTTCCTCGACGCGTTCAACCCGAGCTTCGAATACGACGTGGCGCTGGTCACGGGCAAGGTCGTGCCCGGCAAGGGCTGGTTCGCCAGCGATTATCTGGGCATCGACCAGGGGCCGGTCCTCGCGATGATCGCCAACCACCGCGACGGTTTCGTCTGGAACGTGATGAAGCGCAATCCGCACATTCGCCGCGGGCTGGAGCGCGCGGGTTTCCGCGGCGGGTGGCTGGAGGCGCCGGCCGCGCCGGTCGCTCCGGCGCGCTAAAGTCGACGCATGCGCATCCTGATCGCGATCTTCTGCGTGGTGCTGGCGACGGCAGGGTGCCGCCGCGCCGACGAGCGAACGACGATCCGCTTCTGGGCGATGGGCCGCGAGGCGGAAGTGGTCGGTGCGCTGATTCCGCAGTTCGAGCGCGAGCATCCCGGACTGCGGGTGGAACTGCAGCAGGTGCCATGGACGGCGGCACACGAGAAGCTGCTCACCGCCTACGCCGCGGATGCGCTGCCCGACATCTGCCAGCTCGGCAACACCTGGGTGCCGGAATTCGCGGAGCTGAACGCGCTGGCGCCGCTGGAACCCTATGTGCGCGCATCGAAGGTCGTGGTGCCGGACGATTATTTCCCGGGCATCTGGGACACCAATGTCGTCGACGGCCGGCTCTACGGTGTGCCGTGGTACGTCGACACGCGACTGATGTTCTACCGCAAGGATCTGCTCGCCGCCGCCGGCTACGACGCGCCGCCGCGCACCTGGGACGAGTGGATGGCGGCGATGACCGCGATCAAGCGTCAGCGCGGCAAGGATCGCTATGCGGTGCTGCTGCCGTTGAACGAGTTCGAGCAGTTGCTGTCGCTCGCGCTGCAGCAGGACGATCCGCTGCTGCGCGACGGGCAGGGCAATCTCGACAGTCCGGGGTTCCGTCGCGCGCTGGCGTTCTACGCCGGCATGTTCGAAGCCGATCTGGCGCCGCCGATGTCGGAGACCCAGATCTCCAACGTCTGGGACGAATTCTTCAACGGCCTGTTCGTGTTCTACGTTTCCGGGCCGTGGAATATCCGCGAATTCAAAAAACGGGCGCCGAAAGGGCTGGAGGGCGCGTGGGGCACCGCGCCGCTGCCCGGTCCGGATGGTCTTGGTGCGGGCATCGCCGGCGGCACCAGCCTGGTGCTGTTCCGACAGTCGCCGCGCAAGCGCGAGGCCTGGGCCTTCGTCGAATTCCTGTCGCGGCCCGAGATCCAGCAGAAGTTCCATGCCGAGATCGGCGACCTGCCGCCGCGGCGCAGCACCTGGGAACATCCGTCGCTGCGCACCGATCCCTATGCCGCGGCGTTCCGCGACCAGCTCGAACGCGTGAAGCCCACGCCGAAAGTGCTGGAGTGGGAGCGCATCGTGCAGGAGATGCGGCTCGCCAGCGAACGCGTGGTGCGCGGGGGGCAGTCGCAGGACGCCGCCGTGCGCCGGCTCGATGCAAGCGTCGACGCCATGCTCGAAAAGCGGCGCTGGGTCGAAGCGCGCCGCGCCGCGGGCGCGGAGTCGGCGCCGTGAGGCCGTCGCTCGCTGCCTGGACCTTCGTCGGCCCGGCGCTGGCGGTGCTCGCGGTGTTCTTCGGCCTGCCGGTGCTGGCCGCGCTGTTCCTGAGTCTCAGCGATTTCGACCTCTACGCGCTGGCGGACTGGGACAACCTGCGCTTCGTCGGTCTAAACAATTATTTCGAATTGCTGCAGACGCCGCTGTTCTGGAAATCGCTGGGCAACACCTTCTATTTCGTGCTGGTCGGCGTGCCGCTGTCGATCACGGTGTCGCTGGGGGCCGCGCTGCTGCTGAACGCACCGGTGACGCGTTTCCGCGCGTTCTTCCGCACGGCATTGTTCGCGCCGGTGGTCACCACGCTGGTCGCGGTGGCGGTGATCTGGCGCTATCTGTTCCACACCAGCTACGGCCTCGTGAACTGGGCGCTGGGGCATGTCGGCATCGCGCCGGTGGATTGGCTGGGCGATCCGGACTGGGCGATGCCCACGATCATCCTGCTCGCGGTGTGGAAGAACTTCGGCTACAACATGGTGATCTTCCTCGCGGGGCTGCAGGCGATCCCGCAGGATCTCTACGAAGCCGCGCGCATCGACGGCGCGTCGCGGCGCCGGCAGTTCTGGCACATCACGCTGCCGATGCTGGGCCCGGTGCTGATGGTCGTCGGCGTCATCACGGTCGCCGGTTATTTCCAGTTGTTCGCGGAACCCTACGTGATGACCCGTGGCGATCCGCTGCAGAGCACGGTCAGCGTGCTGTACTTCATGTTCGAGGAAGGCTTCCGCTGGTGGAATCTCGGCCGCGCGTCGGCGGTCGCATTCCTGCTGTTCCTGATCATCTTCGCGATCACCACGCTGATGATGCGGCTGGGCCGCAGGAAGGGACTGGTATGAGCGCCGGCAACGGTCGCGTGGTCGGCGACTCGCGCACGCACGCGTGGCTGGTCCATGCCGGGCTGCTCGCGCTGACCCTGCTCAGCCTCGCGCCGCTGCTGTGGATGCTGTCGGTCTCGTTCATGCCGACCGGCGGCGCCAGCCGCTTTCCGCCGCCGCTGCTGCCGTCGGCGCCGACGCTGGACAATTACCGCGCGCTGTTCGAACGCATCGGCATGGGCGGCTATTTCCTCAACAGCGTGCTGGTCTCGACCGCGATGACCCTGCTGTCGCTGCTGATCAACGCGATGGCCGGCTACGCGTTCGCCAAGCTGCGCTTCGCCGGGCGCGAACGGATCTTCAAGCTGCTGCTGGCCGCGCTGGTGATCCCGTCGCAGGTGGCGATGCTGCCGCTGTTCCTGATGCTGAAACAGATGGGGATGGTGAACAGTTACGCCGGTGTGATCGTGCCGGGGCTGGCGTCGATCTTCGGCATTTTCCTCGTGCGCCAGTACGCGCGCTCGATTCCGGACGAATTGATCGAAGCCGCGCGCATCGACGGGGCGGGGGAGTGGCGGATCTTCGCTTCGATCGTGCTGCCGATGCTCAAGCCGGTGCTGGTGACGCTGGCCATCTTCACCTTCATGGGCAGCTGGAACGATTTCATGTGGCCGCTGATCGTGCTGACCGATCAGTCGAACTACACCCTGCCGGTCGCGCTGGCCTCGCTTTCGCGCGAACACATCCAGGACGTCGAGATGATGATGGCCGGCGCCGTGCTCACGGTGCTGCCGGTGCTGCTGCTGTTCCTGATGCTGCAGCGCTATTACATCCAGGGCCTGATGCTCGGGAGCGTGAAGGGGTGAGCGGCCACGTTTGCGCGCCACCGGCGCGCGTGGCAGCGAACGCCCGTGCATGGATGCACGGGCCGGGCGACCCGCAGCCCGTCACGTTTCGCCATGGATGGCATCGAACGCTCTGCGCGCACTCGTGCGTGTGGCCGGGCCATCCGCAGCCCATGGCGCTGCGCCATGGACGGCAACGCACTCCAGGCCGCCTCCGAAAAATGAGTTCGTCATCCCGGCGCAAGCCGGGATCCAGCCGTGATGATTTTTTCGCCGCTCGATTCCCGAAAAGCTGGACCCCGGCTTTCGCCGGGGCGACGAATGGTTCAGGCCTTCTTCGAGGCTTTGCCTACGCAACGAGAGAACGATTCGATGGCAGATAGCTTCCACCGCTACATGATGGTTTGCCTGTTGGCAGTGATCGGCAGTGCCCAGGCGAAAGACCACGGGCATACGCTCGATACCTTCGACGACCCCGCGCAGTGGCGCGTCATCGCCTCCACCCAGGTCAGCGGCACCCTCCGTGCCGACGGCGGCGCGCTCTGCCTCGACTACGATTTCAACGGCGTGTCAGGGTACGTCGGCCTCCAGCGCGATGTCGCCATCGATTACCCGGAGAACTACCGGTTCGATTTCAACATCCGCGGCGAGTCGCCGGCGAACGATCTGCAGTTCAAGCTCATCGATGCCAGCGGCGACAACGTCTGGTGGGTGAATCGCCCGCGCTACGCGTTCCCGCGCGACTGGACTGCCGTGCGCTACAAGCGCAGGCAGATCGGCAAGGCCTGGGGGCCGGGCGCCGATCCCGCGCTGCGCGCCAGCGCGAAACTCGAGTTCACGCTCAACAACAGCGCCGGCGGCAAGGGCCGCGTCTGTTTCGACGATCTGCGCTTCACCGCGCTGCCGCCGGATGCGACCGAGCCGAAGATCGCATCGGCGCGCGCGACGGCCGCCGGCCGCGATGCGGCGAAGGCGGTCGATGGCGATCCGTCCACGGCGTGGCGCGCGCGCGGCCGACAGCGTCTGTCGCTGGACCTCGGCGCATCCACCGAATTCGGCGGCCTGCGCCTGGACTGGTCCGATGGCGCGCAGCCAGCCGCCTACGCGGTGCTCGCGTCGGACGACGGTCGCGTCTGGCGCACGCTGCGCGAGGTCGTGGGCAGCGACGGCGGCCGCGACTGGATCGCGCTGCCGGAATCCGAGACGCGCCATCTCGCGATCGAAGTCCGCGGCGACGATGCGCACACAACTGCACTCGCCGAGGTCCGCGTCGAACCGCTCGCGTTCGCGGCCACGCCCAACGATTTCGTCGCTTGGGTGGCGAAGGATCGGCCGCGCGGCCGATTCCCGCGCGGATTCAGCGGCGAACAGGCGTACTGGACGATCCTTGGCGTCGATGGCGGTCTCGAACAGGGGCTGATCGGCGAGGACGGCGCGATCGAAGTCGCCAAGGGTGGTTTCAGCATCGAGCCGTTCCTGCGGGTCGACGAAGCATCATTGAGTTGGGCCGATGTCCAGGCGTCGCAGTCGCTGCAGGACGGCTATCTGCCGATCCCGAGCGTCGACTGGTCGCATCCCGATGCGCAGCTGCGCACGACCGCATTCGTCGACAGCGATGCGTCCGGCCGGCGCACGCAGATCGTCGCGCGCTACGTGCTGCGCAATCCGGGCGCGACCGCGCACGACTACACGCTGGCGCTCGCGGTGCAGCCGTTCCAGGTGAATCCGCCGAGCCAGTTCCTCAACACCACCGGCGGCGTCAGCCGGATCGCTTCGCTGGCCTTCTCCAACGACGGCGTCGTGCGCGTCGACGGCCGCCCGCGCGTGTATGCGCAGCGCGCGCCGGACGCCGCGTTCGCGACGCCGTTCGATGCCGGCATGGCGGCCGAGCATCTGGCCTCCGCGCGCCTGCCGTCGGCCCAGGCCGTGGACGATCCGACCGGTCTGGCGTCGGGCGCGATGCTGTATCGCTGGCGGCTCGCGCCGGGCGAATCGCGCGAGGTCGCCGTCGTGATTCCGATGTCGGGCGAGCCGTTCTGCGAACAGGCTCCCTGCGTCGCGGAACAGCGCCAGTCGGTCGTGGCCGGGCGCTGGCGCGCGAAGCTCGACGGCGTGCGTTTCGTCGTGCCCGAGGAAGGCCGGCCGCTGGTCGACACCCTGCGCACATCGCTCGCGCATCAGCTGATTTCGCGCATCGGCCCGCGGTTGCAGCCGGGTACGCGCTCGTACGCGCGAAGCTGGATCCGCGACGGCGCGATGATCGCCGAGGGTCTGCTGCGGATGGGCCGAGAGGATGCGGTGCTCGAATACCTCGACTGGTATGCGCCGTTCCAGTTCGAGAACGGCAAGGTCCCGTGCTGCGTCGACGACCGCGGCAGCGATCCGGTGCCGGAGAACGACAGCCACGGCGAACTGATCTTCGCCATCGCCGACTATGCCCGCCACACCGGCGACGATGCCTTCCTGCGCCGGATGTGGCCGCACGTCCGCGGTGCGTTCGGCTACATGGAAACGCTGCGCGCCAGCGAGCGCACCGAGGCGAACCGCGCGGTCGATCCCGCGTTCTACGGGATGATGCCGGTCTCGATCAGTCACGAAGGTTATTCGGCCAAGCCGATGCATTCGTACTGGGACAATTTCTGGGCGCTGCGCGGCTACAAGGACGCGGTGTGGATCGCCGAGCGCCTCGGCGAGCGCGACGAGGCAGCGCGCATGGCCCCGGCCCGCGACGAATTCCGCGCGGACCTCGACGCCTCGCTGCGCGCGGCGACCGCGCGCCACGGCATCGATTACCTGCCGGGCGCCGCGGAACTCGGCGATTTCGACCCGACCTCGACCACCATCGCGCTGGCGCCGGGCGGCGAACAGCATCGCCTGCCGCAGGATCTGCTGCGCAACACCTTCGAGCGCTATTGGCGCGAGTTCGTGCAGCGTCGCGACGGCCAGCGCGCGTGGAAGGACTACACGCCCTACGAATGGCGCAACGTCGGTGCGTTCGTGCGCCTGGGCTGGCGCGAACGGGCCTGGGATGCGCTGCGCTTCTTCTTCGACGACCGCGCGCCGCGCGGCTGGAACCAGTGGGGCGAAGTGGTCTCGCGCACGCCGCGCAAACCCTTCTTCCTCGGCGATCTGCCGCATGCGTGGGTGGCCTCGGATTTCATGCGCTCGGCGCTGGACATGTTCGCCTATTACCGCGAGGCCGACGACCGGCTGGTGCTCGCGGCGGGCATCCCGGCGTCGTGGCTGGCGGGCGAGGGCATCGCGATCGACGGCCTGCGCACGCCGCAGGGCGGGTTCGGTTACGCGCTCCGTCGGGACGGCGAGCGCCTGCTGCTGATGCTGGAAGCGGGCAGCGAACTGCCCACCGGTGGCGCCGCGCTACCGTGGCCACTGGGCGATGCTCGGCCCGGGCGCACCACCATCGATGGGCGGCCGGCCGAATGGCGCGGCGACGAGTTGTGGATCCCGGCTGGCGCGCGGGCGGTGGTCGTCGAATCGCGCTGAGCGTCACACGCCCGATTGCCCAGTGTCGCGCGGCGGGGTCGCGATCGAGAAAATGTCGTCTTTCCCGAGTACCAGAACCGGCAGCGCCATGAATCGATAGATTTCCTCTGCTCTCGCCTTCAAGTTCGAATCGTTCGTGGCGAAATACCGGCAGCACGATGCGTATATCAAGTGTTCGATATCGTGGACGCTGCTTCTTTGCTGTCGGTCCGCCTTGTCCTGCTTGTACGCCATGAGGTCCATCGCGTCGTGCAGGGCGTAGACCGCGCTCCTGATCCGGTTGTGATCTTTCATGTTCTTGAAGTCGGATTTCTGAGAAAACCCGCTTGCATGCGTCAACCGCGAGAATTCGGCGTCGTCCATGGACTCGAAGATATCCTTGGTGTTTCCGAGCGATCTCCTTCTATCTTGCGCGTCGTAATGCCTGAAATAAAGTGCTCTGTCTTCGTCCTTCAGCGTCTTCATCCGCTCGACGGCGTCGCTGGCCTTTCGGGTGTTGTCGACCCTGGATACGACGATTTCAGGCGCTTCGAGGAATGTTTTGATGGAGCGACCGCCCGTGTCAGGCTGCAGGCTCATGTTGTCCGTCAAGCGGGAGATGACGTCGATGAGGCGGGACCTGTCTTCGGGTTTCGCGATTTTGGCGATCTCCTCCGCGTGCGATGGGCTGTGCACGAACCCGATCCCTGTCCCCTTCAACGCCATGAGTTTGAGGAAATAGTCGCTTTCCCTCGCCGCAATCGAGAAAATGCTCTGATCTAGGTAGGCGAGCGGCGCCGAGGTTGTGGCCGGAGTTCTCGCGAATACAAGTCGTGGAAGCCTGGCGAGACCCGCGAGCGCTTCATCATGCAGTTTGGAATATCTCCATCTCTGCATGTCCTGCTTCACTTGGTCGGCGCTGGACTTTCCGGAGGAAAATCCGGTGATTAGCGTGCGATAGAAATGCGCGTCGAAACAGGCGTCGCAGTTGTCGCAGAAGTCTTCGAGATCCTCGTCGTCCTCCGCGAAGCCGGTGAGCGATGGGGATTGTCCGGAAATGATTGCGTCGACAATATCCTTGTACCGAATGCTCTTCGCACGGATGCGATCGTTGTGGTGGTCCATGAGCGGTTTCTCCAAAGCTGCCGGGTTCAGGAATGTCACGATGGATGTTCGTGCGCCATGATCGATCGAATGGTCGCGGCCAGGCAAAAAAAACCGACGACCAGAAATCTGTGTCGTCGGCGCACCTGCCCAAGGAGGGGGGAGGGGGTGCAGAGAAAATCGGTAAGGCCGGGGTCGGTTGGACGGAAGCGGTAGTGCAGGATCAGTAGGGCGACGGCTCATCAAGCTTGCGGCCGTGGCTGCCGATGACTTGTGAGTACCACAGCGCGCTGTCCTTCGGCGTGCGTTCCTGGGTGCCGTAGTTCACGTGGACGATTCCGAAGCGCTTGGAATAACCGAGCGACCATTCGAGATTGTCCAGCAGCGACCACACCATGTAGCCGCGGATGTCCACGCCGGCGTCGATGGCATCGTGGATCGCGCGCAGATGCTTGTGCAGATAGTTGATGCGCAACGGATCGCAGACGTGGCCGTTCTCGGCCACCGGCGGATCGAAGAACGCCGCGCCGTTCTCGGTGATGTACACCGGCAGGTCGCCGTAGGTGTTCTTGAACCACAGCAGCAGATCGGTGAGGCCCTGCGGGAACACTTCCCAGCCGGTCTCGCTGTACGTGGCCAGCGGCTGGCGCACCGCACCGGCCTTCAGCGGATAGCTGTCGTTGGCCTGGGTGACGCTGCGGGTGTAGTAGTTGATGCCGACGAAATCCAGCGGTTGCACGATCAGCTTGAAGTCTTCCGGATCGAAGTCCGGCCAGGCGTCGCCGAAGACTTCCTTCAGCTCCGGGGGATAGCGGCCGAGCAGTGCCGGATGCAAGTACTGCTCGTTCATGTAGGCGTGCGCGCGCCGGGTGGCCGCGGCGTCCGCTTCGCTCTCGCTGGCGGGATATTTCGGCTCGATGTTCACCACCAGACCGATCTCGTGCTTGCCCTCGGCGCGATACGCCTGCACCGCGGCGCCGTGGGCGCGCATCAGGTTGTGGCTGGCGATCGGCGCTTCGTATCTGCTGCGATGCCCGGGCGCGAGCGCGCCGTGCAGGTAGCCGCCGTCGGTGATCACCCACGGCTCGTTGAGCGTCACCCACTTCTTCACCCGGCCGTCGAGCGCGCGGTACAGCACACGGCCGTATTCGGCGAACCAGTCGGCACAGTCGCGGTTGAGCCAGCCGCCCCTGTCGTCCAGCGCCGCCGGCAGGTCCCAGTGGTACAGGGTCAGCAGCGGTTCGATGCCGTTTTCGAGCAGTGCATCGACCAGCCGCGAATAGAAGTCGAGGCCGGCCTGATTCACCCGGCCGGTGCCCTCGGGCAGGATCCGAGACCACGACACGCTGAAGCGGTAGGCCTGCAGGCCGAGGTCGCGCATCAGCTTCACGTCGTCCTGCCAGCGCCGGTAGTGGTCGCAGGCGATGTCGCCGTTGTCGCCGTTGAGGGTCATGCCGGGGGTGTGGGCGAAGCGGGTCCAGATGCTGGGCCCGGCGCCGTCGGCCATGGGCGATCCTTCGATCTGGTGGGCGGCGGTGGCGGCGCCCCAGAGAAAACCCTTCGGGAACTGGTATCGCGAATTGCTGGGCAGCGCGTCGGCGGGCTGGGCCATGGCGGGGTTCCTCGGGCGGGCCTTCGGTGGCATCATGTAAACGGTTACATGAAGACTACAGCAAGCTTCGGGCTTCGCAAACCCTCCGCGCGACCGGTCGTCGCAGAAGGTGTGACGCAAGCCCCTCACGAGGACGGAAGATGGCGACTGTCGCGCTCGATCGGCTCCGCAAGGTCTACCCGGATGGACACGTCGCCGTGGCCGGCGCCAGCTTCGAGGCGGCGGACGGCGAACTGCTGGTGCTGGTCGGGCCTTCGGGCTGCGGCAAGTCCACGCTGCTGCGGATGATCGCGGGCCTCGAAGCGATCAGCGACGGCGCGTTGCGCATCGACGGCCGGGTGGTGAACGACGTGGCCCCGAAGGACCGCGACATCGCCATGGTCTTCCAGAGTTACGCCCTCTATCCGCACATGACGGTCGCCGAGAATCTGGCGTTCGGCCTGACCCTGCGCGGCTGCCCGAAAGCGGAGATCGAGGAACGCATCCGCGCCGCCGCCGAGACCCTGGAACTGGGCGCGCTGCTGCAGCGCCGCCCCGCTGCGCTGTCCGGCGGCCAGCGCCAGCGCGTGGCGCTGGGCCGTGCGCTGGTGCGCCAGCCGAAGGTGTTCCTGCTCGACGAGCCGCTGTCGAACCTCGACGCCAAGCTGCGCGCATCGATGCGCACCGAGATCGCCCGTCTCCATCGCAGCCTCGGCGCGACCATGGTGTACGTCACCCACGATCAGGTCGAAGCGATGACCCTCGGCCAGCGGATCGTGGTGATGAAGGACGGCGAGATCCAGCAGATCGACACGCCGATGGCGCTGTATCGCCGACCGGCGAACGTGTTCGTGGCGACCTTCCTCGGCAGTCCGGCGATGAACCTGCTCCGCGGCCGGCTGGTCGCGGAGGGCGGCAAGCCCGGGCTGGCGCTCTCGGAAGGGCTGATGCTGCCGCTGCCGGGCGGGGACATCGATCCATCGTGGCTGGGGCGCGAGGTCGATCTGGGCCTGCGTCCGGAACACCTTCTCCTGTGCGCACCCGGCGAGGCCGCGGACTTCGGCGCCGGGCTCGACATGCTGGAGCCGGTCGGCAGCGAAGCCTTCGCCTACCTGCGTTTCGGCCAGCACCCGCTGGTGGCGCGCTTCGCGCCGGACGATCTGCCGGCACCCGGCAGCATCGCGGGCCTGCGCGTGGCCCCGGGACAATCGCACTTCTTCGACCCCGCCACCGGCCTGAGGCTGCCCGCCGCCGGTTGAGTTTCCCCGGTCGCGGCGTTCTATATACTGCGGTGACGACGCGGCAGTCATGCCGTGTTGTCGCCAGCAAAATCAATCGCTTGGCGCCTCCTCTTCAACTTTTTTCCTGTCTTCGCCAGCGCCGGCCCCGCCCGGTCGGGCGGGTGGAGCCTCCGAACAGCGCATGCGTCTTTCCACGATCAAGCTTTCCGGCTTCAAGTCCTTCGTCGACCCGACTACGCTGCACCTGCCGACCAACATGACCGGCGTGGTCGGTCCGAATGGTTGCGGCAAGTCGAACATCATCGACGCCATCCGCTGGGTGATGGGCGAGAGCGCGGCCAGCCGCCTGCGCGGCGACTCGTTGACCGACGTGATCTTCTCCGGCAGTTCGGCGCGCAAGCCGGTGTCGCAGGCCACGGTCGAGCTGATCTTCGACAACAGCGACCACACCATCACCGGCGAATACGCCGCGTTCAACGAAATCTCGGTCAAGCGCCAGGTCAGCCGCGACGGCCAGAGCAACTACTACCTCAACGGCACCAAGTGTCGCCGCCGCGACATCACCGATCTGTTCCTCGGCACCGGCCTCGGCCCGCGCAGCTACTCGATCATCGAGCAGGGCATGATCTCGCAGGTCATCGAGGCCAGGCCCGAGGATCTGCGCGTCTATCTCGAAGAAGCCGCCGGCATTTCGAAGTACAAGGAACGCCGCAAGGAAACCGAGACCCGCATCCGCCACACCCGCGAAAACCTCGATCGCCTCAACGACCTCCGCGAAGAAGTCGGCAAACAGCTGCAGCATCTCGCGCGGCAGGCGAAACAGGCCGAGCAGTACCAGTCGATCCAGGCGGAGCGCCGGATCAAGGACGCGGAGTGGAAAGCGCTGGAATTCCGCGTGCTCGACACCCAGTTGCAGGCGCTGCGCGACGGACTGATGCAGGAAGAGACCCGGCTGCAGCAGATCATCGCCGACCAGCGCGAGGCCGAACGCCTGATCGAACAAGGCCGCGAACGCCGCGAGGCCGCCGCCGACGCCCTCAACAAGGCCCAGGCCGAAGGCTACGAAGTCGGCGGTACGCTGGCGCGAGTCGAACAGCAGATCGCGCATCAGCGCGAACTGGCCCAGCGTCTGCAGCGCGCCCGCGACGAAGCCCAGCAGGCGCTGTCGGAAATCGGCCTGCACATCGAAACCGACCAGAACCGCCTGGACGCGCTGCGCGCCGGCATCGAGGAATCCGAACCCCGGCTCGACGCGCTGAAGGACGCCGACGCCGACCGCCAGCAGGCGCTGGCCGACGCCGAGGCGAAGCTCGCCGACTGGCAGCAGCGCTGGGACGCGCACAGCCGCGCGCAGAGCGAAGCCGCGCGCGCCGCCGACGTGGAACGCACCAAGGTCGATTACCTCGACCGCCAGTCGCTGGACGCCGAGCGTCGTCGCGAACATCTGAGCCATGAACGCAGCGCGCTGGATGTCAATGCGCTGGCCGAAGCGTTCGCCGGCCTGCAGCTCCAGCACGATGAGAAGAAGTTCGCGCTCGAAGGCATGACCGCCGATCTCGAAGCGCGCAAGGACGCGGTGCTCGGCCTGCAGGACCAGGTGCGCAACGCGCAGGCGGAACTCGCCGACGTGCGCAAGCAGACCCAGGCCGCGCGCGGCCGGCTGTCGTCGCTGGAAACGCTGCAGCATGCGGCGCTGGGCCAGGAGCAGGGCGCTGCGGTGGCGTGGCTGAAACAGCGTGGTCTGGATTCCGCCGCGCGCGTCGGCGAAGTGCTGCAGGTCGAATCCGGCTGGGAAAACGCGGTCGAAGGCGCGCTGGGCCAGTTGATCGAAGGCGTGCTGGTCGAATCGCCCGAGACCCTCGTCGATGCGCTGGGCGAACTCGGCGAAGGCCGCATCGCGCTGGTGTCCGGCGACACCGGCGAGGCGGCGTTCGCGTCGACCTCGCTGGCCGCGAAAGTGCAGGGCCCGCTGGCGATCCGGCGCATGTTGTCGAAGCTGCACGTCGCCGAAACACTCGGCGATGCGCGCGCGCTGCTGGCGTCGCTCGGCGACGGCGAATCGGTCATCACCCGTCAGGGCGAACGTATCGGCGCCGGCTGGGTGCGTGTGGTCCGGTCCGGCGCGGCCAAACAGGGCGCGCTGCTGCGCGAACGCGAGATCCAGAGCCTGCGCGCCGAGATCGAAACGCTGCAGCAGCGCGAAGCCGGGCTCGACCGCGGCATCGCCAGCCTGCGCGATCAACTGCTGGCCGCCGAGCAGCAGCGCGAAGACGCGCAGCGCACGCTGTATCTGGCGCACCGCAACGTGTCCGAACTGGCCGGCCAGTTGCAGAGCCAGCAGGGCAAACTCGATTCCGCCCGGACCCGCATCGACAAGATCGACGCCGATCTCGGCCTGCTGATCGAAGCGATCGACAACAGCGCACAGCAGGCGCGCGAAGCCCGCTCACGTCTCGAAGACGCGGTCTCGCGCATGGGCGAACTGGAAAGCACGCGGCAGGCGCTGGAAGCCGAACGCCGCACGCTGAGCGAAGCCCGCGATGGCGCACGCCAGGCCGCGCGCGAATCGCGCGATGCCGCGCATGCGCTGGCGCTCAGCCTCGAATCGCAGCGCGCGCAGATCGTGGCGCTGGCGCAGGCGCTGGATCGCATGGGCGGCCAGCGCGGCCAGCTCGACAGCCGGCTCACCGAACTCGCTTCGCAGTTGTCCGAAGGCGATGCGCCGGTGGTCGCGCTCGAACGCGAACGCCAGGCCGCGCTGGAACAGCGCGTGCTCGCCGAGCGGCATCTCGCGGCGGCGCGCGCGGCGCTCGACGGCGTCGACAACGAATTGCGCGGCTACGAACAGACCCGGCATCAGCGCGACGAACAGTCGGTGAGTCAGCGCGAGGCGATCTCGCAGCGCCGGCTCGACCAGCAGGCGCTGTCGCTGAAGGCCGGACAATTGGCCGAAGCGGTGGTGTCCGCCGGTTTCGTCGTCGAAGACGTGCTCAACACGCTCGCCGAAGACGCCGACCCGCGCGCGTGGGAGAAGATCGTCACCGACTTCGACGCCAAGCTGCGGCGCCTGGAACCGGTGAATCTTGCCGCGATCCAGGAGCACGCCGAGGCCGCGCAGCGCAAGGAATACCTCGACGCGCAGAACACCGACCTCACCACCGCGCTGGAAACGCTGGAAGACGCGATCCGCAAGATCGACCGCGAAACCCGCGGTCGGTTCAAGGACACCTTCGACCGCGTCAACGCCGGCGTGCAGGAACTCTATCCGCGGCTGTTCGGCGGCGGTCATGCGTATCTCGAACTCACCGGCGAGGACCTGCTCGACACCGGCGTCGCGATCATGGCCCGGCCGCCGGGCAAGCGCGTCTCCAACATCTCGCTGCTGTCCGGCGGCGAGAAGGCGATGACCGCGGTGGCGCTGGTGTTCGCGATCTTCCGCCTGAATCCGGCGCCGTTCTGCCTGCTGGACGAGGTGGACGCGCCGCTGGACGAAGCCAACGTCGGTCGTTTCACCGCGATGGTCAGCGAAATGAGCGAGCAGGTGCAGTTCCTGTTCGTCACCCACAACAAGGCCACCATGGAGGCCGCCCATCAGCTCAGCGGCGTCACCATGCGCGAGCCGGGCGTCAGCCGCCTGGTGTCCGTCGACCTGGCCGAGGCCGCGCGCCTCGCCGGTGCGGCGTAAACCCAAGACAACGAGGTCACTGCGATGTCGGATATCTGGATGTTGCGCATCGGGATCGTGATCGCCGGTCTGCTGTTGATGGCCGCGATCTATTTCTTCGGGCGCCCGCGCAGGCCCGAACAGGGCCGCAAGCGTCGCGACGATTCCGTCGATCGCGCCGAGCCGCGGATACCGGCCACCGGCGTACCGTCACCGGGCCGCGACGATGTCGTGTTCGCGCAGGACGAGATGCCGCTGGAACCGGCCGTGCCGCCGCCGTCGGGCCCCGAGGTCGGCAAGCGCGACCGCGAGGAATTCGACAAGATCGTGACCCTCTACGTCGCCGCCCGCGCCGGACAGGTGCTGCGCGGCCCGGACATCGTCGTCGCTGCGGAAAAGGCCGGTCTCAGCTACGGCTACATGAGCATTTTCCATCGTCTCGTCGACGGTCGCGCCGACGGTGGCCCGATCTTCAGCGTCGCCAACATCAAGAAGCCCGGCGGTTTCGAGATGGCCGACATCCAGTCGGTGGAAACGCCGGCGATCGCGTTCTTCCTGACCTTGCCGGCGCCGATTCCCGCGCTCGACGCCTGGGAAAAGATGCTGCCCACCGCACAGCGCATGGCCGAACTGCTCGACGGTGTGGTGCTGGACGAATCTCGCAACGCGCTCGGCCGCCAGCGCATCGCCCACATCCGCGACGATCTGCGCGCCTACGATCGCCAGCACGAAGCGCCGCCGATCTCGAAGAACACCCGCTGGTGACGCGAATGTAGCCCGGGTTGAGGCCGCAGGCCGAAACCCGGGGCGCGCTTCTCCCCGAAAAGCCCCGGGTTTCGCGCTGTGCGCTCTACCCTGGCTACGGAATGCACCCATGACCGATCCCGCCACCCGCATCGCCGACCTGCGCCGCCTCATCGAGGACGCGAATCACCGCTACCACGTGCTCGACGATCCCTCGATTCCCGATGCGGAATACGACCGTCTGATGCGCGAACTCGAAGCGCTGGAAGCCGCGCACCCGCAGTTCGCCGATCCGACCTCGCCGACCCAGCGCGTCGGCAACGCACCGTCCTCGGCCTTCGCCGAAGTCCGCCACGCGATCCCGATGCTGTCGCTCGGCAACGCCTTCACCGACGAGGAAGTCGCCGATTTCGTGCGTCGCATCGAGGAACGACTGGAGCGCAGCGCGCCGGTGTTCTCGGTCGAACCGAAGCTCGACGGCCTCGCGATCAGTCTGCGCTACGAGCGCGGCGTGTTCGTACGCGGCGCCACGCGCGGCGACGGTTCGACCGGCGAGGACGTCACCGCGAACCTGCGCACGATAAAGGCCATTCCGCTGCATCTGCGTGGGATGAACTTGCCCGATGTGCTCGAAGTCCGCGGCGAGGTCTACATGCCGCTGGCCGCGTTCAAGGCCTACAACGAACGCGCGTTGAAGGACGGCGGCAAGGTGCTGGCGAATCCGCGCAACGGCGCCGCGGGATCGCTGCGCCAGCTCGATCCGCGCATCACCGCGCAGCGGCCGCTGGCGTTCTATGCCTATGCGGTCGGCGTGGTCGAAGGTTTCGACCTGCCGGCGACCCATTCCGCGACCCTGCAGCGCCTGCGCGAATGGGGCTTTCCGGTCAGCGCCGAAAGCGAAGTCGTCGCCGGGACCGACGGTCTGCTCGACTATTACCGGCGCATGGGCGAGAAGCGCGACGCGCTGCCGTTCGACATCGACGGCGTGGTCTACAAGCTCGACGACTACGCCGGGCAGCGCGAGATGGGCTTCGTCTCGCGCGCGCCGCGCTGGGCGATCGCGCACAAGTTTCCGGCGCAGGAGCAATCGACCGAACTGGAAGCCATCGAGATCCAGATCGGTCGTACCGGCGCGGCGACGCCGGTCGCGCGGTTGAAGCCGGTGCAGGTCGCCGGCGTCGTGGTCACCAACGCGACCCTGCACAACGCCGACCAGATCGCGCGCCTCGACGTGCGCGTCGGCGACACCGTGATCGTGCGCCGCGCCGGCGATGTCATTCCGGAAATCGTTCGCGTGGTGCCCGAGCACCGCAAGCCCGACGCGACGGAATGGCGGATGCCGGACGCCTGTCCCGTCTGCGGTTCGGAGATCGTGCGCGAGGAGGGCGAAGCGGTCTGGCGCTGCTCCGGTGAGCTGACCTGCGCCGCGCAGCGCAAGGAAGCGATCCGACATTTCGCCTCGCGGCGGGCGATGGACATCGAAGGTCTGGGCGATCGTTACATCGAGGACCTCTCAGACCTGGGATACGTACAGTCGGTCGCCGATCTCTACCGGCTGTCGCTGGACGATCTGCTGACGATGAAGCGCGCGGCCGACGAGCGCGACGGTACAACGCCGGAGACGGTGAAGGCCGGCAAGGTTGCGACCAAGTGGGCCGAGAACCTGATCGAAGCGATCGACCGCAGTCGCGCGACCACGCTCGAACGTTTCCTGTTCGCGCTCGGCATCGAACACGTCGGCGAAAGCACCGCCAAGGCGCTCGCCGCGTGGTTCGGCGACCTCGCACTGATCCGTCGCCTGCCGTGGCCGGTGTTCAAGCGTGTGCCCGACATCGGCGGCGAAGTGGCGCGCGCGCTCGGCCATTTCTTCGACCAGGCCGGCAACCAGCAGGTGATCGACGCGCTGCTCGAACGCGGCGTGCATGTTGTCGATGCGCATCCGCCGTCGCCGAAGCTGCGGCCCGATCTGAACCTCGCGACCTTGCTGGTCGACATGGAGATTCCGAAGGTCACCCTAATCCGCGCCGATCAGCTCGCCGCTGCGTTCGCCGACGCGGGAGCGGTGCGCGCCGCGCCCGAACATGCCTTCATCACCGCGGGACTGCCGCCCGACACCGCGCAGTCGTTGAGCGCATGGCGCGCGGACGAAGCCCATGCCCGGCTGCTCATGCGCGTCGGCGAGGCGTTGACGACGCTGCTGGCACGCATTCCGGATACGGACGACAGTGTCGCCGGTCCGCTCGAAGGCAAGACCGTCGTGCTCACCGGCGGCCTGGCCTCGATGTCGCGCGACGAAGCCGGCGCGAAGCTCGAAGCGCTGGGCGCGAAGGTCTCGGGCAGCGTGTCGAAGAAGACCGGCATCGTGATCGCGGGCGAAGCCGCAGGCAGCAAGCTCGCCAAGGCGCAGGAACTCGGCATCGAGATCTGGGACGAAGCGACGCTGTTGGCCTTCCTCGCGGAACACGGCGCGGCCACGGACGCGGGATGACCGACTGGCACCCCAGCGCGAATCTCGACGCCCTGCGCCTGCGTGCGCGTCTGTACGCGACGATCCGCGCGTTCTTCGCGGAACGCGCGGTGCTGGAGGTCGAAACGCCGGTGCTGTCGGTGGCCGGGAATACCGATGCCAACATCGCGTCGTTCCCGCTCGAATTCTCCGGCCGCACCGACGGCGCCCCGCGCACGCGCTGGCTGCGCACCTCGCCGGAGTTTCCGCTCAAGCGGCTGCTCGCCGCGGGTGTCGGCGACTGCTACGAACTCGGGCGCGTGTTCCGCGACGGCGAGGCCGGCGGTCGCCACAATCCGGAATTCACCATGCTGGAGTGGTATCGGGTCGGCTGGGATCACCATCGCCTGATCGACGAGACCGTCGCGCTCGTGCAGGCGGCGCTGGCGCTGGTCGGGCGCCGCGCGACGACGGCGACGACGACCTTTCGCGAGTTGTACCGCGAGCGCCTGGGCCTGGATCCGTTCGCCGCGGATGACGCCGCACTGCAGGCGGCCCTGGGCGATGTCGCGATCGATCCGCATGGTCTGACCCGCGACGATTGGCTCGACCTGCTGATGACCCATCGCCTGCAGCCGACGTTCGATCGCGACACCATTCTCGTGGTCCACGATTGGCCCGCATCGCAGTGTGCGCTGGCGAAGGTGCGCGCGGGCCAGGGCGATGCGCCGGCCGTCGCCGAACGCTTCGAGCTGTATCTCGGCGCGCTGGAATTGGCCAACGGCTATCACGAGCTGACCGATGCCGCCGAACAGCGCGCGCGCTTTCTCCGCGACCATGCGCTGCGCGCGGACCGTGGCGCGGTGCGTCCGCCGCTCGACGAAGCGCTGCTCGCGGCCATGGCGGCCGGACTTCCGGACTGCGCCGGCGTGGCCCTGGGCGTCGAGCGGCTGCTGATGGCGATGCTCGGCACCGACCGGATCGCCGACGTGCTGGCTTTCGACTTCGCCCGGGCGTAATCCGGGTTTTCCGGTGAAAACGGTTACCTGAACGCGCGGCCGATGGCGCGATGCGCGACGAAAAAATTCGCCGGCCATTCATCCGCCGCGGCTACATTGGAGTCACTCACCACGGGGGTGCCAACGATGCGCAACACACGCTTTTCCGACTCCATCGCCATGATCGCGACGGTCCTCTTCGGTGGTCTGCTGGGCGGTCTGTCCAGCCTGCCGGCGCAGGCGCAATGGAACAACTATGGTTACAACGGCACCCTGGTGCGCTGCGAGTCGCGCGATGGCCGTACCGAGCGGTGCAGCACCAATGGCGGCGACGCGCAGTTGGTTCGCCAGTTCTCCGATACCGCCTGCATCCGCGGCCGCACCTGGGGCAACGATTCGCGCGGCATCTGGGTGAGCTCGGGCTGTCGCGCGGAGTTTCGCGTCGAGACCGGCTTCGGTTATGGTGACGACGATTACGCCTATGGCGGCGGTTCCGGTTACGGCAACAGCTACGGCTACGCCAGCGACGGCACCTTCCGCTGCGAATCCCGCGATGGCCGCACCGAACGCTGCGGTAACGGCGGACGCGCCGAGTTCGTGCGCCAGTTGTCGAACAGCCCCTGCATCCGCGGACGGACCTGGGGCAGCGATTCGCGCGGCGTCTGGGTCAGCGGTGGTTGCCGCGCGTTGTTCCGCACCGGTTACGGCAATGGCTACGGCAACGGCGGCTATGGCAACAACGGTTATGGCGGCAGCGACCTCGTGCGCTGCGAATCCCGCGACAATCGCAGCCACAGCTGCAACATGAGCGTCGGCCGCAACGGCGACATCCGTCTGCTGCGCCAGCTGTCGGACAAGCCCTGCGTCGAAGGCCGGACCTGGGGCCAGAGCCGCAGCGGCGTGTGGGTGACGCAGGGCTGCCGCGCCGAATTCGTGGTTTCGCGTCGCGGCAGCCGCAGCGGCGACGGCTGGGACCGCCCGCCGGGCGATCTCGGCGACAGCCGCCCGCCGGGCGGTTGAACGCAGCGCATTCCGCGATACCGCGACGACCCGGCTCCGGCCGGGTCGTTTCGTTTGTGCGATACCCGCTGCGGTGGTTCGCGGCCCCGGACCGTTAGAATGGGCGCATGCCAGACACCATCGATTACGCCCGCTACGACCGCATCCGCCCGATCCGCTGGACCGGCGACGCCCTCGAACTCCTCGACCAGCGCAAGCTGCCCTTTGCGGTCGAATACGTGCCGTGCCGCACCAGCGGCGCGGTGGCGGTCGCCATCCATGCGCTGATCGTGCGCGGCGCGCCGGCCATCGGCATCGCTGCGGCCTGGGGCGTGGTGCTCGCCGCGCGCGAACTGGACGCCGCCACCGGCGGCGGCATCGCCGCGGCAGCCGAGGCGGCCGAACGGCTGGAACCGGTGATGCAGCAGCTCAACGCCGCGCGGCCGACCGCGGTCAATCTGGCCTGGGCGCTGCAACGCATGCGACGCGCGCTGTCGGTCGCGGGCGAGGACTGGCGCACGGCGCTGTTCCGCGAAGCGAAGGCCATCGAAAGCGAAGATCTCGCCGCCAATCGCAAGATGGGCCGGCTCGGTGCGCAACTCATCGCGAACGGCAGCGGCGTGCTGACCCACTGCAATACGGGCTCGCTGGCCACCGCCGGATTCGGCACCGCGCTCGGCGTGATCCGCGCCGGGGTCGCGCAGGGGCGGATCGAGCGCGTGTACGCGGGCGAGACCCGCCCCTGGCTGCAGGGCGCGCGCCTGACGGTCTGGGAACTGCAGCAGGACGGCATCGACGCCACCCTGATCGCCGATGCCGCCGCGTCCCATCTGATGAAGACCGGACAGGTGCAGTGGGTGATCGTGGGCGCGGACCGGATCTGCGCCAACGGCGACACCGCCAACAAGATCGGCACCTATCAGCTCGCGATCGCCGCGCGTTATCACGGCGTCAAGTTCATGGTCGTCGCGCCGTCGTCGACGGTCGACATGGCCACCGCCAACGGCGGCAAGATCGAGATCGAGGAGCGCGATCCCGCCGAACTGCTGGCCGTCGGCGCGACCCGCACGGTGGCCGAAGGCATCCGCGCCTGGAACCCGGTGTTCGACGTCACGCCGTCCGAGCTGATCGACGCCATCGTCACCGAACGCGGCGTGGTCGAGCGCCCCAACCGGGTCTCGATGCAGACCTTCTTCGGTCACTGAGAAAGCGCTGCTGCTGCAGCGGTTCGCCGGGTTTCCGGGAACGCCGTGCGTGCGCTCCCGATGCGGTCGCGACGCATGCGCAAGTTCCTGTTTTCGCATGGGAAAAACGCTCTTGCCGGTGGGCGTGAAATGCCTGTGCGTGCTACAATCCGGCGTTCGCGCAATGGAACCGCGCGCGTCCTCCGGAGCGACCCCTCGGCTGGCCCCGTCGCACATCGCGGCGCCCCCCGGTCTTGCCCCGGAACGATGCCCGTTCCGCCGCGCCGCCACCCAGCACAAGAAGTCGTAATGACCGAACTCGCGAAGGAAATCATCCCCGTCAATCTCGAAGACGAGATGCGTCGCAGCTATCTCGATTACGCCATGAGCGTGATCGTGGGCCGCGCGCTCCCGGACGTGAGGGACGGCCTCAAGCCGGTGCATCGTCGCGTGCTGTTCGCGATGAACGAACTGGGCGCGCACAGCAACAAGCCTTATTACAAATCGGCGCGTATCGTCGGTGACGTGATCGGTAAGTACCACCCGCACGGCGATCAGTCGGTATACGACACGCTGGTGCGCATGGCGCAGCCGTTCTCGCTGCGCTATCTGCTGGTGGACGGGCAGGGCAACTTCGGTTCGGTCGACGGCGACAACGCCGCGGCGATGCGTTACACCGAAGCGCGGATGGCCCGGCTCACCCACGAGCTGATGGCCGATATCGACAAGGACACCGTCGATTTCCAGCCGAACTATGACGAGAAGGAACAGGAACCGACGGTGATGCCGTCGCGGTTCCCGAACCTGCTGGTGAACGGTTCCGCCGGCATCGCGGTCGGCATGGCCACCAACATTCCGCCGCACAATCTTTCGGAAGTCATCAACGCGACCGTCGCCCTGCTCGACGATCCCGAGATCGACATCGAAGGCCTGATGCAGCACATCCCGGGCCCGGATTTCCCGACCGCGGGCATCATCAACGGCGTCGGCGGCATCCATGTCGCCTACCGCACCGGCCGCGGTCGCGTGCGCATGCGCGCCCGCGCCGAGATCGAAGTGGCGGACAACGGCCGCGAGGCCATCGTCGTCACCGAGATTCCCTACCAGGTCAACAAGGCGCGGCTGATCGAGAAGATCGCCGAGCTGGTGAAGGAAAAGAAGCTCGAAGGCATCAGCGAGCTGCGCGACGAGTCCGACAAGGACGGCATGCGCATCTACATCGAGGTCAAGCGCGGCGAGTCGGCGGAAGTCGTGCTCAACAATCTGTACGCGCAGACGCCGATGGAATCGGTGTTCGGCATCAACATGGTGGCGCTGGTCGACGGCCGCCCGCAGTTGCTGAATCTCAAGCAGATCCTCGAAGCCTTCGTCCGCCATCGCCGCGAGGTGGTCACCCGCCGCACGATCTTCGAACTGCGCAAGGCCCGCGCCCGCGCCCACATCCTGGAAGGCCTGACGGTCGCGCTCGCCAACATCGACGAGATGATCGAGCTGATCAAGACCTCGGCGAATCCGAACGAAGCGCGCGAACGCCTGCTGGCGCGACGCTGGAACGCCGGGCTGGTCGCCAGCCTGCTGGCCGCGGCCGGCAGCGATGCTTCCAAGCCCGAGGATCTGCCGTCGGGCGTCGGCCTGCTCGACGACGGTTATCAACTGACCGAAGTCCAGGCGAAGGAAATCCTGGAAATGCGCCTGCACCGCCTCACCGGGCTGGAGCAGGACAAGCTGACCGACGAATACAAGACGCTGCTCGAAACCATCCGCGGCCTGATCGAGATCCTCGAGAACCCGGACCGTCTGCGCGAAGTCATCCGCGACGAGTTGAAGGACATCAAGGACGAGTACGGCGATGCGCGTCGCAGCGAGATTCGCGCCAGCGAAGAGGATCTCGACATCCTCGATCTGATCGCGCCCGAGGACGTGGTGGTCACGCTGTCGCACGCCGGTTACGTCAAGCGCCAGCCGGTCACCGCCTACCGCGCGCAGAAGCGCGGCGGCCGGGGCCGCAACGCGGCCGCGACCAAGGACGAGGATTTCATCGACCAGCTGTGGCTGGTCAACACCCACGACACGCTGCTGACCTTCACCAGCAGCGGCCGCGTGTTCTGGCTGCCGGTGCATCAGTTGCCCGACGCCGGTCCCAACGCCCGCGGGCGTCCGATCATCAACTGGCTGGCGCTGGAACCGGGCGAGAAGATCCAGGCCGTGGTGCCGGTGCATCAGTACGACGAGCAGCACTTCGTGTTCTTCGCCACCCGCGACGGCACGGTGAAGAAGACGCCGCTGACCGAATTCGCGTACCGCTTGGCCCGCGGCAAGATCGCGATCAATCTGGACGAGGGCGATGCGCTCATCGGCGCCTCGCTGACCGACGGGGCGCGCGACATTCTGCTGTTCGCCTCGAACGGCCGCGTCGCGCGCTTCTCGGAAGCCCACGTGCGACCGATGGGGCGCACCGCGACCGGCGTGCGCGGCATGCGCCTGCAGGACGGCGAGACCGTCGTCAGCCTGATCGTCGCCGAAGCGGCGGGCGAGGTGCCGGACGAGGAGGCGCTGGCCGACGTCGCCAACGGCATCGAGATCGTCGAGGCCGAGACCGACGCGCCCGAGGCCGAGATCGTGGTGGCGCAGGATGACGGCAGCACCTTCTACATCCTCACCGCGACCGAGAACGGTTACGGCAAGCGCACGCCGCTGGCCGACCACCCGCGCAAGGGTCGCGGCACCCAGGGCGTGATCGGCATCCAGACCACCGCCCGCAACGGCCGGCTGGTCGGCGCGGTGCTGCTGCGCAGCGGCGACGAGGTCCTGCTGATTTCCGATGGCGGCACGCTGGTGCGCACCCGCGCCGCGGAAATCTCGCAGGTCGGCCGCAACACCCAGGGCGTCACCCTGATGCGGTTGTCGGAAGGCGAAAGCCTGCAGGCGCTGGAACGCCTGGATGGCTCGCTGGACGAAGACGAGAGCGCCGATCCGGTCACGCCGCCGGTCGTGGTCGCCGACACCCCGACGGCAGTGCCGCCGCCCGACGCGAATGCGTGATGCGCTGCAACATGTTTCACCCTCGACAGGCTGCCTCCGGGCGGCCTGTCGCGTTCTGGGCAGGTCCCGGCTTCGTGCAACGCGCGATGCCCGGGTCTAGCCCGGCGGTCCACGGTCGTTTTGCGGCCATCACAAACCAACAGCGATACGGAATTTCCTGCCCGGAGCGGCAAGGAGTCGCGGGTTGGAGTTGGTCTTCGTTAATGTTAAAAAAAAGTCAAAAAATTGTTCAAATAAAGTGATCCGGCGACCGGAAGTTTCGGTATAGTCGCCCGCAAATCCAGGAGGCCATATGTGTCGCTCGTCGCGGTTCGGGGTGTTGGGTCGGGTTTGCGGTCAGATGCGGAAGTGGGTGGCGGGCGCGGGGGTGGCGCTCGCGCTGGTGGCCCTGACGGGCTGCGGCAACAAGGAAACCGGGCAACTGCCCGAAGTGAGCGGCGAGGCCATCCAGGCCAAGCGCGATGAGGTCAAGGGGTTCGCCCTGGTCCGGGCCTATCCCGACCAGGACGGCGACGCGCTGGCGATCGCGCTGGAGTTCTCCCGGCCGCTGGTCGGCACGCAGGACTTCGATCAACTGATCGCGTTCGATACGCCGCCGAAAGAGAAGAGCGGCTGGAAGCTGGACGACAGCGGCAAGATCCTCCGCTATCCGTTCGTCGCGGCGAATACCGATTACACCCTCAAGATCTCGGCGAAGCTCGCCGCGGCCGACGGCAGCACCCTCGGCCGCGATGTCGAGCAGAAGGTCTACACCGGCGAACTGAAGCCGGCCGCCGGTTTCGCCTCGCAGGGCAGCGTGCTGCCGGCGCGCGAGAGCCGCGGCCTGCCGGTGGTGTCGGTGAACGTGCCCGAGGTCGACGTCGAATTCCTGCGCGTGCGCGAGAAGTCGCTGCCGCAGTTCTTCCACGAATACCAGCGCGGCGGCCGCCGCAGCGGTTGGGAGCTGGACAACGAATACGGCGACAACACGCCGCTGTCCAAGCTCGCCGAACCGGTCTACACCAACCGCTTCGTGCTCGGCGGCAAGCGCAACGAACGCGTCGTCACCTACCTGCCGATCCAGGACATCGAGGAACTGCAGGAGCCCGGCCTGTACTTCGCGGTGATGAAGCGCACCGGCCAGTTCAACGATCAGTTCGAGACCACGTTCTTCACGGTCAGCGACATCGGGCTGCACGTGCGCGCGTACAAGGACAAGCTGTTCGTCCACACCGCATCGCTGGAAGACGGCAGCGCCATCTCCGGGGTCGAACTGCAGGTGCTCGACGGCCCCGGCGAGACCATCCTCAAGGGCCAGACCGACCGCAACGGCAATGCGATGCTGCCCTACAAGCTGCAGGCGGCGCACGTGCTCGTCGCCCGTCGCGGCAAGGACGTCTCGCTGCTGCCGTTCAACCAGCCGGCGCTGGATCTGTCCGAATTCGCGGTGAGCGGCCGCGAACCGGCGTGGTTCGACGTGTTCGCCTGGGCCGGTCGCGATCTGTATCGCCCGGGCGAGGTCGTGCGCATCTCCGCGCTGCTCCGCGACAACGACGGCAAGCCGGTGCCGATGAAGGGCAACAAGGCGCAGCCGCTGTTCGTGCGCCTCAATCAGCCCAACGGCAAACCCTTCGTCGAAAGCCGCATCGAAGCCGGCCCGCAGGGCTACTACAGTTTCGAGAAGCTGATTCCGGCCGAAGCGCCGACCGGCCGCTGGCAGGTCGAATTCCGCACCGATCCGGCCAGCGCCGAAGCGGTGCAGGGCATGACCTTGCGGATCGAGGAATTCCTCCCCGAGCGCATGAAGCTCGACCTCGACACCGCCGACGCCGTGCTCAAGCCGGGCAAACCGATCTCGCTGAAGGCCACCGGTGCCTATCTCTACGGCGCGCCCGCGGCCGGCAACCGTTTCACCGCGAAGCTCGCGGTGGCGATCGAACAGCATCCGGTCGAGAGCATGCCCGGCTATTTCTTCGGCGACCCGACCGTGTCGCTGCCGAAGGAAGCCAATGATGTCATCGACACCACGCTCGGCGACGACGGCACCCTGGTCCAGGACATTCCGCTGCCCGGCGACGTGAAGGCGGTCTCGCCGGTCGCGGCGATCGTGTCCGGCAGCCTGTTCGAGAGCGGCGGACGCAGCGTGAACCGTTCGCTCAAGCGGGTGATGTGGCCGGCCGATGCGCTGGTCGGCGTGCGCCCGCTGTTCGACGACAAGGACGGCGCCGACAGTGATTCCGACGCGCGCTTCCAGCTGTTGCGCGTCGCCGCCGACGGCAAGCCGCGTCCGGCCAAGGGACTCAAGATCACGCTGGTGCGCGAGCATCGCGATTACCACTGGAACTACGACGACGGCGACGGCTGGGATTTCGATTTCACCTCGCGCTTCGAGAACGTCGAAACCCGTACCATCGATGCCGGCGCCACCGCCGTGAGTTTCGCCTTCCCCGTGGAGTGGGGCGCCTATCGCGTCGACGTGCTCGATCCGGCGACCGGTTTGACTACGCGCTATCCGTTCGAGGCCGGCTGGAGCTGGGACGACGAGAACCGCGGCCTCGACGCGCGCCCCGACAAGGTGAAGGTCGCGCTCGACAAGACCGGCTACAGCGCCGGCGACACCCTGAAGGTGACGCTCACGCCCCCGCATCCGGGCAAGGGCCTGCTGATGGTCGAAGCCGACCGCATGCTGTACGTGCAGGAAGTCGACGTGAAGCGCGGCAGCAGCTTCGAGATTCCGGTGACGAAGGACTGGGATCGCCACGATGTCTACGTGACCGCGCTGGTCTTCCGCGGCGGCAGCGCCGCGAACAAGATCACGCCGGCGCGCGCGGTGGGCGTCGCCCATGTGCCGATGAACCGTACGGCGCGGCGGGTCGAGGTGGGTCTGTCGCTGCCGAAACAGATGCGGCCCGAACAGACCCTGACGACCACGGTCGCGGTGCCGGGGCTCGCCGGGAAGGACGCGTTCGTCACCGTCTCGGCGGTGGACGTGGGCATCATCAACATCACGAAATTCCCGGTGCCCGATGCCAACAAACACTTCTTCGCCCAGCGCCGTCTCGGCGTGGACGCCTACGACGTCTACGGTCGCGTGATCGAAAGCCTGGACGGCGAGATCGGCCGCATCCGCTTCGGCGGCGACATGGCGCTGCAGCCTCTGGCGCAGGCGCGCAGGCCGACCTCGAAGGTGCAGACGGTCGATCTGTTCTCCGGCCCGGTGAAACTCGACGCGAAGGGTCAGGCGAAGATCGCGCTGAAGGTGCCGGACTTCAACGGCACGCTGCGCGTGTCCGCGCTGGCGTATTCGGCCGACCGCTACGGCAACGGCGACGCCGAGATCGTGGTGCGCGCGCCGATCGTCGCCGAAGCGAGCTATCCGCGCGTGCTTGCGCCGGGCGACCGCAGCAACGTGACCCTCGATCTCACCAACTTCACCGGCAAGCCCGGCGACTTCAAGGTGCAGGTCGAAGGCATCGGCCCGCTGTCGGTGGCGCAGGGTGCGCGTCAGGCGAAACTCGCCACCGGCGGCAAGACCACGCTGACCTTCCCGCTGTCCGCGGGTGAGGGTTACACCACCGCGAAGATCCGCGTGCGCGTGGACGGCAACGGTTTCAAGGTCGACCGACGCTTCGACGTACCGGTGCGCCCGGCATGGCCGAGCGTGCTCCGCACCCGAACGATCACGCTCAACGAACTCGGCGCCATCGCGATGGACGCCGGCTTCGCCGACGGCCTGATGCCGGGGTCGGTCAATGCGCAGATGACGGTGAGCGCGCTGCCGCCGATTCCCTTCGCCGGTGCGCTGCAGGGCGTGCTCGACTATCCCTACGGCTGCGCCGAGCAGACCACCAGCAAGGGCTACGCTGCGCTGGTGATGGATGCCGAGACCGCGAAGATGCTGGACGCCAAGGGCATCGATGCCGCCACCCGCAAGGCGCGCATGGACGGTGCGTTCGGGCGTCTCGCATCGATGCAGATGTCGAACGGTCACTTCTCGATGTGGGGCGACGACAGCTACGTCAATCCGTCGCTGACGCCTTACATCGTCGAGTTCCTGCTCGATGCGAAGGAAGCCGGGTTCGCGGTGCCTGACGCGATGCTGCAGAAGGCGCTGAAGCGGTTGAACGAGGATCTGCTGGCCGGCGGCAACGAGTTCTACGGCCAGAATCATCGCGATCACCTCAAGTTCGCCTATCAGGCGCATGCGGGCTATGCGCTGGCCCGCGTCAACCGCGCACCGCTGGGCACGCTGCGCGCGCTGTACGACAACGATCGCGCCAAGGCGAAGAACGGTCTGTCGCTGGTCCATCTCGGCCTCGCGCTGTCGCTGCAGGGCGACAAGGCGCGCGGCGGCAAGGCCATCGCCGCCGGTTTCGCCTACAACAAGCCCGGCGACCGTTACGAGTACCTCGGCGATTACAGCAGCCCGCTGCGCGACAGCGCGCTGATGATCGCGCTCACCCACGAGCGCGACCTCGCCAGGCCGGAGTACGACAGCAAGGTGATCGCGCTGGGCAAGGAACTGGACGTGCGCCGCGGCGAGCGCTGGTTCTATCTCAGCACCCAGGAGCAGGTGGCGCTGGCGCGCGTCGGCCGCGCGCTGCTGGCCGATCAGAAGAAGACGGTCTCGGGCGTGTGGAAGCTGGGCGATGTCAGCGATCCGGTGGCGGAGCGTCGCATGCAGGGTCGTCGCGTCGATTACACCGCGCTGACCCGCGGCTTCCGCTTCGAGCCGAAGGGCGCGGTGCCGCTGTACGCCAGCCTGGAAGTCGCCGGCGTGCCGCGCACGGCGCCGGCCGAGGACAAGTCGGTGATCGGGATCGAACGCAAGTGGTACACCACCGACGGCAAACCGTGGAAACCCGGTCCGATCGGCGAAGGCGAGGCGCTGATCGTGGCGCTGAGCATCACCGCCGACCGTTACATGCCCGACGCGATGCTGATCGATCTGCTGCCCGCCGGTCTGGAGATCGAGAACTTCAATCTCGGCGACGGCAAGCAGTGGGCCGACGTGGTGGTGGACGGCATCGAGATCTCCGACCGCGGCAGCGCCGCCGAGGTGATGCACGAGGAATATCGCGACGACCGCTTCGTGGCCGCGCTGAAACTCAACGCCGGCCAGCCCGCGCGGGTGTTCTATCTCGTCCGCGCGGTGACCCCGGGCACCTACACGGTGCCGCCGTCGCTGGTCGAGGACATGTACCGTCCGCAGCTGCGCGGCGTGGGCAAGTCGTTGCCGGCGACGATCACGGTGGTGCAGCCGAAATGAGCGCGGCGATGACATGGAAATGCGGCCGGCGGTTCGCTGCCGGCCTTCGGAGCGTGGCGATCGTGGCGATGGTGTCGCTGCCGGTCGCATCCGCGATCGCGCAGTCGCCGATCGGAAAGATCGACGATGTGGTGGTGCTGGAAGCGGGGCTGGGGCCGGAAAAAGACGGCTGCGCCCCCTTCCTGCCGACGACGCGCGACGTCCGCCGTTTTTTCGAGCGCAGCATCGTGATCAGCGCGCGTCAGCAGCACGATTTCTTCGATCACGGCCCCTGCCGTGCGCGGGGGACCTTGACCACCGCATTCGGCGCATGGACCTGGGAAATGCGCGATCTCGGCACGGGCGAGTTGCGATCGATCACCGATGACGTGTTTCTGGTCGGCGATCCGTCGCGACTGTCGCCGCTCGGCGTGGATGAGTAACGCCATCGTCCGGGCGGGTCTTCCGCGCCGGGTGGTTGTGGACACGATCGCCGCCGACGATACCCCTCATGCGTGAAGACATGCCTGCACGATCCTCGATGACGCGGATCCGCCGCCTGCTGCCCTGGTTGCGCTGGGGCTGCGTCGCGCTGCTGTCGTCGCTGCTGCTGCTCGATCTCGTGTTTCCGCCGCAGTTGCCGAAGGCCCGCGACACCAGCACGCTGGTGGTCGCGCGCGACGGCACGCCGCTGCGCGCGTTCGCCGATGCCGACGGCGTCTGGCGTTATCCGGCGACGCCCGAATCGGTTTCGCCGCTGTATCTCGAAGCGCTGCTGCACTACGAGGATCGCTGGTTCTGGCGGCATCCCGGCGTGAATCCGATCGCGCTGCTGCGTGCGGGCGGACAACTGCTGACCAGCGGCGAAGTGGTGTCCGGCGGTTCGACGCTGACGATGCAGGTCGCGCGCATCCTCGATGCGAAGCGCACGTCGCATACGCGGACGCCCTTCCGCAAGCTCCGGCAGATCCTGCGCGCGCTGCAGTTGGAGGCGCATCTCTCGAAGCGCGAGATCCTGATCCTCTATCTCGAACGCGCGCCGTACGGCGGCACGATCGAAGGCGTCGAGGCCGCGAGCTGGGCGTATCTGGGCAAGCCCGCGTCGCGGCTGTCGATGGCGGAGGCCGCGCTGCTCGCCGTGCTGCCGCAATCGCCGAGCCGGCGTCGCCCCGATCGTCATCCCGAGGCGGCGCAGGCCGCGCGCGACAAGGTGCTGGACCGCATGGCCGCGCTCGGCGTGTGGTCACGCGCCGAGGTGGACGATGCGCGGATCGAGCCGGTGGTGTCGCGCCAGTTGCAGTCGCCGATGACCGCCGCGCTGCTCGCGCAGCGTCTGCGCGCCGCGCATCCGAAGGCCGCGCGCATCGTTTCGACCATCGATCCGAACCTGCAGCGCACGCTGGAAGAGCGCGTCGCCGCGTATTTCTCGACGTTGCCGGAGCGCACCTCCGCGGCGCTGCTGGTGGTGGACAACGCGACGATGGAGGCGCGCGCCTACGTCGGTTCGCTGCGCTTCGGCGACGAAGCGCGGCTCGGCCACGTCGACATGGTCCAGGCCTGGCGTTCGCCCGGTTCCACGCTGAAACCGTTCCTGTACGGCATGGCGATCGACGATGGCCTGATCCACTCCGAAAGCCTGCTGATCGATGCACCGCAGAACTTCGGCGATTACCGCCCGGGCAATTTCGGCGAATCGTTCAATGGCCCGGTCGGCGCCGCGCAGGCGCTGCGGCTGTCGCTCAACGTCCCGGCGGTCGATCTGCTCGATCGCGTCGGCCCGCAGCGCTTCGCCGCGCGCATCGACCACGCCGGGCTCGCGCTCAAGTTTCCCGACGACGCCAAACCCAATCTCGCGCTGATCCTCGGCGGCACCGGCGCGCGGCTGGAAGACCTGGTCGGCGCGCATGCGGCCTTCAACCGCAACGGCATCGCCGGCCGCGTCCGCTACACGCCGCGGGACGCGGCGATCGACCGGCGCGTGCTGTCGCCGGGCGCGGCGTGGATCGTGCGCGAGATCCTCGAATCCAATCCGCGCCCCGGCGAGCTGGAACAGTACGACCGCGGCACGCGTCCGCGGGTGGCGTGGAAGACCGGCACCAGTTACGGATTCCGCGATGCCTGGGCGGTCGGCGGCACGCGGCGCTATACGGTCGGCGTCTGGGTCGGCCGTCCGGACGGCACGCCGCTGCCGGGGCAGTACGGCGCGATCACCGCGCTGCCGCTGCTGTTCGAAGTGGTCGATGCGCTGCCGGGCGGCAACCGCGACGCGGCGCGCGTGCCGCCGCCGGCGAACGTCGCGGAAATCGACATCTGCTGGCCGCTGGGCATCGCCGCCGAAGGCCTGCCTGCGTCGTTGTGCCAACGGCGACGCAAGGCCTGGACGCTCGACGGCGTGGTGCCGCCGACCTTCGCCGAGCGCGGCGCGCGGCTGTGGAATGCGGGGCGCGAACGTTTCGAGATCGATACCGACACTGGGCGACGGGTGTCGGCGGTGTGTTCGCTGCCGCACCGCGTCGAGCCGCGCGAGATCGCGCGCTGGCCGGCGCTGGCATCGCCGTGGCTATCGGCGGAGACGCGGCATGCGTCGATCTTGCCGCCGCTCGCCGACGACTGCATGGCCGACGGCCGCGACGCCGACGAGGAGTTGCGCATCGACGGCATGAACGACGGCGCCACGCTCGCGCGTGCGCCCGGCAGCGTACATGCGGTGCGATTGTCGCTGCGTGCGCTCGGCACCGAGCGCAACGTGCAGTGGCTGCTGGATGGGCGCTGGATCGGCGAGACCGCCGGACGCGCGACCCTGGTGCGGGACTTCGGCGAGCCCGGCGCGCATACGCTGACGGCGCTGGCCGACAGCGGCGCGTGGACGCGCATCGAGTTCCGCGTGCTGGAATGATCTTTGCAGGAGCGCTGGTATGCGCGACTGCGACCACCGATGCGTTCTGTCGCGCCTTGATCAGCCATACGGCCGTTGAAATCGGTGTTTCTGGCAGGTATGGCCAACGGCCGATCCACCGCATTTGCGTAGGAGGGCCTTCAGGCCCGAGCTTTTCTTTTTGTCCGAATCAAAAGCTCGGGCCTGAAGGCCCTCCTACGGAATGCAGGAAATTACAGCAGCGAGAGCATGTGCTCGGCGGACGACACCCGAAATTCGCCCGGCGCTTCCACTTCGAGCTTCTTCACTTCGCCGTTCTCCGCGTACAGCGCGAAACGCTTGCTGCGGATGCCCATGCCGTAGGCGGTCGCATCCATTTCCAGACCGAGCGCTTTCGCGAAGTCGCCGTTGCCGTCGGCGAGGATGATCATGCCGGCCGGCGCATTCTGGCTCGCGGCCCAGGCCTTCATCACGAACGGGTCGTTCACCGACATGCATGCGACATCGATGCCCTTGGCGCTGAAGGCTTCGAAGTGTTCGACGTAACCGGGCAGGTGCTTCTCGGAACAGGTCGGTGTGAACGCGCCGGGGACCGAGAACAGCACCATCTTCTTGCCTTCGAACAGACGGACGGTGTCGATGGTGTCGATGCCGTCGTTGATGCGCTTGATGTTGACTTCGGGAATGCGGTCGCCGATCTGGATGGTCATGCGGAACTCCTGTCTGCGGGTGGGGGAAACGGGAGGCCACAGTGTAGGACGAAACATGAACGATCGCCGGACGGCCCTTGAAAAACCGCGGTCCGCCGCACATCTGTCGTGCATGGCGGCATGGTGCCGCCGCATCCAACGGAGATTCCGATGAGCCTCATGCGCTATCAGCAGGCGTGGCCGGCCCAGGCCCGCATCCACGACGATCTGAAGCAGATCTTCGACCGTTTCCTCAATACCGGCGACAGCCCCGACGAGTCCGCCGTGGTCACCAGCCAGTGGGTGCCGCGCGTCGACATCAAGGAAGAAGCCGAACGTTTCGTCATCCTCGCCGATCTGCCCGGCGTCGATCCGCAGAACGTCGAAGTCCTGATGGACAAGGGCATCCTGAGCATCAAGGGCGAACGCCGCAGCGAAGTCGCGGAACAGTCCGAACGCTTCTCGCGCATCGAGCGACGCTACGGCAGCTTCCATCGCCGATTCGCGCTGCCCGATACCGCGGATGCCGACGGCATCACCGCCAGCGGTCGCAACGGCGTGCTCGAAATCGCGATTCCCAAGCGCGCCGAATCGACCCCGCGCAGGATCCAGGTGGGCATCGCGCAGGCCGCCGACACGCAGGCCTGATCGCCTCGTGCGGCGATGATCGCTCAGCCGCCGGCCCGTTTCGCAGGCGGGCCGGCCCACGCCATGTACGACTTCGCAGCCGCACACGCGGCTGCTTCGTTATAGTGGATCGCATCGACACGACTTTCGCGGAACCGCGCCATGCGTTTCAAGGATTACTACGAGATTCTCGGGGTCGAACCCGGTGCCGGCGAGGCGGAGATCAAGACCGCTTATCGTCGCCTCGCGCGCAAATATCATCCGGACGTGAGCAAGGAGCCGGGCGCCGAGGAGCAGTTCAAGTCCGTCAACGAAGCCTACGAGGCGCTGCGCGATCCGCAGAAGCGCGCCGCCTACGATCAGCTGCGCGCGCGCGGTTACCGTCCCGGCGATGAAGTACAGCCGCCTCCGGGCGGATTCGGCGGCGGTCCGGGCGGCTTCGATTTCGACGAAGTGTTCGCCGGCGGCGGCAACGGCGGTTTCAGCGATTTCTTCCAGGAGCTGTTCGGTCGTCGGCGCGGCGGCTTCGCCGGTGCCGGTCAACCTGGCCCGCGTCCGCGTGGCGATGGCGCCACCCGCGCGAAGTTCGCGGTGCCGCTGGAAGCGATTCATCGCGGCGATCCGGTGCGGGTTGCGGTCGGCGGGCGTTCGCTGGAGGTGCGCGTGCCCAAGGGCATCCGCCCGGGGCAGGCGATCCGGCTTGCGGGCCAGGCGCCCGGTGGCGGCGATCTGCTGCTGGAAGTCGAATACGCCGCGCACCCGCAATTCGAGGTCGACGGCCGCAACATCATCCACGCGTTGGCGGTCGCGCCCTGGGAAGCGGCGCTGGGCGCCACGATCAGCGTGCCGACCCTGGGCGGCGCGGTGGATCTGAAGATTCCCGCGGATTCGGAAGGCGGTCGCAAGCTGCGGTTGCGTGGACGCGGATTGCCCGGAACCGGCGGTGCGCCGGCGGGCGATCAGATCGTGGAACTCGAGATTCTCGCGCCGAAGGCGAATACCGAGGAAGAGCGCGAGGCCTATCGGCGCATGCGCGACGCGTTCGGGGACGACTGGCGTCGGGCGTGAGGCCCGGCGTCTGGAAGTGGTGGCGTTGTCGCCGGCCGCGCAGAACGATGGCTCGGCGATACGGGAAACGGGAGCCGGCAGGCGCCGGCGGCACAAGAAGATGGAGCCGGCAGGCGCCGGCTCGGGGCTATCCGAGGCCGGTGACGTACTTGGTGATGGTGTCCGACAGCTCGGTTTCGCTGAAGGGCTTGGTCAGATAGGCCTTGGCGCCCTGACGCATGCCCCACATGCGATCGGTGTCCTGATCCTTGGTGGTCACCAGCACGATCGGGATGTGCTTGGTCTTGGGCTCGCGGCAGATGGTGCGGGTGGCCTGGAACCCGTTGAGGTTCGGCATCACCACGTCCATCAGGATCAGGTCCGGAATCTCGCGCTTGGCGACTTCCACGCCGGCGGCGCCGTCTTCGGCGGTCAGCGCTTCATGCCCGAGTTTTTCGACGATGCGACGGATACCCATCAACTGCGACGGAGAGTCGTCGACGATCAGAATGCGAGCCATGCGGACCCCCAGATAAGACTGCGTTCAGTGTAGTCTGCCGCGCGCCGGCCCGAAAGCGGGACGGCCCCGAATTTTGATCCAGTGCACACGCATGCGGCGCCCGGACCTCGGCTCAGCCCAGGCGCACGACGGTCCGACCGAACGAGCCCCCCGCCAGCATGCCCGCGAACACCTCCGGCAGACCCTCCAGCCCGACTTCCCGGGTGCAGATCGTGTCGAGGTGCGCAGGTTTCCAGACCGTTGCCAGCCGTTTCCATACCTCATCACGCAAATCCCGGGCGGTTCCGGCCGAGGCCACGCCCAGCAGCGACACGCCGCGGATGATGAACGGCATGACCGTGGTCGGGAGGTCGGCGGTCGCGGCCAATCCGGCGCTGCCGACGTTGCCGTAGGGCCGGGTGCGCGCCAGCAGGCTGGCGAGCATCGGCCCGCCGACGTTGTCGAGGCCACCGCCGAAGCGGGCGGCTTCCAGCGGCCTGGCGTCGGCCAGCACATCGCGACCGAGGACCTGGGTCGCGCCCAGGGATTTCAGGTAATCCGCGTGTTCGGGCTTGCCGCTGATCGCATGCACCTCGTAGCCGGCGCGCGTATAGATGTCGACCGCCAGCGAACCCACACCGCCGGTGGCGCCGGTCACCGCCAGCGGCCCCAGCGCCGGCGTCTGCCGGTTGTCCTCCATCCGCAGCAGGGCCAGCGCGGCGGTGAAGCCCGCGGTGCCCAGGATCATGCTTTCGCGCAGGCTCAGCCCGGCGGGCAGGGGAATCGCCCATTTCGCCTCGATCCGCGCGTACTCGCCGTAGCCGCCATCGCGGGTCTCGCTGAGGCCGCAGCCGGTGACCAACACCGCGTCGCCTTCACTGAATGCCGGATCGGTCGACGACACCACGTGCCCGGCCACGTCGATGCCGCCCACCAGCGGGAAGAAGCGCAGGATCTTGCCCTCGCCGGTGCCGGCAAGCGCGTCCTTGTAGTTCACGGAGGAATACGCCGTCCTGATCACGATCTCGCCCGGGGCGAGATCGTCGATCGACATCTCCTCGATGCCGCTGCGGTAGCCGGCGCTGTCGTTGCGGATGCGGAATGCCCTGAAAGTGTTGGGTGTACTCATCGGAGGCGTTTTTCGGGTTGAAGTGCGGCCATGAGCATAGGGTACTTCAGATGAGGGAATCGCCCGAGTGCACGAGGCTGCCGACCTCGTGCGCTGCGCATGCGCTCATCTGCCCACAAGTGCCATCACCATGATGCCGAGGAAAGCCGTGACTCCAGGTATGGCGACGATCAACCACAACCGGGACACGCGGGATGCACCCGATGCGATGCGCAGTCCCGGCAGACCGGCGATGAACGCGCTTGCGAGGAGCGGCTCGCGAATCCCGCCGATTGCCAGAATCGCAAAACCGGCGGGCAGGCAGATGGCATAGACAAGCCCCCATTGCGAAAGCCAGTTGAGCGCTTTTTCTCCCGATCTCGTTTCGTCGTCCATCTTGGTCCTGAGGCGTTTCGGGGTGGCATGCATGTCATCCGGGAAAAGTCGCCGCCGGAACTGCTGATCAGCGCAGATCCTTTCGCCGCTTCTCGTCCATCCACTTGTCCGCCTGCGCGGGCGTGTAGCCGCGCATCCAGCCGAAGAGGGTGTCGATGTCTTCGCCGTGCCACAGGTCGTGGCGCTGTTCGGGGTGCAGGAAGCGTTCTTCGACCATGCGGTCGATCATGCCGATCAGCGGCGCGTAGAAGCCATCGACATCGAGGAAGGCGCATGGTTTCTGGCCCAGGCCGAGCTGGCGCCAGGTCAGCATCTCGAACATTTCGTCGAGCGTGCCGAAGCCGCCGGGCAGGGCGACGAAGGCGTCGGCGAGGTCGAACATCCGCGCCTTGCGCTCGTGCATGTTCGCGACCACTTCGAGCCGGGTCACGCCCTTGTGCGCGACTTCCCACTGCACCAGCTGCTCGGGAATCACGCCGATCACTTCGCCGCCGTGGTCGAGCACGGCGTCGGCGACGATGCCCATCAGCCCGACATTGCCGCCGCCGTAGACCAGTTGCAGGCCTTCGGCTGCGATGCGGGCGCCGAGCGCGCGGGCGCGGTCGCCGTAGACGGGTTTGTTGCCGGCGTTGGAGCCGCAGTAGACGCAGATCGATTTCATCGTGGAAAAAATGTCCTGTGGTTCAGTGTTCGGAACGCAGCAGCATCATGCCGCTGATGCGCTTCATCTTCGCGCGTCGCTTCGCCGGCGTGAGCGCCATCATGATCCGCCAGAATCCGATCCGCGGCATCGTGCGCTTCAGGCGGATCGATTCGTCCCAGTGCGAGCGGAATTCGAGTTCGCGCCAGCCGAAGGGCGCGAAGAAGCCGGTGTTCTCGCGCGGGCCGAACACGAAGGGCGCGTTGCCTGCGCGCAGCGTCGGCGACCAGGTCTTCTCCAGACGCCGTAGCAGGGCCGGCGAGGCCAGGTCGGCCACCCACCAGCGCGCCTTCGCGACATCGTGCAGATCGCGCGCCAGCGCGGCGACGTCCTCGGCCTGCAGATACAGCAGCAGACCTTCGGTGATGACCAGCACCGGGCCCTCGCGGCCGGCGTCGGCCAGCACTTCGCGACGCCTGTCGGCTTCGCGCAGATCGGCGGCGACGTATTCCAGGCGGCAGCGAGGCGTTTCGCCAGCCATCCGGTCGCGGAAGAAGTCGACCATGTCGGGCATGTCGACGTGGATCCAGCGCAGATCGGCGGGCAGATCCATGCGGTAGGGGCGGGCGTCGAGGCCGGCGGCGAGATTCAGCACCGTGCGCGCGCCTTCGCGCACGCCGCGGGTCACGATCTCGTCGATCACCGCGGTGCGGACTACCAGCGGCCAGCTCATCGTCTCGCCGTCGGGCAGTTCGCGGACGATGGCCTCGCCGCGCGCGCCACCCAGGCGACGCGCGTAGGGATCGCGGAACAGCGCGTCCGGACGTTCGCTTTCCATCGCGCGATAGATCGCGACCCACAGCGCGGTGTCGGAGACGTTGCGGATCGAATTGTGGTCGCTCATCGCTGCTCCCGTTCTCGTTGCAGTCAGTTCTCGTCGCTGCCTCGGCCCCAAATGCGAAACGGCGCACCGGGGTGCGCCGTTTCTGATCCCATCCGGTCAGTTGACCTTGTGGATCGAGCGTTTGTGCACCGCCATCGCCGCGTCGTGCACCGCTTCCGACAGACTCGGATGCGCGTGGCAGATGCGGGCGAGGTCGTCGGCCGAGCCGCTGAATTCCATGGTCAGCACGCCTTCGTGCACCAGCTCGGACACATTGGCGCCGACCAGATGCATGCCCAGCACGCGATCGGTCTCGGCATGCGCCAGCACCTTCACGAAGCCGGCCGGTTCGGCCATGGCCACCGCGCGCGCGACCGCGGCGAACGGGAAGCTGCCGGCCTTGTACGGAATGCCTTCGGCCTTCAGCTGTTCCTCGGTCTTGCCGACCCAGGCGATTTCCGGCTCGGTGTAGATCACCCACGGAATCGTGTCGAGGTTGACGTGGCCCGGCAGGCCGGCGATCAGTTCGGCCACCGCGATGCCTTCCTCGAAGCCCTTGTGCGCCAGCATCGGGCCGCGCACGCAGTCGCCGACCGCCCAGACGCCGTCGACGCCGGTGTGGCAGTGTTCGTCGACCACGATGCGGCCGCGCTCGTCGAGCTGCACGGCGCAGCCTTCGGCCAGCAGACCCTTGCTCGCGGCCTTGCGGCCCACCGCGACCAGCAGTTTGTCGAACACGACGTTCTGCTCGCCCGCGGCGTCGGTGTAGGTGACGTGGACTTCGGTCGTCTTGCCCTTCTTCTTGACCTCGGCCTTCGAAACCTTGGCGCCGAGCTTGATGTCGAGCCCCTGCTTCTTGAATTCGCGCGCCGCGATCTTCGCCGCTTCGCCGTCGGCGGCGGCGAGGAAATCCGGCATCGCTTCGAGCACGGTCACCTGCGCGCCGAGACGGTTCCACACGCTGCCGAGTTCGAGGCCGATCACGCCGGCGCCGATCACGCCGAAACGCTTCGGCACCTCGGTGAAGTCGAGCGCGCCGACGTTGTCGACGATGGCGTCGCCATCGAATTTCGCGAACGGCAGTTCGATCGAATCCGAGCCGGCGGCCAGGATCACGTTCGGCGCCTTCAGTTCGATCTCGCTGCCGTCGTGTTGCTTGACCTTGACGATGTTGCCGGCGTGCAGGGAGCCGAAGCCGTAGAACGCGGTGATCTTGTTGGCCTTGAACAGTTGGGCGATGCCGCCGGTGAACTGCTTCACGATCTTGTCCTTGCGGCCGACCATCGCCGCGACGTCGATCTTCGCGTCCTTGAAGCTGATGCCGTGGTCGCCGAACAGGTGGCCCATGTTCCAGAACTGGCGCGACGAGTCGAGCAGCGCCTTCGACGGCACGCAGCCGACGCGCAGGCAGGTGCCGCCGAGGGCGGGCTTGCCGTCCTTGCCGAGCGCGGCGTCGATGCAGGCGGTCTTCATGCCGAGCTGGGCGGCGCGGATCGCGGCGTGGTAGCCGGCCGGGCCGGCGCCGATGACGATTACGTCGAATTGTTGTTGCTCGCTCATCGTTTGTCTCTGCCAACGCGAATCGCAGTGCATCGCGTGGAATGGGGAGGGGCCAGGCCGGTCTGCGGGTCGGCGGTCAAGGTTGCGGGGCCACGTGCCGGAAGTCGACCGCTATTGAGCGGAAGATCCCTGTTCCAGGAACCGGTACATTTTCGGTGTCGCGCGTCGATGCTCGCCTGAGGCGAGATCGTCGAAGTGCTTGCGGCAGTAGATCTCCTGGCCGTTGTCGATTGCCACCGAAAGGATCTTGCGGGCATTTCGTTCGACCATTTCCATCAAGTGCCGTGCCGAATCCGGATTCTCGCGTTGCATGCGGTCGAAGGTCGATTCGATCCTGGCGATGATGGGGGCTTCGCGCACGCGCCACTCTGCGAGCGCCTCGTCCGCGTGGCCTGCCAGATGGGGATAGCGTGCGACGCACATTTCCCGACCGATTTCCGCGGACCTCATCGTCATGTAGTACATGCCCATGGCTTCGTCGAGGTTGTCGGCATCGTAGTAGCCCTCGCTGCTCGTCGATCCGAAGCTGTCGAACGCCTGCGAGCAGAACAGTTCGCCGGCGGCCTGGCGTCGCGCGGCGCCCAGCATGTCGCTTGCGGTTTGCTCCACCACGAGGACCGTTCGGTCGATCTGGGCTCGATTGTCCGATGGCAGGTCGGCGATGAAGGCATCGGCGGCCGTGTTGGCATCCGCATGTTCCGCGTTCCAGGCGTCCAGCTTGGCCTTCAGGGTCGGGGCGAGTTTTGGATAGGCTTCGCTGCAGTGGCGCACGACACTCGCCAACATCGCGCGCTGCACGATGGCGCTTACCGGCTTGTCCTGATCGGCGGCGGCCAAGGGCGCCGCCAGCAAGGCCGCCATCATCGTGCCGACCAATGCCAGCATGCCGCGTGTCGTGTGGCTGCGCATGCCGATCACATGCCCAACAGCATGCGGTGCGGGTTTTCCAGCTGGTTCTTGATGTCGACCAGGAACAGCACCGCGTCCTTGCCGTCGATGATGCGGTGGTCGTAGCTGAGCGCGATGTACATCATCGGCGCGGCGATCACCTGGCCGTTCTCGACGATCGCGCGTTCCTTGATCGCGTGCATGCCGAGGATCGCGGACTGCGGCGGGTTCACGATCGGCGTGGACATCAGCGAACCGAAGGTGCCGCCGTTGGTGATGGTGAAGGTGCCGCCCTGCAGGTCTTCCAGCTTCAGGCCGCCTTCGCGCGCCGCCTTGGCGTAGCCGGCGATGGCGCCTTCGATGTCGGCGAAGCCCATGCGCTCGACGTTGCGCAGCACCGGCGTGACCAGACCCTTCTCGGTGGCGACCGCGATGCTGATGTCGGCGTAGCCGTGGTAGATCACGTCGTTGCCGTCGACCGAGGCGTTGACGATCGGATGGCGCTGCAGCGCGTTCGCGGCGGCCTTGGCGAAGAAGCTCATGAAGCCGAGCTTGATGCCGTTGGCCTTCTCGAACTGCTCGCCCAGCTCCTTGCGCATCTGCATGACCTTGGCGAGGTTGACCTCGTTGAACGAGGTCAGCATCGCGATCGAGTTCTTCGACTGCATCAGGCGTTCGGCGATGCGGGCGCGCATGCGGGTCATCGGTACGCGTTCTTCAGGACGCGCGCCGCCGCCGACGCCGGCGGTCTTGCCGCTGGCGTAGTTGACGATGTCTTCCTTGGTGACCGCGCCGCGGCGGCCGGTGCCGGCCACGTCGGCGGGGTTCACGCCGCTGCTGGCGGCGGCGAAGCGCGCGCCCGGCGGCAGTTCGGAAGACGCGGCCGCCGGTGCCGGCGTGGTGCTGGCCGGCGCGGCGGCGTTGGCCTTCGCGGCCTCGGCCTTCGGCTGCATTTCCTGGGCGCCGGCCGCCGGGGCCGCGACGGCCGCGACCGCGCCTTCCTCGATCACCGCGATGACCTGCTGGCTGTTGACGGTCGCGCCTTCGGCGAACTTCAACTCCCTGATCACGCCGTCCACGGTCGAGGGCACTTCCAGCACGACCTTGTCGGTCTCGAGGTCGACGATGTTCTCGTCGCGCTTGACCGCGTCGCCGACCTTCTTGTGCCAGGTGGCGATGACGGCGTCGGAGACGGATTCGGGAAGAACGGGAACCTTGATTTCGGTGGCCATGGGCGGCGTCCTGACAGCGGTATTGAAAAGGTCACCGGCGCCCCGGGGCGCCGGCGGCAAACAGCGTCACTCGGCGGCGTGTTCGCCGTTGAGCGGATTGACCAGCGCGTCGGCGATCAGCTTCAGCTGCTCTTCGACGTGATCGTTGAAATGACCGGCGGCGGGCGAGGGCGAGCGGGCGCGACCGGCGTAGTGCAGGTTCTGCTTCTCCTGCAGGCAGAAGCGCAGGTGATGCTGGATCTGGTACCACGCGCCCTGGTTCTGCGGTTCTTCCTGGCACCACACGACCTGGGTCGCCTTCGGATAACGCTTGAGTTCAGCGATCAGGTGAGCGCGCGGGAAGGGATACAGCTGTTCGATCCGGATCAGCGCCACATCCTTCTGCTCGCGCTTCTGCAGGTCTTCCAGCAGGTCGTAGTAGACCTTGCCGCCGCAGACGACGACGCGCTTGACCGACTTCGGGTCGGCGCTCGCGTCCGGGATCAGATGCTGGAATTCGCCGTTCGCCAGTTCGTCGAGCGTGGACACCGCGAGCTTGTGGCGCAGCAGCGACTTCGGCGTCATCACCACCAGCGGCTTGCGCGTCTTCATGCGCATCTGCCGGCGGATCATGTGGAAGGCCTGCGCCGGGGTGGTCGGCGTGCAGACGATCATGTTCTCAAGGGCGCACAGCTGCAGGAAGCGTTCCAGGCGCGCCGAGCTGTGCTCGGGGCCCTGGCCTTCGTAGCCGTGCGGCAGGAACAGGGCGAGGCCGCAGAGCCGGCCCCACTTGGCTTCGCCCGACGACAGGAACTGGTCGATCACGACCTGCGCGCCGTTCGCGAAGTCGCCGAACTGCGCTTCCCAGATGTCGAGGGTCATGGGATCGGCGGTGGAATAACCGTATTCGAACGCCATCACCGCTTCTTCGCTGAGCAGCGAGTCGATGATCGTGGCGTCCTCCGGATTCTTGACCAGCTGCCGCAGCGGCATGTGATCCACGTCGGTCTTCTGGTCGTGGAGGATCGCGTGGCGGTGGAAGAACGTGCCGCGGCCGCAGTCCTGGCCGACCAGGCGCAGGCGGAAGCCGTCGTCGAGCAGCGTGGCGTAGGCGAGGTTCTCGGCAAAGCCCCAGTCGCCCGCGAGTTCGCCTGCCGACATCTTGCGGCGGTCCTCGTAGATCTTGGCCACGCGCGGATGCAGGGTGGCATCGGCCGGCAGGGTGTTGATCAGCGTCGCCAGTTCGTCCAGCCGCTTGCGCGGGACTTTGGTGTCGACGCCGTCGCCGAGCTTTGCCGCGAGCAGCGGGCGCCAGTCGATGGCATAGGCATCGGGATTGGCCGGCGCCAGTTCGGTGGTGACGATGCCGTCATCGAGTTTCTGGCGGTAGCCGTCGACCAGCGCCTGCGCGTCTTCGGCCTTCAGCGTGCCCTTCTCGGCCAGACGTTCCGCGTACAGCTCGCGGGTGGTCTTGCGCTTGCGGATGGTCTGGTACATCAGCGGCTGGGTGGCCGCCGGCTCGTCGGCTTCGTTGTGGCCGTGGCGGCGGTAGCAGACGAGGTCGATGACCACGTCCTTGCCGAACTGCTGGCGGAAATCGAAGGCGAGTTCGGCGCAGAACGCCACCGCTTCGGGATCGTCGCCGTTCACGTGCAGCACCGGCGCGCCGACCATCTTCGCGACATCGGTGCAGTACAGCGTGGAGCGCGCGTCCTGACGTTCGCTGGTGGTGAAGCCGACCTGGTTGTTGATGACGATGTGGATCGTGCCGCCGACCGCGAAACCGCGGGCCTGCGACATCTGCAGCAGTTCCATCACCACGCCCTGACCGGCGAACGCGGCGTCGCCGTGCATCAGGATCGGCACGACCTGGCGGCGGGCCTTGTCGCCGCGACGATGCTGGCGCGAGCGCACGCTGCCGGCGACGACCGGGTCGACGATTTCCAGATGCGAGGGATTGAAGGCGAGGGCGAGATGCACCGGGCCGCCGGGCGTCTGCACGTCGGCGCTGAAGCCCATGTGGTACTTCACGTCGCCGGCATGGGCGCGGTCGTCGTGCTCGAACTTGCCTTCGAATTCGTCGAAGAGTTTGCGCGGCGGCTTGCCGAGCGTATTGACCAGCACGTTGAGGCGGCCGCGATGGGCCATGCCCAGCACCACGTCCTTCACGCCGTCGCTGCCGGCGCGGCGGATCATCACGTCGAGCATCGGGATCAGCGCGTCGCCGCCTTCCAGCGAGAAGCGCTTCTGGCCGACGTACTTGGTGTGCAGGTAGCGTTCCAGGCCTTCGGCGGCGGTGAGGCGTTCGAGGATCCGGCGCTTGTCCTCGTCGCTGCGACGGAAATCGCCGCCGGCGGATTCCAGTCGCTCGTACATCCAGCGGCGCTGGTCGGCGTCGGTGATGTGCATGAACTCGGCGCCGATGCTGCCGGTGTAGGTCGCCTTCAACAGGCTGAGCAGATCGCGCAGCTTCATCCGGGGCTGCCCGGCGACGCCGCCGGTGCTGAATTCGTCGTTGAGGTCGGCGTCGCCCAGGCCGTGGAAGTCCAGGCCCAGGTCGGGCGCGCCGGGTTTCTCCATCATGCCCAGCGGGTCGAGGTCGGCGCCGAGATGGCCGCGCGAGCGATAGGCGGTGATCAGGCGGCCGATCGAGCGTTCGCGCTCGTCGCCGGGGCCGGAACCGCCGGCGACGACCACGCCGCGCGCGGCCTGGCGGCCGGCCTCGGCGATGGCTTCGATCACCGCCGAATGCGGCACATCGCGGGCGTCGCGGCCCTTGATGCCGTCGAAATAGGCTTTCCATTTCGGCCCGACGCTGTCGGGGGAGACCAGGTACTGCTCGTAGAGGTCCTCGATGTACGCGGCATTGGCGCCGAGCTGGGAGGACTGCGCGAACTGCTTCAGGAGACTGTCCACTCGGGGATCACACTCGAATGTCGGAAAGCGCGGAGGAGAAAGGGATAACCGCTTGATCCGCCGGGAAATCCAAGGGCGGGGCGGCGGGTCGGCGAAAGGACCGGAATTATAGCCGCAGGCTTCGCCGCAGCGCACCACTCGGGGCCGCGGCGCGGCCGCGGCGGCGCTTCGACAATGGTCGTAGGCCCGTCGTCGCCGGCCGGCTGCCGAACGCGTCGTCCGTGCATGGGCATCGTCTCCGGGTCGCGTTCCACGCGACTTTCCCGGTCGCCTTCTCGTGTCCGGGCGCGGACTGATAAGGTCCGGCGCGTCGACGGCACGTCGATGGCATTCGATCCGGGGGGAACACGAGCATGCGGGACACGGTACGGCGATACGGCAGGGGCCTGGCGTGGCCAGCGGCGGCGATGGCATTGGCGCTCATCGTGGCGGGGTGCGGGCGTTCGGTGAACGGGGTCGATCAGGCCGGCAAGACCCAACTGGCGCCCGATCTGTATGGGTGTCCCGATCTCAGCGGCACCTACGCCTTTCCCCCGCCGGGCGCGAAGGGCGTCTCGTATCGCGGATCGATGCTGGAGGAATTCCCGATCGAATGGGGCAACCGCGTGCCGGCTTCGCAGATCCGCGGGCTGACCATCCGGCGGGTCGAACCCGGCGCCTACGAATTCCGTTTCATGGTGGAAGACACGCGGGTCGTTCAGCATCTGGCGCTGATCCGCGAGTTCTACAAGCCGCGCTACCGCGAGCTTTACCACCTCCTCCAGGCGCCGCAGCGCGATGCCTTCATCGCCCGCGAGGGCGAAGCCGCCCACGCGAAGCGCGTGGCCGAGCTCGGGCCGCCGGCCGAGATCGTCCGCACCCTGCGCGCCGGCACCGACATGATCTGCCGCGACGGCTGGATCGAATTGCCCCGCGCCTACACGAAACCGATCCGGCTGACCCTGGGTGAGGACCGTTCGATCCTGGGCGAGTCGCGCGAAATCAGCACGGTCGGCATCACGGTCTGGTGCGGCGACGGCTGCAAGGATCTGCCGATCCCCACCGGGACCTACACCGGCACCCTGCGCTGGCCGCGCGACGACGCCCAGCGCCCCTGGCGGGTCCAGGATCTGGCCGCACGCTCGCTGCTGGAGCGGCCGATCGACGAGATCGAGGCCGAAGTCGCGCGGCGCGAGGCGGAGCAGGCGCGTTCGGATGCCGACCGTTTTCTCGCCGCGGACGACATCCGCGGCCGTCTCGAAGGCCTGGCGCCCGCGGGCACGGTGGTGGAGACGGTCGAGGTGCGCGGCGGCGAGGTCCATGTGCGCTACACCGCGCCGACCGCCGACGTCGATACCCTCTTGAACCGGGTGGCCGGTGTCGGAGGAAACGGTGCGGCCACCGGGCCGCAGCGGGTGCAGCGCATCGTCACCTCCGGGCGTTTCCATGTGCGCAGCGTCGAATTCGTGTTGACCGATTCGCCGATGGTCCTGCGCAGCGAGGCCACCGCCTCGATGGGCAATGCGAGCGGCGAAGATCCGGCCTCCGGCATGGCGGTGCTGTCGGCGGCGCCTTCGGCCGCCGTGGCGGGTTCGGCGCCGGCGAACGCGCCCGGGCCCGCGACGACCGCGAATGCGGCGGGCAGCCAGCTTCCGCCCGCGGGGTATGCCGACCCTCTCGCCATCCAGCGCCGTGTCGGCAGGTTGTTCCCGGCCGGTTGCAGGGTCGTCGATGTGCGCTACGGCGGCGAACGCGTGACCCTGACGGGGCAGGCCGAAACCCATCGCTGCGTCTCGGACGGGATGCGCGCGCTGGATGCCGCGCAGAGCCGTCCGGAGCTGCTGTCGATCGTCCGCGAGAGCAACGACAGCCACCGTTTCGAGATCCTGATCGTGCCGTCGGCGCTGACTGCGAAATGATCGCGGGCGCGCGGCGTCGGTTGCCGGAATTGCCCGGACAGCCGACGCCTCAGACTCCGAGGACGCGGTATTCGGTGACGATGCGCGAGCGTTCCCACACCGGCTGGAATGTGTCCGCGAGTTGACGCGCGCGACCGCCGGCGTCCACCGCGCCTTCGCCGTCGAAGCGGTTGCCGAGGGTGCGGAAGTAGTAGCCGCTGCCGTCGTTGACGATGAACGCCGAGGCATAGCCGCGGTCGGCCGGGTCGTTCGCTTCGCGGAAACCGAACACGCTGGGCAGGCGCTGGGCGAGGGCGATCAGCGGTGCGTGCGCGCGCTGCGGCGCGTCCGCGTCCTGCAGGAGGATGCGGACATCCACGCGTTGCCGGCGGGTGCCGAGCCTGCGCAGCGCGTCGAGGACTTCGGGCGCATCGAACAGGCCCGGATCCAGCGCGCGGCTGTAGATCGAGAGTTCGCGGCGGGTGCCGGCGATCACCGCGCAGGCGATGGCCACCGCCGCGTCGCGGGTGTCGATCGCGGTCGGCCCGCCGAGCTGACGGCGCATGGTCTGATGCTCGATGCCGGCTTCCATGAAGCGATCGCCGACCGGCACGAACCCGTGTTTGACGTAGAAGCCGACCGCCGAGACCTGGGCGTGCAGATGCAGCTCCGGCCAATGCCGCCGTTCCGCCTCGGCGATCAGCGCGAGCAGCAGGCCGTCGCCGACGCCGCGGCCGCGCCAGTCGGGCAGGACCGCCATCCGCCCGATCTTGTGCTCCGGCGTGAGCCTGCCCGTGCCGATGGGCGCACCGGCCGCGTCGCGCGCGATCACGTGCACGCACAGCGGGTCGAGTTCGTCCCATTCCAGCGCCAGCGGCACCTGCTGTTCCTGTACGAACACCGGCTCGCGCACTGCGCGCAGGTCGTCGACGCCGGTCGCGTAATCGATCGTTTCGACGCGGAATGGTCGATTTGACGGGCGATCAGTCGCGGTCATCGTCGTCCTCGTCGAAGCTGTCGGATTCGAGGTGGTAATGCCCTTCGCCGAGCAGCGCGATCACCAGCGCCTGCCCATCCGGCGACAGCGACGCGTAGGCATCGGCATCCAGCGCCTGCGCGGCGGCCAGCAGACTCGCGTCGGCCAGCGGCAGGGCGTGGATCTGTCCGGCGATGTAGAGCTTGCCGATGCGCTTGTGCTCGGTGCTGCGGCGCCAGGCCGCGCGCGTCCACGGATGGCGCGCCAGCACCGCGCCCTGCTGCAGGTCGAATTCGATTTCGATCCGCGAACGCGGCGGATCCGGGTCCAGCGGCACGCCGGCGCTGCGGTACAGGCTGATGAAACGGCCGAACCAGTCGCCCAGGCGTTCCGGATCGTTCATGCGCAACTTGTTCAGCGCTTCGACCGCGCGGGCCATCGCGGTCGCGTCGATCTCGCAGAGATCTTCCGGCGGCGCGAGGTCGGGATCGGAGTAACGCACGGATTCGTCGGCGTCGCAGGTCAGGGTATCGACGAAATCGCCCAGCAGTTCGGCGCTGGACGGCGCGCGCAGGCCCACCGAGATGGTCAGGCAGGCGTCCTCGGCGATGCCGTGGTGCGGCACACCCGGCGGCACGTACAGCATGTCGCCCGGCGCCAGCACCCAGTCCTGGTTGGGCCTGAAGTGCTTCAGCAGGCGCAGCGGCACGTCTTCGAGATAGGTCTCGTCGGGATTCGGCGCGGTATCGATCAGCCAGCGGCGATGGCCCTGGCCCTGCAGCAGGAACACGTCGTACTGGTCGATGTGGGCGCCGACCGAACCGCCCGGCGCCGCGAACGAGATCATGATGTCGTCCATGCGCCAGCGCGGCATGAAATCGAACGCGTCGAGCAGCGCGCGCACGTCGGGGTCCCACTTGTCCACGTCCTGCACCAGCAGGGTCCAGTCCTGGTGTGGCATGCCCGGAAATTCCTCTTCCGCGAACGGCCCGCTGCGGATGCTCCAGGCGTCGGCGGCGCGATCGTAGCGGGCGATGCGCGACAGCGCGGTGTCTTCGCAGGCCAGACCGGCGAGGTCTTCCGGCGTGAGCGGCGATTCGAAGTCCGGAAACGCGTTGCGGATCAGCAGCGGGCGCTTCTGCCAGTAATCGCGCAGGAAATCCGCCGGCGGCATGCCCAGCGGGCCGTTGCCGGCGGCGTCGATTTCGTAGGGCAGCGAAGCGTTGCGTGGGGGTGTGCGCTTGGCCATGTCAGATCTCCTTCGCCAGACGCGCCGCGAGGCCGGTGTAGCTGCCCGGGGTCATGTCGAGCAGGCGCTGTTTCGCATCGGCCGGCAGGTCGAGGCCTTCGATGAAGGCGCGCATCGAAGTCGCGTCGATGCCGTGGCCGCGGGTCAGCGCCTTCAGCTGTTCGTAGGGGTTCGGCAGGCCGTGACGGCGCATCACCGTCTGCACGGCTTCGGCCAGCACTTCCCAGGCGGCGTCGAGATCGGCGGCCAGGCGCTCGGGATTCGCGCTGAGTTTGTTCAGGCCGCGCAGCAGGGCGTCGTAGCCGATCAGCGCGTGGCCGAAGGCGGTGCCCAGCGCGCGCAGCACGGTGGAATCGGTGAGGTCGCGCTGCCAGCGGCTGATCGGCAGTTTCGCGGCGAAGTGTTCGAACAGCGCGTTGGCGATGCCGAAGTTGCCTTCGGCGTTCTCGAAATCGATGGGGTTGACCTTGTGCGGCATGGTCGAACTGCCGACTTCGCCGTCCTTCACCGCCTGTTTGAAGTAGCCCAGCGAGATGTAGCCCCAGATGTCGCGGCACAGGTCGACGCAGATGGTGTCGATGCGCTTCTGCGCGTCGCACAGCTCGGCGATGCCGTCGTGCGGCTCGATCTGGGTGGTGTAGGGCTGCCAGTCCAGCCCCAGCGATTCGACGAAGCGCTGCGAGAACGCGGGCCAGTCCACGTCCGGATAGGCGGCGACGTGGGCGTTGTAGTTGCCGACCGCACCGTTGATCTTGCCCGGCATCTGCGCGCCGGCCAGCAGTTCGCCCTGGCGCTGCAGGCGGGCGACGACGTTGGCGAGTTCCTTGCCGACCGTGCTCGGCGACGCGGTCTGGCCGTGGGTGCGCGACAGCATCGGCAGGGCGGCGTGCGCATGCGCCATGGCGCGCAGCGTCTGGATCAGATCGTCCAGCCGCGGCAGCAGCACCGTCTGCCGGGCCTCGCTCAGCATCAGCGCATAGCTGAGATTGTTGATGTCCTCGCTGGTGCAGGCGAAGTGGACGAATTCGAGCGCCGGGGCCAGTTCGGCATCGTCCTTCAGGCGCTCCTTGATGAGATATTCGACCGCCTTCACGTCGTGATTGGTGGTGCGCTCGATCGCCTTGACCCGCGCGGCGTCGCTCACGTCGAGGCCGTCGGCGAGGGTGCGCAGCCGGGCGACGGCGGCCTCGGAAAATGGCTTCAACTCGACGATGCCCGGCTCCGCGGCCAGCGCCAGCAGCCATTCGACCTCGACCTTCACCCGGGCCTTGATCAGGCCGTATTCCGAGAAGATCGGGCGCAGCGCATCGACCTTGCCGGCGTAGCGGCCATCGAGCGGAGAGAGGGCGAGAAGCTGGGCGTCGGACATGGCGTGGTCGCGGGTGGGGGCGGCGGCGGGAGCGCAATTGTAAACGCCCGGGGCGTATGCTCCCCGGCAGACTTCACCCGTGCAGGAGTGTCCCATGGCCCGACGCAGCGCCATCCCCGGCAACTCGCACGGGCGCGTGCCCGATCCCTACCGCACCGAACGCGACAGCATGGGCGAGCTGCGGGTGCCGGCCGACGCCCTGTGGGGCGCGCAGACCCAGCGCGCGGTGCACAACTTCCGCATTTCCGGCCGCCCGATGCCGCGCGGCTTCATCCGCGCCCTCGGCCTGATCAAGGCCGCCGCCGCCCAGACCAACGCCAATCTCGGCCTGCTGCCCAAGACCCGCGCCGCGGCCATCCGCAAGGCCGCGCTGGAAGTCGCCGAGGGCGCGCACGACGCGCATTTCCCGGTCGACATCTTCCAGACCGGCTCCGGCACCTCCAGCAACATGAACGCCAACGAGGTGATCGCCGCGCTGGTGATGCGCGCCGGCCGCGGCCGGGTGCATCCCAACGATGACGTGAACCTCGGCCAGAGCTCCAACGATGTCGTCCCCGCCGCGATCCGGGTGTCGGCGACGCTGGCCGCGACCGAAGATCTGCTGCCGGCGCTGAAGCATCTGCGCACCACCATCGACCGCCGCGCCCGCGAGGCGCGGAAGCTGGTGAAGACCGGCCGCACCCATCTGATGGACGCGATGCCGCTGACCTTCGCCCAGGAACTCGGCGCCTGGTCCTCGCAGCTGGATTCGGCGCGGATGCGGATCGACGACAGCCTCAAGCGCCTGCGCCGGCTGCCGATCGGCGGCACCGCGGTCGGTACCGGCATCAATACCGATCCCGGGTTCGGCAAGCGCGTCGCGCAGACGCTCTCGGTCCTCTCCGGCGTGCGTTTCGTCGGCGCCGACGACTGCTTCGAGGGCATCGCCGCGCAGGACGATGCGGTGGAACTGTCCGGCCAGCTGAGCACGCTGGCGGTGGCGCTGATGAAGATTGCCAACGATCTGCGCTGGATGAATTCCGGGCCGCTGGCCGGGCTGGGCGAGATCGAGCTGCCGGCGCTGCAGCCGGGGTCGTCGATCATGCCCGGCAAGGTCAATCCGGTGATTCCCGAAGCCGTGTGCATGGTCTGCGCGCAGGTCATGGGCCATCACGCGACCGTCACCATCGCCGGGCAGAGCGGCAATTTCCAGCTCAATGTGATGTTGCCGCTGATCGCCGCGGACCTGCTGGACGCCATTGGCCTGCTGGCGAACGCCATGCGCGCCCTGGCCGATGATGCCATCGCCGGCATGGTGTTCCGTGCCGACCGCATCGCCAATGCATTGGCGCGGAATCCCATTCTGGTGACCGCGCTCAATCCGGTGATCGGATACGAAAACGCCGCCGCGATCGCCAAGCAGGCGTATCGCGAACGGCGTCCGGTGTTCGATGTGGCGCTGGAAAAGAGCGGACTGGGCGCGGCGGAACTCAGGCGGCTGCTGGATCCTGCCGCACTGACCGAAGGCGGTCTGCACGCGGGCGCCGCAGGCGGCGGTTGAATCCGCCGCCCCGACTCGGAGGGGGTGTCCGGAGGGGTTGTCCGGATCGTGTTGTCAGGATCGTGTTGTCAGGATCAGACGGTCCGGATCAATCGCGTGCGGTCATTTCGCGTCGGTCGAGGCCGCTTCCGCTTCCGCCGCCGCGTTGCCGGCGTCCGCATCGCCAGCGATGTCGGCGTTGATCGTGGTGCCGGGAATGTCGACGTTGAAGTTGCCGTCCTTGCCGCATTCGTCGACATCGGTCTGGTCCATCTTCGCGTAGGGCTGGAAGGCGGGCAGGGCGGCGGCCAGGCGGTTCTGCGCGTCGAGCAGGGCCGGCAACCGCTCGCACAGTTTCGTCGCCGCCTGTTCGATGCCCTTGGCTTCGGCCTCGATCTTCTGTTCGATCTGATCGGTGTTGCCGGTGAACACGCCCTTCAGCGCCTCGCCGACGGCCTTGCCGGCCAGATCCGCGCCCTCGATGCCGATCCCGATGCCGGCTTCGGCGATGTTGACGATCTTGCCGCGGTATTCCAGCAGCAGCTTGCGCTGGGTCTCGTCGATCGGGACGGCCTTGCCGCCGACCAGGAGGTCGCCCTGCGGCGTGATCTCGGCATCGACCGACGATCCGTTGCGCGAGAGCGTGATGTTGCCGTTGGCGAGTTCCTGGCGGGCTTCGTCGGTCGCCTGCTTCACCGCCTTGCCGATCATCGTCTCGGGCGCATCGGCGACGTCGGCGGGGGTGGGGCTGTTGTCGGAGCAGGCCAACAGGGGCAGGCAGGTCAACAATGCGATGGCGGTGGTGCGGATGGCGTTCATGTCGAGCTCCGTTGCGCAGGGTTGTGAGGACTTCGATGAGGAAACGGGGCGGCCGTACGTCAGTCGTCGGACGGGACGCGGACCTGGCCGGCGACGCCATGATGGCCGACCGAGCCGCTGCCGACACTGTGCACGATGAGATCGCCGCGGACGTCGTTCACTGCCAGGCTGCCGGATCCGATGCTGTCCACCGACACGCTGCCGGCGACGCCCGAAAGTTCCGCATCGCCCGAACCGATCGATGCGATCCGCACGCGGCCGCCGGCATTATCGATGCGCAGATCGCCGGAATGGACGCTGCCGACGGTGGCGTCGCCGCGGACGACGCGCGCGTTCAGATCGCCGGAGCCCACCGACACCACGTGCAGCGCCCCGACATCGTGGACGACGATGTCGCCGGAGCCGACATCGGCGAAGACGGTGCCGCGGATGTGGTCCGCTTCGAGATCGCCGGAACCGACATCCGCCGCCAGCGATGCGACGCCGTCGACGCTGGCGTCGCCGGAGCCGAGCTTGACCTGCACGGCGATGGTCTCCGGAAGCGTCGCATCCAGCGCGAGGTAACCGTATTTCGCCCCCGACCAGGACACCGAGTGCATCGCGCCCTTGCGCTCGGCGACGACGATCAGTTTGTCGCCCTCGCGGCGCTGGCTCAGCACGAGATCGTCGAGCCGCTTCGCGTCGGACGCGCAGGCCTTGCCGCGGATGGCCGCGGTCCGGGCCTTGCCGCCGGCGACCGACAGTTCGTGCGGGCCGATGTCGAACACCAGCGTCTTCACGCCGGCCAGATCCAGGTCCAGATCGCGCGCGGCGGAATGCTCGCAGAGATCGGCGGCCCGGGACGACAACGGCAGCGTCGCCAGCAGGCAGAAGGAGGACAGGAGCGTCGCGATGCGCATGGGATTCTCTCCGGGAGTGTTCGTGTCGTGGGGCGGTAGCGGGGGAAGCGGAAGGGCGATCTGGCGTGTAGGCCGCGCGGCGGTGCCTCGCGTGGTGCCATGTTCGAACTGTCACCGTGCCGTCCGTGGCGATGCAGCGTGGGCTCCGGAGAACCCCGCCCGGCCATCCATGGCCGGGCCTTCAGCAGGCCGCGCGGCGGTGCCGCGCAGGCGGCCTGCTTCAGCCTCAGCCTTCGTCCCGCCAGCGGCGGAGGCGGATGGCGGCGGCGATCATGGCCACGCCGACCGCGATGCCGATCCACATGTCGAGCGAGCCGAACGCCGACCAACTGCTCAGCACGTCCAGTTCCGGCGAGATGCCATCGCCGCTGGTCACCGCCAGATCGCCGTCGACCGCCTTCACGAACCAAAGGCCGGGGATCAGGCTGCACAGTCCGCGCAGGGCGACCACGTACCACAGGTGTTCGTGCGGGAACTCGGCGCCGGTGACCCAGGCGAAGATCTGCCCGGTCATGCTCACCATCGCGCAGCCCAGCAGCGGAATCAGCACGGCCCACAGGAACGGGAAGCGGCGCGACCAGGCGGAGCAGAGCATCAGCCAGCCGATCGTGGGCACCGACCAGGCGATGTAGACCGGCATGACCCCGAAGATCTGGCCCAGCACATGCAGCGGACGCGCGCCGGTGATCAGGGTGCCGACGCCGGGAATGCCGTTCACCACCAGGGCGAGCGCCACGATCAGCCACATCACGATGCCGATCGCCACGCCGACGAGCAGGCCGACCACCGGACCGAGCACCAGCGCCCAGGCGACTTTCGACAGCACGACCTGCAGATCGGAGACCGGCAGCGATTTCCAGAACAGCACGCTGCGGTCGCGGCGCTCGTCGTACAGCGAGCCCAGGGCGTAGAAGAACACGACGAAGATGGTCACCAGCATCGCCAGCATGATGCCGTTGGCGAGGATGCCGTCGCTGAGGATGCCGAGGCCTCGTCCGGCGAGGTCTTCGCCGTCGATCTTGAAATGATCGCCGAAGTCGCCTTCGCGCTTGGCCTTCTGCACGAAGATCGTGACCCCGATCATGGCGATGACGGCGAAGACCGAGGCGATGATGCCGGTGATCGCGGGCGCCCACAGGAAACTGCGGTTTTCCCAGTATTCGCGCTTGATCAGCAGTTTCAGCTTGTGCGCGAAGCCGAAGGCGGAGCCGCTGTGCGGGCGGGCGGCGGCCGCGGGGGCGATGGAGGTGTTCATGCGTAGGTCCCCTTCATGGTGGCGACGAACAGGTCGGCGAGCCCCGGAATGCGGGTTTCGCCGAACGCGGCCAACTGGTTCAGCGGTACGCCGTCGAACATCATCACGGTCTTGCCGAACGGCAGCGCGCGTTCGTCGATCGGTTTCATCGCGCGGGCCTCGTCGACGCGATCCGCGTTGAGCATCACTTCGATATAGCGTTCGCCGAGGCTTTCCATCGTCGCGTCGAGCACGATCTTGCCGTCGCGGATGAACATCACGTCGGTCAGGATGTGTTCGATCTCCTCGACCTGGTGGGTGGTGATCACGATCGTCTTCTGCTCGTCGAAATAATCTTCCAGCAGGCGCTGGTAGAACTGTTTGCGGTACAGGATGTCGAGGCCGAGCGTCGGTTCGTCCAGCACCAGCAGTTTGGCGTCGATCGCCATGACCAGCGCCAGATGCAACTGCACGATCATGCCCTTGGACATTTCGCGCACGCGCAGATTGGGCTTGAGCTGGGTGTTGGCGAGGAAACGCTCGCATTTGGCGCGGTCGAAGCGCGGATGCACGCCAGCGACGAATTCGATCGCCTCGCTCACCCGGATCCAGCGCGGCAGCACCGCCACGTCGGCGATGAAGCAGACATCGTTCATCAGTTCGTCGCGCTCGGTGCGCGGGTCGCGGCCCAGCACCTTGAGCTCGCCGTCGAACGGGATCAGGCCGAGCACCGCCTTCAGCGCGGTGGTCTTGCCGGCGCCGTTGGGACCGATCAGGCCGATGATCTTGCCGGGGCCGATGTCGAAATCGGTGCTGTCGAGCGCGACCTTGTTCTTGTAGGCCTTGCGCAGGCCGCGGGCGGAGACGATGGCGTTCATGCGTCACCTCTGCGCGGGCCGGCCTTGTCGGCCATCGGCTGCATCAGTTCCTGCATGCTGAGGCCCAGGCGCTGGATGCGCTCCAGCACCAGCGGCCATTCTTCGCGCAGGAAACGGTCGCGCTCGCTGGAGAGCAGTTTCTTGGAGGCTTCTTCGGTGACGTACATGCCAAGTCCTCTGCGTTTCTCGACGAGTGCCTCGTCCGCCAGTTCCTGGTAGGCGCGCGAGACGGTGATGGGGTTCAGTTGGTATTCGGCGGCCACCTGGCGCACCGAGGGGAGGGGGTCGCCGGGCTTCAGCAGACCGTCGAGCATCATCGCGATGACCCGGTCCTTCAGCTGGCGATAGATCGGAGCGCCGTCGCTCCACTGGATGGCAGTCATGTGGGTCAGCTCCCGTTGCCGCTGCGCAGTCCCTGCGCGAAGGAGAAGAAGGGCAGCGCCATCGCTTCGCGGGCCTGGGCCCGGCGATTGCGCTTGTAGGCCTTGGCCGGAGATTGCGTCGTGCCGACGCGGGCCTCGGAGGGAAGGGGCGCGACGCCCTGTTCGGCGAAGGCGCCGGACGGAGGCGGAACGGGGGCGCTGGCGATGAGGCCAACGGTGAGGAGGCTCAGCGCGATGCCGAGGGCGCGTACGGAGTGCATGAGCTTGCGGGGCATGGTCAACTCCTGTTCGTGTTGACTGGTGTTGTATGCAACTATAACACCAAGACACGCCCGGTCAAGCCCCCGGGAAACCTTTCCGACCCAACTGAAGTCATACTCCGGCCTTTCCCTTGCCCGGAGACCTACCCATGCCCCGATTTCTGACGAAATCCCTGATCCTGCTGGGCTTGTGCGCCTTGTCTGCCTTGGCGTTGGCCGCGGGCGGGCTGCTGGACCACAGCTACCGGCCCCTCGCCGGCAAAACCCCCGTGAATCTCGGCAAGACCTACTCGGGACAGGTGCTGCTGGTGGTCAATACCGCCAGCAAATGCGGTTTCACGCCCCAGTTCGAGGCTCTCGAAGGCCTGCACGCACGCTACAAGGCCCGCGGTTTCTCCGTCCTGGGCTTCCCCTCGGGCGACTTCATGTCCCAGGAATACACCGACGAGAAGAAGATCCAGGAGTTCTGCACGCTCACCTACGGCGTGAAATTCCCGATGTTCCAGAAGGTGCACGTCACCGGCGACCAGACCACGCCGTTCTACAAGGCCTTGGCCGCGGCCACCGGCGAAAGCCCGAAGTGGAATTTCCACAAGTACCTCATCGGTCGCGACGGCAAGGTGGTGGCGACGTTCGGCAGCCGGACCAAGCCGGACGCACCGGAAGTGATCCAGGCCATCGAGGCTGCCCTGAAGGCGAAGCCGCAGCCGGCCGCAGCCCCGGGTCGCTGATGTCCGCGGCGACGATTGCCCGCATCCGCGCCGGCCGCGACAATAGGCGACCGGCATCGTGCGCACCGGGTTGGAGGCGCGCGATGGCGAAACCCGTTTTCTGGAGAGTTCGATGAGTGTCCGTGTGCGCGGCCTGGCCGCTTGGATGGCGGTGGCGGCGCTGTCGTGGTCGATGTGGGCGCAGGCGGAAGACAAGACCGCGCTGACCACCGACCGCGACAAGGTGAGCTACATGATCGGCGCCGATGTCGGGCGTTCGGTCGCCAGCGCAGGCCCCGATCTGGACATGGCCGCCTTCGAACGCGCGATCCGCAACGCATTCGCCGGCGGCGAGCCGCTGCTCTCCGACGAGGAATCCAAGGCCGTGGGCACGGCGCTGATGCAGCGCGTCGCCGAGCGCGGCGGCCGCCCGGTGCCGGGTCTGCCGCCGGGCATGCAGCCGCCCGCGGTGGCGAAGGACAAGGTCGGTTTCATGATCGGCGCCGATGTCGGGCGCTCGCTCGCGTCGATCCAGGACGAGATCGACATGCCGGTGTTCCTGCAGGCCGTGCGCACGATGATGTCGTCGTCGAAGCCGCTGCTGACGGATGCCGAGCTGGGCCAGATCCGCGACGCCTTCGCCAAGACCCGCGCATCGCAGGAGGCGCGCAGGAATGCGCAGGCCGGCGCCGCGTTCCTCGCGAAGAACCGCACCGAGCCGGGCGTCATCACCACCTCGTCCGGCCTGCAGTATCGCGTGCTCCGTCAGGGCAACGGACGCCGGCCGCGGATCAGCGAACGCGTCCGCGTGAATTACGAGGGCGCGTTGCTGTCGGGCAAGGTCTTCGACAGCAGCTATCAGCGCGGCCAGCCCGCGGTGTTCGCGTTGAACGAGCTCATCGCCGGCTGGACCGAAGGTCTGATGCTGATGCCCGTCGGCGCGAAGTATCGCCTCTGGATCCCGGGTCCGATCGCCTACGGCGAGCGCGGCAGCCCACCGCAGATCGGCCCCAACGAAACCCTGGTCTTCGACGTCGAACTGCTCGGCATGCCCTGACCGCCAAACGCCATCCTTCCCCCGCGGTCCGCCATGCCGGCGTTCCGTACGACCGCATTCCCATGGAGCTTCAACGATGAGATTCGCCCGTTCCCCGCTCGCCGCCGCAGTCATCGCCGCGTCCGCGTTCTTCCTCTCCGCGCAGGCCGCGGCCCAGAATGCCGCCCTGCCGACCGAGAAGGATCGCGTCAGCTACATGATCGGCGTCGATATCGGCAAATCGCTCAAGCCGCTGGCGGGCGAGATCGATGCCGCCGCGCTCAAGCGCGCGATCGACGATGTCCTCGGCGGCAAGACGCTGCTGCTCGACGAACAGGAACTCGCCGCGGTGGGGCAGGCGTTCTCGCAGAAGATCCAGGCCAAGCAGCAGGCCGATCAGAAGGCCGCGCTCGACCGCAACCTCGCCGCGGGCGCCGCTTTCCTCGCGCAGAACGGCAAGAAGCCCGGCGTGATCACCACCGCGTCGGGCCTGCAGTATCAGGTCGTCGCCGCCGGCAAGGGCGCGAAGCCCACCGCAGAGAACACCGTGAAGGTGCATTACACCGGCACGCTGCTGGACGGCACCAAATTCGACAGCTCCTTTGATCGCAACGAACCCGCCCAGTTCCTGCTCGGCGCGGTGATTCCGGGCTGGACCGAAGGCCTGCAACTGATGCCGCTCAACGCCAAATACCGGTTCTGGATTCCGGCCGCGCTCGCCTACGGCGATCAGGGCACGCCGGGCGGTCCGATCCCGCCGGGCAGCGTGCTGACCTTCGACGTCGAACTGCTCGAAATCCTCTGACATCCTTCCGCTTCGCGCACGACACCCGCCTTTCCCCGAACCCCATTCCCCCGACACCCTCTCGCAACGCCGTGGCGATGCGTACCCACCCCAGGAGTCCCTGTTGATGAAACTCTCGCGTAATCTGACCCTCGCCGCCGCTGTCGCCACCTGCGTGCTGGCGCTGGCCGCCTGCAAGCCGATCGAAAAGGACGCCGCCGCCGGCGACAAGGCCGATGCCAAGGCCGATGCCGCGGAAGGCGCCGCCGGCAAGATCGAAGGCCTGCCGACCGAAAAGCAGCAGATCAGCTACATGATCGGCATGGACATCGGCAAGTCGCTGAAGCCGATGAAGGACGAGGTCGACATGGCCACGCTGCAGCGCGCGATCAACGATGTGTTCGCCGACAAGAAGCCGCTGCTGAACGATGAGCAGGCGATGAAGGTGATGCAGGCCTTCGCCACCAAGATGCAGGCGAAGCAGCAGGAAGAAATGGCCAAGAAGCAGGCCGAGATGGAAGCGCAGGGCAAGAAGAACCTCGAAGCCGGCGCCAAGTTCCTCGCCGAGAACGGCAAGAAGCCGGGCGTGACCACCACCGCGTCGGGCCTGCAGTACCAGGTCGTGACCGAAGGCAAGGGCCCGAAGCCGAAGGCGACCGATTCGGTCAAGGTGCACTACACCGGCACGCTGCTGGACGGCACCAAGTTCGACAGCTCGATCGACCGCAAGGAGCCGGCGCAGTTCGTGCTGAACTCGGTGGTCCCGGGCTGGACCGAAGCGCTGCAGTTGATGCCGGTGGGCAGCAAGTACAAGCTGTGGATCCCGGCCAACCTCGGCTACGGCGAGCAGGGCACCCCGGGTGGCCCGATCCCGCCGAACGCCACCTTGGTGTTCGAGGTCGAGCTGATCGAGATCGTCAAGCAGTAAGCGTCGAGCACCGATCGTCGAGCACCGATCGTCGCGTCCGTTCGACGAGCCGCACGCGTCGCGTGCGATCACCCGATGCGCCGCCGTCCGCGGCGGCGCATCGATGCATTCCAGCAAGACCGGATAGTCCGGGAATACCAGCGAGGCCCGCATGCGCGTCACCATCTTCGGCACCGGCTACGTCGGCCTCGTGACCGGTACCTGCCTGGCCGAGGTCGGCCACCACGTGGTCTGCGTCGACATCGACACGGCCAAGATCGAAGGCCTGCGCAACGGCGTGATCCCGATCTACGAGCCGGGCCTCGAACCGATGGTCAAGGCGAATTTCGCCGAGGGCCGTCTCGAATTCACCACCGACGCCGCTGCCGCCATCGCGCACGGGGACGTGATCTTCATCGCCGTCGGCACGCCGCCCGACGAAGACGGCAGCGCCGACCTGCAGTACGTGCTGGCGGTCGCCAAGACCATCGGCACCCATCTGCAGCGCCCCGCGGTGGTCGTCGACAAATCCACCGTGCCGGTCGGCACCGCCGACAAGGTGCGCGCGACGATCGCGGCCGCGATGGCCGCGCGCGGCGCCGATGTCGCCTACGACGTGGTCTCGAACCCCGAATTCCTGAAGGAAGGCGCTGCGGTCGAGGACTGCATGCGTCCGGATCGCATCGTGATCGGCGCCGACAGCGCGGTCGCGATCGAGAAACTCAAGCGCCTGTACGCGCCGTTCAACCGCAACCACGAGCGCATCGTGGTGATGGACGTGCGCTCGGCCGAGCTGACCAAGTACGCCGCCAACGCGATGCTGGCGACCAAGATCAGCTTCATGAACGAGATCGCGAACATCGCCGAAAAAGTCGGCGCCGACGTGGAAATGGTGCGCCAGGGCATCGGCTCCGACCCGCGCATCGGCTGGCATTTCATCTATCCGGGCGCCGGCTACGGCGGCTCCTGTTTCCCGAAGGATGTCCAGGCGCTGGCGCGCACCGCGCAGCAGTACGGCTATCGCGCCGAGCTGCTGGATGCGGTGGAGTCGGTGAATCATCGCCAGAAGGAACATCTGTTCGAGCTGATCGTGCGCCACTACGGCGACGAAGCCGCGCTGCGCGGCAAGACCTTCGCGGTCTGGGGGCTCGCGTTCAAGCCGAACACCGACGACATGCGCGAAGCCTCCAGCCGCACGCTGCTGCGTCTGCTGTGGGAGGCGGGCGCCACCGTGCGCGCCTTCGATCCCGAGGCCGCGCACGAAGCGGGCCGCATCTTCGGCGAGCGCAGCGACCTGACCCTGTGCGAGCACGCATCCGACGCGCTGCAGGGCGCCGATGCGCTGGTCGTCGTGACCGAGTGGAAACAGTTCCGCAGCCCGGATTTCGCGAAGCTCAAGGTCGCGTTGAAGGACGCCGCGGTGTTCGACGGGCGCAATCTGTACGACCCGGCCGAGATCGAAGCCGCCGGGCTGGCCTATTACGGGATCGGGCGCGGGCGCTCGATTCAGTCGCGCTGAGCCGTCGACGCGCATGTCCGCCGACGAACAGCCCGCGCTGCACGATCGCATCGTCGAACTGGAGACGCGGCTCGCGTTCCAGGAGCATGCGATGACCGAGCTCAGCGATGCCCTGGCCGAGCTGCGCAACGAAGCCGCGCGCAGCGCCGACCTGCTGCGCCGCGTGCTCGAAGATCTGAAACTCCACCGCGGCGACGTGATGGCCGATCCGGCCAGCGAACCGCCGCCGCCGCATTACTGACCGCCCCGACCGACAGACCGTACCGACAGACCGATGCCATGAGCGATTCCCTGCGCGACCAGCTGCTCGGCCTCGGCTTCAAGCCGGCGCCCAAACCCGAGAAACCCAACGTCCCGCCGAAGCCGCGCCACGACGGCGCGCGTCCTGCCGGCGGCAAGCCCGCGCACGCCGGCAAGCCGGGCGGCCATCACAAGCCCGGCGATCGGCCCGGCGGCAAGCCGGACGGACGCGGCCCGCGCCCGCAGCGGCGGCCCGACGCGAATGCGCAGCGCAAGCCGCGCACCCAGGAAGAGATCGATCTGGCCAAGGCCTACGCCATCCGCGCGCAGCGCGAGAAGGAAGAGCGGATCGAAGCCGAGCGGGTGAAGCAGGAAGAAGCGCGGCTGCGCCGCGAGGCGAAGGCGAAGGTCGCCGAACTGGTGAAGGACAAGGGCCTCAACGATCCGGCCGCCGATGTCGCCCGTCATTTCAGCTACGGCAACAAGATCAAGCGCATCTACGTCAACGCAGCGCAGCTCAGGCAGCTCAACGCCGGCGAACTCGGCGTGGTCCAGCTCGACGGCCGCTATCTGCTGGTGACCGCTGCGCTGCTGGCCGAAGCCGAAGCGATCTTCCCGGCGGCCGTGGCGCTGAAGGTCGATCCGAACGCGACCGCCGAAGAGGATCCCTACGCGGATCCGAAATATCAGGTGCCGGACGATCTGGTGTGGTGAGTGTGTTGAGTACGCGTTGACGGTAAGGGTCGTCACCTCGCGTAATCGCCGTACTGTAGGAGCGCCGGCAGGCGCGACACCCGCGAAATTCGCTTTCAGGTGTCGTCGGCTATCTATCGGTCGGATCACGATCAACGGCGCTCGGCAGCGTTGCGGGCTTCGCGCCTTCCGGCGCTCCTACAGAAGCGCGATCTCGTGGGCCTTGCAGAATTGCTCGCGGCTTTAAGATATGGTCAGAACAACTCGTCCATCGGCGTCGCCAGCAGCGCTTCGGCGCTGTGCGCGAACGTGCGCAGGCTGGAGATGCCGAGGTCGCGGACCAGCCGGTGCGCGGCATGCGGCAGCGGCGAGTCGGCGATGTCGTGTGGCGCGAGGTTCTTGCCCGACACGCCCGGCAGCAGGTCGATGCCGGCCGCCGCGTAACAGTGCTGCACCATCGCCGAGCAGTACAGCGCGCCTTCCTTCGCCAGCAGATTGTCGCGCTGGCGCAGGCGGCTGCTGTGCATCGCGAACATGGTGCCGACGAGTTCGCTCAGCGAATAACGCGTGAGGCCCGAGAGCAGGTCGAGGCCGGCGGTGAGCACCTGTCGCGTCTGCGCGTCGTCAAGGCCGAAATCCAGCACCGCGATGTTGGGGAAATCGCCGGCGTCGAAATACCGCGACAGCCGGTTTTCCTGCACCCCGAGGCGCATCTGCCGATAGCGCAGGTCGAGATCGGATTCGATCACCCACCAGTGGCCGTCGCTGCGGCGCTCGCTGAACAGGAAGGCGTGCGACCACAGGCTGCGGTGGCCGTCGCGGGTCAGCGGCGACTGCGCCTTGCGGATCACCTTGCTCAGGACGTCGCCGCCCGCGCACAGGCCGATGCGTCCGGGCGCGGCATGTTTCAGCAGGAACGCCCGGTTGCCGTCGGTGCCGGCGTCGGCGGTGTCGATGTCGTCGCGATCGTCGCTCATGCGGTCTCTCTCATGCGGTCCGCCGGATGTCGCGGGGCGATGTCTCCGCGGGGCGCCGTCTCCGCCGGGCGATCGGCATGATCGCGCATCGCGTCGATGGCGTCGCGGATCAGCCGCGCCGTTTCGTCCGGCGTCTCCATCGGGAACAGATGGCTGCCGCCGGTCCAGTACAGCCGCGGGCCGACCAGCGCGCGGGTGGCACCCAGCCCGACGTGGCGCACCTCGCGCGAGCGGCGGCCGCCGATGAAGGCGACTGGTACCCGCAGCTTCGCGCCGGTGTCCGCGACCCGCGCGGTTGGCAGCGAGCGGTAGATCCGGTATTCGATCTCGCGGTCGAACAGCAGTTCGCGCTGGCCGCGGCCGTCGGAGATCGTGCAGTGCTCGGCGTAGTCGCGCAGCATCCGCGGGTCCCAGCGCGCGAACATGGTCTTGGCGGCGTAATGCGCGTGCACGGCGTCCACGTCGGGCCAGTGCTTCCGCCGCTGCAGGGTCTGGCGCAGCGGCATCACCAGCCGGTCCAGCCCGGTCGCGCGGCCGAAGCGCACCATCGCCGCGCTGACCCCGGCGATCACCGGCGAGTCCAGCAGCACGATGCCGGCGACGCGCGGGTGGAGGCGCTCGGCGGCGAGCACGCTGAGATAGCCGCCCAGCGAATGCCCCACCAGCCACAGCGGACCGCCGCGGTCGGGCAGGGCGTTGACGAATTCGACCAGTTCGTCGACCAGATACGGCCAGCCCACGGTCACCGGGCGCGACGGATCGTGGCCGAAGCGCAGCACGCCCGCGCTGTCGAAGTCGGGCCGCAGGCTTTCCAGCATCCGGCGATACACCGGGAGCGGGAACCCGTTGGCGTGGGAGAAGACGAGGGTGTCGGTCACGGGATTGCGGGGATGCATGCGCGGCCGGCGGCCGCGCGTCACTCGGGATCGTAATCCAGATTCGAGGCCAGCCAGCGTTCGGCCTGCGCCAGCGACACGCCCTTGCGCCGGGCGTAGTCCTCGGCCTGCTCCTTCGATACCCGGCCGACCACGAAATACTGGCTCTGCGGGTGGCTGAAGTAATAGCCGGAGACGGCCGCGGCCGGCAGCATCGCGAAGCTCTCGGTCAGCGACATGCCGGCACGGTCGGGTGCGTCCAGCAGGCGGAACAGGGTCGCCTTCTCGCTGTGCTCGGGACAGGCCGGATAGCCGGGCGCCGGACGGATGCCGCGGTAGGCCTCGTCGATCAGCGCGTCGTTGTCGAGCGTCTCGTCGTCGGCATAGCCCCAGAACTCGCGGCGCACGCGCTGGTGCAGGCGCTCGGCGAAGGCTTCGGCGAGACGGTCGGCCAGCGCCTTGAGCAGGATCGCGTTGTAGTCGTCGTGGTCGGCCTCGAAGCGCGCCACGTGCGGCTCGATGCCGAGACCCGCGGTCACCGCGAACGCACCGATCCAGTCCTGTTTTCCCGAGGTCGTCGGCGCGATGAAGTCGGCGAGGCAGAAGTCCGGGCGGTCGGCGGGCTTGTCGACCTGCTGGCGGAGGAAGTGGAGGGTTTCCTGGCGGCCATCGATGGCGAGGACGACATCGTCGCCGACGCTGTTCGCCGGCCAGATTCCGAACACGCCCTTCGCCGTGAGCCACTTCTCTTCGACGATCCGCGCGAGCATGGCGCGGGCGTCGCGGAACAGTTCCGTGGCCTGCGGGCCGACGATGTCGTCCTCGAGGATCGCGGGGTATTTGCCGGCCAGTTCCCAGGTGCTGAAGAACGGCGTCCAGTCGATGTACTCGACCAGTTCGGCCAGCGGGTAGTCGTCGAACACGGTGATGCCGGGCGTGCGCGGCGCCGGCGGCGCGTAGTCGTCCCAGCCGCCGTCGAAGCGCTGGCCGCGTGCCTTCTCCAGCGAGACCAGCCGTTTGGCGTCGCCGCGGTTGCGATGACGCTGGCGGATCTCGGCGTAGTCGCCGTCGTTGGCTGCGACGAAACCCTCGCGCAATTCCTTCGAGATCAGCGACTGGGCCACGCCGACCGCGCGCGAGGCGTCCTTCACCCACACCGTCGGCGAGGCGTAGTGCGGGTCGATCTTCAGCGCGGTGTGCGCGCGCGACGTGGTGGCGCCGCCGATCAGCAGCGGCATCGCGAAGCCCTGACGCTGCATTTCGCGCGCGACGTGGCTCATTTCCTCCAGCGACGGCGTGATCAGGCCGGACAGGCCGATGATGTCGGCGTTCTCTTCCTTCGCGCGGTCGAGGATGGTCTGCGCCGGCACCATCACGCCGAGGTCGATCACCTCGAAGTTGTTGCAGGCCAGGACCACGCCAACGATATTTTTGCCGATGTCGTGCACGTCGCCCTTGACCGTGGCCAGCACGATCTTGCCGTTGTTCTTGCCGGCATCGCCGGTGCGCAGTTTTTCCGCTTCGATATACGGCAGCAGATAGGCCACGGCCTTCTTCATCACCCGCGCCGATTTCACCACCTGCGGCAGGAACATCTTGCCGGCGCCGAACAGATCGCCGACCGCGTTCATGCCGTCCATCAGCGGGCCTTCGATCACGTCCAGCGGCCGCGTCGACTGCGCGCGCGCTTCCTCGGTGTCGATGTCGATGTACTGGTCGATGCCGTGCACCAGCGCGTGCGCCAGGCGTTCGCGCACCGGCTTCTCGCGCCAGCGCAGGTCCTCGACCTTCTTTTCGCCCTTCTTGCCCTTGAAGCGATCGGCGATCTCGAGCAGGCGTTCGGTGGAATCGGCGCGGCGGTTCAGCACCACGTCCTCGACCCGCTCGCGCAGGTCGGCGTCGAGATCGTCGTACAGCGGCAGCGCGCCGGCGTTGACGATGCCCATGTCCATGCCGGCGCGGATCGCGTGGTACAGGAACACCACGTGGATCGCCTGGCGCACGGCTTCGTTGCCGCGGAACGAGAACGAGACGTTGGAAACGCCGCCGGAAATGTGGCTCAGCGGAAAGCGCCGCTTCAGTTCGCGCGCGGCGTCGATGAAGGCGACCGCGTAATCGTTGTGTTCCTCGATGCCGGTGGCGATCGCGAACACGTTGGGGTCGAAGATGATGTCCTCGGGCGGGAAGCCGATCTTCTCCGTGAGCAGCGCGTAGGCGCGCGAACAGATCTCGACCTTGCGTTCGAAGGTGTCGGCCTGGCCCTGTTCGTCGAAGGCCATGACCACGACCGCGGCGCCGTAGCGGCGCACCAGCCGCGCCTGGCGCAGGAATTCGGCTTCGCCTTCCTTCATCGAGATCGAATTGACGATGCCCTTGCCCTGCAGGCACTTGAGCCCGGCTTCGATCACGTCGAACTTGGAACTGTCGACCATCACCGGGATGCGGGCGATGTCGGGTTCGGCGGAAATCAGGTTGATGAACTCCACCATCGCCTTCGCGGAGTCCAGCATGCCCTCGTCCATGTTGACGTCGAGCACCTGGGCGCCGTTCTCCACCTGCTGTCGGGCGACGGCGACGGCTTCGTCGTAGCGGCCTTCCAGGATCAGCTTCTTGAACTGCGCCGAGCCGGTGACGTTGGTGCGTTCGCCGACGTTGACGAAATTCGTCTCCGGCGTGATCACCAGCGGTTCCAGGCCGCTCAGCCGGGTGAAGCGCGGCAGCGCGTGCCCGGCGGTGTCGTCCGTCGTGTCGTCGCTGCCGCCGTCCGTGATGCTACCGTCGGTGATGATGTCGTCCATGATGATGTCGTCCGTGATCATCGTGTTCATGCCGCCCGGGCCTGGGAGGTGGGCAGGGCGCGCGGTGGCAGATCGGCGACGGCGTCGCCGATCGCGCGGATGTGGGCCGGGGTGGTGCCGCAGCAGCCGCCGACGATGTTCAGCAGGCCGGAGGCCGCGAATTCGCGCAGCACCGCGGCCATGTCCTCGGGCGTTTCGTCGTAGCCGCCGAACGCGTTCGGCAGGCCGGCGTTGGGATGGGTGCTGACATGGGTGTCCGCGACCTGCGCCAGCACGTCGACGTGTGCGCGCAGGTCCTTGGCGCCGAGCGCGCAGTTCAGGCCGATCGCCAGCGGTTTCGCATGGCGCAGCGAATACCAGAACGCCTCGGCGGTCTGGCCCGAGAGCGTGCGACCCGAGGCATCGGTGATCGTGCCGGAGATCATCACCGGCAGGCGGCCGCCGCGGGCTTCGAACACTTCCTCCACCGCGAACAGCGCGGCCTTGGCGTTGAGCGTGTCGAAGATGGTCTCGACCATGATCACGTCGGCGCCGCCGTCGATCAGGCCTTCGGTCGCTTCGCGGTAGGCCACGCGCAGTTCGTCGAAGGAAATCGCGCGGAAGCCCGGGCGGTTCACGTCCGGGCTGATCGAGGCGGTGCGGCTGGTCGGGCCGAGCACGCCGATCGCGAACCGCGGCTTCGAGGGATCGGCGGCTTCCGCGGCGTCGCAGGCGGTACGGGCGAGGCGCGCGCCGGTCTCGTTCAACTCGCGGGCCAGATGCTCCAGACCGTAGTCGGCCAGCGAGATCGTGGTCGAGTTGAAGGTGTTGGTTTCGATCAGATCCGCGCCGGCATCGAGATAGGCGGCATGGATGTCGCGGATGATGTCCGGCCGGGTGAGCGACAGCAGGTCGTTGTTGCCTTTCTGGTCGCGCGCGCAGCCGCAGCCCGGCCCGTGGGCATGGTCGGCTGTGGCGTCGGCCTCGGCATCGAAACCGGCGGCGAAGCGCTGGCCGCGGTAGTCGTCTTCGCCCAGCGCGTATTGCTGGATCATCGTGCCCATGGCGCCGTCGAGCAGCAGGATGCGCTGGCGCAGGGCGGCGTCGAGTCGTTCGGCGCGTTCGGGGTGCAGGAAAGGCAGGCTGTCCATGGCGGAATCGTCGATAGGTGTCGCGGCGGGAGTCACGGGCGGGTTCCGATCAGCGAGATCACTTCGAAATGCGGCGGACGCTTCTCGCGGGTCACGGTTTCCGAACTGGAGATCTCCAGCCCGGCCTTGTCCATGAATTTGCGCAGGTCCTTGTCGCTGAAGCCGAGGTTGACGTGGCCGTAGGCCTCGACCGCGGCGCGGTGTTCGTGCCGGGCGAGGCTGCTGAGCAGCAGGCGGCCGCCGGGGCGCAGCACGCGCGCGGCTTCGGCCACCGCCACCGCGGGCCGCGCCGCGTAGGTCAGGGCATGCATCAGCACCACGAGGTCGAAGTGGCCGTCCTCGAAGGGCAGGGCGTGCATGTCGCCCTCGCGCACCTCGACATGGCCGAAGCGGCGCAGGCGATCGCTGGCGGCGGCGACCACGCGGGCGCTGGCGTCGATGCAGATGTACTCCTGCGCGTGCGGCGCCAGCAGTTCGGCCAGCACGCCGTCGCCGGAGGCGATGTCCAGCACCTTGCCGGGGCTGAGCAGGGGCAGGGCCGAACGGGCCAGCGCCTCCCAGGTGCGGCCCGGCGAGTAGTGGCGTTCCATGTCGCCGGCCACGCTGTCCGCCCAGTTGGCGTCGGCGGCGCGGGCCGCGAGCACCCCCGGAATGCGCTCGGCGTCCTGGCGCAGCAGCGGGTCGTCGCTGCCTTCCCGCAGCGTGCGCCAGAGCGCGCGCTGGGCGGTGTCGAGAGCCTCGGCGTCGAACCGGTAATAGGCCGACACGCCGGCGCGGCGATCGCGGACCAGGCCGGCCTCCTTGAGGCGGGCCAGATGGGTCGAGACCCGCGGCTGGGCCAGCCGGGTGATCGAGGACAGTTCGGCCACGGTCAGCTCTTCGCCCTCCAGCAGCGCCAGCAGGCGTACCCGGGTGGCGTCCGCCAGGACTTTCAGTCGTGCCGACCAGGCTTCGAGATCCATTGTGCAGGCCTCATATCTCAATATCGCGATACAAAGATGATTGTCTGCCCGGCGCGGCGCGAGGTCAAGCGCCGCGGCCCGCACTGGGGTTTGTGCGATGGCCGCGGCTACAATATTGGTTTCGATTTCATAACCGAGGACGCGACCGTGGATTTCCGCTTCACCGAAGAGCAGTTGATGATTCAGGACGTCGCCCGCCGCATCGCGCAGGAGAAGATCGCGCCGAGCGCCGAGCATTTCGACCGCACGGGAGAATTTCCGGTCGACAACATGCGGACCCTCGGCGAAAACGGCCTCATGGGGATCGAGGTACCGGCCGAATACGGCGGCGCCGGCATGGACCCGATCAGCTACGTGCTGGCGATGATCGAAGTGGCCGCGGCCGACGCCGCGCACTCGACTATCATGTCGGTCAACAATTCGCTGTTCTGCAACGGCATCCTGAAGTTCGGCACCGAAGCGCAGAAGCAGCTGTACGTGCGCGCGATCGCCGAAGGCCGCGAGATCGGCGCCTTCGCCCTGACCGAGCCGCAGTCCGGCTCCGACGCCACCGCGATGCGCTGCAAGGCGGTGAAGCAGGCCGACGGCACGTACGTCGTCAACGGCAAGAAGAGCTGGATCACCTCCGGCCCGGTGGCCAAATACATCGTGCTGTTCGCGATGACCGATCCCGAGAAGGGCGCCCGCGGCATCACCGCCTTCATGATCGACACCGCGCGCGAAGGCTTCCATCGCGGCAAGACCGAGCCGAAGCTCGGCATCCGCGCCTCGGCCACCTGCGAGATCGAGTTCGCCGACTACGTGGTTCAGGCCGACGAAGTCCTGGGCACCGAAGGCGAGGGCTTCAAGATCGCGATGGGCGTGCTCGACGCCGGCCGCATCGGCATCGCGTCCCAGGCCATCGGCATCGCCCGCGCGGCGTACGAAGCGACGCTGACCTACGTGAAGGACCGCAAGGCCTTCGGCGCGCCGATCGGCACCTTCCAGATGACCCAGGCGAAGATCGCCGACATGAAGTGCAAGCTCGATGCGGCCACGCTGCTCACGCTGCGCGCGGCGTGGCAGAAGGGCGAGTTCGAGAACGGCGGCGCGCGCTTCGGCAACGAGGCCGCCATCGCCAAGCTCACCGCCTCGGAAGCCGCGATGTGGATCACCCACCAGGCGGTGCAGATCCACGGCGGCATGGGCTATTCGAAGGAAATGCCGCTGGAGCGTTACTTCCGCGACGCCAAGATCACCGAGATCTACGAAGGCACCAGCGAAATCCAGCGCCTCGTGATCGCCCGCAACGAAACCGGCCTGCGCTGACCGCGCATCCGACAGGACCCGTACATGACCAAGCAAGCACCTGCCGCGCGTCGCAAGAACGCCCGCAACACGGAACGTACCGAGATCCGGCCGCTCGAACCGATCTTCGACGCCATCCGCAAGCGCGCCGGCAAGCGCGGCCAGGACGATGCCAGCGCGTTCGCTTCGGCGTTCTACCATCGCATGGCCCAGGACGAACTGCCGCTGCACGGCGCCGAAGGCTGGGCCGCGCTCGCCAACGATTTCCTCGAGTTCGCGCGGGCGCGCAAGCCGGGGACGCCGAGCGTGCGGCTGTTCAATCCGTCGCTGGCGAAGCACGGTTGGGAATCGCCGCATACGGTGCTGCAGATCGTCAACGACGACATGCCGTTCCTGGTCGATTCGGTGAAGATGGCCCTGGCCGAACGCGGCATCGGCGTGCACGTGCTCGGGCACCCGCTGGTGCGGATCGTCCGCGACCGCGCCGGCAAGCTGGTCTCGGTCGGCGAGGGCGAGATCGAATCGATGATGCATCTGGAGATCGACCGCCAGTCCGCCGCCGGCAGCGCCGAGGTGGAAAAAGCGATCCGCGAGGTGCTGGCCGACGTGCGCGGCATCGTCGGCGACTGGCCGGCGATGCGCGCGAAGATGCTCGAAGTCACCGAAGACCTGGGCAAGCGCCGGATGCCGGTCGGCGACGCCGGCCGCAAGGAAGCGCAGGAATTCCTGCGCTGGGCCGCGAGCGATCACTTCACCTTCCTCGGCTATCGCGAATACCGGGTGAAGAAGCAGGGCGGCGAGGAAGTGCTGGCCGCCGATCCCGACACCGGCCTGGGCCTGCTGCGCGCCCGCGAAAGCACCCGCCCGCGCAAGCTGACCACGCTCGCCGCGCACTACATGCCACAGTCCGGCGCGGTCGATGCGCTGATCCTCACCAAGACCAACGCGCGCGCCACCGTGCATCGTCCCGGCTACATGGACTACATCGGCGTGCTGAGCTTCGACGCCGAAGGCCGTCCGATCGCCGAACAGCGCTTCATCGGTCTCTACACCTCCAGCGCCTACACCCGGCGCCCGTGGGAAATCCCGCTGGTGCGCGAGCGTCACGATTACGTGATGCAGAAGTCCGGCCTGCAGCCCACCGGCCACAGCGGCAAGGCGCTGCGCCACATCCTCGAAACCCTGCCGCGCGACGAGCTGTTCCAGTCGACCGAGGCCGAGCTGTACCAGCTCGCGTCGGGCATCCTCAATCTGCAGGAACGCGTGCGCAGCCGCCTGTTCCTGCGCCACGACCGCTACGGTCGTTTCTATTCGGTGCTGGCCTACATTCCGCGCGATCGCTACAACACCGAGATCCGCCTGCGCACCGAAGCGATGCTCAAGGCCGAACTGCACGCCGATCGCGTCGATTCCACCATCCAGCTCGGCGATTCGCCGCTGGCGCAGCTGCATATGCTGGTGCGTCCGCGCAAGGGCGAAGCGGTCGAGGTCGATGCCGCACAGATCGACGCCAAACTGGCGGCGATCGTGCGCAACTGGCAGGACGATCTGCGCGAGCAACTGGTCACGCGCCACGGCGAGGAGCGCGGTCTCGCGTTGGCCAGCCGTTACGGTCGCGCCTTGCCCGCCGGATACATCGAGAAGGTGTCCGCGGGCGTCGCCGCCGACGATGTCGAGCAACTGGCCGCGCTGTCGCCCGAACACGATCTGCGCCTGCGCCTGTGCCGCGATCTGGAAGGCGGCCTTCGCTTCAAGTTCTATCGCCTGAAGGACGATATCCCACTGTCCGATGCGCTGCCGATGATGGAGAACATGGGCCTGCGCGTGATTTCCGAACACCCGTATCGGGTCGAGGTGGGCGGTGTGAACGGCGACGCGCAGGTGGCCTACATCCAGGACTTCGAGGTCGAGGCGGCGCGCGCCGACATCGACGTCGAGGCACTCGACGACACCTTCGAGGACGCCTTCGGCCAGATCTGGCGCGGCACCGCCGAGAACGACGGCTTCAATCGCCTGATCCTCGCCGCGAACCTGTCGTGGCGCCAGGTCGCGATGCTGCGCGCCTACTGCAAGTATCTGATGCAGATCGGCGTGCCGTTCTCGCAGAACTACGTCGAAGAAACCTTCGCGCGCTATCCGATCCTGGCCCGGTTGATGACCGAGTTGTTCGAAGCGCGTTTCGATCCGGTGACCGGCAGCGAAAGCAAGACCGCCATCCAGGCCGGCGCGGTGGAATTCCGCGCCCAGCTGACCGCACTGGCCGGCGGCGATGCCGCGGTGCTGGCCGCGGTGGAGCCGGTGATCGCGGCCCGCGCGTCGAAGCGCGAAGCGCAGATCGAGGCGTCGCGCAATGCGATCACCGCGCTGCTGGATCGCGTGTCCAGCCTCGACGAAGACCGCATCCTGCGCAGCTTCGTCGGCGTGATCGAGGCCACGCTGCGCACCAACTACTACATCCGTTATCGCAGCGGTCGTTACCGCGACGGTCTGCGCGCCGACGGCGGTCCGGCCGATTACCTCAGCTTCAAGTTCGATTCCTCGAAGGTGCCCGATCTGCCGAAGCCGCGGCCGTACCGCGAAATCTTCGTCTGCGGCCCGCGCGTCGAAGGCGTGCATCTGCGCTTCGGCCCGGTCGCGCGCGGCGGTCTGCGCTGGTCGGATCGCCGCGAAGACTTCCGCACCGAAGTCCTCGGTCTGGTGAAGGCGCAGATGGTGAAGAACACGGTCATCGTGCCGGTCGGCTCGAAGGGCGGTTTCTTCTGCAAGCAGTTGCCCGATCCGTCGGTCGACCGCGATGCCTGGTTCAACGAAGGCGTGGCCTGCTACAAGCGCTTCATCAACGGCCTGCTCGACATCACCGACAACATCGTGAACGGCAAGATTGTGGCCCCGGACGAAGTGGTGCGCCACGACGGCGACGATCCCTATCTCGTGGTCGCGGCCGACAAGGGCACCGCCACGTTCTCGGACATCGCCAACGGCATCGCCAACGCCCACGGTTTCTGGCTCGACGACGCCTTCGCCTCGGGCGGTTCGGTCGGCTACGACCACAAGGGCATGGGCATCACCGCGCGCGGCGGCTGGGAGTCGGTCAAGCGCCACTTCCGCGCCCTCGGCCGCGATTCGCAGACCGAAGATTTCACCTGCGTCGGCGTCGGCGACATGTCCGGCGACGTGTTCGGCAACGGCATGCTGCTGTCGACGCACATCCGCCTGCTGGCGGCGTTCGATCACCGCCACATCTTCCTCGACCCGGATCCGGACGCGGCGATCTCGTTCCGCGAACGCGAACGCATGTTCAAGCTGCCGCGTTCGAGCTGGGACGATTACGACAAGGGCCTGATCAGCAAGGGCGGCGGCGTCTATCCGCGTTCGGCCAAATCCATTCCGCTGTCGCCGCAGATCAAGGCCGCGCTCGGCATCGCCGGCGACGCCGTGGCGATGAGCCCGATGGAACTGATGAACGCGATCCTGAAGGCGCCGGTCGACCTGCTGTGGAACGGCGGCATCGGCACCTACGTCAAGGCCGCGAGCGAAACCCATGCCGATGTCGGCGATCGCGCCAACAACGGCCTGCGCGTCAACGGCGGCGAACTGCGCTGCAAAATGGTGGGCGAGGGCGGCAACCTCGGCCTGACCCAGCTCGGCCGCATCGAGGCCGCGCTCCATGGCGTGCTGCTCAACACCGACTTCATCGACAACTCCGCCGGCGTCGACACCTCGGACCACGAGGTGAACATCAAGATCCTGCTCAACGGCGAAGTGCAGAAGAAAAAGCTGTCGATGCCCGAGCGCAACAAGCTGCTGGCGGCGATGACCGACGAGGTCGCGGCGCTGGTGCTCAACGACAACTACCGCCAGAACCAGGCGCTGAGCCTGATGCAGCGGATGAGCCTGTCGCGTCTCGGTTCCAAGCAGCATTTCATCCGCACCCTCGAATCGCAGGGGCTGCTCGATCGCCAGATCGAATTCCTGCCCAGCGACAGCGAGATCGCCGAGCGCAAGGCGCGCCGCATCGGCCTGACCCGGCCGGAGCTGTCGGTGCTGCTGTCGTATTCGAAGATCGTGCTGTTCCAGCAGTTGCTCGATTCCGACGTGCCGGAAGACCCGTACCTGTCGAAGGAACTGGTGCGCTACTTCCCGGCGCCGCTGCAGAAGAAATACGCGAAGTCGATGGAACAGCACCGGCTGAAGCGCGAGATCATCGCCACCGCGGTGACCAACTCGATGGTCAACCGCATGGGCGCGACCTTCACCCTGCGCATGACCGAAGACACCGGCCGTTCGCCGGGCGAAGTCGCGAAGGCGTTCACCATCACCCGCGAAACGCTCGACGCGCGCGAGCTGTGGGCGCAGATCGACGCGCTCGACGGCAAGCTGCCCGAGTCGGTGCAGGTCGATGCGCTGCAGACCATCTGGAATCTGCAGCGTTCGATGACGCGCTGGCTGCTGTCCCGCCCCGGCGCGATTCCGGCGATCACCACGGCGGTGGAGCGCTATCACGACGGCTTCCGCGAGATCCGCGCCGGTTCCGGCATCCTGCCGGCGGCGATGCGGCCGGCCTACGACGCGAGCTTCGCCGAGTGGAAGGAGAAGGGCTTGCCCGAAGCGCTGGCGAAGCAGCTGGCCGCGCTGCCGTACCTCGAATGGTGTTGCGACATCATCGAAGTGGCGCGCGCGCGCAGGCTCAAGCCGGTCGACGTGGCGCGGGCGCATTTCCGTCTCGGCGACGCGCTCAAGCTGCCGTGGCTGTACGCGCAGATCGATACGCTCGCGGTCGATGGCCGCTGGCACGCGGTCGCACGCGGCTCGCTGCGCGACGAACTCGCGACCCAGCAGCGGCTGCTCACGATGCAGGTCCTGGACACGCCCGGCGCGAACGCCGACGCCAAGGTCAAGGCCTGGATCGAGCGCGACGACGCCTCGCTGCGGTTCACGCTCGCGATGCTGGCCGAACTCGCCGCGCAGAAGTCGCTGGATTACCCGACCGCCTCGGTCGCGGTGCGCCGGTTGTCGATGCTGTCGGCGGAAGGCTGATCGCCGCAGCGCCACTGCAATCCGCACATCACTGCGATGCATCACGAACGGCCCCGGTTTTCCGGGGCCGTTCGCGTTTCGGGCCAAGCGCGGGTGCGGCCTCAGCCGCGCGCGAGCACTTGCAGGCGGTCGTAGGCGCCGTTGAACACGTTCTGGTCGCCGGGGAAGATGCCGGAGTCGGCGAATTGCCAGAAGGTGTAGTACGTCCACGCGTACGGCAGCGTGCCGACGCTGGTGGAGTAGCGGGCCACCCACAGCGGGCTGGTCGCGCTGTAGTTGCCCGCGGTGCCGACGCACTGCGTCCACCAGCTGGTGCTGGTGTAGATCACCGGATAGCGGCCGGTGCGGGTGCGATAGCGGTTGCTGAAGGACGTGATCCAGGCGGCCATGCCGCTCTTGCTCAGGCCGTAGCAGGTCGCGCCGTAGGGGTTGTATTCCAGATCGGCGACGCCCGGCAGGGTCTTGCCGTCGGCGGACCAGCCGCCGCCGTGGTTCACGAAGTAATCGGCCTGGGTGGCGCCGCTGGAACGGTCGGGCAGGGCGAAGTGGTAGGCGCCGCGGATCATGCCGACGTTGTACGAGCCGTTGTACTGCTGCGCGAAGTAGGGATTGGTGTAGCCGGTGCCTTCGGTCGCCTTGACGTAGGCGAAACGCGCGCCGTTGGCCCATGCGGTCGACCAGGCGACGTTGCCCTGCCAGCCGCTGACATCCATGCCCTTCACCGAAGCGGTGGCGGCGATGGCCAGTTTCGAGGAGATCGTCGGCATCGCGGACGTGCCTTCGCGCAGGCGGATCTGCGAGCCCATCGGATGGTCGTTGACGACGATGTGCGCCGCGAGCGGCGAGGGGATGCGTGTATCGAGTGTGTCGAGCCAGTCGGATTCCAGACCCGGCGCCGGTTCCATGCCTTCCATCGGGCGGGTGGTGTCGGCGGCATGCGCGGATGCGAGCGCGGCGGTGGCGAGCAGGGCGACGCAGAACGGTTTGACAACAGACATGAGTTCCTCCATGAATCGATGTGCCGGTCGACGCGCGGATGGCGCGCGGCCGGAAGGGGATGCCCGCGCGAAGGGCCGATGGTATCGTTGTCATTCGCGCGGGACGCCGACTATAGAGAGCGGATCGACCGCGGAACGTGACAGAAATCACGCCGCGTCAACGATCATGATTGGGAATCACGCATGTCGACATGTCCGAAGATCGCGTTCCTCGCCAGCCCCACGCCGGATGCACAGGCCGCGCTGGCGGCGATGACCGCGCGCCACGGGCAGAACGCGCCAGACGCCGCCGACGTGATCTGCGCGCTCGGCGGCGACGGCTTCATGCTGCAGACGCTGCACCGTCATGGCGGCCTGGGCCGGCCGGTCTACGGCATGAAGCTCGGCACCGTCGGTTTCCTGATGAACCAGTTCGAGCAGGACGGTCTGCTCGAACGCCTGGCCGCGGCCGAGCCCGCGAAGCTGCGTCCGCTGGAGATGCAGGCGCTCACCGAATCCGGGGCCAGCGTGACCTCGCTGGCGTACAACGAAGTCTCGCTGCTGCGCCAGACCCGGCAGGCGGCGCACATCGCGATCGAACTCAGCGGCCAGACCCGGCTGGACGAGCTGATCTGCGACGGCGTGATGGTGGCGACACCCGCCGGCAGCACCGCCTACAACTATTCCGCCGGCGGTCCGATCCTGCCGCTGGGCAGCGGCGTGATCGCATTGACGCCGATCGCGCCGTTCCGACCGCGACGCTGGCGCGGCGCGCTGCTCAAGGCCGAGACCGAAGTGCGCTTCCGCGTGCTCGATCCCTACAAGCGTCCGGTCAGCGCCACCGCCGATTCGCACGAAGTGCGCGACGTGGTCGAAGTCTCGATCCGCGAATCGCGCGACCGAACGGTGACCCTGCTGTTCGATCCCGAGCACAATCTCGAAGAACGCATCCTCAGCGAGCAGTTCGTCGCCTGAGCGATCCGTCCGGGCCGATCGGTCCGGTTCGCGTCTCCGCACGTCTTCGCTTCCTGATTCGATGTCCGCATCGATGCTTCGCCGGAAGGGCGATGCGCATGCATGCGCCTGGTGCCTGCAGCATCTTTCCGGCGCACGGCATTTCGGCAAGCGGAAAACGGCGACGAACAGGATCACGTGAATGAAAACTTTTTTCGCGCATCCGTTCATGGCGTGAAAATCGTTGTCGCATAAATCAATCGAAGCGGATTGCGCGCCGAGAAAGGATCACGAAAATCGGTATTTTTTCGCAGAAACAGACAAAAATCCTGGATTCGAAAATAATCGGAAATCGACCCTAAACTTGTCCGCGCCCACTGCGGAATGCATGCGAAACCCGGGCCACTGCGTCCGGAGAATCCGATGCATTCATGGGAATCGCGCAGATGGTCGCTGTCTACACGGGTAATGGGCTGGGTCTCTTCAACACGTCGCTGACGCAACTCGGCAATGCCGGTGGCGGTCGGATCGGGCAGGGCGCATCGAGCCAGTACGTCAATCTCGCGACCGGCAATCTGGTCGTGCAGGATCTCGACGAGAGTCTGCTGGTGCGCGGCTTCGGTGCCAGTCTGCTGCGCACCTACAACAGTCGCGGCACCGTCGCCGGCCAGGGCCAGGACGGCTGGATCACCGGCTACGAGCGCAGGCTCTCGCTCAATAACACCTTGAATACGGTGGGCAGCACGATGGTGTTGACGACCGGCGATGGCCAGACTGTCGCCTTCGCCTGGTCGGGCACCGCGAACCGCTATGTCTCCACCGCCGGCGACGGTGCGCACGACACCTTGACCTGGGACGGCGCGAGCGCGACCTGGACGCTGGTGGAAGGCGGTTCGCAGCGCGAGGAGCAGTTCGCGAATCATGCCGACCCCCTCCTGCAGGGGCGGCTGCTGCGGATCCGCGATCTGCGTTCCGACAACGGCGTGCCGGCGCAGTACGACGTCGTCTACGACGGCGCGGGCCGGGTGTCCGAAGTGCGCGCCGTGGATGGCGCCGGTGCCGCCGGCGATGCGATCGTGTTCGGCTACAACGGCGCCGGACAATTGGCGACGATCCACACCCGCGAGAACGGCGTCCTGCGTTCGCAGGTGAGCTACGGTTACGAATTCGCCGACGGTTCCGGCCGTCTGGCGTGGGTGCAGACCGATCTCACGCCGCAGAACGCGGGCGACAACACCTGGGATGCGACGGTTCCGGGCAACAACGACGGCAAGCGCTTCCGCACCGCTTACACCTACGTCAGTACGGTGGCGAGCGACCTGCGCATCGCCACGATCAACACCGGCGATGGCGTTTCCGTCGCCTATGCCTACGAGGCCGATGGCAGTGGTGGATATCGGGTCAAGTCGGTGACGCTCGGCGGCGGCGTGGATTCACCGGCACAGACCACGACCTTCACTTATCGCGGCAACGCGACCGATGTCGTCGACGGCAATGGTCGCACTTGGACCTACGAATACGACGCCGATCGCCAGCTGACGGCGGTGATCGATCCGGCGATCGACGGCCTGCGCAGGAAGACCGAATATCGCTACGACAGCGCCGGCAATCTGACCCGCATGTTCCAGGCGCCGTTCGCGGGTGCCGCGGCGCAGCTGGACACGACGTTCGAATACGACGTCAACGGCAACCGCACGCTGCAGCGCGACCTGCTCGGCAATACCGTGACCTGGACCCACAACGCCGCCAATCAGGTGCTGACGGAAAGTCGCTACACCGTCCCGGCGGTGCCCGGTCAAGGCAAGGCGACCTACACGCCGCCGTCCGGAGAGCTGTCCAGAAAATACGTGTACGACAGCCGCAATCGCCTGCGCTTCGAGATCGATGCGACCGGCGCGGTGCGCGAGCTGGTGTATGCCACCAGCGGCAACGGCGTCGGTCAGGTCGCCAGCGAGCGCCGCTATCTCGGCGAGGCCTATACGGGCCTGCTCGACGAAGCGTCGCTCAGCGCCTGGGCGACGAACGCGACCGCGATGCGCCGCGCGAACAGCGCGCTTACCGTGTACAACTACGACGGCAAGGGCCGGCTCTCGCAGGCCGTGAGCTATGCGGCGGTGTCCGCCGACGCCACCGGCAACGGTGTGCTGGATGCGGCGACGTCGATCGTCAACCACGTTTACGACGCCCAGGGCCTGCTGCGGCAGAAGATCACCGTGCACGGACCGTCGCGCACCCTCGCCGGCGCGCCGCCGGCCGGCAGCGAGGTGGTGGACTACGTCTACGACGGCATGGGCCGTTTGCTGAGCGTACTGAGCCGCGATGCGTCCACCGGCGCGATGCCGGATGCGATCGCCGATCCTTCGGGGCATGCCGCATGGCTTGCCGCCAACGACGCCGCCACCGTGCTGACCACCTATGCCTACGCCGATTCCGGCCGTCAGGTCTGGACCACGCTCGACAGCGGCCTGCTGCGTCTCGATCAGTACACCCGCACCGGCCAGGTCGGCATCGTCACCGAATTCGACACCGTCAATCCGGTCGCGAACCGCTACACCTACCATTACTACGACGGCAAGGGGCAGCTGCGCGGCAGCCGCGACGCCAGCGGCGGCATGCGCTATTTCTTCTACGACGACGCTGGCCGTCTGACCGGAACCGTCGACGAAACCGGCGCGGTGGTGCGCACCCGCTACGACGACATGGGACGTGCGGTGGAAACCGTCGCCTACGCCTCGCGCGTCGACACCACCGGCTGGCTCTCGCTGGTGAAGGGCGGCGCGACGACGGTCGTCAAGGACCGGCTGCTGTTCTCGCTCACCTCGCCCAAGCCGGGCGATGCCGATGTCTGGGTGCATCTGGATGCGGCCAACGATCGCAGCCTCCTGCGCAGCTACGACAGCGCCGGTCGTCTGGCCACGGAAACCGATGCCGCAGGTCTGGTGACCACGTACACCTACGACGGCGCCTCGCGCCTGATCGCGACGACCATCGCCAAACCCGGCGACAGCAGCGTCGTGCCCCGCAGGACCCGGATGTTCCACGACGCAGAGGGACGGTTGCTCGCAACGCTCGACGCCGCGGGATATCTGGTCGAGACCAAATACGACGCCGCAGGCCGCGCAGTCAGGACGCTCCGTTACGCCACCGCCGCGCCCGAGGCGCTCCGGCTCACCGGAACCCTGACGGAGTTGCGCCCCTCCGCGCCCGACGCTGCGGATCAGGTCACACGCCTGTTCTACAACGCGCGCAACCAGCAGATCGGCATGCTCGACGCGGAAGGCCATCTCACCGAGTTCGCCTACGACGAGGCCTACAACCTGCGCGAAGTGAAAAACTACGCCAAGCGGCTCACCGGTCTCAACGGCGAAGAAAGCCTGACGACCCTCCGCAATGCCGCGTTGCATCAGCCGCCGGCGGAGGCCTATCGCACCACCCGTCGCAGCTACAACGCGTTGGGGCAGTTGACGGTCGAGCTGAACCACGAAGGCACCGCCACGCGTTATCTCTACGACGATGCCGGCCGTCTGGTGAAGACGCAGTCGGCGCACGCCACCAGCGAAATCCGCGAAGGCAATCTCCGCTACGACGTGTTCGGCAATCTGATCGGCGAACTGTCGGGGCAGGGCTCCACCCATCTGCTGCCCGGCATGACCGAGGCGGAGATCGATGCGATCTACGCGCAGTACGGCGTGCGCCACAGCTACGACCTCGTCGGTCGCCGCATCGAAAGCATCGATGCCGCGGGCAACAAGACCTGGTATTTCCACGATGCCGCCGGCCGCGAAACCTTCGTGGTCCGCGGCATGCACGACGGCAACGACATCCAGAACGCGAAGGGCGAAGTCGTCGAGACCCGCTACAGCACGTTCGGCGAAGTCGTCGACAGCATCGCCTACACCGGCAGGATCACGCTTGCGGTCCCGGGCAGCCGGGCCAGCGCGCAGTCGGCGATCTCGGCGCTGACCTTCGGTGGTGCCGACAGCCGCGCGCAGTTCCGCTACGACACCCGCGGCCTGTTGAGCGAGCGGACCGATGCCGAGGGCTACCGCACGCTGTACGCCTACACCGCATTCGGCCAGCTGTGGACGCAGCAGGATCTCGAAGCGAACGGCACCGTCCGTCGCACCGTCACCCATACGTACGATACGCGCGGGCTGCTGACCGGCCAGACCGAGTCCGGCAACGCGCTCAGCCGCAGCATCGGCGCGATCCACGATGCCTTCGGTCGGGTCACGACCCGGATCGATGCGCGCAACAACACGATCACGCTGGCTTACGACCGCCTCGGGCGGCTGGTGTCGCAGACGGCGAACAATGTCAGCGGCCGCAACGAGGTCGTCGGAATGGCCTACGATGCGTTCGGGCGCACGATCGAGCTGACCGACGCGACCGGCCGGACCACCCGCTACGAATACAGCGACAACGCGCGCAGCATGGTCACGATCACGCCCGAGAACGTGCGCGTGACCACCCAGCACAACCGTTTCGGTCAGATCTTGACGGTCGCGCAGACGCTGCCGGACGGCAGCACCGCCACCACGACCACGACCTACGACAAGGACGGTCAGGTCGTCGATGTGATCGATCCGCTGGGACGCATCGACCATCGCGATTACGATGCGCGCGGGCTGCTCGTCGCCACGGTCGACGGTTCGCAGCGCCGGGTCGAGTATCGCTACGATGCCGCGGGCCGCATGCTGCGCCGGATCGAGGATCCGGCCGGCCTGGCGCTGACCACGACCACGACCTACGACGGTCAGGGTCGCGTCACCGACATCGTCGACGCGAGCGGGCGCGCGACGCGCCTGATCCACGATCGCAAGGGCAACCTCACCGACAGCATCGCCGATCCGAACGGCCTCGCCCTGCGCACGACCTGGACCTGGGACCGCGACGGCCGCCAGTTGACGATGACCGAAGGCGCAGGCACCGCCGCCGCGCGCACCGTGCGCTACGGCTACGATGCGCTGGGTCGGCGCACCACGGAGACCGTCGATCCCGATACGCTGAATCTCGTCACCACCTACGATTACGACGCGAACGACAACGTCACCCGCCGCACCGACGCCAGCGGTCGCGTGACCCGCTACAGCTACGATGCCGCGAACCGCCTGCGCTTCAGCGTCGATGGCGCGGGCGGCATCGCCGAACTCGCCTACGATGCTGCCGGTCGGACCACGATGACGCGCAGCTACGGTGCGCTGGCGAACATCGCCGGTTTGCCGGCGGCGCCGACCGAATCGGACGTCTCGAATCTGATCCTCGCGCAGTCACTGCGCAACGACGCGATGGACGAGACGGTCTACACCGTCCACGACCGCGACGGACGCGTCGCGTTGACCGTCGATGGCATGGGCGGCGTCATCGCCTTCGCGTACGACAGCGCGGGCCGCGCCGTCGTCGAACGCCGCCATGTGCAGAAGGCGACGCTGACGACCACGCTGCGCGACCGCCTGCGTGCGGGCACCGCGACCGTGGCCGATGTCGCCGTTGCGGCGGACGCGAAGGACATGCGGGTCCGCCAGGTTTACGACGCGGCCGGGCAGGCGGTGTTCACCGTCGATGCGGTCGGGGCGGTCGTGCGCACGCATTACGACGGTGCCGGTCGCATGGTCGCCCGCGTCCGTTACGCGACCACGGTGAACCCCGCGCTGGTCGGCGACAGCACGAGCACGACGCAGCTCGCGACGATGCTCGTCGACAACGCCGCCGATCAGGTCGAATACTTCGTTCACGATGCCGCCGGCCGTCTGCGCTACACGCTCACCGGTGCCGGCACGCTGGCCCAGACCACCTACGATCAGGCGGGCCGGGTGTCGCTGTCGCGCGCGTTCGCGGTCACGATGAGCGTGAACGCGGCCCTGCGCGCGAAACTGCTCGCGGGCACCGCGCTCGAGTCGGATTTCTCGACCTTCGTCGCCGCCAACATCGGCACCGCGCGCAGCGCGTACAGCGTGCACGATGCTGCGGGACGCGTGCGCTTCAGCGTGACCCGCGCCGCCACCGGCGTGGGAACGGTCGCCGAAACGCGCTACGACGCGGCCGGTCGCGTGGTGTCGACCCTGCAGTACGGGGCGATGGTCGCCTTCGATCCGACCGATACCGAGAACGAACTGACTGCCGCGCTGTCTTCCGTGGAATCACGCGCGACTCGTTTCGTGTACGACAGCGCGGGCCGCCAGCGCTTCGTGCTCGACGCCACCGGTGCGTTGACGGAAACCCGCTACGACGGCGCCGGCCGGGTCACGGACGCCATCGCCTACGGACAGCGCCCGCCCGTGGCGACGACCTCCCTGTCGGGTCTGTCCGCATGGGCGAACACCCAGTCCGCCGTCGATATCCGCCGGACAGTATCCGTCCATGATGCGGCCGGTCGCCTGTTCCAGGTCAAGGATGCGACCAACCACACCGAAACCTACGGATACGACGGTGCCGGCCGTTTGAGCACCTACAGCGACCGCAATTTCAAGATCTGGGCATACCAGTACGATGCCGCCGGCAACCGGATCTCCGAATCCGGCCCGCCGATGCAGATCGCGCGGGTCGCCGCCGACGGCAGCCTGTCGCTCGATACCCGATCGCTCACCACGCTCTACGCCTACGACGGCATCGGCAATCTGCTGTCCAAGACCGAAGACGCCGGCGCGCCGGTCGCGAGCGAGCGGCGAACCACCGAATACGAATACGACAGTCGCGGCCATCAGATCCGCACCGTCTTCGCCGACCCGGGCGCGGTCGACCCGTCGACCGGCGTGATCGCCCTCACCGGCACCCGCCCCGCGATCGAGATCGTCTACGACGCGCTCGGTCAGGCGGTGGTGCAGAAGGACACGCGCGGCCACTACAGTCATCGGGTTTACGACGCGCTGGGCCGATTGGTCCACGAGATCGATCAGGAACGCCAGGTCACCACGTACGCCTACAACACCTACGGCGAACAGACCCTCGTTCGCCGTCATGCCAACGCACTCGGCAACATCGCCGGCTGGAGCGAATCGCAGCCGATCTCGCTCGCGCAGATGCAGGCGGGCGGCACGCCCGCGGCGAGTGTCGACGATCGCAGCGTCATCACCCAGTACGACGCGCGCGGACTGAAGACGAAGGTCGAACTGTCCACGGTCGCCTACCTCACCGGCAGCGGCGTGAGCGCGACGGGTACGCCGACCACCACCTACGGCTACAACGCCTACGGCGACCAGGTGACGACATCGACGCTGCTCGAAGGCGTGCCCGGCAGCGGCAGCGAGCAGTGGGCGACGGCGTATCGTTACTACGACGCGCTCGGCCGCAACACGCTGACCGTGGACCCGCTGGGTTACGTCACCGAAACCGAGTACAACGCGACCGGCGAAGCGACGAAGACGGTCGAGTACGCGCGTGCGCTGACCCAGATGCCCGATGTCGCCGTGCGCCCGGGCGTGCCTGCGCCCGGCGATGCCACCATCGGCGCCGACCGCATCACCCGCTGGACCTACGATGCGGTCGGGCGCAAGGCGACCGAGACCTCGGTGCGCCAATACCGCCGGCCCGACGGCAGCACCGGCAGCCGCGACGTGACCTCGACCTTCGGCTACGACGGCGAAGGCCGCGTGACCTCGCTCGTCGACGAGACCGGCACCACCCTCACCACCTACGATGCGCTCGGCCGCGTCAAATCGGTGCAGGAACCGCTGCGCCGCGTCGTCGGACAGAGCATGGATGCGATGCTCGGCAGCAGCACGAGCCAGGATCTGAACTCACCGCTGCTGTACGAAGAGCGTTCGCCCTACACCACGATGGCGTACGACGCCTTCGGCAATGCGGTCGAAGTGCGGCGTTTCGCCAACGGCAGGCCCGAGGGCTCGACGCCGATTCCCGACGACGCCCGCGACCAGATCCAGCGGATGCGCTACGACTACCAGGGGCGGGCGGTGTGGATGCGCGACGGCGAGGGCGCGGTGGTCACCCGCAGCTTCGATGCCGCCGACAACGTCACCGGGGTGCGCTACACCCTGACCGGCAACGGCGGCCGCAGCGCGACCGTGCAGATCGTCAACACCTACGACAAGACCGGGCGCCAGAAGACCACGCTCACGACCCGCGATCTGCTGCTCAACGGCGTCGCCCAGGGCACCGTGGTCGATACCGGCGAGACCGTGACCTACAACGCCTTCGGCGAGATCGCCACGAAGACGATGCAGGGCCTCAGCGGCACGCTGCTTTACACCTATGATGCCGCCGGACGCATGACCGGCTCGAACGAGAGCGGCGCCATGCGCGAGTTCGGCTACAACCTCGCCGGGCACCAGGTCTACGCGAAGCAGCGCGCCTTTCTGTCGACCACGGGCGGCGTGGACACGGTGGTGGATGCGATCACGCGCACCCGCGTCGACAAGCTCGGCCGCACGCTGCAGGTGATCCTGCCGTCGCACACCGCCGAGGTCACGACCACCAGCACCCTGACCCAGACCGTCGACCGCTGGGGCAACGTGCTGCGGATCGTCGATACCCGCGGCTATCAGACGGATTACGAATACAACAGTCTCGATCAGCTGGTGCGCGAGATCCGGCCGCTGGTGAAGGTGGTGGGCGAGAACGGCGTCAGCGAATGGCGACGCCCGGAGAACCTGCGCTATTACGACGCGCTGGGCCGTCTGGTCGCGACCCGCGACGCCAACGGCAATCTGCGCACCACCGAGTACGACGCCACCGGGCGCATGGTGGCGTCGAAGGACGCGTACGGCAACGCGACCCGATTCGCTTACGACGCCTTCGGCAACCAGCGCGCGACACAGAACGCGCTCGGCTATCTAACGTTCAAGGAATACGACCGTGCGGGTCGGGTCGTGGCCATCGGCGACTACATGCCGATGGCCGACGGCGCGACCCGCGGCAAGTGGGCGATGCAGGTTTACACGCTGAACGAAAACGGCGATCGTATCCGTGTCACCAATCCCTACACGTTTGCATCGAAGTACGACTACGACAGCCGCGGCCAGCTGATCCGCAGCGAGACGCAGATGGGCGTGGTGATGGAGTACGCCTACGACGCCGCCGCGCGCAAGACGCTGGAGCGCAATGCGCTGTCGCTGGCGGCGAATGCGCCGACCTATGTCGATCGCGAGAGCGAAACCGTCCGCCTCGATGAGTCGAGCTGGAATTACGATGTCTTCGGTCGCCTGATCGATCACAACAATCTCAGCGGCCGCGACAGCGATTACGAATACAACGGCGAGTCCGGCCAGTTGCGCCGCGAGACCGGTGCGGGCGGACAGTCCCTCGGTCTGCCCATCGGCGCGCCCGCGGCCGATCGCAAGGTCAGCTACTTCGCCAACGGTCGCATCCGCGAAATCGTCGAAGGCGCGACGATCTACCGCTACGAATACGATGCGGCCGGCAACAAGACCCTGGAAGAGGTGACCACCACCGACACCTATGGCCTGCAGGTGCGTACCCGCACGCGCACGACCTACGACAGCCACAACCGGGTCGAGCGCGTCGTCCAGGACGATCTGAACGCCAACAAGCGCATTTTCGACCTGATCACCGAATACGACGCCAACGGCAACCGTCGTCACGTGCGCGCGGCCTCCGGTTTCGGGCCCAACGTCGACGGCATTCCGGTCGTCAACAGCGCGCCGGTGGTGGCCCGTCCCGTCGACGATCGCACCGTCCGCAAGGGCATGACGTCGGAGTTCCGCCTGCTGTTCAGCGACATCTTCCGCGATGCCGAGCAGAACGCGCTGACACTCGGCATCGCCCGCGGCGACGGCAGCGCATTGCCGTCCTGGCTGCAGGCGGCACACGATCCGGTGACCGGCGAGGTCGTGTTCGTCGCCAATCCGCCGGCGAACCTCACGGACCAGGACATCGTGGTGCGGTTGACCGCGACCGAGACCGGCAATCCCGGCAACACCGTGAGCACCACCTTCACGGTGCGGGTGCGCACCAATACCGCACCGGTTCGCATCGCATCCGGCGATATCGCGGTGCGCGCGAAGAGCGGGCAGCCGTGGGCCATGGATCTGGTCGCCACGCAGTATTTCCGCGATGCCGACGTGGGCGACGTGCTGAGTCTGCTCATCGAGAACGGTCTGCCGACGTGGGTCAGCGTCGATACCGGAACGCCTGGCGTGATCCGCCTCAGCGGCACACCGCAGGGATCGGCCACCTTCGTGCTGCGCCTGCGCGCCACCGATCAGTTGGGCGCGACCGCGGTCCAGCAGTTCAACATCACCCATGCGCCGAATTCGGCGCCGACCATCGTGGCGACGCCCGCGCCGGTGGATGCCATCCTCGGCCGCCAGTTCCAGTGGACCCGCGATCTGCCGCAGGTGTTTTCCGATGTCGACGGCGATCGACTGCAGGTCGCCGCCGAACTGGCCGACGGCACTGCCTTGCCCGCCTGGCTGTCGTTCCAGTATCTGCACGATCAGGCGACGCCGCAGATCCTGTTCGACGGCAACGTCCCGACGAGCGAAGTCGACGGGCGCGTCTACAACGTCCGGCTGACCGCCACCGATGTGGACGGCGCGGCCGTCACGACCATCCTTGCGGTCCGGGTGTTCGCCAATCGTGCGCCTGCGGCGACCGCGGGCATGCAGACGCTGTCCTTGCGGCAGCTCGACAATTTCAGTCAGACCTTCCCGATCACCGCGTTCTTCAACGACCCCGAGCAGGATGCGCTCGACCTGACCCTGCAGACGCCGGTGGGCTCGCCGTTGCCGGGCTGGCTGAAGATGACGGTCAACCACGCGGCGGGAACCGTCACCTTCTCCAGGATCGCCGGTACGATGCCGCCGGTCGGCACGTTCGCCTTCAGTGTGCGTGCCGCCGATGCCGCCGGCCTCTCCGGTACGAAAAACTTCTCGGTCACGGTCGCCGCCGACAGCGCCCCCGTGAGGACGGGCGTCCCGTTGCCGGATCAAGCGTTGCCGCGTGGCCAGACCTTCAGCTTCACGTTGCCGGCTGGCCTGTTCACCGATCCCGATGGCGATCCCGTGAGTCTGCGGCCGAGCCTGATCGAACAGGGCATCGAGGGGGATCCGGTCGGCTTTTACGTGAACTATCTGCCCTTGCCGGCGTGGATGAACTACGACGCCGCCACGCGGACCTTCAGCGGCGTGGCGCCTGCGAACCAGACCGTGCCGATCATGCTGCGGATCGTCGCCGAGGACGGGCGTGGACTGAATGCCGACGTGGACGATGAGTTCATCGGCGCGGCGAACGATCCCGCCGATGGCGATATCCGCATCACCTTCACGACATCGAGCAATCACGCGCCGGTCGCGCCGGCCGTGCAGACGCAGACGGGCACGCTCGGCACCTTTCTGTCGCGGACGCTTCCGGTGTTCACCGACGCCGACGGCGATTCCCTGACCTACAGCATCAGCGGCTTGCCGAGCGGACTGAACTTCGACGCCGCCACGCGCATCATCAGCGGGACGCCGACGACGACGGGCACCTGGACGGTCACCTACGGCGCCAGCGACGGCAACGGCGGTGCGGCCAGCGTCGCGTTCTCCTTCACGATCGGTACGTCGTCGGGCAACGGTGCGCCGTACGTGAACATCCCTCTGGAGGACCAGCTCGCCGAGACTGGAACCAATTTCGAATACCAGTTCCCCGTCGATGCGTTCCTCGATCCGGACAACAACGCACTGACCTATACGGCGACGCGGAATGGCGGTACGGGCGTCCTGCCTGCGTGGTTGACGTTCAACGGTATGAACCGGACATTCTCCGGCATGCCGACGGGCGCCGTGACCCAGACCTTCACGATTCGCGTGACCGCGACGGATCCCGCGGGCCTGTCCGTCTACAGTGAGTTCACGCTGACCAAGTTCGGCGGCGGTGGCTCGCTTGTCGACGAATCCGAAGGCGGGATCTACAGCTTCGACATGGGGGCCGCGGAAGCGCCCGACGACGGCAAGGGCGGCGATGGCGCCGGTGAGGCCGGGAGCGGTGGCGAGACCGGCGAGATCATCATTGCGCCGATCGGGGCCGCGACCACCAGCGTGCCGGTCCAGATCAAGGACGAATGGTTCCTCTACGACGCCGAAAACCGGTTGAAACTCGTCGGCGGCCGCCTGGTCGATCCGGGGACGGCGGGCGCTTACATCGGACTCGGGGCGAATCCGGCCGAATCCTACGGTTTGATGTACGACGCCGTGGGCCAGGTGGTCGGTCGGTTGCTCAAGACCAGCCAGCACGACATCGTGTATCGCACCACCTACGACCTGCGCGGTCGCAAGCAGTACGAGTTCCATGCCGAATATCTGGACCCGGTGAATTTCGAGTTCGGCGGCATCTCGAAGCTGTACACCTACGATGCGCTGAACCAACTGGACAGGACCTACAGCTTCTACCAGAACGGTACCGAAGTCGCTTCTCCGCTGGATGGCGAAGGCTACCCGCTGCATGCGCCGATGAGCGTCGCGGGCTGGCTGTCCGATGCCGAAATCTTCCATTACGACGCGGACGGTCGCCTCGCGGTGCATGTGACGCGCCGACGCGAGGGCGGACTGGCAGGCATCCACTGGCGCGAGCCGGGCACCTTCGACGAGAACGCCGAACGCACGGACATCAATCTGTTGGCGCCCGACAACTGGGTGCAATACACCGACGCGAACGAGAACAGCGGCTACGACGCGCTGGGGCGCGTGCGCATCTACCGTTACTGGTCGGCCACCATGAACGCCGCGATCCATACCTTCACCAGCAGCTACGAGGGCTGGGAGACGTATCAGGAGAAGACGGTCGCGGGCAGCAGCACCAACACCAGCTACAAGCCGACCACCAACACGCTGACCTACGATGCCTTCGGTCGCCTGACGAAACAGGTCGAGCACACCGAGTACCAGACCGCGATCGACGACCGCGTGCGCGCCTACAGCTACAACGGCGACGGCCGCGTGCAGACCCGCCGCGAGGGCACGATCCACAACAACGTGTTCACGCAGACACCGGATACGACCGGCGCCCGCGACAACTATCAGTTCGTGCATGCCGCCGGCCAGCAGCAGGCCGAACTGCGCGAAGGCGGTCAGATCCGCAACAACCATTACGTCTACAACACGCCGCAGATCCAGACCCTCAACGGCCGCGGCAACTACGCCGCGGGCGGCGGCACCACCGTGGCGCTGCAGGGCGAGACCCTGCAGTCGCTCGCGCAGCGCGTCTACGGCAACAGCAGCCTGTGGTACGTGCTGGCGGACGCCAACGGCCTGTCGAACCCGGATGCCCCGCTCACCGCGGGCACCCAGCTCAACACGCCGCAGGTGAACGTCAACGCCAACGACGCCGGCACCTTCAAGCCCTACAACCCGGCCGAAGCCATCGGCTCGACCACGCCGGGTCTGCCCTTCATCACGCCGCCGCCGAAGCAGAACTGCAACGTGCTGGCGACCATCCTGATCGTCGTGATCGCGGTGGTGGTGACGGTGTATACGGCGGGTGCGGCGGCGGGGGCGATGGGCGTGACCGGAACGACGGCGACCGGCGCAGCTGCGACCACGTCTGCAGTCGGGGCCAGCGCGCTGGCAGGAGGCGCTGCGGCCGGCGTGAGCACATTGGGCGTCGCGGTCGGCAGTTTCGCAGCATCCGCCGGCTTGGGTGCGACGTTGGCGATATCGGCAGGAATAGGTTCGTTCGTGGGGAGCGTCGCCAGTCAGGCGATCGGCAGTCTGACGGGGGTGAGCAGCTTCAGCTGGCGGACCGCGATCGCCAGCGGGCTCACGGCGGGCACCGTGTCATTCGCGGGATCGGCCGGGATGACCGGCGGCATCGCGGGCGCGCTGGGCGGCAGCGACTACGCCAGGGCTGCCGCGAGTGCGGTCGTCGGCAACGTCGCAGGCTATGCGGCCAACAGGGCGGCAGGCGTCCGGAATACGTCCTTCAGTTGGCGCAGCGTCGCTGCGAGTGCCGTCTCCGCGGTCGTCACCAGCGCGGTCGCCGATCGCTTCGGCCTTCAGCCCGATTTCGAGGCGGCGCGCTTCGACCCGATGGCGAATTTTGGTACCGATCTTGGCTCAGCATTGATCGGCGGTGTCATCGGGTTGCACACGCGTCGCGCGTTCGGCTTCGACGACAGGGTGGATTACCTCGGTCTTGCGGCGAACGCGATCGGTACCGCGACCGGCAACGCAGCGGTGAACGGGATCGAATACGCCAGGGAAACGCGGCGGATCGAGGCGTATCTGCGCAGCCTGGAGCCGCAGCGTCAGGCCAGCCTCTCGATGATGTCCCTGTCGTCCGATCAGTCCGACGCCGGTCTGTTGACGCTCGATGATCTGGTATCGGTACTGGAAGCCATTTCGGGGGCGCCGCGCGCAGAACCTTCTTCCGGCACCCGCGTATTCGACCGCGACGCGCTCGACAATGAGTTCTCGTCCGCATACGGCGCGGTCACTTACGAGGAATTCGACCGGCACGAGGCGCTGAAGGCGCTCTTGAGGAAGGCGGATTCGTTCCTGGACGGCGATATGCAGCTTGCGGCCGTATTCGACCCGGCGATGACGCTCAAGGACAGGTTGGCGGATGCGATCCGGATCAGCGGCGGATACTTCGATGTCGATGTGGGCATCAATCTCATGCAACAGATCAATTCCGGTGCAGACGCCGTCGATCTCACCTACGCGCGTGCGCAGTCGGAACAATATCTCGACAGCGTGGCCCGGGCAGGCGTGAGCAGGAGCGAGGTGATGGCTGCCATCGGGCCTGCGGGAATCCGCTTCTATTCCGATCAGGTCTACAACGCTACTCGGGAAAGACTGGTCGCACAGGAGGTCAACTCGTTGAGGGCTTCGGACAGTCTGCTTCCGGGCAATCTTCAGATCAAGGAGCAGGGATTGATGCGCCAGGTCGAAAGCGCCATCAATCGTGCTTCGATCGCCGGCCTGGTCGCGGACATTCCGGTCATGGCGCTGGGTATTGCGCTGAGGGTCGGGGCGACGAGAGCCGCCTCCAAAATGCTCGCAACGAATCATGTCGAAGCGGGCGGCGGTAGCCTGATCATCGACGGTGTCGCGCTGGATCAGGCGGCGCTGCAAGGGCTTGCGAAAGACTTGGGCAGCCAACTGCCGACGATGAAAGCGTCTTTGGCGGCCAATGGCGGCAAAAGCGCCGGCAAGCCGGTCGTTCTGGAAACAGTGAATGTGAAGCCCTTCACTCCGTTGGATGGCCCGGCTCTACAACACATGTCCGCATCGGAGAGACGCGCTTATCTCACCGAATACGCCAAACAATTGAATGCCCAGCAGGACGCCATCAACCGATTGAGCGTCGAGCAGTATCTGAAGGCGCGGCAGGCATATATCGATCTCGGGCGGAATCCCGCCGCCAAGAAGGCCCAGGAGCAGTTCGCCAGAGCGTTCGAGAAGGAAATGCGCAGCAAGATCTTCAAGGAGATGGTCAACGACGGCATGCCGGTGGCCCAGGCCAAGAAGGCTGCCACCGCTCGCGCTGCGGACATCAGATCGACCTTGGCTGCACTGCATGAGCCGGATATGGTGGCGGGAGGCTGGTTGAGCCCCTTGCCGGTGCGTATGGGTCTGTCGAATGTGAATTCCGCGATCGGCGCGAGCTGGAACGGGCGATTGGGAGCGATCGATCAGTGGGCGAGAACGGCGATGGCGAACGGATACGGATCGAGCAAGATGAATGTTAGACTTTCGATCAATGGCAAATGGTAGACGCGACCATGATGGATGAGTTTTTTTCTCTGTTCGTCGAAGAGTTCGGTGCGCCGAACTCGAGCCGTCCCGTGCCGGATGACAGATTCGCGAAGTACGGCGGCATTCTCCCGGAATGTCTCCTGTCTTTCTGGAGATCCTGCGGATTCGCCTGCTTTGGTGGCGGTCTGTTCTGGATGGTCGATCCCGAGGACCATGTCGGGCGTGCGCAGGACTGGACCCGTGGCATCCCCGATTGGGATGGAAAAGCGCTTCATGTCTTCGCGAGAACGGCATTCGGAGATCTGTATGCCTTCGAGCCGGAGAGCGGGCGTGTGTTGAGCGTGTACTGCATTTCCGGGTTGCTGATGACGGAACGCCGTTCGCCCGCGTCCAGGGCCGACGGCGAAAAGTCCGTTCGCTCCTTTTTCGCGATTTCGAATCCGGAAGATTTCGACTTCACCGACGAAGACGATGTTCCGTTGTTCTCCCGCGCGCTCGAAACGCTTGGCGCATTGAACGCCGATGAGGTCTACGGTTTCGAGCCGTTGCTGGCTTTGGGAGGGCGCGCGTCACTCGATCATCTTAGAAAGCTGAGAATGGACGTGCACCTGGATATCCTGAGGCAGTTCTCCACTCCGACCCTGCGCATGGTATAGGCCAGACGGCGAGACGGCAGCGCTCATCTGTCGTCCCGCCACCGCCGGTCCGGCCGGGCTGAAGATACAATCCCCGGATGACCGACATCCTCCTCTCCACCCTCAACGCCCGCTATTCGCATGCCTCGCTGGGGCTGCGGTATCTGCGGGCGAATCTGGGCGATCTGCGCGAGCGCTCGGAGATCGCGGAGTTCGTGATCGGGCAGAAGACCGAGGAGATCGTCGAGAAGATCCTCGCCAAGCGCCCGCGCATCCTCGGGCTCGGGGTCTACATCTGGAACGTGGAGGAGAGCACGCGGCTGGTGGCGCAGCTGAAGGCGGTCGCGCCGGAGCTGTCGATCGTGCTTGGCGGCCCGGAAGTGAGCTACGAGGTCGGTGAACAGCGGATCTGCGCGCTCGCCGATTACGTGATCACCGGCTGGGGCGACGTGACCTTCGCCGAAGTGGCGGGGCAATTGCTGGCCGGCGAGGCGCCGCATGCGCGGGTTATCCCGGGACGGCAGGCCGAGCTGAAGGATCTGGTGCTGCCCTACGACGAATACACCGACGAGGACGTGCGCCAGCGGCATCTCTACGTCGAGGCTTCGCGCGGCTGTCCCTTCAAGTGCGAGTTCTGCCTGTCGTCGCTGGACAAGACCGCCTGGCCGTTCGAGCTGACGCGTTTCCTCGCATCGCTGGACGCGCTGTACGCGCGCGGCGTGCGCCAGTTCAAGTTCGTCGATCGCACCTTCAATCTCAAGGTCGACACCTCGCTGGCGATCCTCGATTTCTTCCTCGGCAAGCTCGATGCCGCGCCCGAGGATCCGCCGTTCGTGCATTTCGAGCTGATTCCCGATCACCTGCCGGACCGGCTGAAGGGCGCCATCGCGAAATTCCCCGAAGGCACGCTGCAGTTCGAGATCGGCATCCAGACCTTCGATCCCGAGGTGCAGACCCGGATCTCGCGTCGCCAGAACGACGACAAGGCCGCCGCGAATCTGCAGTGGCTGCGCGCGCACTCGAAGGCGCATCTGCATGTGGATCTGATCGCCGGCCTGCCCGGCGAAAGCGTGGAGAGCTTCGCGCGCGGGTTCGACCGGCTGGTGGCGCTGGCGCCGCACGAGATCCAGTTCGGCATCCTCAAGCGACTGCGCGGCGCGCCGATCGCCCGCCACACGCAGGCGCACGATCTCCGTTTCAATCCCGATCCGCCGTACAACATCCTCTGCACCGACGTCATCGATTTCGCGACGATGCAGCGGCTCTCCCGCTTCTCGCGCTACTGGGACATGATCGCGAATTCCGGTCGATATCCGCGCACGTTGCCGCTGCTGCTGGCTGACGCGCCCTTTCGTCGGTTCCTGGCGTTCAGCGACTGGCTGTATGCCGGCATCGGACAGACCCACGCCATCGCCCACGAACGCATGGTCCATCTGCTGCAGAACTTCCTGACGAACGAGGGCGGCTTGGACGAAGGTGTCGCCAACCAGGCGCTCATCGACGATTACCGCGGACAGGGCGGGCGTTCGCGATTGTCCTTCGAGGACCCGGATGCGGCATTGCCGCTGCCCATGCCGAAGAAGAAGGGCCACACGCCGTCGCGCCAGGCCCGGCACCTGCAGGGACGCGCCTAGCGCTCTACTTCACGCTCCGCGATACGCGCCGCGGTGTCTGTCGTGGCCACAGCAGACCCTCGCCGCAGTACACGAGCACCGGCCACGGCACATCGGACAGCATGACGGCCTCGACCTCGTGGCTGCCTGCCTCCGGCGTCCAGTCGGGCGAGGTCGCGAACGCCATGTCCCACCCGCGCGGATCGGCGTGCAGCGTGACGATGCCGTGGGGCGCGGCCCCGTCGTCGTCCTCCTCGCGCAGGCGCAGCGTCGCCGGCATCCGACGGCCGCGGCGCGTTCCGGCGGCGGCATGGCGCAGGTGCGTCGCGGAGGTCCATGCCGCGAAGGCGACCAGTACCGAACAGCCGCCGACGAACAGGCACAGCACTTCGAGGGTCTGGTCGTCCGCGTGGCGAAAGCCGGCGAATGCCGCCACCGCGATCAGCAGCGAACCGGGCAGCAGGCCAGCGAGCATGCGGGATTCGCCGATGCTGCGGAGCCGTCGTTCCTGCTCGGCCAGCGTGGCGGGAGAGCGGGCCATGGCGACTTCCATGCGGACGTTGGCGCAGAGCGTATCGTACGTCGCACATCCCGAGGCACTCTTCCTGCACACTACCGGCATGAACGCTGTCGATGTCCCGCAACCCCTCGTCATCGCCATTTCGTCCCGGGCCCTGTTCGACCTGGAAGAAAGCCATGCGCTGTTCGAGCGCGAAGGCGTGGATGCGTTCGCCGCCTATCAGCGCAGCCGCGAGGACGAAGTGCTGGCGCCGGGCATCGCGTTCCCGCTGGTGCGCAAGCTGCTGGCGCTGAACGTCGCCGCGGACGAAGGTGCGGCGGCGGATCGGGTGCCGCGGGTGGAAGTGATCCTACTGTCGCGCAATTCGTCCGATACCGGCCTGCGCGTGTTCAATTCGATCCAGCACCACGGGCTGGAAATCCGGCGCGCGACGTTCACCTCCGGCGCACCGACCTGGCCCTACATCAAGCCGTTCGGCGCGCATCTGTTCCTCTCGGCGGATGCCGAGGCCGTGCGTCGCGCGCTGGAGCACGGCATCGCCGCGGCGACCTTGCTGCCGGCGCCGGCGGTCGTACCTTCGGGCGACGGCGTGTGGCGCGAACAGATCCGCATCGCCTTCGACGGCGACGCGGTGCTGTTCGGCGACGAGAGCGAGCGGGTCTCGCGCGAGGGCGGTCTGGAAGCCTTCGCCCGCCACGAGCGCGAACGCGCGCACGAGCCGCTGTCGGGCGGGCCGTTCCGGGCCTTCCTCGACGCCCTGCACCGGTTGCAGGTGGCTTATCCGATCGAAACCTGTCCGATCCGCACCGCGCTGGTGACCGCGCGTTCGGCGCCGGCCCACGAACGCGTGATCCGCACCCTGCGCGAGTGGGGGATCCGTCTCGACGAGGCGCTGTTTCTCGGCGGCCGGCCGAAGGGGCCGTTTCTGCAGGCGTTCGGTGCCGACATCTTTTTCGACGATTCGCCGCACAACATCGACTCCGCGCGCGAACACGTCGCTGCCGGGCATGTGCCGCACGGCGTCGTGAACCGGCCACCGTCGGACGACTGAGCGCCCGTTCGACATCTTCCGATGGCATCGGCAGCGCCGCCTGATCCGTCATCGGAGCCCTGTGGGAGCGACGGAAGTCGCGAGTGGCTGCGGGATTCCAACAGGTGAGTGGCAGATCCCTCTCCTCGGAAAGCGTCGCGACTTCCGTCGCTCCCACAGGGGTGTTGCTGGCTTCGATGCAGGCTCGGGTTCGTCCGGGTGTATTTGTACGAGAGGCGAGTGGGATGCTCTCCGGCCATTCAGCCGGCTCGCCAGGATCCCTGGCAGATGCCGAGGCCTGCGCAGCGCTACTCCTGCTTGCAGCGAGACGTCCGGAAACGACAAGGGGCCTTTCGGCCCCTTGTCGGTGTTGCTGCCTGCGAACCGTGCCTCAGCGGGCGCGGCCCGCGCTTTCGCGGCTTTCCAGCGGCGCCATGCGCGACTGGTCGTTCAGTTCGAGCTGACGCACTTCGAACGGCGCGCCGTAGCCCTGCGGCAGGTGGCTGCGATCGAACTGCAGCACCAGCATGCCGTTGCCGCGCTTCATCCACGCGGCGCTGTGCGCTTCCGACACCGGGCGCAGCACGCCGTCCGGCGCGGTGGCGAACAGCGTGCCACGGGCTTCGTAGCGGCCCGGCGAACCGGCCTGCACCGGCAGCGCCATGCGCATGGTCCTGGCGTTGAACGCGAACACGCCGTTGAAGCGGGCGGTCGGCGCCGACACCGCGAACGCGGTGCGCGCGTCGCGCTGGATGCCGCCGGCGTCGGCGAACACTTGCAGTTCCCACAGGCCCGGGGCGGTGCCGACGTTCGTGGGCAGCTTGACCTTGGCGGTCAGACCACCGGCGCCGTCCGCGGCCATCGCCACCGGCCAGCTGCGGCCGTCGGGTGCGACCAGCAGGGCTTCGGCCTGCAGTGCCGACGAACGCTTGCCGGCCTGGCTGAAGTCGACGTCGAAACGCAGGCTGGAGCCGGCGAGGGCGTGGTGACGGTCGGCGCCGGCGCGCAGCACGTCGGTGCTTTCCGGCTCGTACACGTGGACCAGATAGGTGCCCTGGGCCTTGGGGACGCGGACGGTGTAGGTGTCGGCGCCTTCCTGCATCCCGAGCTTGGCGATGACGGTGCCGCTCTGCACGTCCATGCCGGCCTTGGCCAACTGGGCGTCGGACGCGATCGACTGCAGCTTCGCGGCGCCGCGGCTGCCGTTGATCTGCAGTTCGTCGGTGCGCAGCCCGCGCGAGCCGGTGGTCGGGCTGATGCGGATCAGGCTGCCCGGTGCGGAGGTTTTCAGCTGGACGCCGCGATCGAGTTCGGCGGCGTCGACGGTCTCCCAGTATTCGCGGCTCTGCGCGACATGCGGCGCGGGTGCCTGCATGGCCTGCATGGGATCGAGCTTCCATGCGAAGGAGACCGGGGCGCGTTCGATGTTCGCGGACGGCGCGGGCAGGGCGACGACGCGCGAAGGCGCCTGGTCCTTGCCGCCGGCGGGACGCAGCGGCTGCGCGGCGACGGCGGAGAAGGAGACGAGTGCGAGGGCGATGGCGATGGAAAGTCTCATGGCGTTGTCCTCACTGGCCCGCATCGGTGCGGAGAATGTTGTTCAGGCCGAAGCAGGCCCGACGGCTCTGGTTGTGCGACAGCGGTTCGCCGCCGGCCATCCGCGAGGTGTCGTAGAACCAGACCGAACCGGCGCCGCTCTGGCTGCTGCAGTTGAGGAAGCCATCGGAGCAGCCGTCGAGCCAGTTCTGGGTGACTTCCAGACCGACATTCTGGGTGTAGCCGCCGCAGTAGCTGTCGCCGTCGAACGGCGAGGAATCGACATCGGTGCCGACCACGCTGCGGAAGGTCTTCGGCAGCGCCGGACGACCGCCGGTGCCGTAGAGATAGTTGGCGTTGTAGAACACCATCCAGCTCGTCTGCTGCTGACGCACGCCATCGTTCTGATAGCCGAGCAGCCAGCCCACCGCGGCTTCGAACACGGTGCCGTTCATCACCGCGTCCGCCAGCGGCGTACCGGTCGACGACGGTGCGAGCGCGTTCACGCGAACGGTCTTGTTGATGATGTTCGGATAACGGCTGTCGTAGGTCGGATTCGACAGGATCCAACGCATCACGTTGCCGCCGTTCGAATGGGTGATCACGATCAGGCGGGTGATGCCCTTGCTGTTGATGAAATTCGTGAGCTGACCGGCCAGGCAGCCGGCGGCGCGGCTGTCCCACCAGTACTGGCCGAAATCGCAGTTGATGACGACGTAATTCGCCGGATTCGGCAGGCCGCCGCGGACGGAGTCCACCATGGCCGGCTGCCAGTAGTCGTTGTAGGCGTTGGTCTGGGCGCCGGTGCCGTGGACGAACGCCACGCCGGTATTCGCGAACGCAAGCGGTGCCGCCAAGGCGAGCAGGAGCCCGCTGAGGTATCTACGCACGTTGATTGTCCCCTCGGTTGATTGTTTCTTGATCCATGAAAACGCGGCCGTGGGCCGCGCTTGTCCTTCGTTCGAGACGCGATGCTCCCGGATGCTGCAGAAGACGCGGGGGCGTCGTGTGCTCCAGCTCTGCCAGTCTGTGGGGGTTGGCATTGCGACCTAGCATACGGAAGCGTATTGACGCTGTCACCCCGCGCTGCACCAAATCCGCCCGCGCTGCGACGAGCGGTGAACGACCCGCGGGCAGCGCACGCGTCAGAACTCCAGATCGAGCGCCGCGCAGAGATAATCCATGAACGGGCCGAGCTGTTGCAGGTCCTTCGACAGCGTGGCCAGCAGGCGCGGGCCGGTCATCGCTGCGTCGTCGATCGTGCGCAGTGCGACGTGGTTCTTGCGGCGAAGATCGTCGATATGCGCGAAGTCCGCCGGATAGCCGCGGGGCGGCCGCACCAGCATTTCGCTGTCGTCGAGGTCGAAGCGCCTGCGGAACGCGGGCGCGTGCGCGGCTGCGGCCCAACTTCCGGGGTTGTCGACGATGAAGTGGCGCACGCGGCGCAGCGTTTCGGGTTCCGGATGCCACAGGCCGGCGCCGATGAAACAGTTGCCCGGCTGCAGATGGAGATAGAACGACGGCGCCTCGACTTCCCTGCTGCGCGCATGGAACAGCCGCGCGCCCTGCCATTCCTTGTACGGCGCCTTGTTGTTGGAGAAGCGGGTATCGCGATGGATGCGGAACAGCGAGCCGCCCACGGTCTTCGGGTCGGCGCGATAGTGTTCGCTCACTTCCAGCAGCGCAGGCTGCAGATCCGCGATCAGCGCGAGGAACGGCGCGCGCACATGCTGCTCGTAGTCCTGCTTGTGCGCATGGAACCACTCGCGATCGTTGTGGCGGGCGAGCGCGCGCAGGAATTTCAGGCTGCGGTCGGTGAAATACGCGGTCATGCGAGGTCGGTCTCCAGGGCATCGGCCCATGCCTGGGCTTGATCGAGCAGCGCCATCGCGCGGCCGTCGCCGGCGTGCGCGGCGCGCAGCGCGGCGAGTTCCGAGCGATGGCTGTCGAAGGTGAATTCGGACAGGCCGCGGTCTTCGCACAGGCGGCCACGACGATACGCGTTCCAGCGATCGCGTTCGGCCGGCGACAGCGTGTCCGGCCAGTTCCGCGCGCGATAGCGGAACAGCAACTCCGGCAGGCGCGCGTCCTGGAACGCGAAGTCGCGCTGCGCCAGCGCCGGCGGCGGCGTGCCGCGCACGTCGGGGAATTTGCGGCGATCGGCGTCCTGCAGGAAAGCGTCGTACAGCGAGGCATCGACGTCGCCGGGCTCGAAGTCGGCGCGGTCGGCGTAGATGCGGCGGATCTTTTCGGCCAGCGCCGGACCGGCTTCGCGCAGCCGCTCGGCACGTTCCTCGACCTGTGCCGGATCGATCCGCAGCCGCTCGAAATCCGCCTCGCGCAGATGCGCCCATTCGATCAGCATCGGACTGCGGTTGAGATGCACTTCCTTCAGCGGAATGCGCGCCTCGCCGGGCGGCAGATCCGCGGCAGGTGTGTACAGGCGGTCGGCGATCTCCCCGGCGTCCAGCGCCAGCAGCGCGTCCGGCGCTTCGTGCAGATCGAACACGATCACCCGGTTGTCGATCTTCGGATGCCGCGCCAGCGGCACCACCGCCGCCGCGCAGAGGCGTGCGGCCGGAAACCGCTGCGAGACGTGCAGCACCGGCGTCATCGCCACGGTGTCGAGCATGCGCGCGGCGAACTTCTTGTCGCGCAGCTTCATCGCATAGTCCCACAGCTTCGGCTGCGCGCGCTTGAGCTTGCGTGCCATGCCGATCAGCGCACGCACGTCCGACAACGCCTCGTGGGCGTCGCCTTCGCGCACGCCGTTGGCTTCGGCGAGATGCTCCAGCTTGAACGAGGGCGCGCCGTCCTCGCGCAGCGGCCAGACGATGCCCTCGGGGCGCAACGCATGGGCGAGCCGCATCACGTCGAGCAGATCCCAGCGCGAATTGCCGCCGCGCCACTCGCGCTCGTAGGGATCGAAGAAATTGCGGAACAGCCCGTGGCGCACGAACTCGTCGTCGAAGCGCAGCGAGTTGTAACCCAGCGTGCAGGTCTCGGGGACCGACATCGCCTCGAAGATGCGCGCGAAGGCTTCGGCCTCGGGCATGCCATCGCGCAGCGCGCGCTGCGGTGCGATGCCGGTAATCAGGCTGGCGGTGGGCGAGGGCAGCAGATCGTCGGCCGGCTTGACCATGAAGTCCCAGGGCTCGTCGACCGGATTCAGATCGGCATCGGTGCGGATCGCCGCGAACTGCGCGATCCGGGTCCGGCGCGGATCGGTGCCGAACGTTTCCAGGTCGTAGAACAGGAAGCTCGCGGCCATCGCTCAGCCCGCGTCCAGCGGCGTCAATCGCGCGCGCACTTCGGCGTCGAGCACGCCCCAATCCACATCATCGAGGCTGTCGCGGCCGGCGGTGGCCTCTACCAGCAGCGCACGCTGGATGCGCCCGCGCTCGAACGCGGTGGCGTAGGGAATGCGCATGAAGCTGACCATCGCGTAGCGCGGCACGAACACGCCGGGATGGCGCTCCGCGAGCTTGCGTTCCAGTGCGCGCTGCAGCAGGAAATCCGCGTCGTCGACGCGGTCGCTCATCTCGCGGTAATTCTCCAGCGCCATCTGCTGGATCGCGGCCGCGTTGGGTTTGCGCTCCGCCTCGAACGCGGCGAACGCGGTCGCGGTGTCCGGTTCGGCGCCGTCCGGAGCGCGGGCCAGGTGCGATGCCAGCGCCACGCAGTCCTCGAACGCGCAGTTCATGCCCTGGCCGTGGAACGGCACCATCGCGTGCGCGGCATCGCCCAGCAGCACCGCGCGACCGTCGAGATGCCAGCGGTCGAGATAGAGCGTGGCCAGCATGCCGGTCGGGTTGGCCTCGTAGTCGTGCACGAGGTTCGGGATCAGCGGCAGCGCGTCGGCGAAATCGCGGGCGTAGAGCGCCTGCGCGTCGAGGCCGCTGCGGATCGTCTCGAAACTGGTCGGGCCGGTGTTGGGCAGGAACAGGGTGACGGTGAAGGTGCGTTCGTCGTTGGGCAGCGCGATGCTCATGTAATCGCCGCGCGGCCAGATGTGCAGCGCGTTCGGTTCCATCCGGAAGCCGCCGTCGAACCCGGGCGGGATTTCCAGCTCCTTGTAGCCGTGCGGCATGATTTCGATGCGCTCGCCGAGATCGGTGGCCTGCTGCATCGCTGCGCGCAGGCTCGACCCGGCGCCGTCGCAACCGATCAGGGCGTGGAACCGGTGCGCGATATCCTCGCGCTCGCCGACGAAATGGGCGATGCCGGCGTCGAAATCGACGCGTTCCAGACGACGATCGAAATGCAGCCTGACGCCCGCGGCCTCCGCGGCATTCAGCAGCACGATGTTGAGGTCGCCGCGGCTGATCGACCAGATCACTTCGCTGTCGTCGCGACCGTAGCGCTGCAGTTGTTCGCGACCGTCGGCGAAGTGCACCATCCGTCCGCGCATCATCACCGCCTGTTTCAACACGTCGGCGTCGACCCCGGCGGTGCGCAGCGCGTCGAGTCCGCGTTCGGCCAGCGCGAGGTTGATCGAGCGCCCGCCGGCGTAGCCGTGCACGCGCGGATCGCCGCGGCGCTCGAACAGGTCCACCGTCCAGCCGCTCCGCGCCAGCAGGGTGGCGAGCAGCGGGCCGGCGAGACCGGCGCCGACGAGGGTGAGGTGCCTGGAATCCGTCATGCCTGCCATTCCTGTGTCGTGCGCACGAAGCGCACGACATCGTCGTGTGTGTTGTACAGCGGTGCCGGCGAAATGCGGATCACGTCGGGCTCGCGCCAGTCGCCGAGCACGCCGCGCGCGCCGAGGAATTCGAACAACGCCCGGCCACGCTCGCGACCGCCGACCACCCGCAGCGACAGCTGACAGCCGCGTTCGGCCGGCGATGCCGGCGTGACGATCTGCAGGGTGTCGGCGAGATGCGCGCGGATCAGGGCTTCGAGATGCCCGGTCAGCCGTTCGGATTTCGCCCGCAGCGCGGCCATGCCGGCCTGCGCGAACAGATCCAGCGATGCGCGCAGCGGCGCGAGGCCCAACACGGGCGGATTGCTCAACTGCCAGCCGTCGGCGCCGGGCGTGGGCACGAATTCCGGACCCATGCGGAAGCGCGTGGCCTGATCGTGTCCCCACCAGCCCGCGAAGCGCGGCCGGTCGCTGCGTGCGTGGCGTTCGTGCACGAAACAGCCGGCGACCGCGCCCGGACCCGCGTTCATGTATTTGTAGTGGCACCACACCGCGAAATCGGCGCCGCTGTCGTGCAGGCGCAGCGGCAGGTTGCCGACCGCATGCGCGAGATCGAAACCGACCATCGCGCCGGCGGCGTGGCCGAGGCGCGCGATCGCCTGCAGATCGAAGGCCTGACCGGTGCGGTACTGCACGCCGGGCCACAGCACCAGCGCCAGCCGGTCGCGATGCTCCGCGATGGCGCGTTCGATCGCGACCATCGAGAAGGTGTCGTCGGCGCGGTCCGGTTCCAGTTCGATCAGATGCCGTTCCGGCGACAGGCCGTGGAACTGCAGCTGCGATGCCATCGCATGGCGGTCGGACGGAAACGCGCCGGCTTCCATCAGGATCGCGTTGCGCTGCGTGTCGGGGCGGAAGAAGCTGACCATCATCAGGTGCAGGTTGGCGGTGAGCGAATTCATCGCCACCACTTCTTCCGGCATCGCGCCGACCACCTCGGCGAGGCCGTCGCGGACGAGCGCGTGATAGGGCATCCACGGCGCGGGTTCGAGGAAATGGCCTTCGACCGCGTCGCGCGCCCATTTGTCCATCACTTCGTCGACGTACGCGCGCGCGCCCTTCGGCTGCAGGCCGAGGGAATTGCCGCAGAAATACGCCATCTCGCGGCCGTCGTGGCGCGGAATGTGGAACTGCGCGCGGAAGTCGCGCAGCGGATCCTCCGCGTCCTGTTGTCGTGCCCAGTCGTCGGTCATCGATGTGTCGTTCACGCAATGCTCGCATAGGGTGCGCCCATGGCGCACCGTGCATGAAACCGCGGTGAGAGAGCCGGTGCGCCGAGAGCGCACCCTGTTGTGGTGTCCTGCATCACGAGAACCTCGCCAGCGGCAGCCCCAGCCATTCCAGCGCGGTGCCGTGATACAGACGCGCCTGTTCGGTTTCGGACAATTCGAGCGCGGCGATGCCGGCGCCGGGCTCCTGTTCGCCGAGGGGGAACGGATAATCCGTGCCGAGCATGATCCGGTCGGTGCCGCAGGTGTCGATCAGATAGCGCAGCGCGCGCGGGTCGGCCACCCAGGAATCGAAATACAGCCGCGACAGATATTCGCGCGGATTGCGGAAGTTGTCGGTGGCCACGAGGTCGGGGCGCATGTTGAAACCGTGTTCGATCCGGCCGATGGTGTACGGAAAGCTGCCGCCGCCATGGGCGAGGCAGACCTTCAGCTGCGGCAGCCGTTCGAGCACGCCGCCGAACACCAGGCAGCAGGCCGCGCGCGACTGTTCCGCGGGCATGCCCACCAGCCACGGCAACCAGTACTTCGGCATCGATTCGCTGCCCATCATGTCCCAGGGATGCACCAGGATCGCGGCGCCGAGTTCGGCCGCGGCCTGGAAGAAATCGAACAGTTCCGGCGCGTCGAGGTTCCAGTCGTTGATGTGCGAACCGATCTGCACGCCCTGCAGGCCGAGCTGGTCGATGCAGCGTTCGAGTTCCTGGATCGCCAGCCGCGGCGACTGCAGCGGCACCGTGCCGATGCCGGCGTAATGGCGCGGATCATCGCGCACCGCCTCGGCCATGTGATCGTTGAGCGCCTGGTGCAGATCGTGCGCGTGCTGCGGCTTCGCCCAATAACTGAACATCACCGGCACCGTGCTGATGACCTGCACCTGCACGCCGAAGCCGGCGAATTCCTCGATCCGGATCTTCGGGTCCCAGGTCTTGGGCCAGATCTCGCGGAAGAACCGGCCATCCTTGTAGATGCGCGAGCGCCCGTCGTCGCCGTGATGGATCACCGGGAAGCGGATGTCGCCGTACTTCGCCGCGAGATCGGGCCAGTCGCGGGGCAGGTAGTGGGCGTGGGTGTCGATCTTGAGCATGCGGCGTCCGATGGCGTTCAGGTCTGCGGGTCGTACTTCGCCGGCGCGGGGTTGAAATGGCCGCAGGCCTTGCAGGTGCGGTGGTCGTGCGAGCGGTAGAAGCGTTCGAACACCGCCGGGAAATCGGTTTCGATGTTCACCAGCGGGAAGAATTCCTCGTACAGCTTTTCGTTGCAGCGTTCGCAGTACCACTGCAGGCCGTCGAGTTCGTGCGGCAGCCGCCTGCGTTCGATCACCAGGCCGATGCCGCCGGCCATGCGCTGCGGCGAATGCGGCACGCGCGGCGGCAGGAAGAACGTTTCGCCGGCCCTGATCGGGATGTCGCGCGGCGCGCCATCCTCCTGGATGCGCAGCACCATTTCGCCCTCGAGCTGATGAAACCACTCCGGACCTTCGTCCCAGTGGTAGTCGGTGCGCGCGTTCGGGCCGCCGACCACCATCACGATGAATTCGCCGTCGACGATGCACTTGTTGCCGACCGGGGGCTTCAGCTCGTGCCGGTGCGCGTCGATCCAGGCCTGCAGGTTGATCGGGTTGGGCAGCATGCGTGCGTCTCCGGCGTTACTCGGCCAGCCGCTGCGCGATGGCCGCGTACAGCGGAATGCCGATGGCGAGATTGAAGGGGAAGGTCAGACCGAGCGCCGCGGTGATGCAGCGGCCGACATCGGCTTCGGGCAGGCCCGCGCGCACCGCCGCCGGCGCGGCGATGTAGGACGCGCTGGACAGCATGGCGCCGAACACGCCGGCGCTGCCCGCCGACAGGCCGCAGGCGTGCGCCAGCAGGACGCCGACGATGCCGTGCAGCAGCGGCACGACGGTGGCGAAGGCCGCGAGGCGCAGCCAGCCGCGACGCAGTTCGGCCAGGCGGTTCGCGGCGATCATGCCCATGTCGAGCATGAACAGCATCAGCACGCCCTGGAACAGCGCGAAATACATCGCATCCACTTTCTTGATGCCGTCGGGGCCGGAAATCGCGCCGATCGCCAGTCCGCCCAGCAGCAGGATCGCGGTCTTGCCGGTGAAGACTTCGCGCAGGGTGTGATGGCTGGCGGCGTCGCTCTGGGTGCTGCGGCCGAGCGCCAGGCCGATCAGCAGCGCGGGCACTTCCAGCGCCACCAGCAGCGCGACCAGCACGCCTTCCGGCGCGTGGCCGTTGCGCTCGGCGAACTGGTTGGCGGCGATGAAGGTGACCGCCGACACCGAGCCGTAGTGCGCGGCGATCGCGGCGGCTTCGCGGCGGATGTCGCGCAGGAACGCCCGCGCGAACCAGTACGCGCTGAAGGCGGTGGCGGCGCCCGCGGCGAGCGTCATCCCCAGCAGCAGCGCGAGCGTGCCCGGTTCCTGGCCGCGCAGGGCGACGCCACCCTTGAGGCCGATGGCCAGCAGCAGGAAGATCGAGAGATAGGTCTGGATCTGGTCGGGGATGACCAGATCGCTGCGCACGGCGCGCGCCAGCAGTCCGAGCGCGAACGCCAGGACCACCGCCGAGGTGAGATTGGTGAGCAGCAGTTCCACGTCAGTCGCCCCTGTCCTTCGGCGCGACGGCGATGCATTTGAGTTCGATCGCGATCGGCGTCGGCAGCGCGGTGATGCCGAGCGTGGTCCGGCACGGCGCGGTGGCCGCATCCGGGAAATACTCGGCCCAGATCGCGTTGTAGACCGGGAAATCGCGGGCCATGTCGGTGAGATACACGGTCACGTCGACCAGGTCTTCCCAGCGCGCGCCGCTGGCATCCAGCACCGCGCGCACGTTGGCGAAGACCGCGTGGGTCTGCGCGGCGATGTCGTAGGCGATCAGGCGGCCCTCGGCGTCGTGGACGTTGCCGGGGATGCCGTTGCTGGCGGGATCGCGCGGACCGATGCCGGAAAGGAACAGCAGTTCGCCGACCCGACGCGCATGCGGGTAGCGGCCGACGGCCTTCGGCGCGTGGGCGGCGTGGATGGCGTCGGTCATCAGCGGTCTTCCCGATCGGCACGGATGCGCGCCAGCGCGGCGGCATATTGCGCTTCGAGCTGGTCGCTCGCGGCGACATCGAGGCCGAGGTCGTGGACCAGACCGTCGCGCAGGGTGTAGACCCAGCCGTGGACGCTCAGCGTCTGTCCGCGCGCCCAGGCATCGCGGACGATCGTGGTCTGACAGACGTTCGCGACCTGTTCGAGCGCGTTGAGTTCGCACAAGCGATCGTGCTGCAGCGGTTCGCCTCCGGCGTCGGCGAGGACTGTCGCATGCTTCACCGCCACGTCGCCGACGTGGCGGATCCAGTTGTCGGCCAGCCCGACGCGGGCGCCGGTCAGCGCGGCATGCACGCCGCCGCAGCCGTAATGGCCGACGACGAGGATGTGTTCGACCTGGAGCACGTCGACCGCGAACTGGATCACCGACAGGCAGTTGAGATCGGTATGGACGACGACGTTCGCGATGTTGCGATGGACGAACACTTCGCCCGGCGCGAGGTCGACGACTTGGTTCGCGGGCACGCGCGAGTCCGAACAGCCGATCCACAGATATTTCGGCGCCTGTTGGCGGGAGAGGCGATCGAAGAAGGTGGGGTCTTCGCGGCTGACGCGTTCGGCCCAGGCCTGGTTGTTGCGCAGCAGCGCTTCCAGCGATGTACTCACGTGACGGTCCTGTCGGAAGGAAGGAGGGTGGCGACGCGGGATCGGTCGTCGTCCGGAAGGCGGTCGCGGCGTTTCATGTCGCGAGCCCGACGTTGCGCGATTCGGTGAAGAAGCGCATCGCGTCCTGCCCGCCCTCGCGGCCGAGGCCGGATTGGCCGATGCCGCCGAACGGCGTGCGCAGGTCGCGCATCAGCCAGGTGTTGATCCAGACCATGCCCACGCGCAGCTCCGCGGCCATGCGGTGCGCGCGCGACAGATGCGTGGTCCAGACCGACGCGGCCAGGCCGTAGTCCGACGCATTGGCCAGTGCGAGCGCTTCGTCGTCGTCATCGAAGGGTTGCAGGGTGACCACCGGCCCGAAGATCTCCTCGCGGTTGGTGGCGCAATCGGGGCCGAGGCCTTCGATCACGGTCGGCGCCACGAACCAGCCCGGCCGGTCCAGCGCGCGGCCGCCGCAGAGGATGCGGCCGCCTTCGTCGCGCGCGCGCTGCAGGGCGCCCACGACCTTGTCGAAATGCGCCTGCGACACCAGCGGGCCCATGCGCGCATCCGGGTCCATCGGATCGCCGACCCGCAGCGCCAGCGCGCGCTCGACCAGCGTGTCGCGAAATTCGGCGAAGATCGATCGTTCGACGAGCAGGCGCGAGCCGCAGAGGCAGATCTGGCCGCTGTTCTGGAACGCGGAACGGACGATCACGTCCATGTGCGCGCGCCAGTCGCTGTCGGCGAAGACGAGGGTGGGATTCTTGCCGCCGAGCTCGAGCGAGACTTTCTTCAGGCGTTCGGCGGCGAGCACCGCGATGCGCCTGCCGACCGCGGTGCTGCCGGTGAACGACACCGCCCTGATCGCCGGATCGACGACCAGCGCTTCGCCGATGGCGGGCCCGAGGCCGTGGACGACGTTGAGCACGCCCGCGGGCAGACCGATCTCGTTCGCCAGCCGGCCGAGCATGGTCGCGGTGGCCGGCGTGACCTCGGACGGTTTGGCGACCACGGTGTTGCCGGCGGCGAGCGCGGGCGCGATCTTCCAGGTGAACAGATACAGCGGCAGGTTCCACGGCGAGATCGTGGCCACCGCGCCCAGCGGCTGGCGCAGGGTGTAGTTGAGACCGGCCTGGCCGTGATGCGATTCGCTCGCGAACTGGGTCGCGGCGTGGGCGAAGAACCGCAGGTTCGAAATCGCGCGCGGAATTTCGGCGTCGCGGGCGAGGGCGTAGGGCTTGCCGCCGTCGAGCGCTTCGGCATGGGCGAAATCGTCGAGCCGCGCTTCCACCGCATCGGCCAGACGTTCCATCCAGCGCGCGCGTTCGGTCGCGGGCAGCGCGGACCAGGCCGGAAACGCGGCGTTCGCCGCGGCGATGGCGTCGGCGGCATCGGCGGCTTCGCCGGCCGCCACCTGCGCATAGGCGCGGCCGCTGGCCGGATCGAAGACATCGAGCGTCCGGCCGCTGCGCGCGGCACGTTCGGCACCGTCGATGACATGAAGGAACGTTCGCATGCGGCAAGCTTACCGAGATCGGGTGCCGGCTGTCCCTTGCGGCTGCTTCGCGCCGTTGGAACAGGGGCCTCCCGCGCGTTCCGGCGTCGATGCGCCGGCGTAGGGTGCGCGAAATCCGCGGCGTCGCCGCGGCCCTTTCCCTCATGGAAGCCCCGAGTCCCTCATGAAGAATCTCCGTTCGTTGTCGCTGCTGGCCGTACTCGCACTGTCCCCGTTCGTCGCCCAGGCCCATGGCGATGCCTGCGCCAAACCTTTCCAGAGCGCTGGCAACATCGCGCTCCCCGCCGGCTACAGCGGCGTCACCGCGCAGTTCGCGGTGCCGGTGGGGTATCGCCTGCAGATCGAACAGATCAGTGCCGGCCTGCGCCTGCCTGCGTCGACCGATACCGCCGATTTTCAGGTCGGTACGACGGTCGGCGGCGTGTACGCCGTCCACGATCTCCAGGTCGGTGTCGGTTACAGCAATCTCGACCGAAAGGCCTACGGCCCGGTCACCCTCTACGCCGACAAGGACACCACCGTGCGCATCTTCATTTCGCGGATCACGGCCGCGTATCCGGCCGGCAATGCGCGCTGGGCCGTCACCGGTTGCCTCTATCCGGCGTGACGGCGGGAGGCTTCACCTCTGGCAGCGCCGGCAGAGATACAGCCGGCGCGTGCCGACCTCCTGGCGCTCGATCGTGCCCCCGCACACCGGGCACGGCAGGCCTTCGCGGTCGAACACGAGGAAGCGGAAACCCTCGGGCGTGTCGGTGAGATAGTCCTCGCGCATGCCCTGTGCGGGCTCGATGCCGCGGGTGGCGTAACTGCGTCGCGGAATCGCCAGCAGTTCGCGCGCCAGCGCGCGAAGCTCGCCGGCGTCGAGATCCTGCGGCCTGCGTTCCGGCCGCAGTTTCGCCGCGAACAGCACTTCCGAGCGCAGATAGTTGCCCATCCCGGCCAGGAAGCCCTGGTCCAGCAGCAGCGCGCCCAGCGCGCGCCCGCGGAAGCGCGGGTCGCGCAGGCGCGCGGCGACGGTCGCCGGTTTCAATGCGGGATCGAGCACGTCCGGGCCGAGTTTGGCCAGAAACGGATGCGCGTGGATCTCGTCGCTGCGCCACATCGCCACGTCGGAGGCGGAGTACAGCAGGATCGCGCGGTCGTCGGTTTCCAGCGCGACCCGCAGCGAGCGTCCGCTGTCGGGGCGCTCGCCCGCGGCGGCGATCTTCCACACGCCGTACAACTGGTTGTGGCTGTAGAGCGTCCAGCCGTGATAGAAGCGCGTCAGCAGGGCCTTGCCGTGCGGCACGATGGCTTCGATCCGGCGTCCGATCAGATCGGCTTCATGGGACTTGAGCGCCGGAAACGCGAACCATGCGGACCGCAGCGGCGCGCCGACCACGGCATCGGCGAGACGGTCGGCGGCACGGCGGATTTCGGGGCCTTCGGGCATGGCGGGGCGGCAGGACTCAGGGCGGCGTGGGCGGGACGTTCTGCGGCTCGTGGTACTCGAAACCGATGTGACGTTCGGTGATGCGCGCGATGCGCGCCGAGACCGGCACGGCGGGGCCCGGACCCTGGAAGAAGAACAACTGCGCCACATTGCCTTCGCGCAACAGGCAGCCCGGCGGACGGAAAATGCCGCAGCCGCCCTCGGACAGGTCCAGCACGTCCGCGGCCCAAGCCAAGGCGTCGCAGATCACCATGACCCGCATCGCGAACGGGACCCGGTCCCCGGCGCGTCGTTCTTTCAGCAGTGCGTCTTCCATGCGATGGGTCCCCCGGTCCGTCCGCGACAGGCGGCGGATGCCGATGTCGTTGCGATGCCGATGCAGATGTCGATCGGGATAGGCTGCCGCAGCCGTTGCCGCGGGGCAACCGTTGCGTGCAACGGCGTCCCGATCGTGCATAACGCGACGCCCCGCAACGCGCATCCCCGAAGAGCCGCGATCAGGCCGGCAGCGGCTGCGGCTCCAGATATTCGAAACCGACGAACTGCGGGCTGGTCCAGACCACGCGCGCCTGCGCGCCGAAGACGTGGCGCTCGTCGATCATCAGGTACAGCCACACCTGCGTGCCGTCGGCCAGCGACCAGTCGTGGGGACGGGTGATGCAGCAGCCGCTGGCGGAGACATTGTCGATATTGCCCAGAAACCCTTCGGCATCGCGGGCGATCAGCACCGGACAATCGTATTCGTGGCGCGGCGCGCGACGACGTTCTTCAGGGGTCATGAGGGAGTGCCGGAGACTGCCTGCCGACAGCATAGCCGGCCGCGAGGCGCAGGCAAGGGGAGCGGTGAGGGCGCGATGCGCTGTCCCGCGGTGCCGTCAGATCGATTGCATGCGACCGCCGTCGACCGCGAGGCTGACGCCGTTGATGTAGCCGGCCGCCGGCGCGCACAGGAAGGCGATGGCCGCGGCCACTTCCTGCGGCTGGGCGAAGCGGGCGGCGGGGACGGTCTGGCGCATGCCGGCGGCCACCTCGTCCTCGGATTTGCCCGCGGCCCGCGCGCGGTCGTGCAGGATCTGCGCGAGGCGCGCGGTTTCGGTATAGCCGGGCAGCACGTTGTTGACGGTGATGCCGTCCGCGGCGACTTCCCGCGACAGCGTCTTGGCCCAGCCGGCGACCGCGCCGCGGATGGTGTTGGACACGCCGAGATTTGCGATGGGTTCGCGCACCGAGGTCGAGATCACGTTGACGATGCGGCCCCAGCCCGCGGCGCGCATGCCCGGCAGCACCGCCTGCACCAGCGCGTGGTTGGCGAGCAGGTGGCGACGGAAGGTATCGAGGAATGCGGTTTCCTCGGCAGCATGCACCGGACCGCCGGCCGGACCGGCGGTGTTGTTCACCAGCGCGTGCACGGGATGCCCGCCGACCAGCGCCTCGATCGCGGCGCGCAGGCCGTCGGTGTCGGCGACATCGGCCGCCAGCAGGCCATGGCGTTGAGCGCCGGCGCGGGGCAGGGCGTCGACCACCTCGCGCAGCGCTTCGGCGCGACGCGACAGCACGGTGACGTCGGCGCCGAGCAGCGCCAGCTCGTGCGCGGCGGCGCGGCCGATGCCTTCGGAAGCGCCGCAGACCAGCGCGTGTCTGCCGGAAAGGTCCAGGTCCATGGCGTGCCCTCAGTCGTGGTCGGTGTGGTGTGCGGGATCGTCTGCACGGTCGTCCGCGGGGTCGCGCAGGCGCATCAGCGCTGCGACCGCGCGGGCGCCGGCGTCGTCGCGACGAGCGAGGTCGTCGCGCACCGCGCGCCGGTTCTCCGGCGGATGGTTCTGGCTGAGCTTGAATTTCAGGTCGATGCGGCTGGGCACGAAGCGGAACCCGACGATGCCGCGCAGCTGGCTGCGGTGATCGTCGCGCGCCGGATCGAAACGCCAGTCGCGGCCGAGCGCGGTCTCGAAGCGCCGGCTCAGCCGATCGACGAGATCGCCCAGCGCGGCTTCGTCCTCGAACACATCGAACGTGCCGCGCAGATGCGCGACCGCATAGTTCCAGGTCGGCACCCGCGCCGCGGTCTCCTTGTCCGGATACACGCCGGGCGACACGTAGGCGTGCGGGCCGTGGACGATCATCAACACTTTGCCGACGTGCCCCGCCTGCGGATTCGGCCGCGCCCAGTGGCCTTCGATCAGGATCCGTTCGCCGTCGCGGGCGTAGAGCACCGGCAGATGGCTGGCGAAGGGCAGGCCATCGTCGCCGAGACTGACGAGGGTGACGAACGGATCCGCGGCGATCAGCGCATCCAGCGCGGCGAGGTCGGTCTCGACGAAGGCGCGGGGTTGGTACATCGGGCCTCAGGCACGCGCGCCGAGCGTCAGCACCATGCGGTCGCGCAGCGACGCATCGTCGTCCGCGTCCGGCGGCGCCACCTGCGACAGCGAAAAACCGCGTTCCAGCGCGTCTTCCTCGTCCAGTCCGTCCCAGGACACGAATTCGGCGTCCATCAGCGCGGCGCGGGCGCTGTCCTCGCTGTCGTAGGCGAGGGTGTTGCCGTCGCTGTCGAAGACTTCCGCGGTGCCGGCCTCGCGGACGCGCAGCCGCGCCCAGACGATCGTCAGGCCGAGGCTCGCGAGCCACCACTCGATGCGTGACTCGCTCATGGGTAGGCCACCGCCCACAGCCAGAGGATGCCGGCGCCGGCCAGCCCGAACAGGATCACGCTCAGCGACACGCGCGCCGGCGTCGCCAGCCCGCTGAGGTTGCGGTCTTGGGTGGCGCGGTAGCCGCCGTTGAGCAGCCACCACAGCGCGGACGGGTTCGCGAACGCGATCTGGCCCAGCTCCGCATGCGTCGCCGGATGGCGTTCGCGCAGATGGACCAGGGTCAGCGGCCAGAAGATGACCAGCGCGCAGAAGCCGGCGATGGCCAGCGACAGGCAGACGAGGGCGAAGAATAGAATCATCTAGTATGGGCTTCTGCGGATGAAATCCGTCATCAACAATGGGTTTTAGTGATTGCTTGCATCTTTAGATGTCGATTAGTTTGTTGAAATCAACATTGTAACCAACTGCTCGCATCTCTTTTGCTATATCAATTTGCCAGTTCCTGTCGCTCGTGTGCACGACGCCGTTTATGTCACTAGGCAGTTCTATGTTTCCAGATACTAACGGCACCACTCTTTCGCGTTTCAGCTTGGCAATGAGATAGCCATGTTCAAAAACAACATTTTGTCTGGCTCGGTTGTTTAAATTTCCGCTGTTGGCTTTATTTGTTGAGTTGCCGAGATCGTCCTCAGTGTAAATAACAATCGCAAAACCTACATTTGTATGGGATTCTATTTTTTCAATTATGGTTTTTCCTTGATTTGCTTGTTCATGCAGGATTACTGGCTTATATCCAAGCTTTTCTATGAATCGTGCGACTGTAATCTTTAGAGCTTCATTGTGGCCGTGGACGATAAAGATTCGATCGTTTTGCTCTTTTTTTTGATTCTTCTCGGCAATTGATTGTTCTGTTATGCTGTTTCCACCACTCATGTGCTCATCGTTAGTGATATCGAGTATCAAGGAATCGACAAAGGCAAGACAAGGATTGCCATCAAAACGCATGAATTCATTGAAGTCAGATTCGCCAACGTCTATTGCGTAAAAGGATCGGCTCAGTTTTTTGTCCAAGCCGTGTTTTTTTCCTGGGAGATTGATGTCAAGGAATTGATCTATCTCCCTGCGCCATGCTTTGAATCGTTCGCGTCCAAAATCAGATCCGCGTTGCGCGTAAGCGGATGCGACGTCATAAAGTAGTCGGCTTCGAAATTTTTCCAAGTTTTCAAGAAGGTTCTGCTTGTCCATATCGGAGCCTTTGACTAGCCTTGGTGCTAATGGTGAATCGCCAGATGTGTCAGAACTCCGCCGAGCCCGGTGCGCGCGGGAACGGGATCGCGTCGCGGATGTTGCTCAGGCCGCAGACGTAGACCACCAGGCGTTCGAAGCCCAGGCCGAAGCCGGCGTGCGGCACCGTGCCGTAGCGGCGGAAGTCGCGGTACCACTGGTAATGGGCCGGATCGAGGCCGAACTTCGCGATCCGCGCGTCCAGCACGTCCAGTCGTTCCTCACGCTGCGAACCGCCGATGATCTCGCCGATGCCCGGCGCCAGCACGTCCATCGCGGCGACGGTCCGGCCGTCGTCGTTGAGGCGCATGTAGAACGACTTGATGTGCTCGGGATAGTTGGTCACCACCACCGGGCGGCCGACGTGGGTTTCGGTCAGCCAGCGCTCGTGTTCGGTCTGCAGGTCCAGGCCCCATTCCACCGGGAAATCGAACTTCTGCTTCGACGCCTGCAGCAGGCGCACCGCCTCGGTGTACTCGATGCGTTCGAACGGCGCGTTCACGAACGCCTCCATCCGGGTGATCGCGTCCTTCTGCACGCGTTCGGCGATGAAGGCCATGTCGTCGGCGCGTTCGCTCAGCACCGCGCGGAACAGATACTTCAGGAACTGCTCGGCCAGGGCGGCGTCGGCGGCGAGATCGGCGAAGGCGATCTCCGGTTCGATCATCCAGAACTCGGCCAGATGGCGGGTGGTGTGGCTGTTCTCGGCGCGGAAGGTCGGGCCGAAGGTGTAGACCTTGCTCAGCGCGAGGCAATAGCCCTCGACGTTGAGCTGGCCGGACACGGTGAGGAACGCTTCCTTGCCGAAGAAGTCCTTCGAGAAGTCGATGCCGCCGGCCTCGGTGCGCGGCAGGTTCATCATGTCCAGCGTTGAGATGCGGAACATCTGCCCGGCGCCTTCGGCGTCGGAGGTCGAGATGATCGGGGTGTTGACCCAGTAGAAGCCGTTCTCGTGGAAGAACCGGTGGATGGCCTGGGCCAGGCAGTGGCGGATGCGGGTGACCGCGCCGAACAGGTTGGTGCGCGGGCGCAGATGCGCGACCTCGCGCAGGAATTCCAGCGAATGCGCCTTCGGCTGGATCGGGTAGGTCTCCGGGTCCTCGACCCAGCCGACCACTTCGAGCCCGGTAGCCTGGATTTCGTAGCTCTGGCCCTTGCCCTGCGAGGCGACCAGGGTGCCGGTGGCGATCACCGCGCAGCCGGCGGAGAGACGCTTCGCCTCGGTCTCGTAGTTCGGCAGCGCGTCGGTGGCCACCACCTGGATCGGCGCGAAGCAGGAGCCGTCGCTGACGTGGACGAAGCTGAGGGCGGCCGAATCGCGGCGGGTCCGCACCCAGCCCTTGACCGTGACTTCGGAGCCGACCAGCGACTGCGAACCGGCCGTCCCGGCCAACGCCTCTTTGACACTGATGAAAGCCATGCCTTGAATTCCCGCGCCGACGCGCCGATATGAGGTGAGCCCCCAAGTTTAACTGAGGCTACAATCCCGGACATGGCCATTTCCCTCGCACCCGCCGCCCTCGATCGCATCCGGGGCTACCTCGACGCCGCACCCGGCGCCCTCGGCCTGCGCTTCGGGGTCAAGCGCACCGGCTGCTCCGGCTGGAGCTACGTGGTCGATCTGGCCCGCGAGCCGCGCGACGGCGATGTCGTCAGCGAGCAGGACGGGGTGAAGGTGTTCGTGGACCCGGACAGCCTGACGCTGGTCGACGGCACCGAGATCGATTTCCTCAAGCAGGGACTGAACGAGCAGTTCGTGTTCCGCAACCCCAACGTCAAGGCCGAGTGCGGCTGCGGCGAGAGCTTCACGACCGACGCGGACAAGGCGGCCTGAGCCTTCATCCTCGGCACCGATTAACTCGGTGCCGAGGGGTTGTTCGCTTTCCTGAGTGAACCGGTTCAGGTGAACCGTTCTTTCGCCGGCAGATCGTGCATGAGGTTGATCTGGGATCCATCGGGGAAGCGCTGAGAGAACACAGTAAAAGATCCCCTTGCGCCTGAGGGTACGTTCCCAAGCACTTCGACATGCTGCCCGATTCGAAAATCCAGCAAAGCGAGCCGTTCTTTAATGGTTCCGGGTGCCGGCTTCAAGGACCAGGTGCTGGCTGTTTCCGTTCGCAGCAGAGCACATTCACCCAAGCTCTCGATCGTGCCGGTCATGCGTTCTAGTGACATCGGTCTACTCCGGTTATGTAGAGATTCTTCAAGCGCCATGAAGTTTCATGCATGACAAAATGTCATTTATATTCAACAACTTAAATGGCGCAGTCGGTATTCTTCTCCCCGCGCGGGCGTTTTGCAAGGGTCACGGCCTGACTTCCGTCCCATCCGGCTCGTCGCACCGGGGCGTTAGACTCGGGCCCATCACCCGTGCCGGAGTCGCCCATGTCCCGTCCTTCCCGTCGCCGGGCCGCCTGCGTTGCGCTGATGCTGCTTGCGGTCTCGCTGCTGGCCGGTTTCGCGCACGCCCAGTCGATCGACGAAGGCCAACGCCTTCATGACTTCTTCGCCCAAGAATGGGAGCGCGGCCTGCGCGAACGGCCGGAGGGCGCATCGTTCCAGGGCGATCTGCGCTTCAACGACCGATGGACCGACCAGAGTCTCGCCGCCATCGCCGGCCGCGAAGCCGCCGACCGCGAGGCGCTGGCGACGCTCAAGCGCTTCGACCGCAGCCGGTTGAGCCCCGCCGACCAGCTGAACTACGACACCGCGCTGTGGCTGCAGGAAACATCCGTGCAGCGGCAGGCGTTCCGCGAATACCTGCAGCCGATCGGCCACCAAGGCGGCGTCCAGACCGCCGATGGCGTCGCCGAGGCCCTGAATTTCGCCCGCGTCAAGGATTACCGCGACTGGCTCGCGCGGATGCGCGCACTGCCGGTCGCCGTGGACCAGACCATCGCCCTGCTGCGCGAAGGCGTGAAGGCCGGCAACCTGCCGCCGCGCGTGTTGATGCAGCGCGTGCCGCCGCAGATCGCCGCGCAGATCGTCGACGACCCCGCGAACAGCCCGTTCTACCGGCCGTTCGCGACATTCCCCGCCGGCGTGTCCGAGGCCGATCGCAGCGCGCTGCAGGCGGAAGCGAGGCAGGTCATCGCCGAGCGCATCGTGCCCGCTTATCGCAAGTTGCTCGCGTACTTCGAGCGGGACTATCTGCCGCGGACCCGCACCGGCATCGCGGTGTCCGACCAGCCCGGCGGCAAGGCCTATTACGACTTCCTCGCCGCCGACTACACCACCACCTCGCTGACCGCCGACGAGATCCACACCATCGGCCTGAAGGAAGTGGCGCGCATCCGCGCGGAGATGGAGAAGATCAAGGCCGAGGTCGGCTTCCAGGGCACGCTCGGCGAATTCTTCGCCTTCATGCGCACCGATCCGCGCTTCTTCGAGAAGGCGCCGGACGCCCTGCTGCAGCGCTATCGCGCGGTCGCCAAAAGGATCGATCCGGAACTGCTGAAGGTGTTCCGCATCATCCCGCGCCAACCCTACGGCGTGCGGCCGATTCCCGACAACATCGCCCCCGACACCACCACCGCGTATTACCAGCAGGGTGCGGCCGACGGCAGCCGCGCCGGGTTCTACTACGTCAATCTCTACAAGCCGGAATCGCGTCCGACCTGGGAAATGATCCCGCTGTCGCTGCACGAGGCGGTGCCCGGCCATCACTTCCAGTTCGCGCGCGGCCTCGAACTGCCCGACGCGCCGATGTTCCGTCGCACCGCGTATTTCGTGGCCTATGGCGAGGGCTGGGGCCTGTACGCCGAACAGCTCGGCTACGAAATGGGCCTGTACGAAGATCCCTACGACCGCATGGGCCAGCTCGCCTACGAAATGTGGCGCGCGGTGCGTCTGGTCGTGGACACCGGCATGCACGCCAAGGGCTGGAGCCGCGAGCGCGCCATCGCCTACTTCAAGGACAACGCGCCGAAGGCCGAGCTCGACATCGTCAACGAGATCGATCGCTACATCGGCACTCCGGGGCAGGCGCTGGCGTACAAGATCGGCCAGCTGAAAATCTCCGAACTGCGCGCCCGTGCCGCCGCGGCGCTGGGTCCGAAGTTCGACCTGCGCGACTTCAACGACGCGGTGCTCGAAACCGGTTCGGTGCCGCTGGAGACGCTGGAGCGCCACATCGACGCGTGGATCGCCGCAAGGCGTTGATGTCGTCGGCCGCATAGGGTGCGCCTCGGCGCACCGATCCGGGGTCGCGCGAAATGAATACGACGCGCCGGGGCGATCACCGCACCGGCGTCAGCACCAGATCCTGGAAATCGAAGCTGAAATCGGTGTTCGGCGAGATCGCTTCCATCCGCGCCTCCCGCGGCTTGCCGTCGGCGTCGAGCGCGAAGGTGACGAAGGCGTCGGCGTTGAGCCAGCGTTCGTCCCAGCGCACGAGGAAAGTGTCGTGCTGCCAGTGTTCGAGCGTGCCGACCAGCGATGCGGTGCGCGAGAAGCGCATCCGCAGACGGTTGCCTTCCTGCGCGATCGCGATGTCGCCGTACCACGGATCGCGCCACGTGCCCGCATACGCGCTCGGCGGCAGCGACGGCGTCGAGCGTTTCGCGCGCGCGGCTTCGTGCTTCGCCCAGCTGTCGTCGGCGTTCTGCCGCGATTTCGCCAGCGCCGCACCGTAGGCGGCGTTCCAGTCGGTCTTCGGCGCGTCGAGATAGGCGTCGAGCACGCGCAGCGTGATCGCGTTGAAGGCGCCGCCGAGTTCCGCGTTCGTCAGCACCACCACACCGAGCTTGCGGTCCGGGACCAGCGTGAGCCGCGACACCATCCCCGGCCAGCCGCCGGTGTGCCAGACCAGTTTCTGCCCGCGGTAGTCGGAGAGCATCCAGCCCTGGCCGTAGGCGAGGAAATTCGGTTTCGCCGGCAGCAGGGCGGGCAGCGAGGGCGTCGCTACCGGGATCGGCGTGATCGCCTGCCACATCTGCTGCTGGGTCTTTTCCTCGAACAACCGCAGCGTCTTGCCCTGCGCATCGACGTAAGCGCCGCCCGCCAACTGCACCCGCATCCACTTCGCCATGTCGTATGCGCTGGCATAGAGGCCGCCCGCGCCGGAGGCGTTGTGCCAGGTCAGCCGCGGCGCGGGCTGCAGATCCTTGAAGTCGGCGAGCGCGTAGCCGGTCGCGGCCCGGTCGCCGGGTTTGAGGGCATCGCTGTTGTAGCGGGTCTCGTCCATCCCCAGCGGCGTGAAGATGCGGCTTTGCAGGAAGGTCTCGAACGATTGTCCGCTGGCCTGTTCGACCACCAGTTGCGCCACCGCATACAGGATGTTGTCGTAGGCATAGCGGTCGCGGAACGAGCCCTTCAGCGGCACGTGGCGCAGGCGTTCGGCGACTTCGCGCGTGGTGTAGTCGGTGGTCGGCCAGTACAGAAGATCGCCCGCACCCAGGCTCAGGCCGCTGCGATGGGCCAGCAGATCGCGGATGCGCATCTCGCGGGTGACGTAAGGATCGGCCATCTGGAACCAGGGCAGGCGGTCGACGACGCGATCGTCCAGCGACAGCTTGCCTTCCTCGGCCAGCATGTTCAGCGCGGTGGCGGTGAAGGCCTTGGTGTTCGAGGCGATCGCGAACAGGGTGTGCCCGTCCACCAGGCCCTTGCCGATGTCCCGCTCGCCCCAGCCCTTCGCCATCACGATCTCGCCGTCCTTGACGATGGCCACCGCGATCCCCGGCACCTGGAAGGTCTTGCGGACGTCCTCGACGTAGGTGTCGAGGTCGGCCAGTTGCGTCGGCAGCGATGCGGCGGACGGGGCGGAGGCGGCCGGCGTGTCCGGCGCGGCGATGGCGATCGGCGTGCCGAGCAGGCCCAGGCCGACCCCGAGCCAGAGGGATGACCAACGGGACGGCCAACGGCGAGTGCGGGCAGGGGGCGGCGGCGGGCAACCGGGCATGGGGCGGGTCCGTGGTCGAAAGCGCGCACTATGCCCGGATCGGGCCGGGGTGCCGAGGTTTGCGGCCAAGTGATTGATCCGTCATACTGGCCGGCTCCCGAGGGCGTTGTCCGCCCGACGGAGACCTTGCCCCACCACCGCCAACGCGGCGACCGGGGGGCTTTCGGCAGGCAATCCCGCCGCCGATATCCACAAGGAATACCACCATGCGTCATTACGAAGTCGTCTTCATGGTCCATCCGGACCAGAGCGAGCAGGTGCCGGCGATGATCGAGCGCTACAAGTCGCTCGTCGAGACCGGCAGCGGCAAGATCCACCGTCTCGAAGACTGGGGCCGCCGTCAGCTCGCGTATCCCATCCAGAATCTGGTCAAGGCCCACTACGTGCTGATGAACATCGAGACCGATCTCGCTGTTCTCAACGAACTGGTCGACACCTTCCGCTTCAACGACGCCGTGCTGCGTCACCTCGTGATCAAGCGCGACGGCCCGGATACCGAGCAGTCCCTGATCATGAAGAACAAGGACGACAAGGACAAGGCCGAGAAGGGCGATCGCCGCCGCCGCGATGACGACGGTGCCATCGGCATCGCCGACAGCGAAGAAGCCGCCGAACCCGCCGAAGCCTGAGGAGCCCGACCATGTCCAAGTTTTTCCGCCGCCGCAAGTTCTGCAAGTTCACCGCCGAGGGCGTGAAGGAGATCGATTACAAGGATCTCAACACCCTGCGCCAGAACCTCACCGAGAACGGCAAGATCGTGCCCAGCCGCATCACCGGCACGAAGTCGAAGTACCAGCGCCAGCTCGCGACCGCCGTCAAGCGCGCGCGTTTCCTGGCCCTGATTCCGTACACCGACAACCACAACGTCTAATTGTCATCCCGAGTCCGGGCATGGCCCGGTCGAGGGATCTGCTTTTCGAGTGCTCGAACGATTTCCGAGATCGAAAAAACAGATTCCTCGCATTCGCTCGGAATGACAGTGCCCTGTCATTCGGACAGCCACCAGTTGCGGCGCGATCGCGTCGCTAACGAATACGGAATCTTCCAATGAAACTGATTCTCCTGCAGAAAGTCGTCAACCTCGGCAGCCTCGGCGACACCGTCAACGTGAAGCCGGGCTACGGCCGCAATTACCTCGTGCCGCAGGGCAAGGCCGTTCCGGCCACCGCCGCCAACGTCGCGATGTTCGAAGCCAAGCGTGCCGATTTCGAAGCCAAGGCCAAGGCCCTGTCGGACGACGCCGAGAGCCGCCGCAGCGCCCTCGACGGCGTCAGCGTCACCATCAAGGCCAACGCGTCGACCGAAGGCAAGCTGTACGGCTCGGTCGGCCCGCGCGACATCGCCGAGGCCCTCACCGCCGCCGGCCACAAGGTCGGCAAGTCGGAAGTGGTCATGGGCGAAGGCCCGCTGCGCCACATCGGCGAACACGAAGTCATGGTGCATCTGCACGCCGACGTCGAAGTGCCGGTCAAGATCGTGGTGGAGCCGGAAGCCGCGTAAGCCGCTTCCCGCCCCATCGCAGCACCGGAACGGGCGCCCCAGGGCGCCCGTTCTGCTTTGCGGCAGCGATCAGTCGCAGTCGGTGAGACGGACAGGGAGTGGACTTATCCACAGCTTGTTCCATCGCGGCTCCACAGCCGGGGTCATTACGATGACCGCATCACCCGTGCCCCTTCCCGCGTCCCCACCGATCGCCCCGACCGGCGATCCGGAGCATCCAGACCCGATGGCCTTCCGCCCCAACGCCTATGGCGACAACCGTCGCCGCGACAGCTTCAGCGACGCCCGCGTCGAGCAACTGCGCATTCCGCCGCAGTCGATCGAGGCGGAGCAGGCCGTACTCGGCGGCCTCATGCTGGCGCCCGACGCCTACGACCGCGTCGCCGACCGCCTGAACGAGGAAGACTTCTACCGTCGCGATCACCAGTTGATCTACCGCGCGATCCGGGAACTGGCGGAGAAGAGCAAACCCTACGACGCGGTGACCCTCGGCGAGTGGTTCGAATCCAACGGGTTCGCCGAACAGGTCGCCGGCGGCGCCTATCTCATCGAACTGGCCAGCACCACGCCGTCGGCCGCGAACATCGGCGCCTACGCCGAGATCGTGCGCGACAAATCGATCCTGCGGCAGCTGATCGAGGCCGGCACCGGCATCGTCAACGACGCCTTCCAGCCCGACGGCCGCGACAGCGACGAGATCCTGTCCCGCGCCGAGCAGGAAGTGTTCGCGATCTCCGAAGCGCGCGCCCAGGGCCGCACCGATTTCGTCGCGATCAACAAGGCCATGGCCGAGGCCTTCGACGTGCTGCAGACGCGCTACCAGAACGGCGGCGGCGTCACCGGTCTGCCGACCGGCTACACCGAATTCGACGAGATGACCGCCGGCCTGCAGCCGACCGACCTCGTGATCCTCGCCGCGCGTCCGGCGATGGGCAAGACCACGTTCGCACTGAACATCGCCGAACACGCCGCGATCAAGACCAAGAAGGCGGTCGCGGTGTTCTCGATGGAAATGTCGGCCTCGCAGCTTGCGCTGCGCCTGATCTCGGCCAACGGCCGCATCAACGCCACCCGCCTGCGTACCGGACAACTGGAAGACGAGGACTGGAGCCGGGTCAGCGGCGCGATCCGCATGATCAAGGAAACCAAGATTTTCATCGACGACACGCCCGGTCTGTCGCCCGAATCGCTGCGCGCGAAGGCGCGCCGGCTCAAGCGCGAACACGGTCTCGGCCTGATCGTCATCGATTACCTGCAGCTGATGGCGGTGCCGGGCAACACCGAGAACCGCGCGACCGAAATCTCCGAGATCTCGCGCTCGCTCAAGGGTCTCGCGAAAGAGCTCAACGTGCCGGTGATCGCGCTGTCGCAGCTCAACCGCTCGCTGGAAACCCGCGCCGACAAGCGCCCGGTGATGGCCGACCTGCGCGAATCCGGCGCGATCGAGCAGGACGCCGACATGATCGTCTTCATCTACCGCGACGATTACTACAACAAGGAAAATTCGCCGGACAAGGGGCTCGCCGAGATCATCATCGGCAAGCAGCGTTCGGGTCCGACGGGTTCGTTCAAGCTGAAGTTCTTCGGCGAGTACACGCGGTTCGACAATCTGGCGTTCGATTCGGTGGGGAGTTTCGAGTAATGCAGGTCCGAAGTAGGCTGGGCTGAGCGCAGCGAAGCCCAGCGTCTGCCAAGAATCGACGAACGAAGTGCTGGCCGCTTGCGATGTTCGTGATCTGCTGCTGCCATTGCGGCGATCATCGCAGTCACCGCCCCGCGGTGCTGGTTCGCCGTCCTCTCGCCATTGGCGAGTCATTTTTTGCATGTAATGCCTGGAACTTTTCCGCGCTGGAGCGCGGGTCACTTTCTTTGGCGCAAAGAAAGTAACACTGCGCCGCTTGCGGCGCGAACGGCGAAGCCGGCCCGAAGGGCGAGCACCGAAGGTGCGAGTCAAGAAACACTCAGGTCCAATTCAAATCTGCCGGCTGCGGCATGGCTGGGATTTTTCGACAAGGCATCCCTGCCTTGTCGAAAAACGGCAGACCTCCTGTCTGCCGCCCTCCGGGTCTCCGATTGCGGGAAGCGGCATCGTCGCTGGCCGATCGTCGGGACGAATTGCGCTGTTGTCGCCGGTGCTGTGAGTACGGCATGCGAAGCGCCACAGTTGAAAGCCGTCTCGTCTGCATGGAGTTGCCGCATGTACCCGGGGCGCCGTTGAGTCTTTGGGCATTTGACCGCCGCCGCGGGGCGGGTGCAGACTCCGGAAGCCCCGCAACGGGGCAGGGCATTCGCCCGCGAAACAAGGGGCGATCCGACCGCAACGCATCTGCAGCTCGACGCCAAGGGAGGCGCGCATGGACGTATTCGATCAGATCGGCCGCAATTACGACTGGTATCCGAACACCGCGATCGCGCTGTGCGCGATGTCCTACGACGACATGGGCGCGATTCCGCGTGAAGTCGCGACGCAGACCGGGTTGCAGGTGGTCTGGGGGCCGGCGGAGCTGGCGGGCTGGGATGGCATCTCCTACAGCCGTGCGTTCGTCGCCGGCAACGCCGCGACCGGCGAATATTTCGTGGTCATCCGCGGCACCAATTTCGAGAGCTTGAGCAGTTGGCTGAAACAGGATTTCGATCTGGACAAGGCCGTGCCCTTCGGCGAGTTGCCGGGCGCGCCGCCGCGGGTGCCGGCCGATGCGCTGATCGCGAAGGGCAGTTTCAACGGCATGGCCGACCTGATCCGCCTGCGCGATCCGAACACCCGCACCTCGATGGTGGAATTCCTGTCGACGCTGAAGCCGCGATTCCTGTACGTCACCGGGCACAGCCTCGGCGGCACGCTCACGCCGACGCTGTTCGCCTATCTCAACGCGATGCTGTACGGCGGCGGGCCGGTCACCAACATGGCGCTGTGGTCGTTCGCCGGGCTGACGCCGGGCGGCACCGGCTTCAACGCCTACTTCAACACCGTGCTGCCGAATGCGCAGGGGTTCCAGTGGCGCATCCACAACAGCCTCGACATCGCGCCGTTCTGCTGGTGGTCGTTCGCGGGCATCCAGCAGGTCTACGTGCCCTACGGTCTGCACTGGGATTTCATCGACAAGGATCTGGTCGCGGATCTCTTCCACGATGCGGCGAAGGCGGGCATCGGCTACGCGCATCCGCAGGCGGGTCTGCAACTGCCCGGTGCCTTCGTCCACGGCATCATCGATGGCGACATCTGGGCCGCGCAGGCGCTGCAGCAGCATCATCCGGCGACGTACCAGGGCCTGGTGGCGAACCGGTTCCCCAACCGCGGCTGAGGTGTCGCGGGCCCCGCGCCGGCCTGCGCGGACGATGCAGGGACGCGTCGTTCTCAATCCGTGAGAGGGTACAAGTGCATGATTTCCTTCCGGTTCCGGCGGGTTCCGGCAGGACGCCTCCCGCCGTGTTCCGGGACTTTGGAATCCCTACGGACAGGAGATCGCATGAACATTCGAAACACCCCGCGACGCGCGTGGCGCGCCGCGGTCGTAATGGCCGCGCTCGCGTCGACCGTCGCCATCGCGCCGGCATCGGCCGAAGGCACGCTGGTGCCGGCCCCGCAGCGCGTGGACATGGTCCACGACGACAGCCGCGGCATCGTCTACATCACCCAGGGCGGCGAAGTGCTGCGCTACCGCATCGCGACCGGCGAGTTCCTGTCGCCGATCGTGCTCGGCGGCGCACTGAAGGGCCTGGATCTCTCGAACGACAACGCCACTCTCGCGGTCGCCGACGACGTGTCGGACAGCGCCAACGCCTGGGTGCACCTCGTGTCGCTGGACGACCTGAGCGTCGCGAAGGCGTCGTTCGCCAAGCAGAGCACCTACGAAAGCGGCACCTTCTCGGTGCGTTACGCCGCCGACGGCAAGCTCTACGCCACCAACGATTTCTGGGGCTCGGGTTGGGTCGGCCTGCGTCGTTACGATCCGGCGACGCAGGCCTGGACGACGCTGGCGTCGGTGCAGCAGGCGACCATGCTGTCGCCCAGCGGCGACGGCGACAGCATCGCGTTCGCGGAGTCGAATATCTCCGACGGTCGCTGGGGCCTGATCGACGTGCCCAGCGGCGGCATCGTGCGGCGTCAGGGCTATACCGACGGTACGTCCTGGTTCAATTTCGAGATCGGCAGCGACCGGCTCGGCAGCCAGTTCGCGATTCCGACCTACGGCGGCACCTTCGTCTACGACGACGCGTTCCGGAAGGTTGCGACCCTGGGACAGTACGCGGGGCCGCAGCCGATCGGCGTGGCCTACCACCCGGTGGAACGCACCGCGTATTTCCCGTGGTCGGGCGGCGGCTCGGTGCGGGTGTACGACATGAACACCTTCAGCCAGATCGCGAGCCACGATTTCGAGGACAGCTTCGCCAGCACCGGCAATCACGCCTTCGTGCAGGGGCGCACGCGGTTGTCGCGCGACGGTTCGCTGCTGATGGTCTCGGTGACCGGCGGCGTGCGCTATCTGCAGACCTACGCGCCGCTGGCGGCGGCGCCGGTCTCGGCGAACGCGGTGGCCGGGGTGCCGGTCTCGATTCCGCTGCAGGGTTCGATCGGCAACGGCGGCGCGCTGGAATACGCGATCGTGCGCGCAGCGACGCACGGCAGCGTGTCGCTGACCGGCGCGGTCGCGAGCTACGTCGCGCAGCCGGGTTACGCGGGCGGCGACAGCTTCCGCTACCGCGTCCGCTACGGCAGTGCGGTGCGCGAGGCCGAGGTGCAGATCGCGGTGACCGTGCCGAACGCCGCGCCGCAGGCCTCCAACGACACCGCGTTCGCGCGTCGCACCGCGATCCTGATCCCGGTGCTGGCCAACGACAGCGACCCGGACGGCGACCCGCTGACGATCACCGGCGTCACCGCGCCGCGCGTTGGCACGGCGACGATCGAGGCCGGCAAGATCCGCTTCACGCCGCCGCGCAGCTGGTCGGGTTCGGTGAACTTCGTCTACACCGTGTCCGACGGTCGCGGCGGCACCGCCTCCGCGACGGTCACCGTCTATCGCTTCTGATCCGCACCAAGCCCGATGCCGCCGGCGCCTGCCGGCGGCATCGTTCGGCGGCATCGCTCGGTGGCGTGGCCGCGCTGCGCATGAAAAAACGCAGGCCGCGCTCTACACTGGCGCATGGCCGTACCGACCTCATATTCCGCCGCTTCCGCGGCCTCCGACGACATCGACGCGCTGCGCCATCGCCATGCCGAGGCCAGCGACCGTCCGACTCGCATCCGGGTCGATCTCGACGCGCTCACCCACAATCTGCACGCGCTGCGCGCGAAGGCCGGCGCGCCGGTGATGGGCATCGTCAAGGCCAATGCCTACGGCCACGGTCTGGTGACGGTCGCGCGGCATCTGCAGGCGCAGGGCGTCGAACAACTCGGCGTCGCCTTCCTCGAAGAGGGCATCGCCCTGCGTCAGGCCGGCGTGCGCGTGCCGATCCTCGTCCTTGGCGGCATCTTCGGGCCGCAGGTCGCGCAGTTCATCGTCCACGATCTCGAGATCACGGTGTCGTCGCTGGACAAGCTGCGCCAGGTCGAGGCTGCGGCCGAAGCGTTGGGCCACAGGGCCACGATCCATCTCAAGCTCGACACCGGCATGGAACGCATCGGCGTGCACAGCTACAACGCCGGTCCCTTCATCGAAGCCGCGGTCGCGTCGTCGTGGTGCGTGGTGAAGGGCGTGTATTCGCACCTGGCCTGCGCCGACGACCCCGCATCGCCGATGACCGCGGTCCAGCTCGAACGTTTTCTCGACGCCTGCACGCATTTCGAACGCATCGGCGCGCCGATGCCGCTGCGCCATCTCGCGAATTCCGGCGGCGTGCTGCATTTCCCGGAGACCTGCCTCGACATGGTGCGCCCCGGGATCGCGCTGTACGGCGTGCTCCCCGATCCCGCGTCGCGGCGCACGGTCGACCTGAGGCCCGCGCTGTCGCTGGTCTCGCAGGTGGTGTACTTCAAGGTGGTCAAGGCCGGCCACAGCGTCAGTTACGGCGCGACGTGGACGGCGCCGCGCGATACCCGCGTGGTCACCGTGCCTATCGGTTACGGCGACGGCTATCCGCGCGCGCTGTCGTCGCGCGGCGACGTGCTGATCCGCGGACAGCGCCATCCCATCGTCGGAAGGATCTGCATGGACCAGTTCATGGTCGACATCGGCCCGCAGGGCACCGCGTACAACGAAGACGACGTGGTGCTGATCGGCCGCCAGGGCGATGCCGGCATCGACTGCGAGTCGGTCGCGATCGCCGCCGGCACCATTCCTTACGAAATCCTGGTCGGCCTCAACGACCGCATTCCGCGCGAATACCGCGGCGGCGGGCTGTCGGATCGATGACCGCCGCGGTGCGCGATCTGGTGGTGGTGCTCGGCGATCAGCTCGACGCCGCGTCCGCGGTGTTCGACGATTTCGATCCCGCGCGCGATGCGGTGTGGATGGCGGAAGTCGCGCATGAGGCGACGCAGGTCTGGAGCACGAAGGCGCGGATCGCGATGTTCCTCACGGCGATGCGTCATTTCCGCGATGCCCTGCTCGCCCGCGGATTCCGGGTCGAATACCGCGCGCTCGACGCCCACGACCACGCGTCGCTGGAGGATGCGCTCGCCGCCGATCTCGCACGGCTGAAACCGACGCGCGTGCTCGCGGTGAAGCCCGGCGAATGGCGGCTCGCGCAGTCGCTGCCGCAGGTGTGCCGCGCGGCCGGCGTGGATTGGGTCGAGCGCCAGGATCTGCATTTCTACGCCACGCCCGAAGACTTCGCCGAATGGGCCAAGGGCAGGAAGGAACTGCGTCTGGAGTTCTTCTACCGCTGGCTGCGCAAGCGCGAAGACGTGCTGATGGACGATGGACAGCCGGTCGGCGGGCGCTGGAATTTCGACAGCGAGAATCGCGAGACCTTCGGCAAGAAGGGCCCCGGACGTTTGCCTGCGCCGCGCGCGTTCGGGATCGACGCCACGACCCGCGCCGTCGTCGATCTGGTGAACGCGCGTTTCGCCGAACACCCGGGCCGGCTCGACGCGTTCGATTGGCCGCTGACCGCGGCGCAGGCGGAAGACGCGCTGCAGGACTTCATCGACCACCGCCTGCCGCTGTTCGGCCGTTACCAGGACGCGATCTGGGCGGGCGAGCCGTGGCTGTACCACTCGCGGCTGTCGGCGGCGATGAATCTCAAGCTGCTGTCGCCGCGTCGCGCGGTCGACGCGGCGCTGGCGGCGTGGCGCGAGGGCCGGGCGCCGATCGAAGCGGTGGAAGGCTTCGTCCGTCAGATTCTCGGCTGGCGCGAATACGTGCGCGGTGTGTACTGGCTGCGGATGCCCGGGTTCCTCGACGACAACGCCCTCGGCGCCGACCAGCCGCTGCCGGCGCTGTTCTGGACCGGCGAGACGCGGATGGCGTGCATGCGCGACGCGCTGCGGCAGACGCTGGATCTCGGCTACGCGCACCATATCCAGCGATTGATGGTGACCGGCCTGTTCGCGCTGCTGCTGGGCGTGCGCCCGCGCGAGATCCACGCCTGGTATCTCGCGGTCTATGTCGACGCGGTGGAGTGGGTGGAATTGCCGAACGTGCTGGGCATGAGCCAGTACGCCGACGGCGGGCGGATGGTCTCGAAGCCGTATGCCGCGTCGGGCAAATACATCCAGCGCATGTCCAATCACTGCGCCGGGTGTCCGTTCGATCCGGCCGAGCCGCTGGGCCCGAAGGCCTGTCCGTTCACCACGCTGTACTGGGATTTCCTCGATCGCCACGCCGCGCGTTTCCGCGATCACCCGCGCGCGGGCATGCAGTGGCGCAATCTGGACCGTCTGGCGCCCGAGCGGCTGGACGCGATTCGGGCCCGCGCCGCGGCCCTGCGTCGCGCGCTGGCGGAAACTGCAACCATTCCGCCGTCGGACCCGTAGAGCAGGGCATGAACACATCTCCCGACGTTTCCCAAACCTGTCTCATCACCGGCGCCTCCGGCGGCGTCGCCACGGCCCTGGCCGCCATGCTGCGCGCGGAGGGCTGGCGCCTGGCGCTGGTCGGCCGCGACCGCGGTCGCCTCGCACCCGCCGAAAGCGATGTCGCCATCGAGGCCGACGTGTCCACCGAAGCCGGCGCCCGCGATGCCTTCGAGACCGCCAAGGCCGCTTTCGGCCAGGCCCCGGATGCGGTCGTCAACTGCGCCGGCGCTGTGCTGATCGCGCCGATCGGCCGCACCAGCGAGGCGCAGTACCGCGACTGCCTCTCGGCCAATCTCGATACCGCGTTCTTCGTGTCCAGGGCCTATGTCGCCGCGCTGCAGGCGGAAAAGCGCGGCGGCGCCCTCGTGTTCTTCAGTTCGGTGGCGGCCGGCGTGGGCGTGGGCAACCATCCCGCCATCGCCGCGGCCAAGGGCGGCGTGGAAGCGCTGACCCGCGCGCTCGCGGCCGATGCGTCCAGCCTCGGCCTGCGGGTGAACGCGATCGCGCCGGGCCTGATGGACACGCCCGCCACCGCGAAATTCGTGTCCAGCGATCTGGCGCGCCGGGCGGTGTCGGCGCAGTATCCGCTGGGCCGGCACGGCACCGCGGACGATGCCGCGGCGCTGGCCGCGTTCCTGGTGTCGCCGCGGGCCGGCTGGATCAGCGGCCAGATCATCGCGGTCGACGGCGGCTTCCTGGGCGTGAGGCCCGCAGTCAAGGTGAGTTGATGGCCAACGCGATCGTCTGGTTCCGCAACGACCTGCGGCTCGCCGATCATCCGGCGCTGCAGGCCGCGCTCGACGGCGGCTATGCGCCGATCCCGGTCTACATCCACGCACCGGAAGAGGAAGGCGACTGGGCCCCCGGTGCCGCGGTGCTCGCATGGCGACACCGGTCGCTGGCGGCGCTGGACGCCGAACTGCGGCGTCGCGGTTCGCGCCTGCGCATCTTCCATGCCCCGAGCCTGCAGACCCTGCAGACGCTCGCCGCCGCCTGCGATGCGGAAGCGGTGTTCTGGAACCGCCGTTACGAACCGGCGATCGAGAAGCGCGACACCGCGGTCAAGGCCGCGCTCCGGCGCCAGGGGCTGCGTGCGGAAAGCTTCAACGGCGCGCTGTTGATCGAGCCGTGGAAGCTGCTCAACAAACAAGGCGATCCCTACAAGGTGTTCACGCCGTTCTGGCGCAGCGCCGCGGCGCAGCTGTCGCTGCCGTCGCTGCGCGACGCCCCGGCGACGCTGCCGCGGGTCGACGACGGCCCGCATGGTTTGCCGCTGGACGCTCTGGGACTGGCGCCGGCGCTGGGCTGGGACGCGGGCTTCTGGGAACGCTTCGAACCCGGCGAAACCGGGGCGCAGGCCGCGCTGCAGGCGTTCGCCGCGGGCGCGGTCGGCGAGTATCTCGACGAACGCGATCGCCCGGACCATGCCGGCACCTCGCGTCTGTCGCCGCATCTGCATCACGGCGAGATCGCGCCCTGGCGCATCGCCGCCACGCTGCGGGCGCTGCCACCCAGCGCGCCGCAGGCGCAGATCGACGGTTACGTCCGCCAGCTCGGCTGGCGCGAGTTCGCGTATCACCTGCTGCATCACTTCCCGCATACGCCCGAGCAGAACCTCAATCCGCGCTTCGCGGATTTCCCGTGGGCGCGGGTGGACGAACGCCTGCGCGAGGCCTGGCGCCACGGTCGCACCGGCGTGCCGATCGTCGACGCCGGCATGCGCGAGCTGTGGCACACCGGCTGGATGCACAACCGCGTGCGCATGATCGTCGGCAGTTATCTGTGCAAACACATCCGTTACCACTGGCGCGAAGGCGCGCGCTGGTTCTGGGACACGCTGGTGGATGCCGACCTTGCCAACAACACCCTCGGCTGGCAGTGGATCGGCGGCACCGGCGCCGACGCCGCGCCGTATTTCCGGATCTTCAACCCGGTGACGCAGTCGGAGAAATTCGATCCGGACGCCGCGTATCTTGGCCGCTGGCTGCCGGAACTGGCGCGGCTGCCGAAAGATCTGCGCCACGCCCCGTGGACCCAGCCGTCCACGCTGGCGCGGCTGGCGCCGGACTACCCGCGCCGGCCGGTGGTCGATCTCGCGCAGGGCCGCGAAGCCGCGCTGGCGGCGTACAAGCGCGTTGGCGGGGACCGCGAATGAGGCGACGCGGCTCGCGTTGACCGCGGCCCGGGCCCGTGATTCACTCCCGGGCAGGTAGGGAGGACACCATGGCCGACGAGACATCCGCAAAAAAGCCCGCGTTCAAGCGCCCGCGCCGCGAATCGATGTCGCGGGTCGACACCGCCTGGCTGCGGATGGAACGGCCGACCAATCCGATGATGATCACCGGCGTGCTGATGTTCGACGAGCCGATCTCGCTCGCGAAACTCAGGAAGGTGATCGAGAAACGCTTCCTCGCCTATACCCGCTTCCGGATGAAGCCGGTGGAGACGCCCGGCGGCATGTCGTGGCAGGACGACGAGGATTTCGATCTCGACTGGCACGTGCGGCTGTCGGCGCTGCCCGGCCGCGCCGACCAGAAGGCGCTGGAGCGCTTCGTCAGCAATCTCGCGTCCAGCCCGCTCGACAAGACCAAGCCGCTCTGGCAGTTCCATCTGGTCGAGAAATATCACGGCGGCTCCGCGCTGGTGTCGCGCATCCATCACAGCTATGCCGACGGCATCGCCCTCGTGCAGGTGCTGCTGTCGCTCACCGACACCAGCGCCCATCCCGAGAAGGGCGCGCCGCTGGCAGAGGCCTGGCTGAAACAGGACGGCGCCAAGGTCGCCCGCCGCGTCGGCGCGGTCGAGCGCTACGCCAAACTCGGCACGAAGATGCTCGAAAAGGGCATGGACATGTATCGCGACCCGACCCTCGCCGGCGTGCTGGCGAAAGAGGGCGGCGACATCGCCCGCGAACTGGTCCAGGCGCTCGCGCTGCCGGACGACCCGCCTTCGCTGCTGCGCGGCAAACTCGGCGTGAGCAAACGCGTGGCCTGGGCGCCGCCGCTCGATCTGGAGGAAGTCAAGGCGGTGGGCCGCGCCTGCGACTGCACCGTCAACGATGTGCTGATGGCCACCGCCGCGGGCGCGCTGCGCGATTACATGATCGAACGCGGCGAGCACGTCGAAGGCATGACCCTGCGTGCGACCGTGCCGGTGAACCTGCGTCCGCTCGAACACGCGCGCAAGCTGGGCAATCACTTCGGCCTCGTCTTCCTCGATCTGCCGGTGGGCATCAGCAATCCGATCCGCCGCCTGGAACATGTCGCCGAGTGCATGCACCAGCTGAAGAATTCGCGGCAGGCGATCGTCGCCTACGGCCTGTTGGCGGCGTTGGGCATGGCGCCGGCGGCGGTGCAGGAACTCGCGCTCGACCTGTTCAGCCGCAAGGCGACGACCGTGGCCACCAATGTCCCCGGCCCGCAGCAACCGCTGTATCTGGCCGGCGGCAAGATCCGCGAAATGATGTTCTGGGTGCCGCAGACCGGCTCCATCGGCATCGGCATGTCGATCCTGAGCTACAACGGCAAGGTCCACTTCGGCCTGATCTCCGACGCCAAGCTGGTGCCCGATCCCGACGGCGTCATCCGCCGTTTCGCCGTCGAATTCGAGAAGCTGCTGTACCTCACCCTGATGGGCAACTGGGAACAGCCGATGGATTCGGTGGCGGCGGAAGCGTTGTTGAGCTGAATCGCCGATCCGATTCGGCGGTACCGATCCGGGCAAGGGAGTGCGTCCGGCCGGACCTTCATCGAGAAGTCTTCCGCCGATCGACACGCGATCGATGCCTCGTCCGCCGTCGTCCGCTGCCCGGTCTCATTCGTTGCGCCGGCCGCGCGTATGCTGGGCGCCTGATCGCCGATGACGGCGCGCGTTGCCGGGCCGGGTGCGTGCGGGGCAGGTGGAGCCGATTCCACCGATCACGATGGACAAGGAGCGGACATGAGTATCGGTTCACAACGATGGATGCGCGCGCTGATCGCCGCGGGCGGTCTCTGGCTGGCGCTGTTCGCGGCATCGGCGCAGGCCCAGGTGTGGAGCCTGAGCAAGCCTCAGCGCCAAGCGTATCTGCGCTATTACGCGCCGATCATCCTGCATCGCGCCGACGAGAACAACGGCAAGATCGGCCGCGATTGGATCAGCAATTTCGATTTCGACCGGGACGGGAATTTTTCCAACAATCGCAACAATTGGATGCAGACTCCGCAGTACATCCAGGCGGGTGGAAATCCCAACAGTGCGTATGCGAACTGGCGGATCCGGCCCACGCTCTACACCGCCCTGATCGAGTACATGGAAGGCGGCAGCAAATCGCTGGTCCTGCTGTATCACGTCTATCACGCATCGGACAAGAACGGCGATGCGATCCACGACTGGGAACGCATCGAGATCCACGTCCGCGGCGTCGCCGGCACCCCCGGAACACTCGGCGAATACGTGAGCAATACCGCGACCACGCTGCATACCGAGCACATCGTCCGGGTGTATTCGGATTACACCGATCTGAACTTCATGCAGACCGCGACCGGTCGGCATCTGATGGTCTGGCAGGCCGACGAGAACGGCGGCTGGCCCAACGAGCGCGAACACGAAATCCACTACGTGCAGAATCCCTACAGCTGGATTTCCGGCCGCGTGGCGATGGGCAGCGCGAAGGCGGAAGTCGACATCACCGACGATGACGACAAGAAGAACGTCCACTACGTGTTCGTGCCCGAGGACTCGTCCGCCGCCGTCGCGGGCTGGAATGCGCGACCGCTGGCCTATGCCACCGCCGCCAGCCAGTACAGCGGCCGCGACAGCGGAGACGGCGTGAACTGGTCGGGCGTCCCGAGGGTTACCTACGAACTGCAGGATCTTGCCGATCTGCACCGTTCGAGCTGGCAGGGTGCGTATTGGCAGCAGAACTGGACCGCGGACGTCACCGACGACATCCTGCTGGAGAGCCCGATCCTCGACGAATCGGGCGGCGTGGAAGTGCCTGCGGGTCTGCACAGGTTTTATCTCGGCTCGCGCGATGCCTACAAATCCAGCCAGACCGACGGACGCGAAGGCTTCGCGCACAAGAAGTGGTTCTGGGGCAGCTATTCGGCCGAACGCAATTCCGAGATCACGTACTCGTCGGACGATTGCGGCGGTTTCGCGGGGCTGTGCCTCGACAGTTTCGGCTGGAGCCGGGGTGCGGTGAGCGGTCGTTACGACTCGCACGGCAATTACTGGTGGCAACACGATTATTTCGCCCACACCGGCCAGATCAACAGCAGCGAGCATTACGAGGCCGGTCAATGGCTAGGCGCGAACTGGTACCGGGCCGAATACGGCGGTTTCGACGGCCGCTGGGTGCAGTTGTTCGACGATCGACCCAACGATCAGCCGATCGCGCCGCTCGTGTTGCGCCTCTATCTGCCGGATGATCGCTGCACGGATGAACTTTGGGTCACTGCGACGGCCGTGGGCGGGCAGGTGCCCTACAGCTTCTCGTGGACCGACGCCATCGCGTATTCGCCCGCGAACTACACGCCCAATAGCGCCATCGTGCCGTCTTACGCCTTGGCGCTGGTGACGCTGACGAGTGCGGATGGTCAGGTCCGTTCGCAATACGTCTACCACGAGCCCGATTGCGGCGGTGGTTTGGGCGGTGTGCTGCAGTAGCAGGTTCCATCGCGTCCCCTCTCCAGCCATCGGCGACGGGGACGCGATGCATTGATCCGCCTCGCCTGAATCGCGTATTCCGCACGATCGCCTCGCAGCCCGCCCGGACAGCGGGCTGTCAGCTTGCGCGGCCTAGGGTGGGCGCGTTCACCGGCCCCCCGGCCGGCATCCGAGGAGTTCATCATGCGCATCGCATCCAAAGCCCCCATCGCTCTCGCCGTCGCCGCCAGCCTGCTCATCGGCGGCTGCGCCACCTACACCGGACAGACCAACGCGCCCGACGATCCCAACCGCACCCAGCGCGGCGCGCTGATCGGCGCCGCGGTCGGCGCGGTCGCCGGCCTGCTCAGCGGCGACGACGCCACCGAACGTCGCCAGCGCGCGCTGGTCGGTGCCGGTGTCGGCGCGGTCGCCGGCGGCGCCGTCGGCGTCTACCAGGACCGCCAGGAAGCCGAACTGCGCCGCCGCACCGCGGGCACCGGCATCGAGGTCAGCCGCGACGGCGACGTCATCAAGCTCAACCTGCCCGACGGCGTGACCTTCGATTTCGGCAAGTCCAACCTCAAGCCGCAGTTCTATCCGGCGCTGGATCAGGTCGCGGCGACCATGGCCGAATACAACCAGACCATCGTCGAGGTCAGCGGCCACACCGACAGCGTCGGCAGCGACGCAGCCAATCAGACGCTCTCGGTGCAGCGTGCGAATTCGGTCTCGAACTATCTCGTCGGCAAGGGCCTGGTCCGCGAACGCTTCGAAGTGGTCGGCATGGGCGAACGTTTCCCGGTCGCCAGCAACGATACCGACAGCGGCCGCGCACTGAACCGTCGCGTCGAGATCCGCGTGGTGCCGTTGACGCAACAGGGCGGTTGATACCCGGCGCAATCACAACGAACGAGGGTCACCGCAGGGTGGCCCTTGTTTTTTCTGGTGCCGGTGATGTCCGGTCGCGGGGCGGGTAGAGGTCGATTCGTCCAGGCTTGCAGAACGTATTGCGCGTGTCCTCGCGTGGCGATAGGGTATGGGTCGGCGCCCGCCCGACCTGCACGCGAGTCAAACAAGGCTGTCCCTTCAAACCGATGTGAATCCATGACCCCGTCGCCGGACATGCGCCGTCGTGGGTCGGCCCTCAAACGCGTGTGCAATTCCGCCGACCCGATGGCCGCTCCGGCGTGTGGAGCGTTTCATGGCAATCAAAGATCTCGTTTTCTCACTTCGGCAGCCCCTGGCGGAATCGGCCGGGCAGGCCATCGGCCCAAGTCGAACCTATGAACTCATCGCGGCAGCCTTCGGTTTCCGCTCCTACGCCGCGCTGCGGGCAACCCATGTGTTCGCCGCATCGGGCCCGACTCGTGAACCGTCGGCCGACGCCGTAAGCTCGCGCGCGAGCGGCATGGGACTTCCAGTCGAACGGTGTCCCGTGATCGCGTCGACGGTCTGTGACGCGTTGAGGGCGGCGCGGATCGTCGTGATCTCCATGACGGACCTTGGCATGGGGTTGGACGCGCTTGCGGAGGCATGGGCGCCCGACTGGGAAGAGGCGGAGCCCTGGTGGATTCCCATCGATGAGAGTCGTCGCGATTGGGACGATGATGACAATCCGGTGGATTGGATCGACGACGAAGTGCTGCTGGAATCGTTGAATGATCGCGCTGAAGCGAGCGATCCGATGGTGCTTTACCGACTCGCGCAGTTGCACTGGTTGGCATGCTGCGGAAGCGAGGGCAGTCCGCACTGGTATGCCGAGCGCGCAAAGGGCGAAACGCTCGGCTCGGCCCAACAGGGCTGGGCCGAGCAGCATGCGCGGTATCTCGCCTATCGGCAGCGGCTCCGCGAGGCGGCGGTGGCCGGGCATCGGGAAGCGGCGCTGCGTTACACGGAGGAGTTCGACGACCCGCTCTTCTTCGAGCAGCCGCACGCCTCCGTCGATGCCGATCCACACGAGGTCGCGAGACTCGCCGAGCGTCTTGGTCGAAAGAAGGATGCGCACCACTGGTTTCGCGTCGCGGCGACCGAGGGCGATATCGAAGCGATGCGGGTGTTGATCGAAGATTACGATCATCGCGACCCCGTCGCCTGCTGGACCTGGCATCACCTCGCACTGAAACTCGGCGAGGACCTCACCGTCGACCGTCATGTCGCGATCAACGAGGATGGATCGCTCTGGGATGATGATATCGGCGGACCGGCCTATGTCGGTGGCGTGGATGGGGTGCGGTTGCCGAAAATCGAGGAGGCGGCGCACGCACTGGCGATCCGCGAGGCGGACAGGCTCTACGCCGCGATCCCGGAAGATGATCCCGATATGGGCCGTCTCAGTTCCTGAGACGGCACTGGCGTACATCGTGGCCCCTCGCTGCCGGGAGCCACGATGTATCCGCTGATCCATTCCGAAGTCTCCGACACCGGCGTGATGCCACATGCCGGTGCGGGGCTCGCCGCACGTCTCTCGGCCAAATACCCCGACCGCATCACCGGGGCGTTGAAGATTCCCGGGCGGGCCGGGCGTTACGCCGAATTCCCCGACGATCTGCCGGCGCGTCTGGCCGATGCGCTGCGCGCGCGCGGGCTGACCCGTCTTTACAGTCATCAGGCCGAAGCCTGGGCGGCGACGCAGCGCGGCGAGGATGTCGTCGTGGTCACGCCCACCGCATCGGGCAAGACCCTGTGCTACACGTTGCCGGTGATCGCCGCGGCATTGAACGATCGCGCCAGGGCGCTCTATCTGTTTCCGACCAAGGCGCTGGCGCAGGATCAGGTGGCCGAACTGCTGGAACTCACGAAGGCCGGCGAACTCGGCATCCGCGCCGCGACCTTCGATGGCGACACGCCCGGCGACCAGCGCCAGGCCATCCGGCTCAACGGCGACATCGTCGTCACCAATCCCGACATGCTGCATCAGGGCATCCTGCCGCACCACACGAAATGGGCGCAGTTGTTCGAGAACCTGCGCTACGTCGTCATCGACGAGATCCACAGTTATCGCGGCGTGTTCGGTTCGCATCTGGCGAACCTGTTGCGGCGGTTGAAGCGGGTCTGCGCGTTCTACGGTGCGCAGCCGCAGTTCATCCTCTGCTCGGCCACCATCGGCAATCCGAAGCAGCACGCCGAAGCGCTGATCGAACGCGAGGTCGTCGCGATCACCGAGTCCGGCGCGCCCACCGGCGACAAGCACGTGCTGCTGTGGAATCCGCCGGTGACGAATCCCGATCTCGGCCTGCGCGCCTCCGCGCGCTCGCAGAGCACGCGGATCGCGCGCATGGCGATCAAGGCCGGCCTGAAGACGCTGATCTTCGCGCAGTCGCGCACGATGGTCGAAGTGCTCACCAAATATCTCAAGGACGTGTTCGATCACGATCCGCGCAAGCCGGCGCGCATCCGGGCCTATCGCGGCGGCTATCTGCCGACCGAGCGTCGCGACGCGGAACGCGCGATGCGCGCGGGCCGCATCGACGGCATCGTCTCCACCTCCGCGCTGGAGCTGGGCGTCGACATCGGCAGTCTCGATGTGGTCGTGCTCAACGGTTATCCGGGCAGCATCGCGGCCACCTGGCAGCGCATCGGTCGCGCCGGTCGCCGGCAACAGCCGTCGCTCGGCGTGCTCATCGCCAGCTCCGATCCGCTCGACCAGTACGTCGTCCGCCATCCGGAATTCTTCACCGGCGCATCGCCCGAGCATGCGCGGATCGCGCCGGACCAGCCGGTGATCCTGCTCGATCACATCCGCTGCGCCGCGTTCGAGCTGCCGTTCCGCGAAGGCGATGGCTTCGGCCCGATCGAACCGCGCATGTATCTCGACCTGCTGACCGAGGACGGCGTGCTGCACGCCGAAGGCGCGGTATGGGAATGGATCGCCGACAGCTATCCCGCCAATGCGGTCAGCCTGCGATCGGTCGCGGACGGCAATTTCGTGGTCGTCGATCGCAGCGACGGCCGCCAGACCATCATCGCCGAAGTCGATTTCAGCTCGGCCCCGCTGATGCTGTACGAAGGCGCGATCCACATGGTCCAGTCCACGCCCTACCAGGTCGAACGGCTGGACTGGGATGGCCGCAAGGCCTATGTGACCCGCACCCACGCCGACTACTACACCGACGCCATCGACTACACGCGGCTGAAGGTGCTGGAGCAGTTCGACGGCGCGGTCGCCGGCACCGGCGCCAGCCATCACGGCGAAGTCCACGTCGTGCGCCGCGTCGCCGGTTACAAGAAGATCCGCTATTACACCCACGAGAACATCGGCTACGGGCCGGTGAGCCTGCCCGATCTCGAAATGCACACCACCTCGGTGTGGTGGCAGTTGTCGCAGCCGGTGCTCGACGGCCTGTTCGCATCGAAGCAGGACGCGCTCGACGGCTTCCTCGGCGCGGCGTACGCGTTGCACGTGGTCGCGCGGATCGCGGTGATGGCCGACGGTAGCGATCTGCAGAAAGCGGTCGGCAGCGGAGACGGCGCATGGTTCGCGGTCGCGGATGCGCGCGGACGCGGGCAACTGCGACGCGGCGAAGCCGCCGCCGAACGTGCGGGCGAGCATCCCGACGACATCGCCGCATTCACGCCGACCATCTTCCTCTACGACAATTTCCCGGGCGGCGTGGGCCTGGCCGAACCGCTGTGGACGCGACAGGCCGAACTGGTGCATCGCGCGACCGCGCTGATCGACGGCTGCGACTGCAGCGGCGGTTGCCCGGCCTGCGTCGGCCCGGTGTCGCCGCTGATCGAGCCGACGCGCGAAGCGTCGGCGAAGACGCACGCGCGCCGCGTGCTGGTGGCGCTGTCGGCCGCGCCGGAGCCGGCATGACCCTCGCCATCGAACGCCTGCGCACGCTGCGTCGACAGGCCGGGCAGGGCGCTGCGTCGCCTGTCGCGTCGCCGGCGACGACCGCGATGCCGGTGCGACCCGCGGCGCAGACCGTCGACGATCTGCGTCGATTGTTGCGCGTGCGTGCGCCCGAGCGTGTGGCGCAGGCGCACATTGCTGCGGATCGCGCACTGCCGGGTGTCGAGATCGCGCCGGGTCTGCGCCTGATCGAAACGCGGTTTCCGCGAGAACCGGTGCCGCACGCGTTCTGCGCCGCGTTCGATCGCCGCGACGCACCGATCGCGACAAGCGATCTGCTGTTCTTCGATACCGAAACCACCGGCCTCGCCGGCGGCACCGGTACCCGCGCCTTCATGATCGGCGCCGCGCAATGGTGCGCGGCCGGCCTGCACCTGCGGCAATGGCTGATCACCACGTTGTCGGCAGAACGCGATCTGCTCGCGGCGTTCGCCGGGGCGGTGTCGCCGGACGCCGTGCTCGTCAGCTACAACGGCAAGAGCTACGACGCGCCGCTGCTGGCGACGCGCTATCGCCTCGCGCGAATGACGAATCCGCTGGCCGGCCGCGACCATGTCGACCTGTTGTATCCGACCCGCCGCCGCTGGCGCGGACGCTGGGAGAACTGCCGTCTCGCCACCATCGAACGCCGTGCGCTCGGTATCGTCCGCGAGGACGACCTGCCGGGCAGCGAAGCGCCCGCGGCGTGGCTCGGCTATCTGCGCGGCGGTTCGGCGCGCAACCTGCGGCGCGTGGCGGACCACAACCGTCAGGATCTGGTGTCGTTGTCGGTGTTGCTCGCGACGCTGGCGGGCGAGCGCAGTGGATGACGAGGTTGCGGGGCGTCACGCCTGGCCGGTCATCGCCAGCGCCACCGCCTGCGCCACTTCGATGCCGTCGATCGCCGCGGAATAGATGCCGCCCGCGTAGCTCGCGCCTTCGCCGGCGGGATACAGGCCGCGGGTGTTGATGCTCTGATAATCGGCGCCACGGGTGATGCGGATCGGCGACGAGGTTCGGGTTTCGACGCCGGTCAGCACCGCATCGTGCATCGCGAAGCCCTTCAACTGGCGATCCAGTGCCGGAATCGCTTCGCGGATCGCTGCGATGGCGTAATCGGGCAGGGCGGTGGACAGATCGCCGGGACGCACGCCGGGCTTGTACGACGGCAATACCTCGCCGAAATCCTTCGACGGCCGGCCGCGCAGGAAATCGCCGACCCGTTGCCCCGGTGCCCAGTAATCGCCGCCGCCGAGTTCGAACGCACGGCGTTCGAGCGCGCGCTGGAAATCGAGGCCGGCCAGCGGGCCGCCGGGATAATCCGCGGGGCTGATGCCGACCACCAGGCCCGCATTGGCGTTGCGCTCGTTGCGCGAATACTGGCTCATGCCGTTGGTGACGACCTGGCCGGGTTCCGAGGTCGCCGCGACCACGGTGCCGCCGGGGCACATGCAGAAACTGTAGACGCCGCGGCCGTTGCTCGCGTGATGCACGAGACGATAGTCGGCCGCGCCGAGCAGCGGATGGCCGGCGAAGGGACCGAAGCGCGCCTGGTCGATCAGCGACTGCGGATGCTCGATGCGGAAGCCGATCGAGAAGGGCTTGGCTTCGATATGCACGCCGCGCGCGTGCAGCATCGCGAAAGTGTCGCGGGCGCTGTGGCCGATGGCGAGCACGACGTGTTCGCACGGCAGTTCTTCGCCGTCGGCCAGTACCAGTCCACGCAGGCGGCCATCGACGATGCGCACGTCCTCCACCCGCGCGCCGAAGCGGATCTCGCCGCCCAGCGATTCGATCGTGCCGCGCATCTTCTCGATCATGCTCACGAGTCGGAAGGTGCCGATGTGCGGCTTGCTGACGTACAGGATTTCCTCCGGCGCGCCGGCCAGCACGAATTCCTCCAGCACTTTGCGGCCGTAATGGTGCGGGTCCTTGATCTGGCTCCAGAGCTTGCCATCGGAGAAGGTGCCGGCGCCGCCTTCGCCGAACTGCACGTTCGATTCCGGGTCCAGCACGCTGCCGCGCCACAAGCCCCAGGTGTCGCGGGTGCGCTCGCGCACGGCCCGGCCGCGTTCCAGCACGATCGGGCGGAAGCCCATCTGCGCCAGGATCAGGGCCGCGAACAGCCCGCAGGGCCCGAAACCGATCACCACCGGACGCGACGCGAGTGTGGCCGGCGCCCGGGCGACGAAGCGATAGCGCATGTCCGGGCTGGGTGCGACATGGGCGATGGCGCGGGCCATCACCGCTGGCTCGGCCGCGTCGCGCAGGGTGACGTCGACCGTATAGATGAGGGTGATGACGCCGCGTTTGCGCGCGTCGTAACTGCGCTTGTGCACCGTGAACCCGGCGATGTCGTCCGCATCCACCCCCAACCGCTGCGCGATCGCCTTCGGCAGATCGGCCTCGGGGTGGTCCAGCGGCAGTTTCAGTTCGGTCAGGCGCAGCATCCGCGGGCTCGGATCGGGAAGACCGCACATGCTCGGCGAGGTCGCGGGCGGGCGCAAGCGCCGCCGCCTACAATGGCCGGCCGCCACCCGCCCCAGCCCACAGCCCCACAGCCCCATGCCGCCTGCGCAATCGCCATCGCCATCGCCATCGCCATCGCCATCGCCATCGCCATCGCCGGACGCCCGCGCCGATACCCGGGTCGATGTCGTCGTCATCGGCGGCGGCGCCGCGGGCCTGATGTGCGCCCGGGTCGCGGGTCTGCGCGGACGCCGCGTGCGCGTGATCGAGCACGCCAACCGCTGCGGCAAGAAGATCCTGATGTCCGGCGGCGGCCGCTGCAATTTCACCAACACCGGAACCACCGCCGCCAATTTCATTTCGCGCAATCCGCATTTCTGCAAATCGGCGCTGGCGCGGTTCACCTCGCAGCACTTCATCGATCTGGTCGAGCGCCACGGCATCGCGTATCACGAGAAGGAACTCGGCCAGCTGTTCTGCGACGACTCGTCGAAGTTGATCGTGAAGATGCTGATCGACGAATGCGCCGATGCCGGCGTGCGCATCGACACCGGGTGCAGCGTCGAGGCCGTGGAGAAGAGCGGCGAGGGCTTCCGCGTGCGCACCACGCAGGGCACGCTGCAGGCGACGTCGCTGGTGGTGGCCACCGGCGGGCTGTCGATTCCGAGCATGGGCGCCACCGGCTTCGGCTACGAGCTCGCGCGCAGTTTCGGCCACACCGTGCTGCCGACTCGCGCCGGCCTGGTGCCGCTGACCCTGACCGGCAAGCATCAGGAACGGCTGGCCGATCTCAGCGGCGTCGCGTTTCCGGTCACCGCCGAATGCAACGGACGACGTTTCACCAATGCCATGCTGATCACCCATCGCGGCGTCAGCGGCCCGGCGATCCTGCAGATCTCGTCGTACTGGAATGTCGGCGACGGGCTGCATCTCGACCTGTTGCCGCACGGCGACGCATTCGAATCGCTGAAGGCGCTGCGCACGCGTCGACCGGCGGCCGAGTTGCGCACCATGCTCGGCGACCTGTTTCCGAAGCGCTTCGCCGATCGGCTGTGCGACCTGTGGTTTCCCAGTCGCCCGATGCGTCAGTTCAACGATCCCGAGTTGCGCGCCATCGCCGCGCAGCTGCAGCGCTTTCCGGTGATCGCCAGTGGTACCGAAGGCTATCGCACCGCCGAAGTCACGCTCGGCGGTGTCGACACCGATGAATTATCGTCGTCGACCATGCAGTCGAAACGCGTTGCCGGTCTGTATTTCATCGGCGAAGTCGTCGATGTCACCGGATGGCTCGGCGGCTACAACTTCCAGTGGGCCTGGGCTTCGGGACACGCGGCAGGCTCGGTCGCATAAGAACGTACGTCGCCGGGATCGATCCGGTCGCCGTCGAATACCTGCGGCGGTGACCCTTCACTCGCATGGCGCTGTCCGTGCGGGTGCGTATGGGGAATGACGCGCATTGAACAAGGGGCGTGACCTGCGCGACGCCCACAACCTGTGCGGTGACGGTGTCGGTGTCGGTGTCGTTGGATCGCATGTCGTCATGAAGAAAAGACATGATTTCGATGTTGTACTTTCGTCCAAGTCGGGAGGTGCAGGCGCCGCGCCGCGCGAGGATCGATGACTGCGAATGGACATGCGATTCACCGCTGCATCGCCGACGTTGCGATGCGAACGCTTCACGCCGGAATGGAAAATCACGCCATGCAGACCGCTATTTTCGGCAAATACGCGATCAAACCGGCACGAACAATGCGATTGATCGAAACAAGCTTTTTTTGTGTCGGCAACTTCGGTGATCGGAATCCAGGGCCGCGTTGGCGCACGTGCGGACGCAGAAGAGAACGATCATTTTTTTGATTTGCAATCGCGTAATTTCGTGATTATAGTCGGTGCGAGTCGACATCCCGATGATTGCAAAGCACAGAGCGCGGATATCTCGGGAAAATAAAGCCGTATATACAGTTGTGCATTCGTTGCGTGTGGTTCGCGCGACGGAAACGGGTGCGTCGAGGTCGAATTTCCGGCGTATTTCGGGAATACCGATCCTGGATGCGCATGCATCGGACGGCAAAGCGGTCGGCGTTGATCCAGATCAAAGCACGCCCGGCGTCGGGTGCCATATGATCGGCCTGCCATCGAAGCTCGCGAATTGACGGTCGCCTGTCGAAATGCGCGTGCAGTACGCTGCAGTATCTTGCAAGGCAATGGACTTGGAGTGGTTTTTTGGATCCAGCGTCGAATGGCAGCGCGTTCATGCCTGCCCGGATCGTCGCCAAGAAAGGAATGCACAGGGGAAATGGAGAATTTGAATATCGCATCGTCCTTGTCCCGCCGAAGGGGCAAATGTCGATCCCGTATCGGACATGGGGATTCGCCGCGCCACGAATGGCCGATCGCTTTTCCGACGGGCAAAGATCCGGCGACACGGCGCTGTCACGCGCGACAATGACAATGACCCGCCATCGCGTGAAGTAATCGCGCACTCGCGCGCGCGGATCGAGGGGATTCCATTTCGCTGATTCGAGCCGGCTTCGACGCCGGATCGATGGTGCCGCGCGTCTTCGTGCAAGGGTCTCGATGATGTCGCGCGCGATGCGGACGATCTCGATAGGGGATCCTGCGTCGGTCTTCGTCATCAATCGTGGCGGAACGATCGGCGACAGAACGGAAAGCATTTCGAACAAGGAGAAGTGAATGTCGAAACGACCTTGCCTGGTGGTCGGAGCAAGCGGAAACATCGGCGAAGCCATCGCGCTTCGCCTGCTGCAGGATGGCCGTCGCGTCGCGCTGACCCATTCGCCGCGATCCCGCCCCTCGGAGCGCGTTCCCGCGGACGATGCGAACGTTCGCTGGTACGGCGTCGATGTCTGCGACAGCGCGGATGTCGTGCGTCTGGTGCAGGCGGTCGAAAAGGATTTCGGGAGCGCGCCGGATCTCGTCTACAGCGCCGGCATCGTCAAGGACGGATCGATCGCGCTGATCACCGACGAGGCATGGAATGCGGTGATCCAGACCAATCTCACCGGCGCCTTCAATTTCGTGCGCGCGCTGTCGAAATCCCTGATGGTCGCGGGCGACGGTCGCATCGTCCTGATCGGTTCGGTGACCGCGACGAAGGGCAATCCCGGGCAGCTCAGCTATGCCGCCGCGAAGGCCGGCATGGAAGGCATGTGTCGAGTGATCGCCGTGGAGATGGGCAGGTTCGGCGTGACCTGCAACGTGGTCTCGCCGGGCGTCATCGAGAGCCGGATGATCGAGGAAACGCCGGCGGCGTCCGTCCAGCGCCTGCTCAAGAGCACACCGCTGCGTTCGCTTGGAAAACCTTCCGACGTGGCGGGCCTGGTCGGTTTCCTGCTCGGGCCGGATGGGCGTTACATCACGGGACAAACGCTACAAATCGACGGCGGCATGACCGCACTCTGAACTCTGACAAGGAAAGGTGGAAGATCGTGACTGACATCAGCATCGGTGAAATCAAGGAAATCGTTGAAATCGCCCTGGATCGGGAACTCGACGAGTTCGCCATGGACGCCAATTTCTACGAGGCCTATTCGATGGACTCCCTCGGCGCGGTGGCGCTGGTCGTGGAGGTCCAGAAACGCTTCGACGTGCGCATCCCGGACGACAGGATGCCCGAGGTGAGGACCGGCGAGCAGCTCAAGACGATCGTCGCCGAGCTGATCCAGGCGAAGGAAGAAGAGAGCGTGCCCGCATGACGGACGCCGAAGTCGAATACCCGCAGACGCTCGATTACCACCAGATCGTCCGGCTGGTGCCGTATCGCTCGCCATGGCTGTTGCTGGACAGGGTGATCAGCTGGGACAAGAAGCGCATCGTGGTGCAGAAGGCGATCTCCGGCGCCGACCCGATGATGGCGGCGCATCTCGCCGACGGCCCGTCGATCATGCCGGGCGTGCTTTACATCGAGTTCGTCGGACAGGCGACGATGCTGTTGGATGTGCTGTCCAGCGGCGGCAAGCGCGGTTCCGGCGGCGTCGGTGTTCTGGCGCGCTGCAAGGGCGAATTCGTGTCTCCCGCGTTCATCGGCGAAACCATCACGGCCGAAGTGACCGTCAGCGACGTCATCGCCGGAAAAACCATCTACGAAGGTGTCGTGCATGCGGGCGAACGGCTGATCTGCCGGGTCTCGGGCATGGGCGCACTGATCAACACGCCGGTCGTTTCCGGCGCGCTTTGATTCCACCCCATTCGGACGGTGCCATGATAGAGCCATACAAGAAACCGATTTCCATCTCCAGACACTGCTGCGCGATCGCGAACATCGGCAGCAGCTGGGAGGAATGCTGGCAGTCGCTGCTGGAAGGCAAGCGGGTCTTCTCGAACGGAGCGGACCTGATTCCCAACTGGCCGGACAGTCCGCCGTTGTCCGCGATTCTCGATTTTCCGGGCATCGATGGGCAGCCGCCGTTCAACTGCCGGACCGGCGTGCTCGCGAAGATCGTGGGCACGCAGATGCGCGCAGCCGTCGACGATCTCCTCGATGCCAACCCGCAGACCCGGCTGTCGCTGATGATCGCGACCTCGCACGGCGATCCCGGCCCGTTGTCCGAGGTCGTCGATCATCGTCAGGCGAGCATTCCCGACGAGACGATCTCCATGTCCACCTGGGAAGGCGTGGTGGTCGACAACCTGATCAGGGAAGTCAATGCGGGTCTCGGCCGTTCGCTGCCGGGAACGACCACGTCCGCGGCGTGCGCGTCCTGTCTGGTCGCGCTGTCCTACGCGGCAGACCGGATCAATGCCGGTCTGAGCGATGCGGTGCTGCTGGTCGCCATCGACACGCTGTCGCGGGTCGCGTCCGTGGGCTTCAACAACATCGGCGCGATGTCCAAAAACGGATGTCGTCCGTACGATGCCGAGCGCGACGGAACGACCGTCGGTGAAGGCGCCGTGGCCATGCTGTTGACGCGCGACGGTCTGATCGCCGCGCAGGATGTCCTGGGCTTGATCACGGGCACGTCCGTCTTCTGCGATGCCGCGCACATGGTCGAGCCCAATCCGGTCGGCGTGGCCAGCGTCGTGCAGACCGCGATCCAGCAGGCGGGTCTGGAACCTCCCGACGTGAGAGGCATTTTCTGGCACGGCACCGGGACGCGTCAGAACGACAAGACCGAGGCCGCGGTCGCGCAGATCGTCTTCGGCGACAAGTCGCCGCTGTGCACGTCGACGAAGGGCTCGCTGGGACACACCATGGGCGCATCCGGCGGTTTCAACGTTCTCGCCGCCTGCGAGGCCAACAAGCGGGGCATCTTCCCCCACGTCGTCGGCACCAGAAATCCCGAATACGCGAACATGACTCTGGCGTTGGACCGGCCGCATGCCGTCGAACCCGGCCCCATGCTCGTCACCGCGCTCGGATTCGGCGGCATCAATGCCGCTGCGGTCATCCTGCCTCCGGAGACAGTCCAATGAGCATCGTCATGCTTGAGAATGGGCCATACATCAATTCGATCGGCTGGACGCGCAAGCCGGACCATGCCGCCGTCGCCGCGACCCATGCGGCGTATTCGGCCATGGCGAACCCGGTCGAATTCGACGGCGCCGGCGGCTATCGACTGAAGAATTCCGATGCGGTGTGCACGCCGACCGATCTGTCGCTGCCGCTGATGCGCAGCAGCGGCGTCGCCCGCGCGCGATCGGCCGCGAAAAGCACCATCCTCGCCGCGCTGCTGGGAAGGGAGCTGATCGCGACGGTGTCCGCACGCGACGACTACGACGGAAACCGCACAGGGGTCGCCGTCGCATCGTGTACCGCGATCACCCCCATCGCCTGGGAGTTCGAGACCGTCGGCATGCGCAACGGCTGGCTGAAGACCGACACGATGCTGCTGCCCAGTTCGATCCCCAGTGCGATCACGACCCAGACCTCCGCCGTCTTCGATACGCACGCCACGGCGATCGCGTTCCAGGACGGTGCGTTCGGGTTGTGCGCAGCGCTCGAACACGCGTATCTCTCCTTCGCGCACAACCGGTCCGATCACTTCCTGGTGATCGGATCCGAGGAAATCTGCGGTGTCCAGTGCGACGCGCTGGATGCGTTGAACGACGATCGGCCGCGCATCGATGGCGCTTCGGGGCTGGTGCTCGGCAAGTCGCCGTGCTCGCCCGACGACTGGCGGCTCGCGTTCTGCTCGAACATCGCCGGCGACGCTGATTTCGAACTGCCCGAAGGCTGGAGCGGTGCGGAAGTCCTGGCGTTGGCGCTCGCCGGCGGCCCGACGGTCTTCACCGCGCCGCTGGTGCCGTACGCGCTCCATCACCTCTTCGAGCGTGCGGGCGGACAGGCGGTGCTGGTGTGTTCGATGCCCGAGCGCGGGACGTACGTCGTCGGATTCGAGCGGCCGAGACACTGACGCCGACCGCCAACGGACGCGTCGCCGGCCAGCAACGCGCTGCCGGTGACCGTCGCCCGATGCGCGATCGATCGTGCCGTCCCGACGATCGCGGCCGCGGCGGCGACTGCGGTCGTGGCGCATGCGCGCGACCGCCGGCATGCGACCGATGCGGGAGAGGCGCGCGCCACGCGGTCGCCGCAGCGCATCGGCGGAATGGAATTGAATGGATCTGTCTGGAAGAAACGCAGAATGGCCAGTGCCGAAGAGATCGCAGCGAATGTGGAAAAGGACGAGAAGGAGACGCTGTTTCCGGTGCTCTTCATGTTCCTGTCCTTCGGGAGCATGATCGTCGGCCTGGGTCTGATCTCGCTGTTCCAGGATTACTACGCGTACGCCATGTGCGCGTTGCTTTACGTCGCGGTGGTCGCGATCGAGTTCCGATTCCAGATCAGGTCGCCCGTTTCGATCTCGATGCTCGTGCTCTATACGGGGTTGGCGATCCTCGACTACGTGACCAAGGACTACACGGGCTACGCCGGCATCATCATTTTCGCCTGGTTGACGGCGCTTTCGACCGTCCTGCTTCTGTTCGGAAAGCCGTTCACGGCGTTCTATTCCAACGGCAAGGGGCTGCGGTCGCTCCATATCGTGTCCTCGCTGATCTGGACCGCCGCCTATGCGCTTTCGCTGCTCGCCAGCGTGCTGCTGATGCCGGACGTGCTGTACCTGATCATTCCGTATGTCCTGTGCATTTCCTTGGGGCTGCTGACGATTTTCCTGAACCTCGTCTGGTTCGGTCGGGGTAATGGCCGCCAGGAACGCTTCTCGATCCAGGAGTTCGAGTTTCATCGCCTCCTTGTCGACTCGCCGGAATTTCCAACGTTCTGCGATTTCTTCGCGCGGCAGATCTACCGTCCGGGCGATGATGGCAACATGAAGACGGTCGCCGAGATCGCCGAGATCGTCTCCAAGACGGAAAAGGAGCTCGCCGCCGATTCCTACATTTTCGTCGCCAAGGACGCGGGTCGCATCGTCGGCTGCATGCGCTGCATCCTCGACCGGAAGGGCCGGCCGTTTCCGCTCGAAATCGAGATGGGCTCCTCGCTCGATCGGCTGAGACAGGTCGGCAGACTGATGCACGTCGGCCGTCTGGCGGTCGACGATCATTATCGCGAGCGTCCGGCGGTGCTCAACGGACTGTTCAAATGCTTCCTCGATCTGTCGCTGAGCCGGGATGTGTCCTTCGTCGTCGCCGAAGGTTATCGGCATCGGCTGCCGACGTATCTCAAGCTCGGATTCGAGATCATGTTCGATCGATCCGACCGACGGCATGCGGTCAAGATGGCCTACGGTTACGTCTGCTATCCGATGTTCATGAATTTTTCGTTCCTGGTGTTCAACCGCGGCGACGCGTCGCTGAAGCGCTATCACTTCTCGGACTTCATCAATCCGTATCTGGCCGAGCGGTGGTACAAGCGCGCGGGGCTGCGCTATTACTTCAGGCCGCGACGGCTCTGGCCGTGGCGCTTCACGCTGCGGCAGGTCAAGGAATTGGTTTAGACAGTTGTTGGAGGACGCGCCATCAGGCGTTCGGGCCGGCGCGTTCGAGTCGCGAATCGGGGATCGCCCGGATCGCATCCGACGGATCGGCCGCTCGCGCGTCCGGTTCGTCGCCGCTGCCATCTCCGGCGGCGGCAGCACACCGTGACCGGCAGCCTGCCGGCAACGGAATCGAAGGAGAGGTTCGGTGGGACATTCGCGATACTCAGTGTGTCTTGCGGTCGCCATGCTGGTGGCGTCGTTCGTCGCGTCCGCGCAGCAGATTCCCTATGGCGTCGTGGACCGGCAGAAGCTTGAGGCGGTGCTGCGGCAGGCCAGAACGCAGCTTGCGTCCAACGCCGATCATGCCGGCTGGCTGAAGGCGGCCGGCATCGCCAGCCATCAACTCGCCTGGCTGCGGGTGGATTCGGCTTCGGAAGACGCGGTGAAATATCTGAAGCGCGCTTCCGCGATGAATCCGGCGGACGCGGAACTGCTGGCGTATCTGGGAAGCGCCCATGCGATGCTCGCCAGGGACAGCAGCCTGACGGTCAACAAGGTCGGCAACACGAACAAGGGCCTGGCCCTGCTCGATCGCGCGGTCAGACGGGCGCCGGACAATCTGACCGTGCGCATCATTCGCGGCAGCGTCGCCTACGAGCTGCCGCCGATGTTTTCCCGGGAGAAGACCGCGCAGGACGACTATCTGTTCGTGGTGAAGGCGGCGCAGGCGGGTGCGCGCGTCGCGCCGGAGCGGCTCTCCGAGATCTACTTCAAGCTGGGGCAACTGGTCGCGAAGCGCGGCCAGGTCGATGTGGCGAACAAGTTCTACGCCAAGGCCCGCAGCGTCGCTCCACGCTCCGTCTGGGCCGAGAAGGCGAGAAAGGCCGTTCGATGATCGAGCTTGACGGCGTTTCGCACACCTATCGGATCGGCGAGCAGCGCACCAGCGCGATTCGCGAGGTGGATTTCCGCGTGGACCAGGGCGAGATCGTTTCGATCGTCGGGCCGTCCGGCAGCGGCAAGTCGACCCTGCTGAACGTGATGGGCTGCCTGCTGACGCCCGACAGCGGTGCCGTCAGGATCATGGGCAAGGACATGTCGCGCCTGAGCGACGCGGCGAAGGCCGAGATCCGGCGTCTCCACATCGGCTTCATTTTCCAGTCCTTCAATCTGATTCCGGTCCTGAACGCGTTCGAGAATATCGAATACCCGCTGATCATCGGCGGAGCCGCCGCTGGCGAGCGGAAACGTCGCGTCGGCGCGATCCTCGAACGGGTCGGGCTCGCGCAGCATCAGCACAAGCGTCCGGATCAATTGTCGGGTGGACAGAAGCAACGGGTCGCGATCGCACGCGCGCTCATCACCAATCCCGGGTTCGTCCTCGCCGATGAGCCGACCGCGAACCTGGACAGCCATACGGCGACCGAGATCCTCGCGCTGATGTCGGAGTTGAACCGCGAACTGAAGACCGCGCTGATCTTCTCGACCCACGATCCGAAGGTCTCCGCATTCGCCCACAAGCAGGTTCGCATCGAAGACGGGACGCTGGTCGCATGAATACGTGGAAGCTCGCGCTCCGGAACGTGTTCCGGAACAAACGACGGACAGCGATCACGTTCCTGTCGATCGTCTCGGCGGCGTCCGCGATCATCGTGTTCGGCGGATTCATCGACTTCTCGTTCGAGGGATTGCGCGAAACCACGATCAGGACCCAGTTGGGCCACTTCCAGATCGCGAAGAAAGGTTACTTCGAACAGGGGGCAGGGCTTTCGGAGCAGTATCTGATCGACGATCCCGCGGCGATCGAAGCGGACATCCGGCGCTCCCCGCTGGTCAGCGCGACGACCTGGCGTTTGTCCGGTTCCGGCTTGATCAGCAACGGCGAGACCACGCTTTCCGCCCGTCTCATCGGCGTCATGCCCGAGCGGGAAGAGGAATTCTCGGCCTTCGAGATCGTGCTGGAAGGCCGGCAGCTGGACGAGGATACGCCCGACGGCTGCGTGATCGGGTCTGGGCTCGCGAAAGGACTGCACGCCAGCGAAGACGCGTCGCTCACCATCCTCAGTACGACGCTGGATGGCGTGGTCAATGCGATCGACTGCAGGGTGGTCGGCATCATCCGCACCGCATCGAAAGAATACGACAACGTCTACGTGAAGGTCCCGCTGCCGCTGCTGCAGCGCCTGGTCGATACGCAGAAGGTCGAGAAGATCCTGGTGCTGGCCAACGAGACCCGGCAGACGCCCGAACTGCAGACGGTCATCGAAACGTCGCTGAGGAATCGGCCGGGACTGGAATACCGCACCTGGCTGCAGCTCGCCGAGTTCTATCGCGGCGTCGTCAACCTGTACACCAGCATCTTCGGCCTGACTTCGATCGTGCTCGGGATCGTGGTCTTCCTCAGCATCGCCAACACGATGGGCATGTCCGCGTTCGAGCGGTTCCGCGAAATCGGCACGCTGCGGGCCATCGGCCAGACGCGCGCCGGCATCGTGAAGATGTTCGTCTTCGAAGGCGTCCTGATCGGCATCATCGGCGGGCTTCTCGGTCTGACCGCTGGCGCTTTGTTGGCCTACGGCATCAACGCCCTCGGCGGCATCGATGTCGCGGCACCGCCGGGCATGTCCTCGGGGTACACCGCATTCATCAATCTGAGCCCGAAAGCCTTCCTCTACGCGTTCCTCACCTCGGTCGCGGCTTCCACCCTGTCGTCGTTCTATCCCGGGTATCTCGCGTCCCGGATGGACATCATCAAGGCGCTGCATCACTCATGACATTCATCAAGATCGTTTCCGTCTGCCTTGCGATCGGCCTCTGCGCCGCAAGCGTGCGCGCACAGGACATGGATGCGGCGGACATCCTCCGGAAGACGGATGCCGTCCGCTCGCCCTCGCCGAATTTCGCCTTCACCGTGCAGTTGCAGTCCAGGACGCGGAGCGGGCAGAGCGAGAGCGAATTCGAGGTGTCGGTCCGCGAAAGCACGAAGAGCCTGGTGCTGTACCGCCAACCGCTCAAGCAGCGTGGGCGCGCGTTGCTTCTGGACGGACCGAACATGTGGATCCATATCCCCGGAACCAATCGCCCGATCCGCATTTCGGCGCAGCAGCAGCTGGTCGGCGCGGTGTCCAACGCCGACGTGGCGCGCGTGGTCTTCAGCATCGACTACGGCACCGAGCGCATCGAAAAGGTGCGCGTGGGCGAGACGCCGGCGCTGAAGCTGTCCCTTCGCGCGAAGCAAGGCACTTCGAGCTATCAGACGATCCAGCTCTGGGTCGGCGAGCAGGACTATCGACCGCTGAAGGCGGAGTTCTTTTCGTTGTCCGGCAAGCTGGTCAGAACGATCCAGTACGGCGGCTACAAGTCCGTGCTGGGTCGACAGCGGCCGACCGTGCTGGAGATCACCGATGCGATCAATCCTTCGGTCAGCGCGACGCTGACGTTCTCCAATTTCAAGATCAAGGAAACGCCTGCCGAGTACTACCAGCCGTCGTATCTCGGGAGACTGTCGCATTAACCGCTTCGGATGCCTCTGCCTGCTCGTCGCCTGCCTGCATGCAGGCGTTTGCGTGGCCGCGCAGCAAGAGGCGCCTGCGCCGGCTCCGATGGCGTCCGATGAGTCGGGCGTCGAAGCGGAGAAGAGCGACGAGGCAGGCGACGCTGCAGGGTCCGGCCTCGATCTGTCCGGGTATGCCAGCGTGCGCGCCCGGCACGATCTGGAAGAGCATGGCGACAATGCCAGCCGGGCGTCCGTCGTCGCGGTGATCCGGGCGAATCTCGCTCTCGATGTCGGCAAACTCTCTGCGCAGCTGCGCCCGGAGTTCGTGCGGTCCTCGCGCTCTGGCGACCGGGTCGCGCAGGTCCGCGTGGACGAGGCGAACTGGGAAAAGGAGATCGCGGCGTCCTCCTTCGTGTTCGCGGGTCGCAGGCGGATCGTGAATGGCGTGGCGCTCGGACGGAATCCCACCGATTTCCTCAACCTCGACAAGCCGGAAGACCGCACGCTCGCCGACGAGGATCGTCGTGCGGAAAAGAAGGGGGACGATCTCGTCGGCTGGTCGCATTTCGGTCAGGCCTACAGCGTGCAGGCGGCGGTGGTTTCGCCCGAGGACGGGAGCGATCGCGTCCGTGCGCTCGTGCAGTTGACCGGAAGAATCGACGCGGTTTCGACCGATTACTCGCTCATCGGCTATTACGCCGAAAACCCGGGCGTGGGGCTCAATCTGTCGACGGTCATCGGCGACAAGATGACGGCCTATGCGGAAATGGCCCTGCGCAGCGACCGCGATCGGCCGCGGCCCGTTGCGGATGCGCAGAATGCATTGGTCGGGACGGCGGAAGATCGGGACGGATGGTTCGCGGACGTCGTCGTCGGCGGCCAGTACACCTCGGATGCGGGGTGGACGTTCACGGCCGAGTACTGGCGCAACGCCAACGGCTATTCGGATGCAGAGTTCTCGAGTCTCGAGCGCTCGCTGCGCACCGGGCTGGGCGATCCCGGGTTGGCCGGCAGCCTGATCGCGACGCCCGAACTTCGGCGGGAAAAGATGTTCTTCAGGATCAGCGACGTCAAGCTGCGCGACAACGTCGAGCTGGAAACCACGATGATCCATGGCTTCGACGACGACAGCCGATTCGTCCGCGGCGCCGTCATCTGGGATGTCGCGGACGCCGATGCCATCAAGGCGGGCGTGGACGTCTTGTCCGGGTCGGCATTCAGCGAATACGGCGCGAGCCCTGTCGAGACCAGGATTTTCCTCATCTACAAACGATACTTCTGACCCCCATGTCCAACATCCAGAGCGTGCCCGACGACGGGCTGATGTCGTTTCCGATTTCCGAGCGTTACTCCGCGGAGCACGATGCGTCGCTGCATCTCCTGTGGTCCACCTGGCGCGCCTGCGGGAAGCCATGCTTCAGCCGCGAGTTGCTGCAGGACATGGGCTACGGTGTCTCCACCCTGATCGACGGCACTTCTCCGGCCTCGCATGCGCTGCGCTATTTCGTGATGCGTTCCCGCTGGGATGGGGTGTTCACGCTTGGCGCGGATCTCGGGTATTTCCAGGAGATGATCCTGACCCTGGACCGCGACGCGTTGATGGCGTATGCGCGGCAGTCGGCGGACATGATGTACGCGCTGCATTCCGGTTTCGGGAAAGGCGTGGCTTCCATCGCGCTGGTGCAGGGTCGCTGCATCGGCGGTGGATTCGAGGTCGCGGTCGCCTGCGACTATCTGTTCGCCGAGCGGCAGTCGGAATTCGGTTTTCCGGAAATCCAGCTCGGCATCTTTCCCGGCATGGGCGCGCTTCCGATCCTGGCACGGCGCTTGTCGCGTAGCGATTACGAGGCGGTCTGCCACACCGGCAAAACCTTCAGCGCCGACGAACTGAAGGCCATGGGGATCGTCGATGTCGTCGTCGAGACCGGCGAAGGCGAGGGCGCCGTCGTCGACTTCGTGAAGAAGCGCCATGGCGCGTTCCGGTCCCACCAGGCGATGGCGGACATCCGCAGGCGCGCTTCACCGCTGTCGCGCGCGGATTTCCATGCCGACCTCGATGCCTGGGTGGACATCGTGATGTCTCTCGACAGGAGACGGCTGGCCCTGCTGTCCTTGGCGGCGCAGAAGCAGCAGACCGCATGACCGGCAAGCCGACAGCCTCGCCCCTCGTCGGGCTTGCGTCCCATCTGCTGCAGTTCCTCCCCCTGAGCGGCTTCCTGTTGGTCGCGTTCCGGCACGGAGCGCCCGGCCTGGAGGATTGGCTGATCGCCTTCATGGCCGGCGGCGCGATCGCCGTGCTGCAGGTCCTGCTCACGCTGGCGTTCGCGCGCGGTCGCCCACTCAATCGCATGCTCCTCGGCGTGAATGCGTATCTCGTCGTCGGCGGCTTTTCCGCGCTCACGAACCAGCTCTGGATACTGCAGTCGCTCAACGATCTGCGGGAGAGCGGCCTGTTCCTCTGCATCCTCGCGGTGGGCGTTCTCACCACGCTCGGCACGCCCGCCGGTTTCGTCGGGCGCGAGGATCGTTCCGGCGCCGGGCGGACCGCCCGCTATTCCTGGGTACTGCTGGCGCTCGCTGCGATCGCCACGATCCCTTCCTTTCTGCTCAGGGAGCAACTGCTGTATTCGGCGGTGATTCCCCTGACCGTCCTGAGCATGCTGCACCGGCGGTTGGGGAATCGCATCGAGACATCGTGAATGCCGCCGCCTCCGGTCGCGATGGCATCGATCGTCGGCAGGCGATGGCGAAGACGAGGAGGACGAGGCGGAAGTCTTCCGCACCGATCGCGCTTCGTGGCCGGGCCCGCGAAAGACGCGGGCCCGGGATGACACGAATGCGAACCATCGCATTCCTTTCGTGCGCACGCCTGGTCGCGACGACCTGCGTGGGGTTTACTTGCCGTCGCGATCGAAATCGCCCGGCATGGCGCGCTCGACACGGTCCCACGCGGCACGCGCCGCCGTGCGTGCACGATCCCACGACAGCGTGGATTGGCCACGCTGCGCGTCGTATTCGCGCTGCAGATCCGTTTCCACATCCTCGAAACGGCGGTCCGCATATCGCGCGCGGGCTTCATAGCCGGTGCGATAGGCCGGCGCGTAGTCGTCGTAGCTGTGCTCCTTCGCGTAGTAGGGTTCGTTGGGATACTGATTGCGCCAGTAGGCGTCTTCGGCGGTCGGATTCACGACTTCGCCGATGCCCTTGCCGGCCAGGCCGCCGACGACCGCGCCGATGGCCGCGCCCGCGAGCGCGCCCGCAGGGCCGGCCACAGCGCCGATGGCCGCGCCGGTGGCGCCGGCCGCGGCTGCGCCGATGCCGGTGCCGACCGGATGCGAGCCGGGCGTACCGGTGATCGGATCGCGGTTGAGATCCTTGTCCAGGGTCTTGTCGATGTTCTTCTCGTGTTCGTTCATGGGGATACCTGCGTCGGGGGAAACCACGGCGAAGTGCCGCAGCCATGGAAATAGGTGCAAGTTCCATGCCATCGGCGAATCCACCGCGCCATGCGCTTCCGCGGCGATCGCAACGAAACCTTCACGCGCATTTCGCATCGTCCGATCACGCGTTCGTGCAATACGCGGGCTGCGCATGTGCAAGCGCGCGTGCGCGACTCGATGCGAAGACGATGGCCTCATGTGCGCAGGCGTGTGCGTACGTGCGTGAATGCGTGTGCATGCGATGGGGTCGGCCTGCAGCATCGCCCTGCGGATCGCGCACGCAGGATCCGCCGCGGTGCGGCGGACGGACGTCATTCGTGTGCGGAACCGTCCGTGTCGTCGCCCTGTCGCGTCTTGAGCCTCGCCGAAATCCTGCGTTCGATCCGATCGAGCGCGGTCAGGACCAGCAACGTCAGCGCCGCGGCGCCGATGCCCAGGACGTAGTAGCGGAAGGCGATCGCGATGCCGATCACGGCGACGATGAGCAGCGACGCGGCGGTGGTGATGCCGATGACGGTGTTGCGCTCGCGGCTGGCGAAAATCGTGCCGGCGCCGATGAAGGCGACGCCCGCGACGACCGCCTCGACCAGACGGAGCGGATCCACAACGACATTCGACATGTGCGAGAAGCGCGCGTCGGCGAGTACCGATTGGCCGATGCAGACGAGCAGCGCGGCACTGCCCGCGACGAGGGTGTGGGTGCGGAATCCCGCTGGACGATCCTTGATTTCACGCTCGAGACCGACGATGCCGCCCAGCGACATCGCCAGGGCCAGGTCGACGATCATCCACAGCGGAGATGCGGCCATCAGGCGCCGGCCTCCTGCGGCGATGCCTGCAGCATCCGCGCGCCGCCACTGGCGGCGTGCCCGCATCCCGCCCTCATCGTGGCATCGCCGAGACACGCCACACGGCGTTGCCCACGTCGTCGGCCACCAGCACGCCACCGCGCGCATCGATGGCGACACCGGCCGGCCTGCCGCGCGCGTTGCCGGCATCGTCGACGAATCCGGTCAGGATGTCCTGCATCGCGCCCTGCGGCCTGCCGGCGGAAAACGGCACGAAGACGACCTTGTAGCCATTGAGCGGTGTCCGGTTCCACGACCCGTGCAGGCCGATGTAAGCGCCGCTCGCATCGAATGCCAAGCCCAGCGGCGCCACGTGCGATCCGAGCGCGAAGTCCGGAAGGATGGCGGGCGGCGGTGCGCCGCCTTGCGGCGGTGCCGGCGCGCGCGGATCGGGACGACCGTAGTAGCGATAGGGCCAACCGTAGAACGCGCCTTCGCGCACTTCGGTCAAGTAATCGGGCACGAGGTCGCTGCCCAGTTCGTCGCGTTCGTTCACCACCGTCCACAGCGCGCCGCTGGCCGGTTGCCATGCCAGCCCCACGGGATTGCGCAGGCCGGAAGCGAACACGCGTCCCTTGCCGCTGCGGAGATCGAATTCCCAGATCGACGCGCGACCCGCCTCGGCGGCCATGCCGTTCTCGCCGACATTGCTGTTCGAACCGACACCGATGTACAGCCGCGAGCCGTCGGCGCTGGCGAGCAGACTCTTGGTCCAGTGATGATTGAGATCATCGCCCTTGCCCGGCAGGTCGAACAGCTTCACAGGCGCCGCGTCGATGCGTGTGTCGCCGACGGCATAGGGCACCCGCACCAGCGCATCGGCATTCGCGATGTACAGCGTGTCCTCGACCAGCGCCATCCCGAAGGGCGAATGCAGGCCGTCGAGGAGCACGCTGCGCGTCTCGGCCCGGCCATCGCCATCGGCGTCGCGCAACAGGGTGATCCGGTCGGCGCTCGACACACCGGCGCCCGCCCGCTTCATCACCGATCCCATGATCGCGCCCCGCAGCCCGCGGATGCCGGACTTGCCCGGGGGCGCATTGCTTTCCGCCACCAGCACGTCGCCGTTGGGGAGCACATGGAGCCAGCGCGGATGCGACAGATCGCGCGCGAAGGCGGTGACCTTCCAGCCGTCCGCCGCGACCGGCAGCGACGATGCGGACCAGCCGACGGCGGGGGCGATATCGATGGTAGGGATGAGGCGTTGCTCCGGCGCGACGATCTTGGGTGTGGCTCCGGAGTCCTCGTTGGCCAGGAGTTGCGCCCGTTCACCGCACGCGGACAGCGCGATGGCGAACGCAGCCGCGGAGGCGATGCGCCATGGCCGCGCGCGCGATCGGAGCGTTCCGGGGCAAGCGGGGGTGGCGTCGTCGATCGGCATGGCGATTCCGATACGGGGCAGAGGGAAGGTATCCGAGGCTAACACCGCACACGGCGGCGGGAGATCCGCGCGTGTACGCGCTCGGCGCCGCTTCAGAAATGCGCATGACGACGTGCAAAACGCGCGATCGCTGTGCAAAACGCGCTGTGGAATCGCCATTCGTCGCGCGTTGCCGGACGCGCTCGCGGATAGGTATAGCATCTCCGGCCAACGCGCTCCGCGCGCCTCCGCACCGCAACGGGGCGCGAGGGCCGCGAGCGGCATCGTCGAAGAGGTGAGACTTGGCCTGGAGCAAAGGACGGATGCTGACCGTCATCATCACCATCGCCATCACGATCGTCATCGCCGCCATCGCGATGAATTTCGCCACGCCCGAAAAGCGCATCGAGCGCCGACTCGACCATCGCCATGCGATCGCGGACCCGCAGTTCCGCCGCGAGATGGGCGTCATGCTCGGTCCCGGCATCCTGCCCGGAAACCGCGTGACCGAATTGAACAACGGCGACGAAATCTTCCCGGCGATGCTCGATGCGATCCGCGGCGCGCGGCGCACCATCAATTTCGAGACCTACATCTACTGGTCGGGCGACACCGGGAAGGCGTTCGCCGAAGCGCTGTCGGAGCGCGCCCGCGCCGGCGTCAAGGTCAATGTCCTGCTGGATTGGGTCGGCAGCATCAAGATGGAGGACGCGCTGATCGAGCGCATGAAGGCGGCGGGCGTCGTCGTCGAGAAGTACCGGCCGCTGAAGTGGTACAACCTGGGCCGGCTCAACAACCGGACGCATCGCAAGATCCTCGTGATCGACGGTCGCGTGGGCTTCACCGGCGGGGTCGGCGTCGCGGATCAGTGGACCGGGCACGCCCAGGATCCGGAGCACTGGCGCGATCTGCATTTCAAGGTCGAGGGGCCCGTGGTGCTGCAGTTCCAGGCCGCGTTCAACGACAACTGGATCAAGACCACCGGCGAAGTGCTCAACGGCGAGGACTATTTCCCGCCGCTCGCCGAGGTCGGCGACATGCCGGCGCACATGTTCGTCGCATCGCCCTCCGGGGGCAGCGAAAGCATGCACCTGATGTATCTGATGACGATCGCCGCATCCACGAAAACCATCGATCTGCATGCGGCCTATTTCGTCCCCGATCCGCTGATCATCAAGGCGCTGCTCGCGGCGCGCGCGCGCGGCGTGCGCGTCAGGATCATGGTGCCCGGCAAGCACATCGATTCGGAAACCGTGCGTCTCGCCTCCAAGGCGCACTGGGGCGAACTGCTGCTCGGCGGCGTCGAGATCCACGAGTACCAGCCGACGATGATGCACAACAAGATGCTGATCGTGGACGAGGAACTGGTGTCGGTCGGATCGACCAATTTCGACGTCCGGTCGTTCCAGCTCAACGACGAGGCCAGCATGAACGTCTACGATCGGGCGTTCGCCACCGAAATGACCGCGGTCTTCGAAGCCGACATGGCGCATGCGAAGTCCTACACGTATGCGATGTGGGAAGCGCGCCCGTTCCGGGAGAAGTTCTTCGAGAAGCTGGTGCTGCCGATCAAGTCGCAGTTGTAGGTGCGTCGCCCGCGAACGAAGCGACCGCTTCGGATTCGACGCAGGCCACGAAGCGTTCGCCGTCCGCGATCTCGATCTCGCAGCCGCCCGTGAACAGCGAGAAGGCGGGCAGCACGGTCCGTTCGGGCCCGAGCCAGAAGATCGGCCAGCGCCCCGGAAGCGACGGCAGCCGCGACACCGGATGCACATGGCCGCAGACGACATGATGCGCAGCGACTGTCTCTGGCGCATGCCGGAAGGCGAGGCCGTCTTCGTCCACCGCAGGTCCCAGCAGCCCGACGCCGAGGCGTGCCGTCGCGAGCGCGGCATCGTGGTTGCCGGTCAGCACGCGGATGTCGAGCGTCGCATGGGCGTCGCGCCAGGCATGCCATCGGCTGCGCCAGGACGCCGCTTCGACCGCGCCATGCAGGAAGTCGCCGAGAATCCAGAGCTCGCGCGCGCCGGTGCGCGCCGCGAGAGCCGACAGGCGTTCGAGATCGAGCGCCGTTCCGCCCGTGGGCATCGCGATGCCGAAGCGACGGAACGCGTCGGCCTTGCCCAAATGCAGGTCGGACAGGATCAATCGCGAACGCGCGGGCCAGAACAGGGCGCGTTCGGCCAGCGCGCGCATCGGGTGCCCGCCGACCCGTACGCCGATGTCAGCGGGCATGGCGTTTCTCCAGTTGCGCCGCGGCGCGGCGGACGCGCGCCTGCCAGTCCTCGGTGCTGAGCCGCCCGCGGAACCCGTCGGTCCACAGCGGGAACGACAGCGGGGTGAAGCCGGACGGCGCGTGCAGCGCGATGGTGCGCCGCGCGCAGTCGTCCAGCGCCGCCTCGATGCGCTGCAGATCGAGCTGCACCTCCAGCACCTCGCGTTCCGCCTGGGCGAGCAGGACGTGGTCCGGGTCGAAGCGTCGCAACACGTCGAAGATCAGCCCGCTCGATGCCTGCACCGCGCGCATGGATTTCGGCGCGCCGCCGGGCAGCGACGGCACCAGCAGGCCGGCGATGCGCGCGATCTCGCGGAACTGGCGGCGCGACAGCTCGCCGAGATTCATGCCCTCGCGCAGATCGTCGAGCAGATGCGCCGGCGCCAGCATCGCGCGCACGGCGTCGACATCGAGCGCGACCGGATCGGCCGGCGAGAGCATGAAGCCGTAGTCGTTCGCGGCGTAGCGGAAGCTGTTCTTGCGTGATCGCCCCAGGCGCAGCGCGCACAGCGCCGCCAATCCTTCGTGTACGAGGCGACCCGCGAACGGATACACGAAGACGTGCTCGCCGTCGCGGGCGCGGATGCATTCCACCAGCAGCCGGCCCGGCGCGGGAAGATCGGAGAGGCGTCGCTGCAGCGCGAGCAGCCGCGCGATGGCGGACAGCTCCGGCACCCGCGGCGCGCCGTCGCGCGCGAGGCCGAACAGCGCCTCGGCTTCGTGCGCGAGCCGGTTCGACAGCGGCATCCGTCCGCCCTGCCACTGCGGCACGTCGCCGCCCGCGCCCTTCGCGATCTTCACGAATGCGGTCATGTCCTCCAGCCGGAACAGTTCGAGCATGCGGCCGGCGAACTGGAAGCGATCGCCGGGACGCAGGCGACCGACGAAACTTTCCTCGATCGATCCCAGGCGCGCGCCGCGCAGCAGCTTCACCGACACCGAGCCGTCGCTGGTGATGGTGCCGATCGAAAGCCGATGGCGCAGCGCGATGCGGCGATCGTGGACGCGGTACATGCCGTCGTCGTCGCGCACCACCCGATGATGGTCCGGGTACGCCTCCAGCGCCTGGCCGCCGCGAACGATGAAGTCGAGCACGGCCTGCCAGCGCCCGGCGTCCAGCGCCGCGTACGCATGGGTGCCGCGCACTTCGGCGAAGAGCGCATCCGCCGAGAATCCGCCGCCCAGTGCGAGGGTGACGCAGTGCTGCGCCAGCACGTCCTCGCACAGCGTCGGCGGCGGTCGCGGCTCGATGTCGCCGCGTCCCAGCGCGATCCGCGCGGCCGCGTATTCGACGAGTTCGAGCGCGTGGGTGGGCACGCAGATCACGTGGCCCGATTCGCCCGGGCGATGGCGCGAACGCCCGGCGCGCTGCTGCAGCCGCGCGATGCCCTTGGGGCTGCCGATCTGGAACACCTGGTCGACCGTGGGATAGTCCACGCCCAGATCGAGACTGGACGTGGCGACGACGCAGCGGATGCGACCGTCGCGCAGGCCCTGTTCGGCATCGGCGCGCAGTGATGCGTCGAGCGACCCGTGGTGCAGGGCCAGCGTCGACGGATCCTCCGGCCAGACCACGGACAGCGCCTGATGCCACAGCTCCGCCTGCGCGCGGGTGTTGGTGAACAACAGGCTCGTGCGCGCGGCGAAGATCCGCTCGACCACGCGCGGCAGTTGCCCCAGCCCGAGATGGCCGGCCCAGACGAAGCGCTCGCCGGCGTCCGGCAGCAGCGTCTCCACCGCCACCGCGCGCGGCAGCGGCGACGACACGATCGCGCCGTGCGGCGCATGCGGCAGCAGAACGTCGCGGGCTTCCTCGAGGTTGCCGAGCGTCGCCGACAAGCCCCACAGGCGCAGTACCGGCGACAGCGCGCGCAGCCGCGCCAGCCCCAGTTGCAGCAGCACGCCGCGCTTGTTGCCGACCAGTTCGTGCCATTCGTCGACGACGACCGCGCGCAGATGCGCGAAATTCTCCGCCGCCTCCGGATAGGACAGCAGCAGGGCGAGCGACTCGGGCGTGGTCACCAGCACATCGACCCGGCCGTTTCTGGCCAGACGTTTGTCGCGGGCGCCCGCATCGCCGGTGCGCAGGGCCACCTGCCAGTCCAGGCCGAGTTCGTCGATGGGCGCGCGCAGGGCGCGCAGCGTGTCCATCGCCAGCGCGCGCAGCGGCGTGATCCACAGCACCGCGAGTCGCCTCGGGTTCGCCGCGCGCCTGCGCGATGTGGATGCGGACGCCGCGCGCTGCGCTGCGCGTTGGCGCCGCAGCGCCTCGATCAGCGGGCCGCCGATCGCCGCGAGCGTCTTGCCGCTGCCGGTCGGCGTATGGATGAGACCGGATTCGCCGCGCGCGTAGCGTCGCCAGACCTCGCGCTGGAATCGCGCGGGCGTCCAGCCGCGCGCGGCGAACCATGCGGCGAGCGCCTTGCCTGCGGCGTCGCGCTCCACAGGCTCGCGATCGGCGCTCATTGCGCCAGCGCCCGCAGCGTGTCGAGGCGATCCGCCTCGGCGGCGGGCTTGTCGTGGCGCCAGCGCAGGATCCGCGGAAAGCGCACGGCGATCCCGGATTTGTGCCGGCGGCTGCGGTTCACGCCTTCGAAGCCGAGTTCGAACACCTGCTCGGCGCGCACCGACCGCACCGGCCCGAAGCGTTCGAGGGTGTTCGCCCGGATCCATTTGTCGAGCGCGAGGATTTCGCGGTCGTCGAGCCCCGAATAGGCTTTCGCGACCGGCACCAGCGCATCGCCATCCCAGACCGCGAAGGTGTAGTCGGTGTAGAGGGTGCTGCGGCGGCCATGACCCGACTGCGCGTAGATCATCACCGCGTCGATCGTGAGCGGATCGATCTTCCATTTCCACCAGTCGCCGCGCCGGCGCCCGGATTGATACGGCGAGGAGCGGCGCTTGAGCATCAGGCCTTCGACGCCGCGCGCACGCGCCTGCAGGCGCAGGCCGGCCGCGGACGCCCAGTCCGGCGCGCCGAGCACGGGCGACGGACGGATGCGGCCGTCGGGTGCTTCGCGCAGCAGCGCCGCCAACGCCGCCTGCCGTTCCGACAGCGGTCGCGGCCGCCAGTCTTCGCCGTCGAGCTCCATCAGGTCGTAGGCGAGCATCCGTACCGGGGTCGCGGCGAGCGTCTTCGGACCGGGTTTGAGGCGCTGGATGCGCGTCTGCAGCGCGGTGAACGGCAGCGGCGCATCGTCGTCGTCGCCCCACGCCAGCAGCTCGCCGTCGATCACGCAATCGCGGGGCAGGGCGGCGATCGCGCCTTCGATTTCCGGAAAGCGACCGTCGAGACGCTCTTCGCCGCGCGACCACAGCGCGACGCCGCCGTTGCGGCGGATCGCCTGCAGCCGGATGCCGTCCCATTTCCATTCCAGCGACCAGTCGGCGATGTCGCCGAGATCGGCCACGTCGGCGTCGAGCGGAGAGGCGAGGAAGAACGGATACGGCTGCTCGCGGTCGCTGGCGAGCGCCTCCGGATTGAGCAGGTCGGCGAGGAAGGTCGCGGTCGGCGTCCAGTCGCCGAGCATGCGCTGCGCGATCCGCGCGATCTCGATGCCGGACAGCGTCGACAGCGCCTGCTGCACGAGGCGCTGCGACACGCCGACGCGCAGCGCCCCGGTGAGCAGCTTGTTGAACAGCAGGCGTTCGTCGAAGGGCAGGCGCCGCCAGGCATCGACGACCACGGCGCGCCTGGCTTCGACCGGGGCGCCGGCCAGCGGCAGCAGCCGATCCTCGATCCAGTCGGCGAGGGATCGCGGTTCGCGGTCGGCCGCGACCGGATCGTCCAGCAGCAGCGCCAGCGTTTCGGCGAGATCGCCGACCTGGTCGTAGCAGTCGTCGACCAGCCAGTCGGCATTGCCGCTTTCTTCCGCGATCCACTGCCGCAGTTCGCGCGTGTCCGCGATCTTGCCGGCTTTGCCGCCGCCGGCCTTGCCGCCGCCGATCTTGCCGCCCGCCAGCAGCCACAGCGCCCATGCGGCATCGCGCGACGGCGCTTCGCCGAAATAGCCGACCAGCGCGGCGCGCTTGTCGAGCGTCGCGGTGCTGCGGTCGAGATCGCGATACAGCGCGGCGAAGCGTTTCATGCGTCGTCGTCGCCGAACCGGGTCGGAAACGCCTCCGCCGCGATGCCGCGTTCGTTGAGCGCGCGGATCAGCGCATCGGTATTGCCGTGGGTCGCGATCACCCGGGACGCGCCGGTGGCGACGATCGTGCGCAGCAGATCCGGCCAGTCCGCGTGATCGGAGATCACGAAGCCGCGGTCGTAGCCGCGCCGGCGCCGGTTTCCGCGCAGGCGCATCCAGCCGGAGGCGAATCCCAGCTGCGCGCGCCGGAATCGCCGCAGCCACGGGCTGCCGGCGGCGGACGGCGGCGCCAGCACGAGCGCACCGGCGAAATCCGCGCCGGCTGCGGACTCCGCGACGGTCCGCGTTTCCAGCATCGCGATGCCCTCGGCGCGATAGACATCGACGCCGGCCGCGATCGCGCCGTGGAGATGCGCCGGTCGATCGGTCAGCGCGCCCAGCTCGGCGAGAATGCGCTGCGCCTTGCCGAGCGCGTAGCACAGCAGCACCGCGGCATCGCCTTCGCGCGCGCAGTGATCGCACCATTCGAGGATCTCGCGCGCCACGTCCGTCGTCGCGGGCCAGCGGTAGACCGGCAGGCCGAACGTCGCTTCGGTGATGAACACATCGCAGGGCACGACCTCGAACGGCGCGCAGGTCGGGTCCGGCTGGCGCTTGTAGTCGCCGGACGCGACCCAGACCTCGCCGTCGCATTCGACCCGCACCTGCGCCGAGCCGAGCACATGCCCGGCCGGATGCAGCGACACCGTGGCCCGGCCGAGACGGAAGCGTTCGCCGTAGGCGTAGGCGTGGAAGCGCTGCTCGCCCAGACGCCATCGCAGGATCGGCAGGCCGTCGCGCGTGCCGTGATACTCGCCCATGCCGCCGCGCGCATGATCGCCGTGGCCGTGGGTGATCACGGCGCGCGCCACCGGCATCCAGGGGTCGATGTGGAAATCGCCGGCCGGACAATACAGGCCTTCGCGGCGGAGGACGATCAGATCGGGGCCGTGGGACGATCGCTGCATCGATCCAGTATAGCGACGCGCACGCGCATGCCGGCGGTCGTGCGAACCTCGTGGAATGCAGTGCAATGCGCACGGCCATGCCGCGCAGGATCGCGCTGCAGCGCACCTTGACGCCCGCCTGCGACCGCGCGACAGTCGATCGGTCCCGACAGGGGGACGCATGGAACACTCAACGGAGGAGTCGTGATGGGCCGGAGCAGCACAGGGGACGAACGCATCGCGTACGCGAAGATCCATCCGTCGATCGGCATCGCCCGGGTCGGCAATTCGAAGAAGGAAGACGGCTATTACATCGGCCCGCAGGTCGTCGATCCCGCGCCGAAACCGCCCGGCGCCTATCGCGACAAGGCCGGCGCGCTGAAGCGGGAGGTCGCGGAGTTCCGGATCTACGGTTACGACGCCGACGGCCGGGTGGTGCGCGAACTGCAGATGGGCGAGGGCATCGAGATCGAATGGACGGTCGAACTCGCGAACCACAAGGCCGCCTGGTACAACTTCGAACTCGCGCTGGACATCCCCGAAGCCGCGACCGCGCCGCCATCGACGCGCCGCAACGCCTCGATCAAGCTGCCGGAGCGCCACAAACTCGCGATCGAACCCGGCGCGCGCACCATCGCCAAGCCGGATGCGCAGGGCAAGGCGTATCGGTTCGACGGCGGCAAGTTCATGAACATTGCGGTGCCGCTGGGCGAACTGCGCACCGATGCGCAGGGCCGGCTGCTGGTGTTCGGCGGACACGGGAAATCCGCGTCGATCGACAAGAAGGCGCCGACCACCTTCGCCAACAACGATGGCTGGTACGACGACACCGGCGACGGCCCGGTCACCGCGCGGGTGAGGCTGGGCGGCCGCGAACTGAAGGTCGCGCCGGCGTGGGTGGTCGTAGCGCCGCCGAATTACGGCCCGCAGCAGAAATCCGTGCGCACCATGTACGCGCTGATGACCGACGTCGCGATCCAGGCCGGGCAGTTGCCGGCGCCGACCCGGCCGTCGTTCCAGCACGATCTGCTGCCGATCTTCCGCGCGATGTGCGACCTGCAGTGGATGAACGCAGGCTTCGCCGCAGGCTTCGGCCACGGCATGCCGCAGCACTTCCTCGCGCCCGATTATCTGCGCAAACTCGCGGCGCCGGGCGAGACCTGGGCCGAGCTGCGGCGCACGGTCGCGAACGCGTTCCGCAATCCCGACGACGGCGATGTTTCGATGAAGCCGTGGCCGTGGGTGTACGGCGATGCGATGGATGTCCCGATGCCGCCGGTACCGCGGGCGATGACCGCGTTGACCACCACGCAGCTGGCGATGCTGGACCGCTGGGCGAACGGCGACTTCATCGCCGATTACGATCCGGCGTTCCGGTCGCCGGGATCGATCGACGAGGTGCCGCTGGCCGAACAGCCGGCGATGCTGGATCGCGCCGCGCTGGAATTCTGCCTGGCCGACGCCTTCCATCCCGGATGCGAAATGACCTGGCCGGTGCGCCACGCGACGATGTATCTCGAACCGTATCGCTGGCGCCACCGCGCCAAGGACGATCCCGAACCCGATTACGGCACCACGCTGACCTCGCAGGAAGCGCTGTCGTACAACGGTCCGATGTACGGCCAGTCGCCGGGTTCGATCACGCGCTGGATGGCGATTCCGTGGCAGACCGACACCGCGAGCTGCCGTTCCGGCTATGAGCCGCAGTACGACCCGTATCTGCCGACCTTCTGGCCGGCCCGCGTGCCGAATCAGGTGCTGAGCGACGAGAACTACCGCAAGGTGATGAACAGGAAACTGTCGCGAGAACAGCGCCTCGCCGCGTTCAACGATCGTTCGGACTGGGATCGCACCCTGGGCGTGGGCTACGAGCAGCAGTTGCAGACGATGATCGACCACTTCGATCGCCAGGGCATCGTCGAGGTGCGTCCGGGCATTCCCGACGACCCGGATTTCCCGGCGGTGATGCAGGTCGAAGACCGCGGTGGCAAGGACATGACCGAGACCGAGCGCTATCTCACCGACAGCCGCATGCGCCGGGTGGCCATGCTCGGAACGCCGAAGCCGCGCGAATGACGTATGGCTGATCGTTGCGTGGCGATGACGGACTGGGATGCGATCGTCGTCGGCGCCGGGCCCGCGGGCTCGGCGCTGGCCTGCCGTCTGCGACCGCACGGCCGCGTGCTGCTGCTGGAACGCGATGCGGCCGTTGCGCCCGCATCGCGGCGCATCGGCGAATCGCTGCCGGGCGCGGCGCGCGTGCTGCTGCAGCGAATGGGCGCATTCGAACGCTTCCTCGCCGACGGTCACGCCGAACGCGGCGCGACCGTCTCGGCGTGGGATCGCGAGGAACCGGTGTGGTTCGATCACCTGCGCGATCCGAACGGACCCGGCTGGCATCTGGATCGCGCGCGCTTCGATGCGGGCCTGCGCGAAACCGCGGTCGCGGCGGGTGCGGTACTGATCGAGGACTGCGGTCGCCTGCGGGTGTCGCGCTCCGCGGACGCCTGGTGCGTCGATGTCGAAGCGCAGGGCACGCAGCACCGCGCGCCCGTGCTGGTCGATGCCAGCGGTCGCGGCGCGACCGTCGCCCGTCAGCTCGGTCTGGCGCGACGCAGCGACGACGCGCTGATCTGCCTGTACGCCCATCTGCCGGCGGATGCCGACGACGAGGACCAATGCACCCGCATCTGCGCCGATCGCGACGGCTGGTGGTACAGCGTGCGCATCCCGTCCGGGCAGCGCGTGCTCGCGTTACATCTCGACGCCGACGATCCTGCGCTGAAAACGCTGCGCGATCCGGAACGTTTCCTCGCGAAGGCGAAGCGGCAGCCGCTGCTCGCCGATGCGCTGCAATCAGCCGTCGCGGTCGAAGTGCATGCGCGCCCCGCCGGCAGCGCCACGCTCGACGTCGAAGCCTTGGCCGACACGCCGCCCGGATTCTTCGCCATCGGCGATGCGATGCTGGCGTTCGACCCGATCGCATCGCAGGGCATTTTCCACGCGCTGGCGTCGGCCGAAAGTGCGGCCAGTGCGATCGAACGACCCTCCGGCAACGCCGCATCGGCGCGCAAGTCCTACCTGGACGAAATGCAGTCCGTGCATGCGCGATACCGCGAACACCTGCACGCGACCTATGCCGGCGTCGTGCGGTATCGGCATGCGTCGTTCTGGGTCAGGCGAATCGAAGGATGACGTACGAACGAAAAGCCCGCTAGGCATACGGCACATCGGTGCCGATCCCCAGCCGTCGTTGCTGTCATGCACGACTCGAAGGTCTCTGCCGAATGGGGGCGATTCGCTTTTGCACGCGTTGCCGCGAAGTGACGCGTCATTGGCGTGGTCGGTGCGTTCCCAACGCCGCTTCGGCATCGGCAAGTTCTTCGTAGCGACGGCCGTAGCCGAGGGTGCGGATGAGTTGGGCGGCTAGGGCGAGTTCTGCGTTGTCGCGGAACATGCGAGCGCGGTGCAGGTGGATATCGGCGAGGAAGAGCGGCATGGGGCCGCGCTCGGCGATCTGCTGAGCTTCGGCCAGGTGCTTCAGGGCGAGGGCGTGCTCGCCGCGGACGAAGTGGTAGAGCGAGGCGGTGAGCAGGCCGCGCGGAAGGTGATTCATCAATCCTGCGGCGCGAAGGCCGCTGACGGCGGCGGCGACGTGCGGCAGGTCGAGCGTCGGTTGCGGGAGCGGGTTCGCCAGGAGCGCCCGGATCAGCCCGACGCGGGCGAGGGTCAGGTGATCTAGGGCGATGTCGAGGAGCAAGTTTCTTGGGGTCGACCAACTCAACGTCGTCATCGCCCGACGTTCGACCTCGGCAAGGTACTCTGAGATTTGAGATTTCGAATTGGAGATGGGCTGATTGAGCAAGTGCTGCCACGCGGCCTGTTCGGCCGGGGCCAGCAGCCAGTCGCAGTAGCGGAAGCCTTGCACCGAATAGAGCAGGTCGAACTCCGGCTGCCTTTCCTGCTGCATCCGTTCCGCCTCGGCGAAGAGGGTGCCGGCTTCGGCCCGCTGGCCGGAGTGGTGCAAGGCATCCGCCGCCGTGACGCGGTTGATCATCCGCTGGAACTCATCGCCACTTTGGTCGGCGTGGCGGATCGACTGGCGGGCGTCGGTCACGGCGTCCGGCAAGCGGCCCAGCGTTAACTCCAACTCGCTCATGTTGCTGGCAACAGTGGCTGCGTTCCTCCAACGGCCGCTTGCCGCGTTGAGTTCAAGAGTCGCACGCATCGGTTGCAGTGCGTCGGTCAAGCGGCCGAGGGCACGGAGGCGGAACGCAGCCTCGTTCAGCAGCCAGGCCTGATCGGCCGCGGTCAGGTTCGGCGACACCTGGCGCCACGGCTCGTCGAAGAAGGCGGCCACCGCCGCGAGGTCGGCCCCGATCGCCCCAAGTTTGAAGGTGCTGTAGTTGCCGCTGCTCCCCGTACCACGGAGGATGCGGTCGACGTAGACCTTATCGCACGCCTCCTGATGTCGTCCTGCGAGGCAGCCGTGGGCGACGGCTTCGTAGAGCGGGGCCAGCCCGTCGATGCCGTCCGGGCGGTGCGGCGTGTTCTCGCACAGGTCATCGAACAGCCGCGAGTGGGCCGCCCGGAACGCTGCCGGCTGGTCCTTCTTCAACTGGGCCGCGAAGTACTCGCGGATCAGCGGGTGGGCGTCGAGCGCGTCGGCCGAGACGGAGAGCAGTTCCACCTCACTCAGCCGTTTCACCGCGATGTTCCACTGCTGCGGCGTCAGCGTCACCAGCGCGTCGGTCAGCCCGGGAATCGGCGGCTCCGCCCGCAGGGCCTGCAGGCAACCCTTCGCCATCGGCCGCTCGAACAGGCCGGTCAGCCGCAGCACGGCCAGTTCGCGCTGGCGCTCCAGACCAGCGCTTTGCAGCCACCGCTCGTAGGCGATCATGACCTTGAACGCCGAGCGGCCCTGGTGCTCCTGGTCGGCCGCTTCGAACTTCACCTCGCGGTAGTGGCGGATGTCGCGGTCTTCATAGGCGTCGGCGATGAAGCGTCCGAGCAGGCTGAGGGTCAGCGCGTGGCCGCCGGTGCCTTGCCTCGCCGCGTGCAATTCCTCGTCCGTGCCTACGATGTTCAGGTCCCGCAGCAGCGCGACTGCCGCTTCCTTGCTCAACTTGTCGAGCTTCTGCGCTTCGGTGTTGGCGAGTTTGCCGATGTCCGTCAGGTGTTCGCGGGTGGTGACGACGACCAGGCCGGGGTTGTCGGCGGCCAGTTCCCGCAGCAGCGCGTCGAGCGCCTGGTCTTTCAGCCGCCCGGCCTGCGGATCGTTCGGCGGGTATTGCAGCGGTTCGATGCCGTCGAGGATCAGCAGCGTGCGGTGCTGGCGAATCAGCCCGGCCAGTCGCTCGCCGCGTTCATGCGCGCTGCCTTGGGTTGGATCGGTGTCGCCGAAGAATGCGAGCGCCTTGGCGATGAACAGGTCGGCTGAGGTCTGCCGACTTTCGCCGGTCCCTTGGCTGTAAAAGCTCCAGTCGAAGTACCGTTCGACGCCGGGCCAGCCTGTCGCCGCGAACCGAGTCTGCACCCAGTGGAACACCAGCGACGTCTTCCCCGCACCGCCCCAGGCGACCAGCGTGTAAACGTTCAGCGTCCCCTTCGCCCACGCTGCATCGAGTGCCGCCAATTCCGTCTCGCGGCCGAACAGCACGCGCGGCGCGTGTTTGTCCAACTGCGTGCCGGAGATCTTGACCCTTTCGCCGCGACCCTGGCGAAGTTCGATGACATCGCGACCATCGAAGCTGGTTGGGAGCCGGCAGTCGTCGATGCGGATCGGAACGACTTTCCTGCCGAGCTGCCGTGCGAACCGAACTTCCTGATCGACCCAATACGACCCGACCGATGCATGAGACAGGACGACGACGAAGGCGTCGCAATCACGGATTCCCTGTTCGATTCGAGGCCAGAACTCAGCGTCGGGTTCGATGGTGTGACTATCGTTGAAGATCTCGTCGTAGCCCAGCGAGCGAACAAGCTGAATCAATTCGGCGACGTATCGATCATCGGGACTGCTGTGGCTGATGAAGGCATTTTTCATCGGCTGCCCCCAATCGCCGCTTCGGCATCGGCGAGTTCTTCGTGGCGACGGCCGTAGCCAAGGGTGCGGATGAGTTGGGCGGCTAGGGCGAGTTCTGCGTTGTCGCGGAACATGCGAGCACGGTGCAGGTGGATATCGGCGAGGAAGAGCGGCATGGGGCCACGTTCGGCGATCTGCTGGGCTTCGGCCAGGTGCTTCAGGGCGAAGTCGTGCTCGCCGCGGACGAAGTGGTAGAGCGACGCGGTGAACAGACCGTGGGGAAGGTAATCAATTTGCCCTGCCTCGCGGAGGCCGTTGACGGCGGCGGCGACGTGCGGCAGGTCGAGCGTCGGTTGCGGCAGCGAGTTCGCCAGGATCGCCCGGATCAGACCGACGCGGGCGAGGGTCAGGTGATCGAAGGCGATAGTGAGTAGGCTCATTTCGTTGTCGATCATCCATTTCAGCGTGATCGTCGCCCGGCGTTCGACTTCGGCAAGGCACTCTGAGATTTGAGATTCCAAATTTGAGAGGGGCTGATTGAGAAGTTGCCGCCATGCGGCCTGTTCGGCGGGGCCCAGCAGCCAGTCGCAGTAGCGGAAGCCTGGCAGCGAATAGAGCAGGTCGAACTGCGGCTGCCATTCCAGCTGCAGCCGTTCGGCCTCGGCGAAGAGGGTGCCGGCCTCCATCCGCTGGCCGGACTGGTGCAAGGCATCCGCCGCCGTGGTGTGGTTGACCATTTGCAGGAACACATCGCCACTTTCGTCGGCGTGGGCGATCGACTGGCGGGCGTCGGTCACGGCGTCCGGCAAGCGGCCCAGGGTCACCTCCAACGCGCTCAGGTTGTTGGCATTGATCGCCGCGTTCTTCCAGTTCTGCTGCTGAACTCGCATCGCAAACCCGGCACGCATCGTTTGCAGCGCTTCGGTCAAGCGGCCGAGGGCACGGAGGCGGAATGCGGCCTCGTTCAGCAGCCAGGCCTGATCGCCTTCGGTCAGATTCGGCGACACCTGGCACCACGGCGCGTCGAAGAACGCCGCCACAGCCGCGAGGTCGGCCCCGATTGCCCCAAGTTTCTTCGTGCTGTAGAAGCCGTCGCCGTCCGTGCCGCGGAGGATGCGGTCGGCGTAGACCTTGTCGCACGCCTCCGGCTGTCGACCGGCGAGGCAGCCGTGGGTCACGGCTTCGTAGAGTGGGGCCAGTCCGTCGATGCCGTCCGGGCGGTGCGGCGTGTTCTCGCACAGATAATCGAACAGCCGCGAGTGCGCCGCCCGGAACGCCTCCGGCTGCTCCCGCTTCAACTGGGCCGCGAAGTACTCGCGGATCAGCGGGTGGGCGTCGATCGCGTCGGCCGAGACCGAGAGCAGTTCCACCTCGCTCAGCCGTGTCATCGCGATGTTCCACTGCTGCGGTGTCAGCGTCACCAGCGCGTCGGTCAGCCCCGGAATCGCCGGCTCCGCCCGCAGGGCCTGCAGGCAAGGCTTCGCCATCGGCCGGTCGAACAGGCCGGTCAGCCGCAGCACGGCCAGTTCCCGCTGGCGCTCGGGTCCACCGCTGTGCAGCCAGCGCTCGTAGGCGATCATCACCTTGAACGCCGAGCGGCCCTGGTGCTCCTGGTCGGCCGTCTCGAACTTCACCTCGCGGTAGTGGTGGATGTCGCGGTCTTCATAGGCGTCGGCGATGAAGCGCCCCAGCAGGCTGAGGGTCAGTGCGTGGCCGCCGGCGTCCTGCCACGCCGCGTGCAACTCCTCGTCCGTGCCGACGATCTGCAGGTCCCGAAGTAGGGCGACCGCCGCTTCCTTCGCCAGCTTGTCGAGCTTCTGCTCCTCGGTGGTGGCGTATCCCTCGACGTTGGTCAGGTGTTCGCGGGTGGTGATGACGACCAGGCCGGGGTTGTCGGCGGCGAGTTCGCGCAGCAGGGCTTCGAGCGCCGGGTCTTTCAGCCGCCCGGCCTGCGGATCGTTCGGCGGGTATTGCAGCGGTTCGATGCCGTCGAGGATCAGCAGCGTGCGGTGCCGGCGAATCAGCCCGGCCAGCCGTTCCCCGCGTTCATGCGGGCCGCCGACGGTCGGATCGGGGTCGCCGAAGAATTCGAGCGCCTTGGCGATGAACAGGTCGGCGGAGGTCTGCCGGCTTTCGCCGGTCCCCTGGCTGTAGAAGCTCCAGTCGAAGTAGCGCTCGACGCCAGTCCAGCCGTTCGCCGCGAAGCGAGTCTGCACCCAGTGGAACGCCAGCGAGGTCTTGCCCGCACCGCCCCAGGCCACCAGCGTGTAGACGTTCAGTGTCCCCTTCGCCCAAGCCGCATCGAGTGCCGCCAATTCCGTCTCGCGGCCGAACAGCACGCGCGGCGCGTGTTTGTCCAACTGCGTGCCGGAGATCTTGCGCGTGAGCTTCGGCACAACGGGAAGGATCGCGTGCAGATCGCCGATGAGCTGGCCGAGCAGGTCGGTGTCGTTCTTGATCGGGATGGCGTATCGCCTGCACAGCAGCAGTCGGTCGAGGTGCGTCTGTTGGGCGGACGCTTTGTCGGTGGCGTAGACGAGCAGCGGAATGTCGTGGTGCAGCGCGATGAACGCTTCCCACTGCGTGTAACTGATGCCGGAGAAGTCACCGAGGGCGGCCCGCAGCTCAGGATATTTGGCGAGAAAGTCGGGCTCGGCGTTGAGGTACTCGGCGACCGCAGCGGAATGGGCGATCGCGCCGGGCTTCTCTCCGACCAGGTGAATGACGACGGCCCGCGGGCGGATCTCGTCGGCCAGCTTCTTGACCGTATCGACGGCCGTCTGCGGGAAGTCTTCCTGCACCCGCACGTTGCTCCGCGTGCGGGCGAGGTATCCGCGCAGTTGCTTTCGCAGGCCGGGGAATGGTGCGCCGTCTTTCTCGAACTCGTCGGAGACACACGAGATGAAGATGCCATCAGGTTTCGGTTGGTCAGTCATCTTGTTTCTCTGATCCGACTTCGGTATCCGAGAGTTCTTCGGTGCGACGGCCGTCACCGAGGGCGCGGATGAGGATGGCGGCTCGGGCGCGTTCGGCTTTCGCATCGACATTCATTCTTCCGCCTTCCTCCTTGAAACTTCCGGCGAACTTCCCTCGCGTCGGGTGGATGTCGGCGAAGAAGAGCGGCATGGGGCCGCGTATGGGACGTTCAAACGTCCTTTTCGAAGAGTCTGGCGAGTGCGCGGCGGCCGCGCAAGCGCCGGTGGGGGCTCGGATTGGAGATCCGCGCGCGGGATTTCGGCTGCGCGGGGCCGCGCAGCGGCACGAGCCGGATGCGCAGACCCGCGTCGATCCCGCTCGGATCGCAACCGCCGCGGCGACTCAGTACGAGCGTCGCCGGCAGGAGGTCGAGGTCGATCCGGGATGACGACCGGCGACGCAACGAAAAAGCCCGAGGCTGTCGCCCCGGGCTTTTCGTTTCGATTGGTGGAGGTGGGGGGAATCGAACCCCCGTCCGAAAGCGCGCGATCTCCGGTACTACATGCTTAGCTCGTTGTTGATTCTCGTACGACGGCAACACAACGTGCGAGGCACACCGTCGTCCACACCCGCTAAGTTCACTGCCGGTTGGCGGGTCGCCGCCGGAAGCTGTTCCGTGATAATGACCCTACATCCACGAGCACGGGCACAAGTGGGTTCGGGGCTTACGCCTTAAGCGGCGAGAGCGTAGTTGTCGTCGTTGGCAACTAGAGTTTGCAGCTGGATTAACGAGGAAAGCTACCCCCTCGGCATGCACCAGTGGATGTTGCTACTCCCGTCGAAGCCAGGTGCACCCCCGGAAGATCGACAGCGGTGAAGCGATCTCACTGACGGTGAAGAGTATGGGGGCGGGGCGGGGCGGGTTCAAGCGCGCTGATGCCGCGCCCGGGGAATGTCCGTTCAGGCGTCCCGGCCCTTCAGGCATCTTTGTTGTGCCGGCGCATGGTGCGCTGTTTCTCGCGCGCCCAGTCGCGGTCTTTGGAGGCCTGGCGCTTGTCGTGATCCTGCTTGCCCTTCGCGAGCGCGATCTCCAGCTTCACCTTGTTGCCCTTCCAGTACATCGCCGTCGGCACGATGGTGTAGCCGTCGCGCTGGACCTTGCCGATCCACTGGTCGATCTCGCGGCGATGCAGCAGCAGCTTGCGCGTGCGGCGATCGTTGGCGATCACGTGGGTGGAGGCGGAGATCAGCGGAGTGATCTGCGCGCCGATCAGGAACAGTTCGCCGCCCTGGACCAGGGCGTAGCCGTCGCCGATGTTGGCGCGGCCGGCGCGGATCGCCTTCAGTTCCCAGCCCTGCAGGGCGAGACCGGCCTCCAGGCGTTGTTCGAGGTGGTATTCGTGCCGCGACCGTTTGTTCAAGGCGATGGTCTTCACCGCCGGGGCGGACTTGCCCGCCTTGTCGCCGCCCTTTGCCTTATCCTTTCCGACTTTCTGCTTGCTCATTCGCCGTATTGTCCCCGATGCGGGGCGGGCTGGCGAGTCGTGCGGCCGATCATCACCGATACTCTCCCGACATCACCCCGCGTATCGCCCACGAGTCCCGCCACATGCCGGTCATCCAACGCTCCGCCCTGGTCGAACATTCCGCCGCCAAGATGTTCTCGCTGGTCAACGACATCGCCGCCTATCCCCGGCGTTTCGACTGGTGCGAGCGGGCGCAGGTGCTGGAGACGTGCGAGACCCGGCTGGTGGCACGACTGGATCTGGGCCTCGGCGGGCTGAGCACCTGGTTCACCACCGAGAATACGCTCGCGCCGCCGCATCACATCGACATGGTGCTGCGCGACGGGCCGTTCAAGAAACTCGTCGGACGCTGGCAGTTCCATGCGCTGGACGAGTCCGCCTGCAAGGTCACGCTGACCCTGGATTTCGAACCCCAGACCCGGCTGCTGGGTCCGGCGTTCGTGCTCGGGTTCCAGACCCTGGCGGACCGGATGGTGGACGACTTCGTGCGCGTGGCCGACCGCGGAGACGAGTGAGGCATGGCCGGGCGCATCCGCGTGGAGGTGCTGTGGGCCTGGCCGCGGCGGCATGCGGCGAAGATGCTCGAACTGCCGGAAGGCGCGACCGTCGCCGATGCTATCGCGGCCGCGGAGCCCCCGACCGAGTTCGATGCCGGGCGGGCCGTGGCGGTGTTCGGGGAGATCGTCGAGGCGACGCAGCCGCTGCGCGACGGCGATCGGGTCGAACTGCTGCGGCCGCTGCTGATCGACCCGAAGGAAGCACGCCGGCGCCGCGCGCGCAAACCGGCGCGGGAGTAGACGACCGGGGCTCCGCAAAGAAAAACGCCGGCTCAACGCCGGCGTTTTTTCTTGTCGTCCTTGGCCAGGTTCGGGCCGAACTGGCGGCGTGCGTTCTGGGCGAGGACGTCGTCCTGTTCCGGGAAGTAGTCGCCTTCCCACTTCGTGACCGTGCCGTTCTCGAAGAACACCGTGAAATTCTTCACTTCGGTGGTGCCGCGGCGGTCGATGCGCTGTGTGGCCGTGTAATCCCAGCGGTTTTCGTTGAAGGAGTCGGTGATCGAGGGGGTGCCGAGCAGGCTGACCACGTCCTGTTTGCTCATCCCGGCCTGCAACTGGTCGACGGCGTTCTTTTCGATCAGGTTGCCCTGGTAGATCGGCTGCTTGTAGAAGATGCCGCAGCCGCTGGTGACGAGTGCGACGGCAAGCAGGAGCAGGGGGGCGCGGAACGAGCGGCGGGTGATCGTGGGCATGAGGCGGCCGGCTGGGAAAGGGGTGTCGCGAGCGCCGATGATACACTGACGCCCGGCAAGCCCGGCAGTCGCGCTGCACGCCGCCGTTCATCGCGGGTTGGATGCCGCCCTCCGCCCACCGGAACGCGTTCATGGAAACGTTCATGGAAACCAGAGACCTCCGCAAACTCGGCCTGAAAGTCACCCATCCCCGCATGCGGATCCTGGAGTTGCTGGAACAGGCCCGTCCGCGACACATGACCGCCGAGGACATCTACCGCAAATTGGTGGAGGAGGGCGACGAGATCGGTCTGGCCACGGTCTACCGGGTCCTGACCCAGTTCGAGGCCGCAGGTCTGGTACTGAAGCACAACTTCGAGGGCGGCCACGCCGTCTACGAACTGGATCGCGGCGAACACCACGACCATATGGTCGATATCGACACCGGCAAGATCATCGAATTCGAGAGCACCGAGATCGAGGCGCTGCAGCACAAGATCGCGGCCGAATACGGCTACGAGATCGAAGCGCATGCGCTGGTGCTGTACGTGCGCAAGAAGACCTGACGCAGTACGAGTCGCATGTAGAGCGGACTGCAGTCCGCTGTTTCCCATCGCCACGACAAAAGCGGCGGACTGAAGTCCGCCCTACCGATTGCAACGCGAGTGAAGACGCTGGGCTTGCTCGGCGCCAGTCTGCGGTCGCGGGATCACGCAACGCTGTCCAGCAACCGCTTCGCCGCCGCACGCGCTTCCCGGCTGACTTCCACGCCGCCGAGCATGCGCGCCAGCTCTTCCTGACGCTCCTTGGGGCCCAGCTTCTGCACCGCGCTCTGGGTCATGCCGGCGGCTTCGGCCTTGCTGACGCGATAGTGGGCGTGGCCCTGGGCGGCGACCTGCGGCTGGTGGGTCACGCACAGCACCTGGCGCTTTTCGCCGAGGGCGCGCAGTTTCTGGCCGACGATTTCCGCGACCGCGCCGCCGATGCCGGAGTCGACCTCGTCGAACACCATCGTCGGCACCGCGTCCAGGCCGAGGGCCGCGACTTCGATCGCCAGCGAAACCCGCGACAGTTCGCCGCCGGAGGCGACCTTGCGCAGCGGGCGGGGCGGCTGCCCGGCGTTGGCCGAGACCAGGAATTCGACCCGTTCGGCGCCCTGCGGGTCCGGGCGGCCGGCGTCGACCGGTTCCAGCGCGATCTCGAAGCGCCCGCCGCCCATGCCGAGCTCGGCGATGAGTGCGCTGGCCGCCTGCGACAGCGTCGCGGCGGCTGCCCGGCGGGCGGCGGTCAGATCGGCCGCAGCATCCGACCATCGATCCGCGGCGCGGGCGATCTCGCCGTCCAGCGTGGTCAGCCGCGTGCCGGCGTTGCGCAGCGATTCCAGTTCGGTCGCGAGCCGTTCGCGGACGTCCAGCAGCGCTTCGGGCAGGACCCGGTGTTTGCGGCCCAGTTCGTGCAGGCGTCCGAGTCGCTCTTCCAGTGCCTCGAACTGGTCGGGGTCGAGGTCGAGGTCGTCGCGAATCCGCTGCAGCAGCCGGGTGGCTTCGTCGATCTGGATCGCAGCGGCGTCGAGCATGCCGTCCACTTCGCCCAGTCGCGGTTCGTCGCTGCGGGCGCGGGCCAGATCGCCGCGCAGGGATTGCAGGGTCTGCAGCAACGATGGCGCGTCGTCGCCTTCCAGCGTGGTCAAGGCGCGCTCGCAGGTGTCGATCAGTCCGGCGGCGTTGGCGTGGCGGCGGTGCTGGGCCACGAGATCGACGATCGATGCCGGCTCCAGGGTCTCGCGGTCGAGTTCGCGCCACTGGTGGTCCAGCAGTTCGATCCGGTCGGAGACATCGCCGGCGCGGGAGAGGATGTCGCGTTCGCGTTGCAGCGCCGACCAGGCCGCGGCGGCGTCGCGCACGGCCGCCAGCGGTGCGGCATGGCGGCCGAAAGCGTCGAGCAGATCGAGCTGGCTGGCCTTCGACAGCAGCGCCTGGTGTTCGTGCTGGCCGTGGATTTCGACCAGCAGCCCGGCGAGTTCGGCCAGTTGCGCGACCGTGACCGGTCGGCCGTTGATCCAGGCCCGCGAGCCGCCGTCCGAGCGCAGGGTGCGGCGCAGATGACAGGCGGCACTGGCGTCGCCGTCGTCGAGCATGTCCTGCTCGCGCAGCCACTCGAGCGCTTCGGCGCGGTCGGCGAGATCGAATTCGGCGCTCAATTCGGCGCGTTCGGCGCCATGGCGGACCATGCCGCTGTCGGCGCGCAGCCCGGAGAGGAAGCCCAGCGCGTCCACCAGCAGCGATTTGCCGGCGCCGGTTTCGCCGGAAATCACGGTCATGCCGCGGCCGAATTCGAGCTCGGCGGCGGAGACGACGGCGAAATCGCGAAGAGTCAGATGAGTCAGCATGGGGCGGAATTGTGCATCAAAAGATCGACATGCAGACCCCGGCCGGCTTGACCAGGCGCCATCCGCGTTGGGGATTCCGTGGACGGTGCCTGGCAAGCGCAAGCCGGGGTCGACGGCCCTATTCGAAAGAAGGGGCGTCTCACGGACAGAGATCGGCGCGCTTGCGTCTCCCGCCATCTGCGCCTATACCGCTCAGCATGAGCCGTACCCCCGATGCCAACCTCGACCCCCGCGCCCGTCTGCTGCTGCGCACGCTGATCTCGCGCTACATCCGCGACGGCGAGCCGGTGGGCTCGCAGACGCTGGCCCGACACGCGGGCCTGGACGTCAGCGCGGCCACGATCCGCAACATCCTGGCCGAGCTGGAAGACGTGGGCCTGCTGTCGGCGCCGCATACCTCCGCCGGGCGCGTGCCGACCGCGCAGGGCTACCGGGTGTTCGTCGACAGCCTGCTGCAGATCCAGCCGCTGGCCGACATCGAATTGAATCGCCTGCGGACCGAGCTTTCGGCCGGCGCCGGCACCCAGAGCCTGCTGGGCAGCGCGTCCGAACTGGTCTCGGCGATGACCCACTTCGTCGGTGTGGTCAGCGTTCCGAAACGCGAGCAGTTCGCGTTCAAGCACGTCGACTTCGTGCCGCTGGACGGCCAGCGGGTGCTGGCCATTCTGGTCTTCGCGGACAACGACGTGCAGAACCGCATCCTGCAGACCCGGCGCGGTTACGACCCTGGCGAACTGGAGCGGATCGCGAACTATCTCAACGCGCACTACGCTGGCCGCCCACTGGCCGAGGCCCGCGCGCTGCTGCTGGCCGAACTGCGCAGTGCGCGGCAGGAGATGGAAACCCTGATGACCCAGGCGCTGGAACTGGCCGACCAGGCGCTCGCCAGCGATGCAGAGGACATGCTGGTGGCCGGTCAGACCCGGCTGATCGGCGTGCAGGACCTGTCGAACCTGGAGCGGCTGCGTGAGTTGTTCGAGGCCTTCGCCAGCAAGCGCGAGATTCTGCAGGTGCTGGAACGCACCCTGCGCGCGCCGGGCGTGCGGATCTTCATCGGCGAGGAAACCGGCATGGCGCCGCTGGACAGCGTGTCGCTGGTCACCGCGCCGTACGGAGCCGGCGGCCGTACCCTGGGCGTGCTGGGCGTGATCGGCCCGACCCGCATGGCCTATGAGCGGGTCATCCCGGTGGTGCAGGCGGCGGCGTCGGTGCTGAGCGAGGCGCTGGGGCCGGACGAGACGCGGTAAGGCGATGGCGCAACGCGGCAACCGGGTCGCACCTGCGGGCGTGGTGGAAGCGAACCGAGCCTGACAGCCATCGTTTCAGTGTCTTCAGCCGTGGGCACGGCCTCGTTCGCGTCGCGCGCCGGGTTCTGCCTGGGCCCCTTGATTCCCCCGCGCCCGGCCCCATTGCAGGGCGGTCGGCGGGTTCTCCCGCCTCCGCCTGCCACCGGATGCCAGATGAATCAAGAACATAGCCAACAGGACGAATCCACTTCCGCGCACGCCGACGCGGCCGCCGCGGACAGCCCGGAAGCCGTCATCGAAAGCCTCCGCGCGGAACTCGAACAACTGCGGGCCGACGGCCTGCGCGAGCGCGCCGATCTGGAAAACCAGCGCAAGCGCATGGCGCGCGAAGTCGAAATGGCGCGCAAATTCGCCAACGAACGCCTGCTCGGCGACCTGCTGCCGCTGTTCGACAGCATGGAAGCGGGGCTCGCCGCCGCGGCCGAGGGCGACCCGCTGCGCGCCGGCATGGAACTGACCCTGCGCCAGTTGCAGCGCATCGCCGGGGCCAACGGCCTGGTGGCGGTCGCGCCGGCGCCAGGCGATGTCTTCAATCCAGACCAGCATCAGGCGATGAGCATGATCGACGCCGAGGGCATCGCCCCGGGCGCGGTCGCGCAGACCTTCCAGAAGGGCTGGCTGCTCAACGAGCGTCTGCTACGTCCGGCGCTGGTCGTGGTGGCGAAGCAGGACTGAGCGCGTCTCGCGCCATTCACGTGGCGGTGATGCGCGGCGCTTGAAACGCGCACCGGACCACCCCACACACAGATCATCGGCGGCGCGGCCGCCCCAAATATCGAATTACAGAGGACACCGTCATGGGCAAGATCATCGGCATCGATCTGGGCACGACCAATTCGTGCGTCGCGATCATGGAAGGCGGCAAGGCAAAAGTCATCGAGAACAGCGAGGGCGACCGCACCACGCCGTCGATCATCGCCTACACGAAGGATGGCGAAGTGCTGGCCGGCGCCAGCGCCAAGCGTCAGGCCGTCACCAATCCCAAGAACACCTTCTACGCGGTGAAGCGCCTCATCGGCCGCAAGTTCACCGACGCCGAAGTGAAGAAGGATCTGGACCTGGTGCCCTACGGCATCATCCAGCACAGCAACGGCGACGCCTGGGTCGAAACCAGCGACGGCCGCAAGATGGCGCCGCCGGAAATCTCGGCGCGCGTGCTCGAGAAAATGAAGAAGACCGCCGAAGCCTATCTGGGCGAAGCGGTGACCGAAGCGGTGATCACCGTGCCGGCCTACTTCAACGACAGCCAGCGTCAGGCGACCAAGGACGCCGGCCGCATCGCCGGTCTGGAAGTGAAGCGCATCATCAACGAGCCGACCGCGGCCGCGCTGGCCTATGGCCTGGACAAGGGCGACGGCGGCGCCGATCGCAAGATCGCCGTGTACGACCTCGGCGGCGGCACCTTCGACGTGTCGATCATCGAGATCGCGAACGTCGACGGCGAGAAGCAGTTCGAAGTGCTCGCCACCAACGGCGACACCTTCCTGGGCGGCGAAGACTTCGACAAGCGCGTCATCGACTATCTCGTCGAGGAATTCCAGAAGGACCAGGGCATCGACCTGCGCAAGGATCCGCTGGCCCTGCAGCGCCTGAAGGACGCGGCCGAGCGCGCGAAGATCGAGCTGTCCAGCTCGCAGCAGACCGAAGTGAACCTGCCGTACGTCACCGCCGATGCGTCCGGTCCGAAGCACCTCAACATCAAGCTCACTCGTGCCAAGCTCGAAGCGCTGGTCGACGAACTGATCCGCAAGTCGATCGAACCCTGCCGCACCGCGCTGAACGACGCCGGCCTGCGCGCCAGCGACATCAGCGAAGTGATCCTCGTCGGTGGCCAGACCCGCATGCCGAAGGTGCAGGCGGCGGTGGCCGAGTTCTTCGGCAAGGAACCGCGCAAGGACGTGAACCCGGACGAGGCCGTCGCCATCGGCGCCGCGATCCAGGGCGGCGTGCTGGCCGGCGACGTGAAGGACGTGCTGCTGCTCGACGTGACCCCGCTGTCGCTGGGCATCGAAGTGCTGGGCGGCGAGTTCAACAAGGTGATCGAGAAGAACACCACCATCCCGACCAAGGCGACGCAGACCTATTCGACCGCCGCCGACAACCAGACCGCCGTGACCGTGCACGTGCTGCAGGGCGAACGTGCGCAGGCGATGTACAACAAGTCGCTGGCGCGCTTCGATCTGGCCGGCATCGACCCGGCGCGTCGCGGCGAACCGCAGATCGAAGTCACCTTCGACATCGACGCCAACGGCATCCTGCACGTGTCGGCGAAGGACAAGAAGACCGGCAAGGAACAGAAGGTCGAGATCAAGGCCGGTTCGGGCCTGTCGGACGACGAGATCCAGCGGATGGTGCAGGACGCCGAGGCCCATCGCGAGGACGACAAGCGCTTCCATGAGCTCGTGCAGGCCCGCAACCATGCCGATGCCCTGATCCACGCCACCCGCACCGCGATCACCGAGCACGGCGACAAGGTGCCGGGCGAAGTCATCGGCCGCGCCGAAGGCGCCATCGCCGAAGTCGAGACCGCGATGAAGGGCGACGACAAGGGCCAGATCGAGGCCAAGTCGAAGGCGCTGGAAGAGGTCATGCAGTCGCTGATGGGGGCGGCCAACGCCGGCCAGCAGCCGTCCGGCGACGCCGGTGCGGGCCCGTCCGCGTCGTCGCGCAACGACGACGTGGTCGACGCCGAGTTCACCGAGGTGAAGGACGACAACAAGTAATCCCGCCCATCGGGATGCAGGCAACGGGAGACGCGGTTCGCCGCGATCTCCCGTTTCCGTGTTGAAGGCCACCGCTTTTTCCGATTGAACCGTATCTCTTCCTCAGTCTGATCGCCGCCGGATTCCATGAGCAAACGCGACTATTACGAAGTTCTGGGCGTGGCCCGCAACGCCAGCGACGAAGAGCTGAAAAAGGCCTATCGCCGACTTGCGATGAAGCTGCATCCGGACCGCAATCCCGACGACGCCAGCGCCGAGGCCGCGTTCAAGGAAGCGAAGGAAGCCTACGAAGTGCTGTCCGACGCCAACAAGCGCCGCGCCTACGACGCGCACGGCCATGCGGCCTTCGAGCACGGCATGGGCGGCGGTGGCGGTGGGCAGGGGTACGCCGACATCAACGATGTCTTCGGCGACATCTTCGGCAATATTTTCGGCGGAGGCGGCGGCGCGCGCGCGCCGCGACGCGGTGCCGACATCGGCTACGTGATCGAGCTCGATCTGGAAGACGCCGTCGCCGGCATCGACCGCCGCATCGAAGTGCCGACCATGGTCGGCTGCAAGCCCTGCAAGGGCAGCGGTTCGGAAGACGGCAAGCTCGAAACCTGCGCCAGTTGCCAGGGCCGCGGCCAGGTGCGTTTCCAGCGCGGCATCTTCTCCATGCAGCAGCCTTGCCCGACCTGCGGCGGCCGCGGCCAGAAGCTGAGCAATCCCTGCAAGATCTGCCACGGCGCCGGGCGCGTCGAGGAAGAAAAAGTCCTGTCGGTGAAGATCCCCGCGGGCGTGGACAACGGCGACCGCATCCGCCTCTCCGGCGAAGGCGAGGCCGGGCCTGCCGGTGCACCGCCGGGCGATCTCTATGTCGAGATCCGCGTGCGCGAGCACGAGATTTTCCAGCGCGACGGCGACGATCTGCACTGCGAAGTGCCGATCCGGTTCTCGCAGGCCGCGCTGGGCGACAGCGTGCGCGTGCCGACCCTGGGCGGCGAGGCCGAAATCCGCGTGCCCGCGGAGACTCAGACCGGCAAGGTGTTCCGCCTGCGCGAGAAGGGCGTGAAGTCGGTGCGCAGCCGCAGCACCGGCGATCTCTACTGCAGGGTCGTGGTCGAAACGCCGGTCAATCTCACCTCGCACCAGCGCGAACTGCTGCAGCAGTTCGAAGCGACCTTCACCGGCGAGAACGCGCGCCGCCATTCGCCGCGGTCCAGCACGTTCATCGATGGCGTGAAGAGCTTCTGGGCGCGGATGACGTCCTGAGGCGGCTGGCCGCGCCGGCGACATGCCGATGCCGGCCCGCGAAGATCCTGAACATTTTCGCCGGCGTTCGCAGCGGCAGCCTCAGGCCGCCAGCGGTTGCTTTGCCGCGGCTCTGCCGCGATTCGCCGGTTCCAGCCAGTTCTGCGCCCGCGAGGAATAACGATCGATCACGGCCTCCGCCAGCGCGGCATCGTCGAGCTGCGACGGGTGGAACGACGGGCGTGCGTACGCAATCATGTGTTTCAGCGTACGCAGCAGCATATGGTTTCGAGGGCCCAGATGATCCAGGAACTGGCGCCAGATCGACCATCGGAACAACCGCTTGTCCTGCAGCAGGAAGCGCATCATCCCGAAGGTCATCAGCCCGTAGAACAGCGGCAGGGTCATCGCCAGGCCGGCGAAGCGCACGGCATACGAAGGCGTGACCGCCTGCATCACGTCGAACGAAACCCGCTTGTGTTCGATCTCTTCCGCGAAGTGCCATTCCACCAGCGCGCGCACCTCGGGATGCGCGCCCTCCAGAATGCGCTGAGAAAGGAACTCGTGCGCGAAATACGCGTTCACGTGCTCGACGCAGCTGACCATCGACACCCGCAGCGACAGCGGCGCGATCCGCTCGATGGCGCGGAAGGTCAGCTTGTCCACCCAGCGCTCGAAGGTGCGGAAGCGATAGCCCTGCCGATCGAGATTCCGCCAGTAACGCTTGTGGGCGACCCCGTGCTCGGCTTCCTGGTGGATGAAGGCGATCGCGGTCGCGCGCAGCGCGGGGTCGGCGATGCGCGGCAGGCACGCATTGATCGTGCGCATGTAGAAGGCTTCGTTGGCGGGCACCAGCACGGTGTAGGTATTGAGCAATGCGGCGATCGCCGGTGAGGACGGCAACCAGTCGCGGGGAATGTCCGCGGGCAACCTGGCGGTGAAACGACGTGCGAAAAGATCTCTGGTCATATGGGACCCCCCTGTCCCCGATCCAAAATCGAGGGCCAAGAGTACTCCCAATGCCGGCGTCTGCACGTTGGGCAGGCGCAATCCCGCCGCTTGCGGCGCCTGAATTTGCGGTCAAAATGAGACTTTCCCCACGTTTCGGAGCGACGGCAGGATGAATCCACGCCCGGTGATCGGACTTGTCGGCAGCGAAGGCGCCTATGGCCGCTGGCTGCGGCGTTTTTTCGCGGAACGGATGGGGTTGCGGGTGCTTGGATACGACCCCGTATCGTCGGCGTCCGACCCGGTCTACTCGGTGCTGGCGCAGGCCGATGTCCTCGTTTTCTCGGCGCCGATCCGCGACACGGTGGCGGTGATCGATCACTGGCGCGAGCGCTCGGAAGGACGCGAACGCGGTCGGCTGTGGCTGGACATCACGTCGATCAAGCAGGCGCCGCTGGCGGCGATGCTGCGCTCGCAGGCTGAAGTCGTCGGCCTGCACCCGATGACCGCGCCGCCGAAGACGCCGACGCTCAAGGGCCGCGTGCTCGCGATCTGCGAAGCCCGCCTCGATGTCTGGCGACCCTGGCTGACGCAGTTGTTCGATGCGCTGCAGGCGGAGTGCGTGCGGGTCTCGCCCGAGCACCACGATCGCGCGATGGCGCTGGTGCAGGCGATGGTGCACGCCACCCATCTCGCCCAGGCCGGCGTGCTGCGCGGCTATGTCTCGACGCTCGGCCCGCCATCGGCGCTGCTGCCGCTGCGGACCGCGTCGTTCGAACTCGACGTGGCGATGATGACCCGCATCCTGTCGCTGAATCCGCAGATCTACGAGGACATCCAGTTCGGCAATCCGCACACCGCGGAGATGCTGGATCGGCTGCTCGCGGAGCTGCAATCGCTGCGCGCGCTGGTGGGGCAGGGCGATGAAGCGGCGCGTGCCGCGTTCCGCGCCCGCCATCTGCACGACAACCGTGCAGCCTTCGACGGACGCGCGCTCGCCGAGGGCAACTACACCTTCGAGCGCGTGGGCTATCTGCTCGCCGATCTGGTCGAAGCGCCGTCGCTGAGCGTGCATCTGCCCGATGATCGTGCCGGTTCGCTGCGCGCGTTGCTGGACGTGTTCGAACGCCATGGCATCAGCCTGTCCTCGATCCATTCCTCGCGCACGCCGTCGGGCGACGTGCATTTCCGTTTCGGGTTCGGCCCGGACGTGGCCGCTGCGGCATTGTCGGCCGCCGCCGTGGAGATCGACGCCACCGGGACCGGGCGGGTGCTCGAATCCGTGCCCGCGCCCGCGGGCTGACGCGTCGCCGGCGCCGTTCGGCAGCGCGGCGCGGATGGTACGCTGAACGCATGTCCGAGCCCCAGCACGCCCCCCTCCGTCTCCTCATCCACGGCGCCAGCGGGCGCATGGGCCAGACCCTGTTGCGGTTGGCCGCCGAACGCGACGACCTGCGCGTCGTCTCGGCGGTGGCGCCGACCACGGCCGACGCCGGCCTGCTCGGCCAGCCCTTCCATCCGGTGACGGATCTGGAAAACGCGCCGGATTTCGACGTCGCGGTGGATTTCAGCCTCCCGGCCGCATTCGAAGCCATCCTGTCCCTGTGCGCGCAGCGCGGTGCGGCCTTCGTGTCCGGAACCACCGGCCTCGCCGCGCAGCAGCAGCGCGCATTGCAGGCGGCGTCCCGCTTCGTTCCGGTGCTGTGGTCGGCGAATTTCAGTCTCGGCGTGGCCGTGCTGGACGACCTGGTGGAACGCGCGGCGGCGGCGCTGAAGGCCTGGGACTGCGACATCGTCGAGGCCCATCACACCCGCAAGCTCGATGCGCCGTCGGGCACCGCACTGGCGCTGGGCGCGGCCGCCCAGCGAGGCGGCGCCGATCCGCGCTACGCCAGCCTGCGCGCCGGCGACATCGTCGGCGAGCATCTGGTCCAGTTCGCCGGGCCGGGCGAGCGGATCGAACTGATCCACCGCGCGACCAACCGCGACATCTTCGCCCGCGGCGCCCTGCATGCCGCCGCCGCGCTTCCCGGACGGGCGGCGGGCAGCTACCGGCTGCGCGATCTGCTCGGCAACGGTTGACGCAGCGCAGCAGATTTCGCTGGCGGATGCGGCCTGCCGCCGGTAGAATTCCGGCTCGCCTCACATCAGAAGCCACGGGCCGGTGACAGACCGCGCCCGGGGCTTTGTGCAACCTGAAGCAGCCCAAGCAAAGGCGAACTCCGTGACCGAAACCGCAATCCTTGTCCTCGAAGACGGCACCGTATTCGAGGGCGAATCCGTAGGCGCGCCCGGCCTGTCCGTGGGCGAGGTCGTGTTCAACACCGCGATCACCGGATACCAGGAAGTCCTGACCGATCCCTCCTACGCCCGCCAGCTGGTCACCCTGACCTATCCCCACATCGGCAACACCGGTTGCACCGACCTCGACGACGAGGCCGGCAAGGTCTGGGCGTCCGGGCTGATCGTGCGCAACGTGCCGCGCCGACCCAGCAACTGGCGCAGCCGGATCGCGCTGCCGGAATGGCTCCGGGCCCGCGGCATCGTCGCGATTTCCGAGATCGACACCCGCAAGCTCACGCGCCTGCTGCGCGATCGCGGCGCCCAGAACGGCGCGCTGATGGCCGGGGAGATCGATGTCGACAGGGCGCTGGAAGCCGCGCGCAAATTCCCCGGCCTCAAGGGCATGGATCTGGCGAAGGTGGTCACCACCGATGCCGCCTATCCGTGGACCGAAGGCCAGCTCGATCTCGACCGCAACGCGTTCGTGTCCGCGACGCCGAAGTTCAGGGTCGTGGCCTACGACTTCGGCGTGAAGCGCAACATCCTGCGCATGCTCGCGGAGCGCGGCTGCGACGTGACCGTGGTCCCGGCGCAGACGCCCGTCGCCGATGTGCTGGCGATGCGGCCCGACGGCGTGTTCCTCTCCAATGGCCCCGGCGATCCCGCACCCTGCGATTACGCCATCGCCGCGATCCGCGAATGCATCGACCGCAAGATTCCGACCTTCGGCATCTGCCTCGGTCATCAACTGCTCGGCCTTGCCGCCGGCGCGCAGACGCTGAAGATGAAATTCGGCCATCACGGCGCGAACCATCCGGTGATCGACATCGACAGCGGCCGGGTCATGATCACTTCGCAGAACCACGGCTTCGCGGTCGACGAAACCACGCTGCCGGCGAACGTGCGCGTGACCCACCGCTCGCTGTTCGACGGCAGCAACCAGGGCATCGCCCTGACCGATGCGCCGGCGTTCAGTTTCCAGGGCCATCCGGAAGCCAGCCCCGGCCCGCACGACGTGTCGCCGCTGTTCGATCGCTTCGTGGCGATGATGGAGAACCCCGCATGAGTCTTTCGCTGCTGGTCCGTCTGGCCTTCGGTAGTGCGATCGCGTTCGCCCTGTCGGCGCCCGTCTCCGCGAATGCGGCCGATGTCGCGTCGGGTGAATCCGTCGCGGTCGAAGCGCCGGCACCCGCGGCGCCGCCGACCGATGCCGATGTCGACCGGTTCGTCGGTTGGATGGGACTCGGCGATGCGATCCCGGCCATCCTCCGCACGGAACTGGCGAAAGTGCCGGAGATGCGGGCGCTGAGCGCGCAGCAGCAGGAATGCATGATCGATGTCCTGCGTCCGCCGATGCGGTCGATGCTGCGGTCGAGCTTCCGCGAACTGCTCGGCGAGCGCGAGATTTTCCTGGCCTGGGCCGAATTCGTCGAGACCGATGCCGGCAGGAAGCTGTTCGCCTTCGTGCGCGCCGGCGTCGAGGCCAAGATCCAGGATCAGGTGGCGCCGGATCCGGCGGCGTTCTTCGCGGACATCGGCGAGCAGGAACAGATGCAGATGGCGCAGTTCATGATGACGCCCGCGGCGGCTGTGATGAACAAACCGTTTCCGGATATGCAGCCGCCGGCGGAGATGTTCGAACAGTTCGAGCAGGAAGCACGGACGCGCTGCGGCATCGATCTTCCGAAAGGCTGATGCGCGGAACCGGGCCGGAACGATGGACGCGGCGCCTGCGACGTCTCCGCAGGTGGCTCGCGCTGGCGGCACTGGCGGGCGCCTATCCGGCGTTCGTGCTCGGCACGGTCTATGCGACCACGCTGCGCTCCGATCTTCCTGGCGGTCGTCATGGCCCGAAGGATGCGTACCGGCACAGTCTCGCCAGCGCGACCGTGGCCTACACCGGGTCGCCGCGCTGGGTGGAATGGGTGACGGCCGTGATGGAGGACGGCGGACGCGGCGATGCCGCGCGTGCGATGGATGCGCACAACAACCGCCTCGGCGCGCGCATCGGCGCCCGGGCGGACAGTTGGACACAGATGCGGGCCGACGTGCTCGCCGCCGTGCAGGCGGGCGGGGCGATGGTCGAAGACGACGACAGGATCACCTGGTTGCCGCCCGAACGCTGGCAGGACAGGTTGTACTGACGCGTCGTACCGATGCACGGAAAGACGCTGCACCCACACGACACCGTACCGAGGAAGCCATGCCCAAGCGCACCGACATCCAGACCATCCTGATCATCGGCGCCGGGCCGATCGTGATCGGCCAGGCCTGCGAGTTCGACTATTCCGGCGCCCAGGCCTGCAAGGCGCTGCGCGACGAGGGGTATCGCGTGGTGCTGGTCAACAGCAATCCGGCGACGATCATGACCGACCCGGAGATGGCCGACGCGGTCTACATCGAGCCGATCAACTGGCGCACGGTCGAGAAGATCATCGCCAAGGAAAAACCCCACGCGCTGCTGCCGACGATGGGCGGCCAGACCGCGCTGAATTGCGCGCTGGACCTCGCCGACAACGGCGTGCTGGAGAAATACGGCGTCGAGCTGATCGGCGCCAAGCGCGACGCGATCCGCATGGCCGAGGATCGCGAACTGTTCCGTGTCGCGATGCAGGAGATCGGCCTCGAATGCCCGAAGGCGGAAGTCGCGCGCACCTTCGAACAGGCGGTGGAGATCCAGGCCAAGGTCGGTTATCCGACCATCATCCGCCCGAGCTTCACCCTCGGCGGCACCGGCGGCGGCATCGCCTACAACAAGGAGGAGTTCGAGGAGATCGCGAAGCGCGGCCTCGACCTTTCGCCGGTGCACGAAGTGCTGATCGAGGAATCGGTGCTCGGCTGGAAGGAATTCGAGATGGAAGTGGTCCGTGACACCGCGGACAACTGCATCATCGTCTGCTCGATCGAGAACCTCGACCCGATGGGCGTGCACACCGGCGACAGCATCACCGTCGCCCCGGCGCAGACGCTCACCGACAAGGAATACCAGCGCCTGCGCGACGCCTCGATCGCGGTGCTGCGCAAGATCGGCGTGGACACCGGCGGCTCCAACGTGCAGTTCGGCATCAATGCGCAGAACGGCCGCGTCGTGGTGATCGAAATGAATCCGCGCGTCTCGCGGTCGTCCGCGCTGGCGTCGAAGGCCACCGGCTTCCCGATCGCCAAGGTCGCGGCCAAGCTCGCGGTCGGCTACACCCTCGACGAGCTGAAGAACGAAATCACCGGCGGCCTGACCCCGGCGTCGTTCGAGCCCAGCATCGATTACGTCGTGACCAAGATTCCGCGCTTCGCGTTCGAGAAGTTCCCGGCCGCCGACGCGCGCCTGACCACGCAGATGAAATCGGTGGGCGAGGTGATGGCGATCGGCCGGACCTTCCAGGAGTCGCTGCAGAAGGCGCTGCGCGGATTGGAGACCGGCAAGGTCGGTCTCGATCCGACCGGCCTGGATCTCGCCAGCGACGAAGGCATGGCGCGTCTGCGCCGCGAAGTGAAGGAAGCCGGCCCCGAGCGCATGTTCTATCTCGCCGATGCGTTCCGCGCCGGGCTGTCGGTGGAAGACGTGCATGCCTTGTCCTTCGTTGACCCGTGGTTCCTCGATCAAATCGAGGAACTGATCGCCTGCGAACGCGAGGTCGCCGCCGCCGGTCTCGAGGGGCTCGATGCGAAGCGCCTGCGCGCGTTGAAGCGCCGCGGCTTCTCCGATGCGCGCCTGGCCCAGCTCGCCGGCACCAACGAAACTGCGGTGCGCGCGCTGCGCAAGGCCTTCGGCGTGCGCCCGGTGTACAAGCGCGTCGATTCCTGCGCCGCCGAGTTCGCCACCACCACCGCGTACCTGTATTCGACCTACGAGGACGAGTGCGAGGCCGCGCCGTCCGCGCGCGACAAGATCATGGTGCTGGGCGGCGGCCCCAACCGCATCGGCCAGGGCATCGAATTCGATTACTGCTGCGTGCACGCGGCGTTGGCGCTGCGAGAAGACGGGTACGAGACCATCATGGTCAACTGCAACCCGGAAACCGTCTCCACCGACTACGACACCTCCGACCGCCTGTACTTCGAACCGCTGACGCTGGAAGACGTGCTGGAGATCGTGGAACTGGAACAGCCGAAGGGCGTGATCGTGCAGTACGGCGGCCAGACCCCGCTGAAACTCGCGCAGGCGCTGGAAGCCAACGGCGTGCCGGTGATCGGCACTTCGCCGGATTCGATCGATCTGGCCGAGGACCGCGAACGTTTCCAGAAGCTGGTCGAAGACCTCGGCCTGAAGCAGCCGGCGAACCGCACCGCGCGCAACGCCGACGAGGCCATCGCGCTGGCGCGCGAGATCGGTTATCCGCTGGTGGTGCGCCCGAGCTACGTGCTGGGCGGCCGCGCGATGGAAGTGGTGTATTCCGACGCCGACCTGTCGCGTTACATCCGCGACGCGGTGAAGGTCTCGAACGATTCGCCGGTACTGCTGGACCGCTTCCTCGACCATGCGGTCGAGGTCGACGTGGACATCATCGCCGACAAGGACGGCAACGTGCTGATCGGTGGCGTGATGGAACACATCGAGGAAGCCGGCGTGCATTCGGGCGACTCGTCGTGCTCGCTGCCGCCTTACTCGCTGTCGGCCGAGACCCAGAATCGCCTGCGCGATCAGGTCGTGGCGCTGGCCAAGGCGCTGAAGGTCGTCGGCCTGATGAACACCCAGTTCGCCATTCAGACCGAGGCGGACGGCACCGACACCATCTTCCTGCTGGAAGTGAATCCGCGCGCCTCGCGCACCGTGCCGTTCGTGTCCAAGGCCACGGGCATGCCGCTGGCCAAGATCGCCGCGCGCTGCATGGCCGGCAAGACCCTGGCCGAGCAGGGCGCGACGAAGGAAATCGTGCCGGACTACTACTCGGTGAAGGAAGCGATCTTTCCCTTCGCCAAATTCCAGGGCGTCGATCCGATCCTGGGCCCGGAAATGCGTTCGACCGGCGAGGTCATGGGCGTCGGCCGCAGCTTCGGCGCGGCGTTCGCGCGCGCCCAGGAAGCCGCCGGGATCAAGGCGCCGCCGAAGGGCAAGGCCTTCATCTCCGTGCGCGATCCCGACAAGCAGCGCGTGCTGGCAGTGACGGACGAGCTGCTGCGCCGCGGCTACAGCCTCGTCGCCACCCGCGGCACCGCCGGCTGGCTGCAGTCGCAGGGCATCGCCTGCGAAATCGTCAACAAGGTCGCCGAGGGGCGTCCGCACATCGTCGATCGGATCAAGAACGGCGAGATCGTCTACATCGTCAATACCACCGAGGGCAAGCAGGCCATCGCGGATTCGTTCTCGATCCGCCGGGAAGCCCTGCAGCAGCGCGTGACCTACTCGACCACGATTGCGGGCGCGAAGGCCTTGCTGCATTCTCTCGATTTCCGCGACAGTGGCCCGGTGTGGGCGCTGCAGGAACTGCACAAGGAACTGGAAGCATGAGAGCTCCCCTGACCATGAAAGGCGCCCAGCGCCTGCGCGCCGAACTGGACCAGCTCAAGAGCGTGCAGCGGCCGGCGGTGATCAACGCCATCGCCGAGGCCCGCGCCCATGGCGACCTGAAGGAAAACGCCGAATACCACGCCGCGCGCGAGCAGCAGGGCTTCATCGAAGGGCGGATCAAGCAGCTCGAAGCCGAGCTGTCGCACGCCCAGGTCATCGACGTGTCCACGCTGAACGCCGGTTCGCGTGTGGTGTTCGGTGCGAACGTGACCCTCGCCGATGTCGAGAGCGACGAAGAGAAGCGCTACCAGATCGTGGGCGACCTCGAAGCCGACATCAAGCAGGGTCTGATCGCGATTTCCTCGCCGCTGGCGCGCGCGCTGATCGGCAAGCACGAAGGCGATGTGGTCGAGATCGATGCGCCTGCCGGCAAGCGCGAATACGAGCTGATCAAGGTCGCATACGAAGGCTGACCGGAGTCTGCCGCGGTGTCGCGTGCGCTGTTCCTGTTGCCGGCCTGGTCGACGTTCGGCCGGCAGTCGCTGATGGCCGAGGTCGCCAAGGCGTTCGGCCGCGCGGATCGCGTCGCCGATCGTGCGGTCGGCGGTGAGGCGCAACTGCGGCGCCATTTTTCCACGCTGCCCGCGCACTGGGCGCCGGCGGCGCTGACCCGCCAGGCCGATGCCGGCGACGCCGCGGGCGCGGCGTGGCTGCGCGCCGACCCCGCCCACGTACGGCCCGACATCAACGGCGCGCGCCTGCTCGGTCTCGGCGAACGGCTGTCGCTGTCGCAGGACGATGTCGATTCGCTGCTGCCGGCGCTGAAGCCGGTGTTCGGCGACAGCGGTTTCGCGCTCGATGCGCCGGTGCCCACACGCTGGTACCTGCGCCTGCCGCGCGAAGCGAAACTGCCGGCGTTCAGCGCGCCCGACGAGGCGCTCGGCGAGGATCTGTTCGAGCACCAGCCGGAGGGTCCGGAAGGCCGGCGCTGGCGCGCGCTGCTCAACGAGGTGCAGATCGTCCTGCACAACCATCCGTGGAACGCGCGCCGCGCCGAACGCGGTCTCGTGCCGATCAACGCGCTCTGGGTGTGGGGCGGCGGTGTGCTGCCGGATGCGGTGTCGAGCGCGGTGTCCTCCGCCGCCAGCGACGACGATCTCGTCCGCGCGCTCGCGACCGTCGCCGGTGTTGCGGCCACGCGCTTGCCGTCGGCGTTCGAAATCGGCGCGGACGCCGCGCTGTACGACCTGCGACGGACGCGCGATCTCGCCGCACTGCAACGTGACTGGCTGATGCCGGCGCTGCGCGCACTGTCGGACGGTACGTTGACCACGCTCGATATCGATGCGGCCGACGGCATGCGCCTGCGGCTCGCGCGCGGCCAGCGCTGGCGCTTCTGGCGCGGCGCCTGGGTGCCGCCGCAGCCGCCATCGGAACAAGGCGCATGAGCCGTTCCATCCGGCGTCGCGACATCGGCGCCGATGCACCCATGCTCGATGCACGCATGCCCGATGCGGACGTGCAGGCCGCCGACGGCGATTGGCCGGCGGAGGTGCCGCCACTGCTGCGCCGCATCTACGCCGCGCGCGGCGCCGCGACCCACGCGCTGGCGCAGCCGCGCCTCAACCGGCTGTTGCCGCCCGACGGGCTCGGCGCGGTCGATGCCGCCGCCGCGCTGCTGCAACAGGCGATGGCCACGGGTCGGCACATCGTCGTGGTCGGCGATTTCGATTGCGACGGCGCCACCGCCTGCGCGGTCGCGGTGCGCGGCCTGCGCATGCTCGGCGCGCAGCACGTGTCCTACGCGGTGCCGAACCGGATCGTGCACGGCTACGGGTTGTCGCCGGGGCTGGTCGACGATCTCGCCGCGCTCGCGCCCGATCTGCTGGTCACGGTCGATCACGGCATCGCCTGTCTGGCCGGGGTCGCGGCCGCGAAGGCGCGCGGCTGGCAGGTGCTGGTCACCGATCACCATCTGCCCGGCGAGCATCTGCCGCAGGCCGATGTCATCGTCGATCCGAATCTGCCCGGCGACGATTTCCCGTCGAAGGCGCTGGCCGGCGTCGGCGTGATGTTCTACGTGCTGCTGGCCTTGCGCAGACGATTGCGCGATGCGGGCTATTTTCCGGGCGAACCGCCGGACCTGTCGGTGCTGCTGGATCTGGTCGCGGTCGGCACCGTCGCCGATCTCGTCGCGCTCGACGCCAACAATCGCACCCTGGTCGCGGCCGGCCTGCGCCGCCTGCGCGCGGGTCGCGGCTGCGCGGGATTGCGCGCGCTGATCGAGGTATCGCGCCGTCAGCACGCCGCGCTCACCGCCGCGGACATCGGGTTCGCGCTGGCGCCGCGCATCAACGCCGCCGGTCGGCTGGAAGACATGGCGCTGGGCATCGAATGCCTGCTCTGCGACGATCCGCGACGCGCGCGCGAACTGGCGGAGATTCTCGACGGCATCAACGCCGAGCGTCGCGGCGTGCAGCAGCAGATGGTCGGCGATGCCGAGGATGCGATCGCGGCGCTGTCGTTCGAGGTCGACGGCGGACGCGCCACGATCTGCCTGTATCGCGAAGACTGGCACCCCGGCGTGGTCGGGCTGGTCGCCTCGAAGATCAAGGAGCGCGTGCATCGTCCGGCGATCGCGTTCGCGCCCAGCGATGCCGGCAGCGATCTGCTGCGCGGTTCCGCACGTTCGATCGCGGGTTTCCACATCCGCGACGCGCTGGCGATGGTGGATGCGCGCCATCCCGGGCTGATCGAGAAATTCGGTGGCCATGCGATGGCCGCGGGCCTCAGCCTGCGTCTCACCGCACTGCCGCGTTTCCAGGCCGCATTCGAACAGTGCGCGGCGGAGCTGCTGTCGCCCGAACTGCTGCAGGACGTGATTCTCAGCGATGGCGCGATCGCGCCCGGCGAGTGCGCCATCGGCACCGCGCTGGCGCTGCGCGACGGCGGGCCGTGGGGGCAGGGCTTTCCCGAGCCGGTGTTCGACGATGTGTTCGAGATCGTGAGCTGGAAGCCGGTGGGCGAACAGCATCTCAAACTCGAACTGTCCTGGCCGGGCGGCACGCGGCGCATCCCGGCGATCCATTTCGGCGGCTGGAACGGCGAGCCGCCGCCGCCGCGCGCGCGCATCGCCTACCGGCTGCAGCCCGACGATTGGCGCGGCGGCGATGCCGTGCAACTGGTGGTGGTGCATCGGGAATCCGTGGCCGGCTGAGTCCGGAACGTCGCGAGGGCGGTTAGCATGTCGCGAGTCTCGACCCCGTTCGTCCGCACGGTGCGTTGAGAAGACATCCTCCGCAGGGGCACCGCCATGTCACGCAGCTTCACCGGTTCCATCCTCCTGACGCTCGCCGCCGGCCTGATGCTCGGCCACGCCGCCGTCGCGCAGCGCGCACCGCGATCGATCGACCGCCCGCAACCCGAACCCGCGCTGATCGCGCCATCGCTGATCGTGTCGCCGGGTGCCGCCATTCCTGTCGGCCTGCGCTCGGCCTCGATCGACGTCGAAACCAACGGTGGGCTGGCGCGCAGCACCCTGCAACTGACCCTCTACAACCCGAACGACCGCTTGCTGGAAGGCACGCTGGAATTCCCGCTGCAGCCGGGCCAGCAGGTCAGCGCGTTCGCGCTGGATGTCGGCGGCGAACTGCGCGATGCGGTGCCGGTGCCGAAACAGAAGGCGCAGCAGGTGTTCGAGAGCATCGAGCGCCGCAATGTCGATCCGGGCCTGCTGGAACAGACCGCAGGCAATCATTTCCGGCTGCGCGTGTACCCGATCCCCGCTCGCGGCACCCGTGAGGTGCGGCTGGTGATCGACGAAGCGCTGCGCCGCGAGAACGGCGAGTGGCGGCTGGACGTGCCGGTGCAACTGCTGGCCACCGCCGATCGCCTCGCGCTGTCGATCCGTGCCCGCGGCCTGAGCGCGGCGCCGACGCAACTGGGCGGCTTCGCGACGCTGGACTTCGACCGCGTCCGCGGCGGCTATGCCGCGCGCTACGAATCCCTGCGCGAAACGCTGCCGGGTGCGCCGTCGCCGCGCAGACTGAAACCGCTGGGGCTGCAATTGCCCGCCGCGACCTCCGCGCAGGCCTATGTGCAGTTTTACGATGGCGATCGGTTCGCGCTCGTCGATGTGCCGCTGCCCGCGGCGCACGGGCGTCTTCGCACCGTGCCGTCGTCGGTCGGTCTGCTGTGGGACGCGTCCGGATCGGCGCGCAAACGCGATCGGCAGAGCGAGTTCGCGCTGCTCGACCGGTATTTCAAGGCGATGGGCGACGGCAGCGCGACGCTGCGCTTGCTGCGCGACGTGGGCGAGGATGGCGGTCGTTTCGAGATCCGCGGCGGCGACTGGAGCGCGCTGCGCAAGGCGCTGGAGACCACGATCTACGACGGCGCCAGCGATCTGGCCGACTGGACGCCGCAGGCCGGCATCGGCGAATACCTGCTGGTGAGCGATGGCCTGCGCAATTACGGCAGCGCCGCGTTCCCGACGCTGCGCGAAGGTCAGGCGCTGTATGCGCTGAGTTCGGCCGGTGCCGATGCCGACGCCACGCGCCTGTCCGCGTTGGCGACGGCGCGCGGCGGCCGGCTGGTGCAGTGGCAGGGCCGCGACGGCCTCGATGCCGCGACCGCGGCGCTGCTGCGCGATGCCACCCGTATCGTCGGACTGGAAGGCGAGGGCATCGAAGATCTGCAGCCGCAGGCTTGGGAGGTCGACGGTGGTTTGCTGCGCGTCGCCGGCCGCATGACCGAATCCACCTCCACCGTCCGCGTGCGTTTGCAGGAAGGCGGCAAGGCGCGAACCGTCGAAGTGCCGGTGTCCGCCGATGCGCCCGAGAGCGCACAGGTCGGGACGCTGTGGGCGAGCTGGCAGGTGGCCGCGCGTGCGTCCGAGCCGGAGCGGCATCGCGGTGCGATCACGCGCCTCGGCCAGCGCTTCGGCCTGGTCACGCCGGGCACGTCGCTGCTGGTGCTCGAAGCCGCCGCCGATTACGTGCGTTACGACATTCCCGCGCCGGCCGCGCTGCGCGCGGAAGTCGATGCGCTGCGGCGGACGCAACAGGCCGAGAAGACGCAGTCGCGCAGCCAGCGCCTGGAAGAAGTGGCGCTGCGCTTCGCCGAGCGCATCGAATGGTGGCAGCGCGATTTCCCGAAGGGCGCGCCGCCGAAGCCCGAAGCGCCAAAGGCCGGCGCGATGGCGGATGCGATGGCACCGGCCGGTGCGCCGCCGCCGCCGCCGGCGCCGGTCGCGGACATGGCCATGGCGCGGGAAGCGGTTGAGGCGGACGTCCTTGCGAGCAGCGCGCAGCGTGAGGAAGCCACCCGCGCCGCGCCCGCGCCCGCGCGTGCGCAGTTTCGCAGCCGTGCCGACGCCGCCGAGGAATCCGCGGCCGACGACGGTGCCGTGGGTGCGGGCGTGTCGATCCAACTGCAGGCCTGGGCCCCGGATTCGCCTTACGCCCGTCGCCTGCGCGATGCGAAGGCCGAGGATCTTTACGCCGTCTATCTCGACGAGCGCGACAGCTACGCCGACAGCACCGCGTTCTATCTCGACGTGGCCGATCTGCTGCTGAAGAAGGGCCGCCGCGCCGAAGCGCTGCGGGTGCTCTCGAATCTGGCCGAACTCGATCTGGAAAACCGCCACGTGCTGCGTGTGCTCGGCTACCGGCTGATGCAGGCGCAGGACTTCGCCCGCGCGGTCGACGTGTTCCGCGAGGTGCTGCGTCTTGCCGACGAAGAGCCGCAGAGCCATCGCGATCTTGGTCTGGCGCTCGCCGCGTCCGGACAGCGTCAGGAAGGCATCGAACGCCTGTACGAAGTCGCCGCGCGGCCGTGGGATGCGCGCTTCTCCGAAGTCGAACTGGTCGCGCTGAACGAAATGAACGCGATCATCGCCACCAGCCCGACGCCGCTCGACACCGCCTTCGTCGACCGCAGGCTGCTGAAGAACATGCCGCTGGACCTGCGCGTGGTGCTGTCCTGGGACAGCGACAACAGCGACATGGACCTGTGGGTGACCGATCCGAACGGCGAACGCTGCTACTACGGCAACCGGAATACCTACCAGGGCGGGCTGATCAGCGACGATTTCACCGGCGGCTACGGCCCCGAGGAATTCGTGCTGAAGAACGCCAAGCCGGGCAAGTACAAGGTCGAAGCCAACTTCTTCGGCGACCGCCAGCAGATCGTCACCGGCGCGACCACCCTCAACCTCGGTTTCAGCACGGGCTGGGGCACGAAACGCCACAAACAGGAATCCGTGACCCTGCGCCTGAATGGTCGCAGCGAGACGGTGTTCGTGGGCGAGTTCGAGGTGAAGTGAAGACTGCCCGGGAAATGTGTCGATGGTTATCGTCCTGGTGCGGGCTCCGGATCGTGGCGCTGGATCTGATCGGAGACCCGTAGGGCGGCGCACAGGAGGTGCGTCGTTTTTCGACGAGGCAGGGATGCCTCGTCGAAAAATCCCGGTCGCCATTCCGTCGGCAGATTTGAATTGGACCTGAGTGTTTCTTCGGTGACTTTCTTTGCGCCAAAGAAAGTCACTCGCGCCCCAGCGCGAAAAAGGTTCCAGGCCTTACCTGAAGACTCTCGGTCGCGGATGTGAAGTTGCCGTCCAGATTTCTTCTGCTGTTTCGATCAGCCGGAGCTTGGCTCGCTGGCGACCACTTCCCGGTCCGACAAACGATCAACGTTACCGCCATCCCGTTTCAATCCGAACAGCGGCCGCATCCACCGCACCCGCCGCACGATCTCGAACCCGAGAAAACACAGCCCGAACGTCGCCAGCACCAGCAGCGGCCCTTCGATCGCCGGCCGCAGGCCCAGCGGCTGCGCGTTGTGCGCCAGGATCACGATCACCGTCTGATGCAGGATGTAGACCGGGAACACGGCGTCGCGCAGGTAGCGCAGTGCGGGGCCGTCGCGGAAGGCGATGCCGCGGACGAGGCCGAGGATCGCGGCGATCGCGGTCCACTGGAACAGCGCCCAGACCGCGCGCTGCAGCATGCGCAGCGCGTCCGGCGGCGGGCGGTCGTCGCCGTAGCCGCTGCCGTAGAAGTACCAGACGATGAAGACGTACCCCGCGGCCGCGAGAGCGGCCGAGATCCAGCGCATGCGCTGCAGCGCGTCCCAGACGCCGGCGCGGGTCGCGACCAGCGCGCCGAGCAGGAAGATCGGCAGGTACTGCGCATGGTTGTACCAGTCGTCGACCAGGGCATGCGTCGACTCGAAGCGTTCGACCAGCAGGATCCGCGCGACCGCCAGCCACAGCACGGGCCAGAGCAGCACTCCGGGCCCCGACAACCGCCGTTCCAGCCAGTCGCCCATCGCCGCCATGGCCCGCGGCGCGAAGCGCAGCAGGGCCCAGATCGCGAGCGTATAGACCCAGAGGTAGGCCACGAACCACAGGTGGTTCCAGGTCGGCAGGTCCAGGCAGTCGCCATCGCGGCAGAACGTGCCATCGCCCTGCAGATAACGGCCCCAGAAAGCCAGGTAACCGTCGTGGTAGCCACCGGGCAGCTGCTCGACCACCTCGTAGTAGGCCTGCGGCGTCACCACCACCAGCATGCCGAAGATCAGCGGGACCAGCAGCCGCCAGGAGCGCTGGCCGACGAATCCGGCCGGTGTCCTGCGGAACAGGAAGGCGGTGGCGACCCCGGAGATCAGGAACAACAGCGACAGCCGCCAGGGCGCGCTCAGCAGCATGAGCGGTTCGAGGGTGTCGCCGGCGTACAGGCTTTTCACATGCCAGTCCCAGCTCACGTAGTACATGCCGGTGTGGTACAGCACCAGCAGGCAGAATGCGGCCACCCGCACCCAGTCCAGATCGTATCGGCGTCCCATCGTCGTCTCCATCCCGGAAGCGGGCGTCTCGGAAGTGGGCCCCAGTCTCGTCGCGGCCGATCCGCCCGCCAGCGCCAAGTGCCTGATCGCAGGAAAGAAGGGACGAGCCGTGACCGGGCAGGGATGGTCCGGGGACGGAATGCGCACCGGGCCGCCTAGAATGCGCGGATGTCCATCGCGCCCACGACCGCCCCCTCCGACGCCGCCGGCCTGGCCTGGCTGCGGCGTTGGCATCGTGCGATCGAGATCGGGTTCTGGATCGGGCTGACCGCGGTCAACGGCATCGCCAACAGCGTCACCGTGCTCATGGACATCCGCCGGGTGGGGCTGGACTTCGCGGACTGGGAGCCGGCGGTGTGGGAGTGGTCGAGCGGGATCGTGATCCTGCTGTTGATTCCCGGCGTCGCCTGGCTCACCCGGCGCTTCCCCCTGCATTGGGGTGTCCTGCGCCGCCATCTGGGCTGGCTGCTGCTGGGCAGCGTGGCCTTCTCGCTGCTGCACGTGGTCGGGATGGTCGCATTGCGCGAGCTGGCCTACGCCATGCAGGGCGGGAACTACGACTTCGGCCACTGGCCCAGCGAGCTGGTCTACGAATACCTGAAGGATGTCCGCGGCTACATCATGATCGTCTCGGTCATGGAGAGTTACCGCTTCATCGTCCGTCGCCTGCAGGGCGAGGCCAGCCTGCTTGGGCCACCGGACGAGGGCGAGCCGGTGGAATCGCTGGACCGTCCCGAACGCTTCCTGGTCCGCAAGCTGGGCCGCGAATTCCTGATCGCCGCCAACGACATCGAATGGCTGCAGGCCTCGGGGAATTACGTGAACCTGCGGGTCCGCGGCCACGACTACCCGCTGCGCAGCACCATCGCCGGGATCGAAGCCCGGCTGGACCCGGAGCGCTTCGTGCGGGTCCACCGCAGCTACATCGTCAATCTCGGCGGCGTCGCGTCGATCGAGCCGCTCGACAGCGGCGATGCCCGCATCCATCTGCGCGATGGCGCCGCGGTGCCCTGCAGCCGGACCTATCGCGACGCGCTGCGCGCCCGGGTCGGGGTGGCCTGAGGCGTTCCGGACCATCATCGCGCGACACCCTGCTAGAATCGCCGGTCTTTGCTGCAACCGCACATCACGCCATGATCGAACTCAACCCGATCCGCCAGCGCATCGCCGACCTCCGTGGTCGGCTCGATTCGCTGAGGGGGTATCTTTGACTACGACGCCAAGGTCGAGCGTCTGGAAGAAGTCAACCGCGAGCTGGAAAACCCCGATATCTGGAACGACTCCGAACGCGCGCAGGCCCTGGGCCGCGAGCGCTCGATGCTCGACAAGACCGTCAACGGCATCCGCGACCTGAAGGATGGCCTGGCCGGCGCCGAGGAACTCCTCGAACTGGTCGAGATGGAAGAGGACGACGACACCGCGCTCGCGATCCAGAACGACGTGGAGCGCTATGCCCGGGGCGTCGATCAGCTGGAGTTCCAGCGCATGTTCTCCGGCAAGATGGATTCGGCGAACGCCTACGTCGACATCCAGGCCGGCGCCGGCGGCACCGAGGCCCAGGACTGGGCGGAAATGCTGCTCCGCATGTATCTGCGCTGGGCCGAATCGCGCGGCTGGAAGACCGAGCTGATGGAAGCCAGCGCCGGCGACGTGGCCGGCATCAAGTCGGCGACGGTCCGGGTCGAGGGCGAATACGCCTACGGCTGGCTGAAGACCGAGATCGGCGTGCACCGGCTGGTGCGCAAGTCACCGTTCGATTCCGACAACCGCCGCCACACCTCGTTCACTTCGGTGTTCGTCTCGCCTGAAGTGGACGACGACATCGACATCGACATCAATCCCGCCGACCTCAGGACCGACGTGTACCGCTCGTCGGGCGCGGGCGGCCAGCACGTGAACAAGACCGAATCGGCGGTGCGTATCACCCACGTGCCCTCGGGGATCGTCGCTGCCTGCCAGAACGGCCGCAGCCAGCACCAGAACCGCGACACCGCGATGAAGATGCTGAAGGCGAAGCTGTATGAGATAGAGATCCAGAAGCGCAACGCCGAACGCGACGCCCTGGAAGCCACCAAGTCCGACATCGGCTGGGGCAGCCAGATCCGCAACTACGTGCTCGACCAGTCGCGGATCAAGGATCTGCGCACCGGCATCGAACGCAGCGACACCCAGAAGGTGCTCGATGGCGATCTCGACGAATTCGTCGAGGCCAGCCTGAAATCCGGCCTGGAGGCCGGCGCAAAACGCATCGACGCCGTCTGAATCCCTGCTCTTGTGGGAGCGGCGGGAGCCGCGACGGTCTGCGGATAGTCTTGCTGCGATCCGTCGCGGCTCCCGCCGCTCCCACAGGGGATATTCGATCTGTCCCGCTCCAATCCAGCCCCACACCGCGAAGACGACCATGACCGACGCCCAGACCCCGCCGCACGACGAGAACGCCCTGATCGCGGAGCGGCGCGCGAAACTCGCGGCGCTGCGCGCGCAGGGCACGGCCTATCCCAACGATTTCCGTCGCGAGGACTACGCCCGCGACCTCCAGGACGCCTACGAGGACGCCGACCGCTGGACCGGCGAAGCGCTGGAGGCCGAAGGCCGCCGGGTCGCGGTCGCCGGTCGGTTGATGGCCAAGCGGGTGATGGGCAAGGCCGCGTTCGCCCAGATCCAGGACATGAGCGGCGGCATCCAGCTGTTCCTGCAGTCGACCGCGCTGGGCGACGCCTATGATGCCTTCAAGCATTGGGACATCGGTGACATCGTCGGCGCCGAAGGCGCGCTGATGCGCACGAAGACCGGCGAGCTGTCGGTGAAGGTCGCCTCGCTGCGCCTGCTGACCAAGTCGCTGCGCCCGCTGCCGGACAAGTGGCATGGCCTGAGCGATGTCGAACAGCGCTACCGCCAGCGTTATGTCGACCTGATCGTCACCCCCGAGGCGCGCGAAGTCTTCCGCAAGCGTTCGATCATCGTTTCCGCGATCCGGCGCTGGCTCGACGACCGTCGTTTCCAGGAAGTGGAGACGCCGATGATGCATTACATCGCCGGCGGCGCCACCGCGCGGCCGTTCACGACCCATCACAACGCGCTCGATCTCGACCTGTATCTGCGCGTCGCGCCGGAGCTGTACCTGAAGCGCCTGGTCGTCGGCGGTTTCGAACGCGTGTACGAGATCAACCGCAACTTCCGCAACGAAGGCGTCAGCACCCGCCACAACCCCGAATTCACCATGCTCGAACTGTACGAGGCCTATGCCACGTACCACGAGGTGATGGATCTCACCGAAGGCCTGATCCGGCATGTCGCCAACGATACCCTCGGCATCGGCGAGGTCGAATGGGACGGCAACACCATCGGCCTGGACAAGCCGTTCCGTCGCTGGAAGCTGGAAGAGGCGGTGCGCGAACGCAATCCGGAGATCTCGGTCGCCGACTGCCGCGATCGCGAGGCGCTGGCCGCGCACTGCGCGCGCCTGAAGGTGCACGTGAAGCCGGGCTACGGCTGGGGCAAGCTGCTGCTGGAGATCTTCGAGAAGACGGTCGAAGCCGACCTGATCCAGCCGACCTTCATCACCCATTATCCGGTGGAGGTCTCGCCGCTGGCCCGCGAATCCGACAGCGAGCCGGGCATCACCGACCGCTTCGAGTTGTTCATCGGCGGCAAGGAAATGGCGAACGGATTCTCGGAGCTGAACGACTCGGAAGACCAGGCCGCCCGCTTCCGTGCTCAGGTCGAGGCGAAGGAGGGCGGCGACGACGAGGCCATGCATTACGACGCCGACTACATCCGCGCGCTGGAAGTCGGCCTGCCGCCGACCGGCGGCCTTGGCGTCGGCATCGATCGTTTGGTGATGCTGCTGACCGGGTCGACGTCGATCCGCGACGTGCTGCTCTTCCCCTATATGCGTCCCGAGCTTTGAGCACTGTCAGGACCGACAGGTCGGGCAGGGGCTCGCCATTCGGGGCCGCAGGGGCGACACTGTCCTGGCCCCGAGGTGCGCGGCGCGTTCTGCGCACCGCGTCTCCGACGGGTCATGCCGGGTGCGTCCGGATTGGCCTAGAATGGCTCCGGAGCAAGCGCATGCGAGACAAGGCACGGAAATTGCTTTAGATTCCGTGGCAGGAACGAATCCAATCCATACACCACGCACGCAAGGACGCACGGTATTCGCATGTGGGGCAACTCCGTGAAAATCGTCATCGTCGATGACCAGACATCCGCACGCACGATGCTGCGGCATATTCTCGAGGACATCAGTCCCGAGCTGGAGGTGTTCGACTTCGGCGACTCGGAAGAGGCGCTGCGCTGGTCCGAGAACAACCGCCCCGACCTGCTCCTGCTCGACTACCGCATGCCGGTCGTCGACGGTCTGGAGTTCGCGCGCCGCTTCCGCCGCTCGCTGAGCAACCGCGATGTCCCGATCGTGCTGGTCACCGTGGTCGGCGACGAACCCATCCGCCAGGCCGCGCTCGACGCCGGCGTCATCGATTTCCTGGTCAAGCCGGTCCGCCCGCGCGAGCTGCGCGCCCGCTGTCGCAACCTGCTGCAGCTCCGCCAGCAGTCCGAATCGATCAAGCAGCGCGCGCTGTCGCTGGAGCAGCGGCTGCTGTCGAGCATGCACGAGGTCGAGGAACGCGAGCGCGAGACCCTGTCGCGGCTCGCCCGCGCGATCGAGTATCGCGACATCGGCACCAGCGCCTACCTCGAACGCATGGCCCACATCGCCGGCCTGATCGCCGAAGGTCTGGGCATGTCCGAGGAAGAGGTGCGCCTGATCGAACTGGCGGCGCCGCTGCACGACATCGGCAAGATCGCGATCCCGGACGACGTGCTGCTCAAGCCCGGTCCGCTGGACGAACATCAGCTGAGCATCATGCGCCGTCACCCGCAGATCGGGCACGAACTGCTGAGCGGCAGCCAGAACCGTTTCATCCAGGCCGGCGCCGCGATCGCGCTGCGCCACCACGAGCGCTACGACGGCAGCGGTTATCCCGACGGTCTCAGCGGCGCGCATATCCCGATCGAGGCCCGCATCGTCGCCGTCGCCGACGTGTTCGACGCGCTGATCTCGCCGCGGCCCTACAAGGCGCCGTGGACCTTCGACAACGCCCTCGATTTCCTCCAGGAGCAGAGCGGCAAGCTGTTCGACCCGCAGTGCGTCCAGGCGCTGGTGCAGAACCGCGCTCGGTTGGAGGACATCTGCGAACGCTATTCCACCAGTTCGCAACGCCCGGGCTTCGAGTGACCCGGCTGCGCGCCCTGGCGGAACTGATGCATGCCCGGTTGCAGAATCGACCGGACAGCGAGCACGAGCAGGCCCTGATCCGCCTGGTGGCTCTTTCGGTGGTCCTCGTCTACATGGTCGCCCGTCGGGCGATCGGCATGGACAGCAGCGATCATTCGATCAACATCGTTTTCTTCCTGGTCGCCATCGGACTGGTGGTCGGTTCCGCCATCTTCGTCAGGATCGTGATGAATCCGGGCGTGTCGCACCGGCGCCGGCTGCTCGGCATCGTGTCCGACTACGGCCTGATGGGCGCGGCGATGACCGTGCTCAGCGAGCCGCTGGCGTGGGTGTACGTCCTGCTGATGTGGGTGACGGTCGGCAACGGTCTGCGCTTCGGCACCCTGTATCTGCGCGGCGGCGTATTGATGGCGATGTTCGCCTTCGGCAGCGTGATCCTGCTCAGCCCGTATTGGCAGCACAACCTCAGTTTTTCCATCGGCCTGCTGCTCGGGCTCGCCGCGATTCCGCTGTATCTCGCCGGATTGCTGCGCGCGCTGACCCGCGCGACCGAAGCGGCCAACAAGGCGAACGAAGCCAAGACCCGGTTCCTCGCGAACATGAGCCATGAGTTCCGGACCCCGCTGAACGGTCTGGCGGGCATGTCCGAACTGCTCGCGACCACCCGGCTGGATTCGGAGCAGCGGCAGTATCTGGGCACCATCCAGGCATCGACCCGGTCGCTGCTGTCGCTGGTGGAAGACGTTCTCGACATCTCGGCGATCGAGGCCGGCAAGCTCAAGCTGCACTCCGAGGATTTCCAGCTGTCGGAGATCATCGAGCACGTCGGCCTGATCGTCGGTCCGATGGCCCAGGGCAAGGGTCTGTCTTACCAGACCCGCGTCGGTGCCGACGTGCCCAAGTTCCTGCGCGGCGATGCTGCCCATCTGCGGCAGGTTCTGCTCAATCTTGCCAGCAACGCGGTCAAGTTCACCGATGCCGGTTACGTCAGGGTCGAGGTCGGACTCGTGCCCGAGGCCGAACCGAGCGAACTGCTGCGTCTGCGGTTCGTGGTCAGCGATTCCGGCGTCGGCATCCCGATGTCCGCCAAGACCAAGATCTTCGAAGCCTTCGAGCAGATCGACGCCAGTCTCTCGCGCCGTCATGGCGGCACCGGGCTGGGCACCACGATCGCCAAGGGATTGACCGAGGCGATGGGCGGGTCGATCGGATTCGAAAGCACCGAAGGCACCGGCACCCGGTTCTGGGTCGAACTGCCTTTCGAGAAAACCCAGATCGTTGCGGAATTCGTCGACGGCAGGGCCCTGTCGCCCGAGGCGACGGCCGGCACCGAGGCGACGGTCGACAACGTCATCGCCTTCAGCGACCCGTTCCTGCGGCATCGCGCCCGGGTGAAGACGCTGCGCATCCTGATCGCCGACGATCACGCGGCGAACCGGATGGTGCTGGAAAGCCTGCTCGGCAAGGCCGGGCATCGGGTCACGACCGTCGAGGACGGCGAGGCCGTGCTCGAACATCTCGCATGCGCCGACTTCGACGCCGTCGTGGTCGACCTGCACATGCCCGGCATCTCGGGCCTCGACATGCTGCATCAGTTGCGGGTCATGGAGTCCGGTTCGGCCAGGAAGACGCCGGTCATCGTGCTCAGCGCCGACGTCACGCCCGATTCCATTCGTCGTTGCGAAGAAGCCGGCGCCCGCGCGTTCATCGGAAAACCCGTGTCGGCGTCCCGCCTGCTGGACTGTCTGGCCGATATCGCCACCACCCAGAAAGGGGCGGGCGCGGCGATGGTTCAGACCGCGAAGATCGAAGCGCCTCTCACCGACATGATGTTCGACCCCTCGCTGCTGGACGAGTTGGTCTCGCTCGGCATGGGCAACGAGTTCATGGCCAAGTTCATCCGGCAATGTCTGCAGGATGCCGAAGGTTGCCTGTCCGAGCTGAACAAGGAAGGTTCGGCGGGTCGCTGGGACATGGTCCGCGAACAGGCGCACGCCCTCAAGGGCGTGGCCAGCAATCTCGGGCTCGTGAAGCTTCGGGACGCATGCGGCGAGATCATGCGCATTCCGGAATGGCAGTTGGTGAAAGAGTGGAACGGCCGTCTTTCCAGCGTCCGTGAATACGTCGCGGTCGGCCGTACCATTCTGGCCGCGCACGGTACGACGGACCGTGCGCGAGACAGCGGCCTCGACGGCATTTCCTGATCCGGTGAAGTGATCAGGCAGCCGCGTGGCGGGCGATCCGTTCCTGCGCCTTGACGATTCTTTCCATGGTCCGCAGCGATTTGTCGCCCAGCGCCAGTGCGGTGTCCACCCACACTTCCGTGATCCCCATCAGCTCGTCGTAACCGATCGGCTGCGCGATGTTGCGCACGGCGTTCAGCGCGAGGTGGGCGTGCGGGGTGCGCTGCTGTTTGCGGATCACTTCCTCGACCGCCGCTTCGCCTTCGCCCTTCGGAACCAGAACGTCGACGATGCCGAGCGCGTGCATCTCCTCGCTGCTGTAGATCCGGCCTTCGAGGATGATCTTTTCCGCGAGCTGCGGCGAGACGCGCTTGCACAGGAACGAGTAGGCGCCCATGCCCGGGAAGAGGCCGAACAGCACTTCCGGCAACCCCATGCCGACGCCTTCTTCGGCGACGATGGTGTGGCAGGCCAGGGCCAGTTCCAGACCGCCGCCGAGGGCATCACCCTGAAGCAGCGCGATGGTGCGGACATCGCCGCCCAGGCCGGTGTGAATGTGATAGACGCCATCAATGCAACGGCGGGCGTATTCGAGGAGCTTGTGGCGATTGTTCTCGCGGATCAGCTGCGCGAAGAGATTCAGGTCCCCGCCGAGGTTGAACGCTTCGGCGTCGGAGGCGATCACGACGTGGCGGAGTTCGCCGGGCTTGCGCTGACTTTCGCGCAGCGTGATCGAGGTGAGATACGCCCACATGTCTTCCATCAGGGCGGTGCGGAAGCAGGGCCGAACGCCCCACGGGGTATCGGCATGCATGTACATCCAGTGGGCATCGTTGCTCGGGGTGGTTTCGACGCGGATGGTGTTGAACAGAGAAGTGCGGATGAGCTTTTCGACGTTGGACATGGTGATTCCCCAGTTGGATGCGGCGTGCCGGCCGGGCGGTCCGGTACGCCGGACGATGTGAGATGAAGCCCGGTTGACGCCTGTATGCGCTGAAAATCGAGAACTTTCAAGTCGAACCAACCCGCAAAGAAAGACAGGTCCGCACGAACGACGGACGCTGTGATCGGCCCGTTTCGCGCCGAAATGCGAACTGGGTCGCTTTATTCGACCGGGCTCGATATCGGTGTCGACGGCATCGCGATCGCACCTGTCCGCGGCTCGGCCGCGCACTGCGGACGAGCGATGTTCTGCCGATGTTCGCCGGGCGTGGCGTTACCCGGAGAGGGAACGCGTTCCGTTTTCTGCAGGATCAATCGTTTGCAGTGCATCGGCGGATGCGGACCCGGATGCGGATCCGGATGCGTCCGACGGAATCCGCAGCGCGAGCGCGCGTGCGATGCCGTCCAAGGCTTCTCGATTTGCTCGCCTTCCGAACAGACCGAACGTACGTGCCAGCAATCGGAGGCCAAAACCGGCCATATCGCCCCGTTTCCGCGGAATGCAATGCAGATGCAGGTGCGGAATGTGCTGGTTTGCGGCGATGCCGTCGTTCAACAGCAGATTGCCTCCGCCGGCCGCATGCCCGCTGGTCTCCTGTGCACGCATGACAGCGTCGGCCAATGCGAACAGCCGCTGCTGCGCCGATGGTTCCAGTTCCGCGATCCTGCCGACATGCCGCTTCGGCACGATCAGCACGTGGCCGGTGCGGATCGGGTGAATGTCCATCACCGCCATCCAATGCGCATCGTCATGGACCACGCTCGAAGGCAGGTCGCCTGCGACGATGGCGCAGAAGATGCAGTCTGCAGCGGCCGTTTCGGTGCTCATCGCGCGTACTCCATTCCGTCTTCGATCGTTGCGTTGCGCTTCGCGCGCGGAACGCGCTCCGGCGGTCGCACGCGATCGGCCAGCGCCGGATAATCGATTTTGCCGTTGTTGTTGAGCGGAAGCGCGTCGACGCGATGGATCTCGGACGGCACCATGTACGCGGGCAGGCGCAGTTTCATCGCCGCCAGGGCGACGCGCGTATCGAGATCCGGGTCCACCACGAATGCCGCGATGCCGCTGGCGGCTTCGCCACTGCGAGCGGAGATCGCGACCACCGCCACCTCCACCGCACGATCCGCGCTCGAGCAGATTTCGCGCAGATGCGCTTCGACTTCCTGCAATTCGATGCGGTAGCCGCGCAGCTTGACCTGACGATCCGCACGGCCGCGGAAATGAGCGACGCCCGCGGAATCGATCGTGGCCAGGTCGCCGGTGCGATACCAGCGCGCAGAGACGAGGTCGTCGAAGCGCACGTCGACGAAACGCGCGGCGGTCTGGATCGGATCGCGCCAATATCCGAAGGCGAGCTGCGCGCCGCCGAGCCAGAGTTCGCCGACCTCGTCGGCGGCGCAACGCGTGCCGTCCTCGCGTACGACCGCGATGTCCATCGCCGGAAACGCTTCGCCGATCGGAATCACGGCGCGTTCGCGATCCTCTTCCTGGATGCGATATGCGGTGCATGCGATCGTGGCTTCGGTCGGACCGTAGAGATTCTCGCTGCGTGCGTTGGGCGCGGCCGCCATCCAGGCGGCCGCGAGCGGACCGGGCAGCGCTTCGCCGCAGAACAGCGCGAGCTTCACCGCGGTCAGCACGCCAGGGTTGAGCAGGCGATAACGCTGCAGCGTCGCGGCCATCGACGGCACCGAGAACCAGACCGTCAACCGGTGCTCGTTGACGAAATCCGTCGGCAGCAGCAATGCCGATCGCGGAACGGAATACAGGCAGGCGCCCACCGCCCAGGTCACGAACATGTCGTGCATGGAGAGATCGAAGGTCGGTTCGAAGAACTGCGAGCAGCGCTGGTGCTCGTCCAGTTCCGGATAGCGCGCAACGACGGCGTCGACATACGCGCGGAGCGCGGCGTGGCCGACGGCGACACCCTTGGGCGCGCCGGTGCTGCCCGAAGTGAACAGCAGATAGGCGATCCGCGCATCGTCCACGGCGAGCCCGGAACCCGCGTCGTCCGCATCGCCGACCGCCATCCTCTGTCGCGCTTCTGCGGCATCGGCCTTGGGCGATGCCGCAGCATCGAAATCTTCGGCATGGTCCGCGGATGCGCCCGCGGTCAGCACGACCAGCGGAAACCCGAGTCCCGCAATCAGGCCGGGGACGAGTGACAGGCCGTTTTCGTCGCAGATCAGCACCGAGGGCCGGGTGCGTTCGAGGATGCCGGCCATGCGCGCTTCGGGGAAACTCGTCCCCAGCGGAACATGGATCTTGCCCGCAAGCATGCACGCCAGTGGCGCGCAATACGCGGTCAGGCTGCGCTCGCCCAGGGTGGCGCACACGGCGCCGTCGACGGCGGCCAGCCGATCGGCGAGCCGCCGCGCATGCGATTCGAGCGCACGGTAGGAATACGTGCGCCCGTCGACCCACAGCGCAGGTCTGTCGGGAAAACGTCGGGCCGATTCCAGGAAGTATTCGACCGCGTTCGTGTCTTCCATGGCATCGCGTCCCGTCAGGCGGCCTTCTGTTGATCGGGGGCGAGATGCCGACGGATGAGATCCGCGACCCGCTGATCGTAATAGTGCGCGAAATGATCGCCATCCGCGTCCTGCTGCAGATGACCGTGGCGCAGGCCGTCGCAGAGCGCCCTGCCGATGTCCGGATGGGTGACGATGTCCTGGTCTCCGACGTAGACCAGCACCTGGTGGCTCACGTCGTGGGTCCAGGCGTCCGGCCGTTCGGCGAACAGCGTGCGCATCATGTTGGCGTAGCGGAACAACGATTCCGGCGTGCGGAAGGGCAGGCTGGTCATGTACAGCAGATAGGGGTCGGTGCTGGTCAGGATGTTGCTGAGCATCTTCTTGTCGCCGGCATCGGTGGACGCCGCACCGTAGATCAGTTCGCAGTACTTTTCCGCCATGCGATAGTTGCCCGCGATCTTGTCGAACAGCGAACGGATGCCGGATTCGAAACGGGTGACGCGGACGGTGTCGGACGGTCGGATCGACACGCCGGGATTCAGCAGCACGGCGGCCTGGACGCGATCCGGGAACGCGGCCATGGCGCGGAGCGCGACCTGGGCACCGCTGCTCCAGCCGACGACGCTCGCGGAGCCCAGACCCAACGCCTTCTGGATGTCGATCATGTCCTGCGCGTGCGCGATCGAGCCGCATGCGTCGGCGGTGAAGGGGTGCTCGATCGTCGGGACCCAGCGGCATTCCCAGGTGACGACGTGGAAATCGTCGCGCAGGCGCTGGGCGAGGGGCCACATGAATTCCGCGGGCATGCCGTAGGCGTTGGCCAGCATCAGCGGCGGCAGGGTGGGATTGCCGCAGGAGAACACATTGATGACGGCACCGTCGCGCGCGGTCACGGCCTGGGTGCGGAAACCGACGCCACCCGCTTCTTCCTGCTGCAATTCCAGCACGAACAACGTCAGATAGCGATCGACGTCGTTCCAGTCGAGCTGCGGCTGCGGCGGCGCGCTGCGTGCGAAATGCTTTTCCGCGTTGTAGTAACCGGCATAGAACTTCGTGCGTTTGTCGAACAGCTTCTGCAGCGGGCCGATGTCGTCGCCGCGGGTCGACACGAAGGCGAGACGATTGGCGCCGGTCTTGCTGTCGATCATCGCGATCAGCTTCGGCAGGCTGACGCCTTCGGGATTGCTCAGATGGAAGAAGCGCTGTTCGCCGAATCCCTGCAGGGACAGTCGCATCATGTCGTTGACGCATTCGTCGACCGGCGTCAGGTTGGCGGTCGCCCGTTCGTTGCCGAGCAGTTCCAGCGGATGCTTGAGCTTGGACAGCGTCTCGCGCAGTCGATGCACTTCCTTGGCCAGACCGTAAACGCCGAAGCGGGTCGTTCCGCTCTGGTGGCTCCTGCGCGGCCCCATCACGATCGTCGGACGCAGGATGCGGTAGCTCAGGCCGTGCGTTTCGCAGAAATCGATCACGCGGTTCTCCGCGAGATTCTTGCTCTCCTCGTAGGCGTTGTTGTATTCGCGCTCCGGCGAATGCCGGGTCTCTTCGATCAGGCCCTGCGCTTTGCCCACGCTGTATGCGGTCGAGATGTGCACGAACTCCGCAGGCTCGTCGCCCGCCGGGTCTGCGGACAATGTCCTGAACAGTTCGAGCATGTTGCCGGTGCCGCCGATGTTGTGTTCGAAGATCTCCTGGCGATGCCGATCCTCGAATTTCAGGCTCGCCGCGCAATGCCAGAACGCGCGCAGCCCGGCCTTGCGCAGGCGCGCCACCGTGTCCGCGTCCAGCCCGCAGTCGGCGCGGGTGATGTCGCCGGTCAGCACATGCAGCCTGCTGTCGAGCAGGGCCTTGGGCAGGCTCATGCCGTACGAGGCCGCGCACTCGGCCAGATGCGCGTAGAGCCGGGCACGGGCCTGGGTTTCCGAATCGCCACGGACGATGGCGTAGACGGCGCCCGGCGATTCGATCCTGCGCAGCAGGAAATGGCCACCGAGGAAGCCGGTCGCGCCGGTCAGCAGGATCGGATGGTGGCGCTCGACGGAAACGGGCGGATTCGGATCAGGGACTTCGGAACGCTGCACGGGGAACTCCTTGTAGGCGAGCGTGCGGCTGCCGACGATTCGCGGCAGACCGGACGTCGCGCGCCGGCATTGATCAGGATTGGGAGAGGAAGTTGTCGCGAACGCGGGCCAGCGTCGCCGTCCTGGAAATCAGGTCGGGGGTCACCGGGATTTCGCGATCGATCAGTTCTTCGATGATCAGGATGTACTCGACGAAGTTGATCGAGTCGATCAGCTTCTGTTCGAACAGATCGGTGTCGTCGTCGATGTGCGCGAGGTCCGGGTGTTTCTCCAGGACCCACTCGCGCAGGGTTTCGATGCCCGCCGTCTCGATGCTCATGACGGACTCCCGATCAGCGGGATGCCGATTCCGTTCATGAACTTCAGCGGCCTCGCCAGCACCGCCGAGACGTGATGCGCGCGTCTTGCGGGATGCGCGAGCAGGCTGCGCCGCAGCGCCACGCCGCCCTCGATGCCGCTGTCGCGGTACATCGCGGGTTGATACAGCGACTCGATCGAGATCCGCACGAAACGCTGCAGATGGGCGATGGCGGCTTCACGTTCGGACTCGCCGCTCGCGGCGAACGCGATGTCGCGGGTCTGCGCCAGCAGCGCGCGACCGAAGGTGATGTGTCTGGCCTCGTCGGCGTGATGGACCTGATGGATCAAGCGCACGAACGGCGAGACCCGGTCGTCGCCGCCGGCGACGACGTTGTAGTAACCGCCGATCTCCTCGAAGATGAAGATGCGCGCGAACAGCAGGAAAAATTCCATTTCCCTGCCGAAGCGTTCGTCGGCGATGCCGATCTTCTTGCTCGAATAGATCTTGCCGCCGTAGCGCCGGCAGAACTCGCCGAAGAACCAGAGATGTTTGTTCTCTTCGTCGATGAAGTGATGGATGTAGGTTTCGATGCCGGGCAGGTCGGGCGTGTACAACTGCGCGGAAAGCGCGCTGATCAGCTCGCGTTCGCCCTCGACGTTGAGGCTGAACGCGTTGATGCACTCCCATTTCGACAATCGTTTGAGCTGCTGTTCGGACAGCGCCTCCGCGTGCTCGGTGCCGTGGACGCTGAGCAGTTCCGGAGGCAGCCACCATTCGTCGTCGGGAATGGCGTCCACCCATTCGATCTGCGAGAAGCTGTTGACATGGCGTTCGCGCGACAGACGGATCAGTTGCTGGACGCGGGACGCGAAGACCGGATCGGTATCGATCCGCGTGAGCGATGGCGGCGATGCTGCAAGAGCGGCGTATGGTGGCATGTCCTGAGTCCTTTCCGCCATCGGAGAATCGATGGCGCCCTGTTCCTGGTGAGGCCGTCACTCCTGCTGTCGCATGGGCGGGGTTTCCTTCGATTTCCCCACGGATCGGCTTGGGCCGCAGAATACTTCAAACGTTTGATTGATCAAGCTGCGGTGCGGCATAGCCAATCAAGTGATTGATTTTCTCGGGAATATTGCATTCTGCACGATGACGTGCGGCTGCAGTCCGGTGCCGGGCGGATTCGAAACAGGGGGCGAAGCGCCGGAACGGCGGACACGGACACGGACACGCCGGCCACGAGACTCGGGCCGGGTAAGAAAGAGGGGTGCGCCGTCGGCGTGGGATCGACGGGCACTGCGTGCCGTTTCCCTCGGAAACGGCACGCAGTCCGTGGTGCGGTTACTGCGTCGCGGCGGCCTGATCCCGCAGTTCGCGGCGGAGGATCTTGCCCACGTTGGTCTTCGGCAGTTCGGTGCGGAATTCGACGAACTTCGGCTGCTTGTAGCCGGTGAGATTCTCGCGCGCGTGCGCACGGACCTGTTCGGCGGTGAGGTTGGGATCCTTCTTGACGATCACGACCTTGACCGCTTCGCCGGACTTGTCGTCGGGAACGCCGACGGCGGCGACTTCCAGCACCCCGGGCATCAGCGCAATGACATCCTCGACTTCGTTCGGATAGACGTTGAAGCCGGACACCAGGATCATGTCCTTCTTGCGGTCGACGATGTAGAAGAAGCCGTTGCCGTCCATCCGCGCCATGTCGCCTGTGTGCAGCCAGCCTTCCTCGTCGATGATCTTCGCGGTCTCGTCCGGCCGCTGCCAGTAGCCCTTCATCACCTGCGGTCCGCGGATGCACAGCTCGCCGATCTCGTCGACGCCGAGCTTGTTGTAGTTGTCATCCATCACGCAGGCGTCGGTGGAAGGAATCGGCAGGCCGATCGAGCCGTTGTATTCGGGCAGATCCAGCGGATTCATGCACGCGGCCGGCGAAGTTTCGGTCAGACCATAAGCCTCCACCAGCGTGCAGCCGGTGACCTGTTTCCAGCGCTCCGCGACCGCGCGCTGCACGGCCATGCCGCCGCCAAGCGTGAGGTGCAGATGGGAGAAGTCGATCTTGTCGAAGCCGGGCGTATTCAGCAGCCCGTTGAACAGCGTGTTCACGCCGGTGATGGCGGTGAACGGCACCTTGCTCAGCTCCTTGACGAAACCGGCCATGTCGCGCGGGTTGGTGATGAGATAGTTGTGCCCACCGAACTTCATGAACACCAGGCTGTTCGCGGTCAGCGCGAAGATGTGGTACAGCGGCAGCGCGGTGATGATGATCTCCTCGCCCATGCGCGCGTTGCGCCCGATCCACATCGAAGCCTGCTGCATGTTGGCCACGAGGTTCCGGTGGGTCAGCATCGCGCCCTTGGACACGCCGGTGGTGCCGCCGGTGTACTGCAGGAAGGCGATGTCTTCCGGAGCGATGTCGATCTCCGGCAGCGTGTGCATCTGGCCGAGAGTCAGGGCGTCGCGGAAGCGGATGGCGTTCGGAATGTCGTAATCCGGCACCATCTTCTTCACGTGTTTGAGGACGAAATTGACGATCATGCTCTTGGGGAAGGAGAGCATGTCGCCCAGGCCGGTGGTGATGACCTGCTTCACCGGCGTGTCGGCGATGACTTCCTGAACGGTCTTGCCGAAGTTGTCCATCACCAGGATCGCGCTCGCGCCCGAGTCGACCAGCTGGTGCTTGAGTTCGCGCGGGGTGTACATCGGATTGGTGTTCACCACTGTGAGGCCGGCGCGGAGCACACCGAAAATCGCGATCGGATATTGCAGACAGTTGGGCATCATGATCGCGACGCGATCGCCCTTCTTGAGTTTCAGCTCGCCGAGCAGGTAGGCCGCGAACTGCTTGCTGTAGCGGTCGACCTCATCGTAGGAGAGGGACTTGCCCATGTTCGAAAATGCGGTGCGATCGCGATACTTTTCCAGCGACGTCTGCAGTACGGACACGATCGAACGATATTCGTCGACATCGACTTCCTGCGGTACGGAAGCCGGATAACTCGCGATCCACGGGCGCTCTTGCATCATGTGTTCCCCTCCATCATCTTCGAGTGCGGCCGGTGTCCGGCCGTTCATTGTTGTCCCGTCGATTGGAGCATAGGCCCCCGGGGCCCGCAAGACGTTTCCGCGCCGATTTCGAGCGGGGATGCGGCGCCCTGCGGCATCCGCCGCGCCCGCAGGCACCGGCCCTCCGGGAGGCGGCGGTGCCCGCGATGGCGCCGATCGGCTGATCCGCTCGGCTCACTCGCGAATCGGCGATGTCGGACGGATGGGTCCGCGCGAATGGACTCAGGCCGAGGGGGCGGCCGCGAGTTGTCGCAGCACGTAGTGGAGAATGCCGCCGTGCCTGAAGTATTCGACTTCCTTGGGCGTGAGCAGCAGCACCCGCGCCTCGAATCGCGTTTCGCCGGCGGGCTTGCGGGCGACGATCGTCGCCGTCTTCGCGGCGCCATCGTCGAGACCGACGATATCGATGACTTCGGAACCATCGAGGCCGAGCGTCTGCGCGTTCTCGCCGTCGCGGAACTGCAGCGGCAGCACGCCCATGCCGACCAGATTGGAACGATGGATGCGTTCGAAGCTCTCGGCGATCACCGCCTTCACCCCGAGCAGGTTGGTGCCCTTGGCGGCCCAGTCGCGGCTGGAGCCGGTGCCGTATTCCTTGCCCGCCATCACCACCAGCGGCACGGCTTCGGCCTTGTAACGCATCGCCGCGTCGTAGATCGCGAGCTTTTCGCCTGAAGGCTGGTGCAGGGTGTTGCCGCCTTCCTCGCCGCCGAGCATGAGGTTCCTGATCCGGATGTTCGCGAACGTGCCGCGGACCATCACGTCGTCGTTGCCGCGGCGCGACCCGTAGCTGTTGAAGTCCGCGGGCTGCACGCCGCGCGACTGCAGGAAACGCCCGGCGGGCGAACTGGCCTTGATGTTGCCGGCAGGCGAAATGTGATCGGTGGTGATCGAATCGCCGAACAGACCGAGCACCCGCGCGCCGTGGATGTCGTCGATGGTGCCGACGCGCATGCTCATGCCTTCGAAATAGGGCGGGTGCTTGATGTAGGTCGACGCGTCGTCCCAGACGTAGGATTCGCCTTCCGGCGAGGCGATCGCGTTCCAGCGGCTGTCGCCCTTGAACACGTCGGCATAGTTCCGCGCGAACATCTCCGGCCCCACCGTCGCGGCGATCAGGTCGCCGATCTCCTTGTTGCTGGGCCACACGTCGCGCAGATAGACCGGACGACCATCGCGGCCGGTGCCGAGCGGATCGCGGGTGAGATCGATGTCGACCGTGCCGGCCAGCGCGTACGCCACGACCAGCGGCGGCGAGGCGAGGTAATTCATCTTCACCTCGGGATGCACGCGGCCTTCGAAGTTGCGGTTGCCGGACAGCACCGAGGCCACGACCAGATCGCCATCCGCGATGCCTTTCGAGACTTCGTCCGGCAGCGGGCCGGAGTTGCCGATGCAGGTGGTGCAGCCGTAGCCGACGACGTGGAAACCGAGCGCTTCCAGATCGTCGAGTACGCCGGCCTTCCTCAGATAATCGGTCACCACCAGCGAGCCCGGGCCGAGCGAGGTCTTGACCCACGGCATGGACTTCAGGCCCTTCGCCACGGCGTTGCGCGCCAGCAGGCCGGCGCCGAGCATCACCGCCGGGTTCGAGGTGTTGGTGCAGGAGGTGATCGCGGCGATCACCACCGAGCCGTCGGTCAGCTCGCAGTCCTGGTCGCGGATGCGGACCTTCGCCGCGGGCTTCGCCGCCAGATGCTCCGCCTGCGGCTGCGCGCCGCCTTCTTCGACGAATTCCGAAACCTGCGTCTTCTTCGCCGTGCGTTGCGCGGTCAGGCCGAGCAGGTTGGCATGGAAGTCGGCCTGGACGCCTTCCAGCAGCACGCGGTCCTGCGGACGTTTCGGGCCCGCGAGCGAAGGCCGTACGTCGCCGAGATCGAGTTCGAGCGTGGCGGAATAGGTCGCGGCCGGTGTGGTCGCGTCGTGCCATAGCCCCTGCGCCTTCGCATAGGTTTCGACCAGCGCGATCTGCGCCTCGCTGCGGCCGGAGAGCCGCAGATAAGTCAGCGATTCGGCGTCGATCGGGAAGATGCCGCAGGTCGCGCCGTACTCGGGCGCCATGTTGGCGATGGTGGCGCGGTCCGCGAGCGGCAGGTGCTGCAGGCCGTCGCCGAAGAATTCGACGAATTTGCCGACGACGCCGTGTTTGCGCAGCATCTGGGTCACGGTGAGCACCAGATCGGTCGCGGTGGCGCCTTCGGGCAGCCGGCCGGTAAGCCGGAAGCCGACCACCTGCGGAATCAGCATCGACGAGGGCTGGCCGAGCATCGCCGCTTCGGCCTCGATCCCGCCGACGCCCCAGCCGAGCACGCCGATGCCGTTGATCATGGTGGTGTGCGAATCGGTGCCGAACACGGTGTCCGGGAACGCATGGGATTCGCCGTCGATCTCGCGTTCCATCACCACCCGCGCCAGATGCTCCAGGTTCACCTGATGCACGATGCCGGTGTTGGGCGGCACCACCTTGAAGTTGTCGAACGCCTTCTGGCCCCAGCGCAGGAAGCCGTAGCGTTCGCGGTTGCGCGCGAATTCGATCTGGCCGTTGAGGTCCAGCGCCTCGGGCTTGCCGAAGACGTCGACCTGCACCGAATGGTCGATCACCAGTTCCGACGGAATCAGCGGATTGATCCGCTTCGCGTCGCCGCCCAGCTTCACGACCGCGTCGCGCATCGCCGCCAGATCGACCACGCAGGGTACGCCGGTGAAGTCCTGCAGCACCACGCGGGCGGGCATGAACGCGATCTCGGTGTCGGGTTCGCGGGTCGCGTCCCAGCGCGCCACCGCTTCGATGTGCTCGGGCAGCACGCTCACGCCGTCCTCGTGCCGCAGCAGATTCTCCAGCAGGATCTTCATCGAGTAGGGCAGGCGGGCAAGGCTGCCGAATCGGGCTTCGAGCCGCGGCAGGCTGAAGTAATGCAGGGAACGGCCGTCGACATCGAGGCGGCTGCGGGTGCCGAAGGTATCGCGCATGACTGGGCTCCGTTGGGGGATTCGGGGCGGATCTGTCGCCGATGCATGCCGCCGGGGCATGCCGGAGATCCGGCTGCGGGAACGACTGCAACATCATGCCCGCATCATGGGGCCGGATGATCGGCTTCCATGGAGTATGCATGGAAAAGTATGTATCATCTCGACATACCAGAACCGGGGCCCGCCCATGGAAGCGATCGTCGCCGAACGCGGCCAGATCACCCTGCCCAAAGCCGTCCGCGATGCGCTCGGCCTGACCAAGGGCAGTGTGCTGAAGGTCGAGCTGGAAGGCAGCCGGATCGTCCTGCGCAAGTCCGTGGACGACGCCATTTCCCGCGCCCGCGGCCGGTTCCGCCTCGACGGTTTCGAATCCAGCGACGCGGCGATCGAAGCCGTGCGCGGCCACGTCGCCGAAGCATCGGCAGGTGATGGCGAGAGCGACGCCGGCGCATGATCGCCATCGATTCTCCGGTCCTGATCGATCTTCTGGCCGACGGCCCGCATGCGGATGCCGCCGAAGCCTGTCTGCGCCAATGCCTCAGCGCCGGCCCGGTGGTGGTCTGCGACGTGGCCCTGGCCGAGGTCTGCGGCGCGCTCCGCGACGGCGCCGATGTGCTGGCCGTGCTGGAGGAGATGAGCATCCGCTACAGCCCGCTGGAGGCCAAATCGGCCCTGCGCGCCGGCGAGATGCAGCGACGCCATCGCCAGCGCGCCGGCCACGACCTGCGCGCGGCCCCCGATTTCCTGATCGGCGCCCATGCCCTACTACAGTGCAATGGACTGATCACCCGCGACGACCGATTCTTTCGCGACTACTTCAAGGGCCTCAAACTCATCGTTCCGACCGTGTCCGAACCGGTACGTTGAAGCCCATCGCCCCGCACCCCAATTCAACGCACGCCAGAGACCAGGAGTCACTCATGCTCGCCGCCTATCGCCAACATGCCGCCGAACGCGCCGCGCTCGGCATCCCGCCGCTGCCGCTCACCGCGCAGCAGACCGCCGATGTCATCGAACTGCTGAAGGCGCCGCCGGCCGGTGAGGAAAGCACGCTGGTCGATCTGATCGCGAACCGCGTGCCGGCCGGCGTCGACGACGCCGCGAAAGTGAAGGCGTCCTACCTGGCGGCCGTCGCCTTCGGCAACGAAGTCTGCCCGTTGATCTCCCGCGAGCGCGCCACCGAACTGCTCGGCACCATGCTCGGCGGCTACAACATCCACCCGTTGATCCAACTGCTGGACGACGATGCGGTCGGCGGCATCGCCGCGGACGCGCTGAAGCACACGTTGCTGATGTTCGACGCTTTCCACGACGTCGAGGAAAAGGCCCGGGCCGGCAACGCCAACGCGAAGGCCGTGCTGCAGAGCTGGGCCGACGCCGAATGGTTCACCAGCAAGCCGGAAGTCCCGCAGAGCCTCACCATCACCGTGTTCAAGGTGCCGGGCGAGACCAATACCGACGATCTCTCGCCCGCGCCCGATGCGACCACGCGTCCGGACATTCCGATGCACGCGCTGGCGATGCTGAAGAACACCCGCGAAGGCGCGCCGTTCAAGCCGGAGGAAGACGGCAAGCGCGGTCCGATCCAGCAGATCCTCGATCTCAAGGCCAAGGGCCATCTGGTCGCCTATGTCGGCGACGTGGTCGGCACCGGCTCCAGCCGCAAGTCCGCGACCAACTCGGTGCTGTGGTGGACCGGCGAGGACATTCCGTACATCCCGAACAAGCGCTTCGGCGGCGTCTGCCTGGGTTCGAAGATCGCGCCGATCTTCTACAACACGATGGAGGACGCCGGCGCGCTGCCGATCGAACTCGACGTGTCGAAGATGGAGATGGGCGATGTGGTCGAACTGCGCCCGTACGACGGCAAGGCGCTGAAGAACGGCGAAGTCATCGCTGAATTCCAGGTCAAGTCCGACGTGCTGTTCGACGAAGTGCGCGCCGGCGGCCGCATCCCGCTGATCGTCGGCCGCGGCCTGACCGCGAAGGCCCGCGAATCGTTGGGTCTGCCGGCGTCGACCCTGTTCCGCCTGCCGCAGCAGCCCGCCGACAGCGGCAAGGGCTTCTCGCTCGCGCAGAAGATGGTCGGCCGCGCCTGCGGTCTGCCTGAAGGTCAGGGCGTGCGTCCCGGCGCCTACTGCGAACCGAAGATGACCTCGGTGGGCTCGCAGGACACCACCGGTCCGATGACCCGCGACGAGCTGAAGGATCTGGCCTGCCTCGGCTTCTCCGCCGATCTGGTGATGCAGTCGTTCTGCCATACCGCGGCCTATCCGAAGCCGGTCGACGTGAAGACCCACCACACGCTGCCGGAATTCATTTCCACCCGCGGCGGCATCTCGCTGCGCCCGGGCGACGGCGTGATCCACAGCTGGCTCAACCGCATGCTGCTGCCCGACACCGTCGGCACCGGCGGCGACTCGCATACGCGCTTCCCGGTCGGCATTTCGTTCCCGGCCGGCTCGGGCCTGGTCGCGTTCGCCGCGGCCACCGGCGTGATGCCGCTGGACATGCCGGAATCGGTGCTGGTGCGCTTCAAGGGCCAGATGCAGCCGGGCGTGACCCTGCGCGATCTGGTCAACGCGATCCCGCTGTACGCGATCAAGCAGGGCCTGCTGACCGTCGCGAAGCAGGGCAAGAAGAACATCTTCTCCGGCCGCATCCTCGAAATCGAAGGCCTGCCGGATCTGAAGGTCGAACAGGCGTTCGAGCTGTCCGACGCGTCGGCCGAACGTTCCGCCGCCGGCTGCACCGTGCATCTCAACAAGGAACCGATCATCGAATACATCAACAGCAACATCACGCTGTTGAAGTGGATGATCGCCGAAGGTTACGCCGACGCGCGTTCGATCGCTCGCCGCATCCGCAAGATGGAAGCGTGGCTGGCCGACCCGCAGTTGCTGCAGGCCGATGCCGACGCCGAGTATGCGGCTGTCATCGAAATCGATCTGGCCGACGTGCACGAGCCGATCCTGGCCTGCCCGAACGATCCGGACGACGTGAAGACGCTGTCGGAAGTCGCCGGCGCCAAGATCGACGAAGTGTTCATCGGTTCGTGCATGACCAACATCGGTCACTTCCGCGCCGCCGCGAAGCTGCTGGAAGGCAAACGCGACATCCCGACCCGGCTGTGGGTCGCGCCGCCGACCAAGATGGACGCATCAGAACTGACGAAGGAAGGTCATTACGGCACCTTCGGCACTGCGGGCGCGCGCATGGAAATGTCCGGCTGCTCGCTGTGCATGGGCAACCAGGCGCAGGTGCGCGAGGGCGCGACCGTGTTCTCGACCAGCACCCGCAACTTCCCCAACCGTCTCGGCAAGAACTCGAACGTTTACCTGGGTTCGGCGGAACTCGCTGCGATCTGCTCGCGTCTCGGCCGCATTCCGACCAAGGCCGAATACATGGCCGACATCGGCGTCATCAACGAGCAGGGCGCCGAGATCTACCGCTACATGAACTTCGACCAGATCCAGGATTACAGGGATGTGGCGGATACGGTGGCGGCGTGACGCTTTGAGGTGGCGCGGCCTTCAGGCCGCGCTGTCGATGCGACATCGGCGCGGCAGGTTGCCTGAAACACGAAGCCCGGCGAAAGCCGGGCTTTTCGTTTCGAAGGAAATGACGATTGACCATCAGCGCGACGCGCCGTGGTAATCGGGGATGCGCAGCGCGACGCCGAGTCCGCGGCCGTCGAGGCCGTCGCCCATCGTCAGTTCGCCGCCGAGGACCTGCACGATGCGGTTGACGATGGCCAGCCCAAGGCCCGCACCGCCGCCCTGCGCGGCGTCGAGCCGCTGGAAGCGTTCCAGCGCGTCGGCGCGGCGCGACGCGGGAATGCCCGGGCCGTCGTCGCGGATGTCGAGCACGGTCGCCGCGCCATCGCGGACGGCCGTGACCTGCACGCGCACGCCTTCCGCGCCGTGGCGCAGCGCGTTTCCGATCAGGTTGCGCAGCAGGATCCGCAGCAGCACCGCGCCGCCCTCGATCCGCAGGTCGCCGGGCACGTCCAGCACGATCCGCGCCTGCATACGACGCACGTCCGTCGCGAGTTCGGCGACCACGTCTTCCGCGATCTCGCGCAGGTGCACGCTCCCGCCTGCGCTGTCCAGTACGCCGGCTTCCAGCCGCGACAGGGTCAGCAATTGTTCGGTGAGTCCGCTCATGCGGTCGCAGCCCGCGATCACGCCGGCCAGCGCGCGGCGACGCTCGTCTTCGTCGCGCGCACCCTGCGCCACCTGCGCCTGGGCACGGATCGCCGCGACCGGTGTGCGCAGTTCATGCGATGCATCGCCGATGAAGCGACGCTCGCGCTCGATGCTTTCGCCGGTGCGCGCGAACAGCGCGTTGAGGCGTTCCAGCAGCGGGCGGATCTCGTGCGGCGCATCGTCGCTCGGCAGCGGTGCGGTATCCAGCGGCACGCGCGCATCGACCGCCTGCGCGATGCGCTGCAGCGGCGACAGCCCGCGCCCGACGCCGATCCACAGTCCGAGCCCCAACAGCGGCAGGGCCAGCAGCATCGGCCACGCCTGCCGCGCGAGCGCTTCGTGCAGGATGTCGCGACGTGCGGATTCCGGCTCGCCGACCTGAACCCAGAAACCTTCACGGCTGCGCGTGACGTAGACGCGCCAGCCGACACCGGACGCGCGCACGTTGGCGAAGCCCTGGCGGAACGGTGCCAGCGGCGTGTCCGGCGCGTTCGCGCTGTGCACGCCCAGTTCGCCTCCGTGCCACACCTGCAACGCAAGCCGCTGGTGGTCGTCGCCGAGATCGGGCAGGTGCTCCAGCTCGATTTCCTCCAGCTCTTCCGAGGCCTGCGCCACCAGCAGCGCGGCCGACGTGGCGAGATGCGCGTCGAGTAGTTCGTCGAGTTCGCGGCGGGCCTGCACGTAGCTCGCCAGCGTCGCCGCCAGCCACACCGCGACGACCGTGGCCAGGGTCGCCGCCAGCAGCCGTGCGCGCAGCGAGAACGCGCCTGTCATCGGACGCGTCATCGGGCGTCCGCCGCATCGGCATCGGTCGCCGATGGCTGCGGCGATCGCAGCATGTACCCCACGCCGCGCTGGGTGACGATCAGCGCGGGATCGATCTTGCGGCGCAGATGGTGCACGTGCACCTCCAGCGCGTTCGATTCGACATCGTCGCCCCAGCCGTACAGACGCTCGGTCAATTGTTCCTTGCTCAACCAGCGGCCTGCGGCGCGGGCGAATTCCAGCAGCAGATCGAATTCGCGCGGCGACAGCGACACCGCGGTGCCATGCCATTCGACCAGGCGCGCCGCCGGATCGATGCGCAATGCCCCGATCTGCAGCAGCGGCCGCGGATCGCCGTCGCTGCGACGCACCAGCGCGCGCAGCCGGGCCGCCAGTTCATCCAGATCGACCGGCTTCACCACGTAATCGTCGGCGCCGGCATCCAGGCCGCGGATGCGTTCCTCCACCGCATCGCGGGCGGTGAGAATCAATATCGGTGTGCGGTCGTTGGCATCGCGACGCTGACGCAGCAGTTGCAGGCCGGACAGCCGCGGCAGCCCGAGATCGAGCACCACCGCCGAGAAGGCGCTGGTCTTGAGCGCGGTGTCGGCGGCGATGCCATCCCGGACCCAGTCGGCGGCGAAGCCGCGCTGGCGCATGCCGATGCCGAGCGCTTCGCCCAGCAAGGGATCGTCTTCCACCACCAGGATGCGCATCATCGGCCTCCGCAGGGACAGGGCATTGTCGGCGTCGCGGACAACGGCATCAATCGTCGTCGCCGTCTTCGTCCCGGTCTTCGCGACCTTCCGATTCTGCGCCTGCGGCGCGTTCGCCGTCGCGATGCTCGCCTTCGGCCGACGCGTCGCCGCCGGGCAGGCCCAGCGGCGGTCGCTTCAGCATCAGGCCTGCGGTCCAGAACGCCGCCAGCGCCGCCAACAGTGCCAATCCGACCACGAACGAGCGTTTCCGGATGCCGTCCTCCGCACGCAGCCCGCGCTTGCGGCCGGTGATCATGGCCTTCGGCAGATTCTCACGATGCAGCACGCTGCCGACGATCACGCCCAGCAGATGCAGGCCGACGACGACCAGCATCGCGGTGGCCAGGATTTCGTGCACCTCCTCCAGCGCTTCGCCGGCACCGGACATCATCGCGATGCCGACGCCCGCGGTCGCCAGACCGAGGCCCAGCAGCAACCAGATCGCCACCGCGCCGGCGGGATTGTGGCCGACGTGATGAGCGGGCCGCCCTCTGAGCATGCCCGCCAGATAGCGCCATGTCGTGACGGGGCCGTGCGCGAAACTGGCGAAACGTGCGTGGCGGCTGCCGACGAATCCCCAGACCACGCGGAACGCGATCAGGCCGAACAGGCTGTAGCCGAACAGCAGGTGCAGCAGATGCTGGCGCTCGCTGTCGGAGGTCAGCCAGGCGCCGGCGAAACAGATCGCGAGGCTCCAGTGAAACAGGCGCGTGGGCAGATCCCAGACCAGCGTGCCCGCATCGCGGGCGGCGGGGGCTGCGGCGGAAGAGGTCGTGGTGCTCATCGTTTCGCTCCGGCGGAAGAAGGTGGGGTGGCGACGCGCGGCATACGGACATCGCGTTCGGAAAAGGCGCCGCGGTCGGCGCCGCGATGGCAACCGCCGCAATTGGCGGCGGAGCCGATTTCTCGTGAACGCCAGATTGATGCCGGCACTTCGTCGTGTTCGTGCACGAACCATGCGGTGCGCGTGATCCGCAGCGGCGCGGACGGATTTGCGGCGCGGCGCCCGGCGTTCGCCAGCAGCCAATCGCGGACGACAGCGGTCTCTGCAGGCGCCAACGTGGCATCGCTGCCGAAATGGCGATCGAGCGTGGACATCAGCGTGCGCCAGGACGCGGCGGGCAGTCCCGACGCCGGATACGGCGCATGACAACCGCCGCATTCGTCGATGTAAACCGCGGGTGGCGGTGTGCGCCGGGCATCGATTTCGTCCCTGTCGTCGTCGGCGCGCACGGCCGCGAACGGCAGCGCGAGCACCAGCGCAAGCGCTGCATAAATCGAAGCCGTGGGCATCCGCGTCTCGTTCATCGCGCGCCTCCCGGGTGCAGGCCGTCGAGCCATGCGATCACATCAACCTTTTCCGCGGCGGTGCACTCGCGATCGAGCACGTCGCGACAATTGCGGCGGAACCATTTCTCGGCTTTCGCGGCATCGGCGAAGCGTGCGGGATTCGCGGACGGCGCCAGCGGCTGCAGCCTGCGACCGGTGACGGCATGCTTGCCGGTCGCGGTCGCATCGGGCGTGTGGCAACTGGCGCAGCTCCAGTCGCTGCCGTGCTTCGCCAGGAAGAATCGTCGGCCGCGTTCGCTGGAGGCGCCGCGATAGGCGCGATCCTCGCGCGCGGCCTGCGCGGCATACCGTGCCTGCAGCGTGGCAGCCGGCGATGCCGACAGGGCGGCCGGCGGAACGGACATCAGCGCCGATAGCGCGCAGAGGAACGGAAGCATTCGCATGGATGGTCTCGCGATGGATTCGGATGCGGTCACGATGCGCGCGCAGGATTAAGTGCGACTTACGATCCTGGAGGACATCGCGCATCGCATCGCCCTTCGTCGCCGGGGAATGCGCATGCGCGTGCCAACGCGAACGCCCCGCGGGCGACGTGCGACCGCGGGGATTTGGTGGGTGATCTGGATCTCAGCCGTCGGCGGGAAGTGGCGTGGTGTCCGCGCGTTCGGGCAATTCCGGATAGTCGATCTTCGGGATCGGCGCGGTGAGCGCGTGCAGGAACAGATGGATCTTCTCGGCTTCGTCGGGGGCCAGCGTCGCGCCGAGCTGAGCGTCGCCCATGATCGTCACCGCGTCCTGCAGTTTCCACACGTTGCCGGAATGGAAATACGGCGCGGTCGCGGCGATGTTCCGCAACGGCGCGGCGCGGAACACGTATTCATCGGCCTGCGACTTGGTGACGGCGAAACGACCGCGATCGCCGGCCGGGCGCACCGCATCCGCGGGCGCATGCACCACGCCGAACGGGAAATACGCCTGTCCGCCGAGGTTGATGCCGTTGTGGCAGCTCGCGCAGCCCTTGTCCATGAACAGTTTCAGCCCCGCCTGCTGATCCGCGGTGAGCGCGCGCGCATCGCCCTTCAGGAACGCGTCGAACGGCGCGCCGGGCGTGATCAGCGTGGTTTCGAAGGCTTCGATCGCCTTCGCCATGTTGTCGAAACTCACCGGCGATGTTTCCTGCGGGAACGCTGCCTGGAACGCCAGTACATAGCCGGGCATCGACTTGAGGGTGGTTTCCACCGTTTCCGGCGTGTTGTTCATTTCCACGCCGGCCTGCACAGGCCCCTTGGCCTGCGCCTTGAGGTCCTCGGCGCGGCCGTCCCAGAACTGGGCCACGTTGAACACCGCGTTGTAGACCGTCGGCGCGTTGCGCGGACCTTTCTGGAAGCCATGGCCGATCGACGTGGGCACGCCGTCGATCCCGCCCATGCCGACGTTGTGGCACGAATTGCAGCTGATGACGCCGCTGGAGGAGAGGCGGCCGTCGAAATACAGCATCTTGCCGAGCACGATCTTTTCCGCAGTCACCGGGTTGCCGGCCGGATCGGGCGCCTTGTCCGGGATCGGCTGGAACAGCGCTTTTGCCTGGGCCAGCAGTTCGGGCGATGCCGCGGGCCCAGCGGCGATGGAAGCGCCCGACGTGGTTGCCGGCGCGGTGGACGCAGCCGCGCTGTCTGTCGCGGGCGATTCGGTCCGGGGGCCGCATCCGGCGGTCAACAACGCGATCGCCAGGGCGCAGGCGAGGGTGGAGGTCTGCATCGTGAAGCTCCTGTCGACGAGAGTTCCACCGTCGGCTTCGAAGCTTAAATCGGCCTTAAGAAGCCGCGGAACGACCGCCTGTGGGTTTGGGCAATGTGTCGGTCGGGCGCAACAGAGTTCCGTTTCGACCGGGATTATCGGGACGTTGCGGATACGGTCGTGGTCTGATCGAAGCATGCGATGCAAGGGAAACGCCAGGCATTGCCGGACGTTTCGGTTCGGACTGCGCGCTGTTAGCATCGGCGAATGTCCGAGCACGACTCTCCCACCGGGTACTCGCAGAAATCCGCAGGCGGCATCGCGGAGACCACTTGTCCGCATTGCGGCTCATCGCAGGTCTCCCAGCACCCGGTCACGGGCGAGTGGACCTGTCTGTACTGCCGGGCACATTGGGCCGCCACCCGGACAGCCGTCGTTTCGGTTGGCGACGAAAACGCGCCGCGTGGCGCGGACATCGCCACCGGCCGGGTGTTCGTCTGCCCCAATTGCGGCGGAACCCAGCTCAAGCAGGACGGTTACACCGGCAAATGGCTGTGCCTGGACTGCCGCAACGAGTTCCTCGATGTCGATGCGAGGATGGTTGTCGTCGATGCGGCCGCCACCATCCGCAAGAACGACCTGGTCGTGGACACCGCGAACCTGCTGAGCGATGCGCAGGAGGCCGATTTGCTGGCGTATCTGCGCTCGATCGAATCGCAGTTGGTGGTTGCGGTGGAAACCGTCAACACGGTCACCGAGAACGTCGAATACTACGCACGCCGCCGCGCGCAGGAACTCGGCGTCGGCCGCGACGACATCGACAATGGCGTGTACATCGTGGTGGTGCTGAATCCACGGCGCATCCAGATCGTCGCCGGCAACGGCGTCGCGCCGAAGATCGATGCGACGCAGCTTAATCGCATTTCCAGCCAGATCATCGCGCCGAAATTCAAGGCGGGCGACTATGTGGCCGGGTTCAAGAGCGGTGTCGCGGAGATGCTGCGGTTGTATTCGTCTCCAGCCAACAGCGCCCAGGCGTCAGCAGCGAAGCCGAACGGCGGAGGAAAGATGGGGCGCGGGTGCCTGGCCGTGGTGCTTGCGGCCATCACGGCGATCATCGGAGGCTGCTTCGGCTTGGCGCATTGGCAGGCCCGGCAGCCGTACCACAGCTATACACGGATCAGCGCGGAAGGCGCGACCTGCTTCGACCACTACTACGTGTACGACAAGCAGGCGAAAACCCATCGTCTGGCATCAAAGATCGCAGTGCCCGTCGGCAATTGCATGAGCGAGAAAAAAACGGCCAGCTCATGCACACAGCAGGTTTACACCACGTTCGAATCGATCGATTGGCGCGATGTTGAAGTGAGCAGCCGGACCGTGAGCGGTGATTTCTGCAGCAGTTCCAGTCGAGATTCCGGCGGTAACAGCAGCAGTTCCTATGATGGGGGCGACTTCGATTCGGGATCCAGCGGCGGTTCCGATTGGTAGAGCGTCACATCAGATGCGCGTCGATCGCTGCCACCATCTGCCGGCGGCTGAATACGAAATCCCACAGCGAGCCGCCCATCTGGCGCCACAGCACCGCGGAGCGCAGCGCGGCGAGCAGCAGGGCGCGGATCTCGGCGACGACTTCGGGCTGCTGCAGGTAGTGCGGATTGCCCTGGACGATGACTTTCGGCCGCAGGTGACTGATGGTGTCGGCATAGAGCTGGCCGAGACGCGAAATCGCCTCCGGGTGGATGCTGCCCTGCCGTTCGGCGATGCCGCCGAGCGTGCGGATGCCCTCGAGGACGTGTTCGGTCATGCCTTCGTCGGCGACGAAACGGCGTTCGATCTCCAGGATCGCCTTCGCGAGTTTCGGCAGGGCGTCGTCGCCGCGGACGGTGCCGAGGTGGTCGCGGAGCAGCAGCAGGCCGCCGCGGACCGACGCGCTGCCGCCATAGACCGCTTCCACCGAATCGGCATCGATCCGGAACACGCTGTCCAGGGCGATGCGCTCGGCGGCGGCATCGGCGTGGCCGGTGTCGGCGATCTGGCGAACGAGTTTGAGCGCCTGCAGCAGGCCGGCGAGGGCAAGTACCCGGGAACTGAAATCCATCGTCATGCGCACAGGATAGCGGGGATGCGGCGCGCGGTCAGGTCTTCGTCGCGACGGCGTCGCGTTCCAGCGGCGCGTCGGTGGCAGCGATCACCGCGCCGCCGAGGCAGACCTCGCCGTCGTACAGCACCAGCGATTGCCCCGGCGTGACCGCGCGCTGCGGCCGTTCGAAGACCACCGACAGCGTGCCGTCGTCGTGGACTTCGACTTCGCAGGCCTCGTCCTGCTGGCGATAGCGGGTCTGCGCGCTGCATACGAAACGAATCGCCGGCGGCGAGCCCGCGATCCAGTGCGCGCGCTCGCTCCACAGTCGGCTCGAGAACAGATACGGCGAATCCGTGCCCTGGTCGACGATCAGGGTGTTGTCCGCCACGCGCTTGCCGACCACGAACCACGGCGCCGCCGCGAAGCCGCGGACGCCGCCGATGTGCAGGCCTTCGCGCTGGCCGAGGGTGAAATAGAACACGCCCGGGTGCTCGCCGACGCGGCGGCCGTCGGGCGTGACCATCGGACCGGGTTTCGCGGGCAGGTACTGCGACAGGAACTCGCGGAAATCGCGTTCGCCGATGAAGCAGATGCCGGTCGAATCCTTCTTCGCCGCGGTCGGCAGGCCGGCTTCGGCCGCCATCCGCCGCACGTCCGGCTTGATCAGGTCGCCCAGCGGGAACAAGGTTGCCGCCAATTGCGCCTGACCGAGCTGGTGCAGGAAATAGCTCTGATCCTTGTTGCGGTCGGCGGCGCGCAGCAGTTGCCAGACGCCATCGCGTTCGCGGACCCGGGCGTAGTGCCCGGTGGCGATGAAGTCGGCGCCGAGTTCGCGGGCGGCGTCGAGGAAATGCTTGAACTTGATCTCGCGGTTGCAGAGCACGTCCGGATTCGGCGTGCGCCCCGCGGCGTACTCGCCGAGGAAGTGCTCGAACACGCCCGCCCAGTATTCCTTCGAGAAATCGCGGAAATGGATCGGAAGGCCCAACCGGCCGCAGACCGCGACCGCGTCGCGGCGGTCGTCTTCGGCGCGGCAGTCGCCGCTGCCGTCGTCGGCCCAGTTGGTCATGAACAGTCCGGCGACGGATCGAGCGGGGTCGGTCAGCGCCTGGTCGCGCAGCAGCAGGGCGGCGACCGAGGAATCGACGCCGCCGGACATGCCGACGATGATGTGGGGCGCGCTCACGATCCGGACCGCTGCGTCAGGTCAGATGCTGCAGCAGGGTCAGCGGCGAGCGGTGCCCGGCGAGATGATCCGCGACCACCTGCCAGACCATCGGGCTGCGATGCCGATCGCGGGCATCGAGCAGTTCCTGCGGGCTGAGCCAGAGCGCCTGGACGATGCCCTCGTCGAGGGCGCGCGTGGGGTCGTGGCGTTCGGGCTCCGCAGCGAAGGCGAAGCGAAGGTAATGCCGTTCGGTTTCAGGGGCCTTCCACTGATAGGCCCCGAGAAACGCGGTGAGGCGCACGTCCCAGCCGGTCTCCTCGCGGGTCTCGCGAAGAGCGGCATCGGCCAGGCTTTCGTCGGGTTCGAGATGACCGGCCGGCTGGTTCAGCACCAGCCGGCCCTTGACGCGTTCCTCGACGCAGAGCAACCGGCCGTCGGCGACCACGACCGTGGCCACGGTGACGTCCGGTTGCCAGAAACGGCCTTCGCGGTAACTCATGCGATTCGCGCCGCAATCATCTGCGTCTGCGACGTGCCGGTCTGGAGCATGCTGGTCTGGACCATGTTCGTCCGGATCACAGGTCGTCGCGGTCGCCGCTGAACTCGATCTCCATGTCGTCGGCCGTTTCGGCGGCGATGTCCATGGCGGCTTCGAGTTGCTTGGCGCTGACGTTGTCGGGCAGCTTGATGACGAAATACAGCACGTCGCCGCCGATTTCCCAGCTGCCGAACTTGTTCTTGCGGCTTTCGGCGAGCATTTCCAGCGCCTTGGCGCCGTTGATGCCGTCCTTTTCCACCCGTGCGGCGGGAGAGAAGACTTCACGGATGGTGAAGCCGGCGACCGACTCGGTCTTGCCGCTCACGAAGACCAGCTGGGTGCGGCCTTCCTTGGAATAGTTGTAGGTGACCTTGTAATCGCCGTCCTGATCGACTTCGTACTTGATGCCCTGGCTATCAAGACGGGATTTGACCGAAGCGTCCTCCGCCTGTGCGGCGGGAGCGAAGGCGACGGCGGCGACGAGCAGCATGGAAGCGGACAGCGTGTTGCGGACGAACGATGACATGAGCGACTCCCCCGGAGTGGATGGCCGACATGGCCTTTCCCGTCGCCATTGTGTTCCGGAGAGCGGACCGCCGTCCACGGTCCGAAGGTCTCAGACACCCTTACGCCCCGATGCCTGCTTGCCGATCGCGTCGGATCGGCGTGCCGGCATTGCCGGGCCGCCCGCTGACCTTCCTCGATGCGATGCCGACGCCCAGGCTCCTTGCCGGGGGATCCAGGACCGTTTCCCGCAGGGGCGACGGATTTTCGTCAGGACATCAACGAGGAGCTACGCCATGAAGAACATCGGGATGCATGCGCTGTCTTCGACCCTCGGCCTCGCGCTGGCACTCGGCGCGGCCGCCGAAGTACAGGCCGCGGCCACCGCGAATTTCCAGGGGTTGTGCAACTGGAATGCGGGCTTCACCCAGTACACCTGCAGCTTCGACGCCCGGCGACCGGCCTCCAGCCCGTCCGCCTGCCCGGGGTCGTACGTCTGGAAGTACTTCTGGGATTTCGACGACGGGTCGACCCTCTTCACCGGGAGTCCGCTGGTCAGCCACACGTTCCCGGATCGCGCCGACCGCGTGGTTGGCCTGCGGGTGATCTGCTGGAACGGCGAGATCGCCGATCGCCTGCGCCACGTCTGCTCGACGGTCGGTACCCCCGGCTGCATCCAGATCAACGGCAACTGGAACTGAGGTCCGCATGCCGCCCCCCCGACGCGGGGTCGGGACGCGGCGTTGCGCCCCTGCCGCGGGCAGCGGCGGGGGCGCCCCCGTATAATTCGCGGATGGCCAACCACCACGAACACGATCACGAACACGGCGTCGCCGTCGAGACCAGCAAGCCCGAGCTGGCGCGACCGCCCCTGTACGCCGTCATGCTGTTGAACGACGACTACACGCCGATGGATTTCGTCGTCGAGGTGCTGACGCGCTTTTTCAGCATGAACCTCGAGAAGGCCACCCAGGTCATGTTGCATGTCCATACCCGCGGCCGCGGGGTCTGCGGCGTCTTCACCCGCGAGATCGCCGAATCGAAGGTCGCCCAGGTGAACGAATACGCACGGATGAATCAGCATCCGCTGTTGTGCACCATGGAAAAGGCCTGAGACGCCCCCACTGACCATCTGCGGATGCGCAGCGACCGGGTCATGGCCCGGATCTTGCGTCGATCCATTCGTCGTTTCGTCCATCCTGCATCGTGCAATCCGCGTCGTCGGCTTGCATCCGACCGTGCGATGAGCGCATTGTCATGTCGTACGGGTCCTCGCAGCGCACACGCAGGCGACGGAACCGGCAGGACGCGATGTTCACGACGGAGTGTTCCAAAACTCCGGTATTCCATGGCGGCGTGGGGGAACCCATGTCGTGCGAATCCCGGGCCCGGCAGGTCGGCGCGATGACGCAGCGCGGCAGACTTGGCCTCCATCGGCATAACTTCTTCGGAGGGCGGCAGCGACCATGTTCAGCAAAGACCTCGAATACGCCATCGGTCAGTGCTACAAGCATGCCCGCGAGGCGCGGCACGAATACATGACGGTCGAGCACCTGCTGCTCGCGCTGCTCGACAATCCATCGGCGGAAACCGTGCTCAAGGCCTGCGGCGCGGACTTTCCGCGACTGCGCGGCGACCTCGAACATGCGATCTCCACCTCGGTCGCCAGTCTCGCCGAGGAAGACGCCCGCGACACCCAGGCCACGCTCGGGTTCCAGCGCGTGCTGCAGCGTGCGGTCTATCACGTGCAGTCGTCGGGCAAGAGCGAAGTCACCGGCGCCAACGTGCTGGTCGCGATCTTCGGCGAGAAGGACTCCTACGCCGTCTACTATCTCAACCAGCAGGGCATCAGCCGGCTGGACGTGGTCAATTACCTGTCGCACGGGATCGCCAAAAGTGGCGATGCGCCGGAATCGCAGGGGCAGGAATCGTCCGAGCAGAACAGCGAGAGCGACAACGGCGACGGCAAGAACGATCCGCTGGCGGAGTTCACTTCCAACCTCAACGCCCAGGCGCGCGAAGGCCGTATCGACCCGCTGGTCGGGCGCGCGGACGAGATCGAGCGCACGATCCAGGTGCTCTGCCGTCGGCGCAAGAACAATCCGCTGTACGTGGGCGAGGCCGGCGTCGGCAAGACCGCGCTGGCCGAAGGCCTGGCGCGGCGCATCGTCGATGGCGAAGTGCCGGATGTGCTGGCCGGCGCCACGATCTTCTCCTTGGATCTCGGGGCGCTGGTCGCCGGCACCAAATACCGCGGCGATTTCGAGAAGCGGCTGAAGTCCGTGCTTTCGGCGTTGAAGAAGATTCCGCAGGCGGTGCTGTTCATCGATGAGATCCACACCATCATCGGCGCCGGTTCCGCCAGCGGTGGCACCATGGACGCGAGCAACCTGATCAAGCCGGCGCTGGCGTCGGGCGACCTGCGCTGCATCGGTTCCACCACTTTCCAGGAATACCGCGGCATCTTCGAGAAGGACCGCGCCCTGGCGCGTCGCTTCCAGAAGATCGACGTGGTCGAGCCGACCATCGGCGAGGCGGTCGAGATCCTGCGCGGCCTGCGTTCCAAGTACGAGGCCCACCACAACGTCACCTACGCCGACGACGCCATCCAGGCCGCCGTCGATCTGTCGGTGAAGCACATCAACGACCGCCTGCTGCCCGACAAGGCCATCGACGTGATCGACGAGGCCGGGGCGCGCCAGCAACTGTTGGCGCCCGAGCACCGCAAGTCGCGCATCGACGTCGAGGAAGTCGAGCTGATCGTCTCCAAGATGGCGCGGATCCCGGCCAAGCAGGTCAGCGCGTCCGACAAGGACGTGCTGCAGCACCTCGAACGCAATCTCAAGATGGTGATCTTCGGCCAGGATCCGGCGATCGAGACGCTGACGTCGGCGATCAAGCTCGCCCGCTCGGGGCTCGCCAACCCGGACAAGCCGATCGGCAGTTTCCTGTTCGCGGGGCCGACCGGTGTGGGCAAGACCGAAGTCACCCGGCAGCTCGCGCTGCAACTCGGCATCGAACTGGTCCGCTTCGACATGAGCGAATACATGGAGCCGCATTCGGTGAGCCGCCTCATCGGCGCGCCTCCGGGCTACGTGGGCTTCGACCAGGGCGGGCTGCTGACTGAGAAGATCGTGAAGACGCCGCACTGCGTGCTGCTGCTGGACGAAGTCGAGAAGGCGCATCCGGACATCTTCAACATCCTGCTGCAGGTGATGGACCGCGGCATCCTGACCGACACCAACGGCCGCGAGGCGAATTTCCGCAACGTCATCGTGGTCATGACCACCAATGCCGGCGCGGTCCAGGCGGCCCGTCGCTCGATCGGCTTCACCAAGCAGGATCACAGCACCGACGCGATGGAGATCATCCGCCGCAGCTTCAGTCCGGAGTTCCGCAATCGCCTCGATGCGGTGGTGCAATTCCAGGCGTTGGGCTTCGACCACATCCTGCGCGTGGTCGACAAGTTCCTGATCGAACTGGAAACCCTGCTGCACGAAAAGAACGTATCGCTGTCCGCGACCCCGGCGGCCCGGGACTGGCTGGCCGAGCACGGTTTCGACCCGCTGATGGGCGCGCGGCCGATGGCGCGTGTGATCCAGGATCGGGTCAAGCGCCAGCTCGCGGACGAACTGCTGTTCGGCAAGCTGCTCAACGGCGGGCGGGTGTCGATCGACGTCCGCGACGACGAACTGGTGGTCGAATCGCAGGCCGAGCCCGAGAAGCTGCTGCCGGCGACGGTCGAGTAGGACCGTCGCCCGTTCGGGCGAGGATTTCCCCGCAAACAGAAAAGGCGGCCGATGGCCGCCTTTTCTTTCAATTACTTGCGCGAATCACTTCATGCGATAGGTGATGCGCCCCTTGGTCAGGTCGTAAGGGGTCATTTCGACCTTGACCTTGTCCCCGGTGAGGATGCGGATGTAATTCTTCCGCATGCGCCCGGAGATGTGGGCGATGATCTCGTGGCCGTTCTCCAGCTTCACCCGGAACATGGTGTTCGGGAGCGTTTCGGAGACCGTACCTTCAAATTCGATGACGTCGTCTTTCGCCATGCGTCCTGGGCTGCCGTGAAAGCCGGGCCGATGGCCCGACGAAGCCGCGCATTCTGCCACGCCCGGGCATTAATCGCAAAAAAATCGTTATCGGCCCGCGATCCGCGATACCGGCAGGTCGCCGAATGCCGCGGTCCATGGCCCCGGGCTGCCGGATTCCCCCGCCTCGGATGCGTCGACCAGGGGCGCGATCGCCGCGAGGAAGCGGCTCCGCGGCAAGGATTCGGCGCCCATCCGCAGCAGGTGGTCGTTCTCGACCTGAGCGTCGATCAGCGGCCAGCCCCAGTCATGCAGGCGCCAGGCCAGCGCCGCCAGTGCCGCCTTGGAGCCGCCGCTTTCCAGACTGACCATGCTTTCGCCGAAGAACATCCGCCCGAGCGCCACGCCGTAGATGCCGCCGACCAGGCGCGCTCCCTCGAAGACTTCGATGCTGTGGGCGCGACCCAGCCGGTGCAGGACGCGATACGCGGCCTGCATATCGTGGGTGATCCAGGTGCCCGACTGTCCCGGACGCGATGCGGAGGCGCAGGCCTCGACGACCGCGGCGAAGGCGGTATCGGCGCGGGCGATCCAGCCGGTGCCGCGGAGGAAGCGCAGGTCGCGACGCGACAGGCGGACGCCGTCGGTGCGGAACACCGTGCGCGGGTCCGGCGACCACCAGAGGATCGGTTCGCCCTCGGAGAACCAGGGAAAGATGCCCTGGCGATACGCGTTGAGCAGGCGCAGCGGGTGCAGATCGCCGCCGGCGGCCAGCAGACCGTCTGGGTCGCGCAGGGCTGTGTGCGGCGGCGGGAAGGGCGCGGTCGGATCGGACGAGAGCCACGGCAGGCGAAGGCTCACGGCGGCGATGCCTCCGCGCGGAACGGGGAATGCGCCGCGAGCTGGGCCGCATAGCGACGCACCGCGACCGCTTCTTCCTCGCACCAGGATGCCAGTGCATGGGCGAATGCCGGTTCGGCGAGCCAGTGACGGCTTCGCACGAAGGCGGGCAGGAAACCGCGATCGATCTTGTGCTCGCCCTGTGCGCCGGGCTCGAAACGGGTCAATCCTTCGCGCAGGCAGTAGTCGATGCCCTGGTAATAGCAGGTCTCGAAATGCAGACCGGGCAGGACCTGCGAGGCGCCCCAGTAGCGACCGTACAGTGTGTCTCCGCCGCGCAGGCACAGCGCCCCGGCGATGGTCTCGCCCGCGCGATAGGCGAGGATCAGCACCAGTTGCCGCGGCATCGCGCGCGCGAGATGTTTCAGGAAATCGAGGGTCAGCGCCGGAGAATTGCCGTAGTCGGCGAAGGTCTGCAGGTAGAAGCCATGCATGGCGGCGAGATCGGCTTCGCTCGCCTCATCGCCGTGGACGATGCGGAAGTCCGTGCCGGCCCGTGCGACCTTCGCGCGCTCCTGGCGGATGTTCTTGCGGTGCTTGTGGTCCATCGCGGCGAGGAAATCCGCGAAGTCGCGCCAACCGGCGTCGTTGCGCCAGTGGTACTGCACATCGATGCGCTGCAGCCAGCCGGGTGCGTCCGCGAACGCGGCGTCGTCCTCGGCATCGAGGAAATTCACGTGCGCGGACGAGGCGCCGATCTCCGGTACGTGGTTCGCGATGGCATCGATCAACCGCCGCCGGGCGTCGGAATCCCGCGCCAGCAATCGTGGGCCGGTGACGGGCGAGTAAGGCACCGCGCACAACCACTTCGGGTAGTAATCGTGGCCGTAATGGGCATAGGCACGGGCCCAGGCATGGTCGAACACGAATTCGCCGTGCGAATTGTGTTTCATGTAGCCGGGCGCCGCGGCGATCAGCGCATCGCCGTCCCACAGCGTGAGGTGATGGGGTGTCCATCCCCAGTGCTCGCGCAGGCAGCCGTGGATTTCGAGGCCCGACAGGAAGGCGTGCGCGACGAAAGGGTTGCGGCCGTCGTGGAGCCCATCCCAGGCGGCGGCGGGGATGTCGCTCAGCGCGGGCAACCGCCGGATCGTCATCCGCGCGCTTTCTGTCGATAGACGTCCGGATCGTGCTTCTGCATGTGCCGCTCCGGCTGCGTCAGCGGCTCGAAACCGAATCCGGCGTACAACCGTTGCATGTCGCGCGTCACCAGATGCCAGCGGCGCAGGCCCTGCAGGCGCGGATCGGCCATCAACGCTTCCACGACGGCGCGACCGAAGCCCTTGCCGCGATGCTGCGGCAGCACGAACACGTCGGCGAGATAGGCGAAGGTGGCCTGATCGGTCACCGCGCGGGCGAAGGCGACCTGGCCGATGCCATCGAGGTGCCCGCTGCAGCAGACCGAATGCCGCAGCGCGCGTTCGAGCGTTTCCAGCGGAATGTCCGCGGCCCAGTACGACTCGCCTGACAGGAATCCGTGGACCAGCGCCAGATCGATGTCGTCGAAATCCGCGCTGGTCCGCAGCATCGATCAGCCTTCCTTGTCCAGGAACTTCTCGGCGTCCAGGGCCGCCATGCAGCCGAAGCCGGCCGAGGTGATGGCCTGGCGGTAGACCTGATCGGCGACATCGCCGGCGGCGAACACGCCGGGCACTGAGGTCTGGGTGGCGTTGCCGTCGAGGCCGGTCTGGATGGTCAGATAGCCGTTCTTCATCGCCAACTGGCCTTCGAACAGGGCGGTGTTCGGGGTGTGGCCGATGGCCACGAAGAACCCGTGGATGGCGATGTCGCGGCTACCGCCGTCCTGCACCGATTTGACCCGGATGCCGGTCACGCCGTTGTCGTCGCCCAGCACCTCGTCGACGGTGTGGTGCCAGACCGGCTCGATCTTGCCGGCCTGGATCTTCGCGAACAGTTTGTCCTGCATGATCTTCTCGGCGCGCAGGGTGTCGCGACGGTGCACGAGATAGACCTTGCGGGCGATGTTCGACAGGTACAGCGCTTCCTCGACCGCGGTGTTGCCGCCGCCGATCACCGCCACGTCCTGGTCCTTGTAGAAGAAGCCGTCGCATGTGGCGCAGGCGGACACGCCGCGGCCCTTGAACTTCTCTTCCGACTGGATGCCCAGGTATTTGGCGGTGGCGCCGGTCGCGATCACCAGCGCGTCGCAGGTGTATTCGCCGCTGTCGCCCTTCAGCCGGAACGGGCGCTGCGACAGGTCGGCGGTGTGGATCTGGTCGAACACCACCTCGGTCTCGAAGCGCTCGGCGTGCGCCTGCATGCGCGCCATCAGGTCCGGGCCCATCAGGCCGTGGGCATCGCCCGGCCAGTTGTCGACTTCGGTGGTGGTCATCAGCTGACCGCCCATCTGCAGGCCGGTGATGACCACGGGCTTGAGATTGGCGCGCGCGGCATAGACGGCGGCGGTCCAGCCGGCGGGACCGGAACCGAGGATGATCAGCTTGATGTGCCTGGAAGTACTCATGGGGGGCGGGGCTCGTGGGGGCAGGGCTCGAGGAAGCTCGCGACGGAGAAGGGAACGGCCCGGAAAGGCCGGGCCGGCAGACACGTATTGTAGACAACGGCGTCGGGATCAAGGCGTCGTGTCGCACCGGCGGCGGAACGCTGTATTACCGTGCGCAGCCGCCGTGCGTCGACCGTCCCGCGATGGCGCGGACGGGCGCTTACCAGTCCTGATGACTCGGCAGCAGGCCGCGCAGTTCGGCGTCGGTGAGGTTGCGCCACTGTCCGGGCTTGAGATGGCCCAGCTTGATGTTGCCGATGCGCACGCGCAGCAGCTGCTTCACCCGCATGCCGAAATGCGCGGCCATCAGCCGGATCTGCCGGTTGAGACCCTGGGTGAGCACGATCCGGAAGCCGAAGGGTCCCAGTTTCGATGTTCTGCAGGGCAGAGTGGTCTGGCCGTGCAGCGGTACGCCGCGGCTCATGCCGCGCAGGAATTCGTCGGTGACCCGATGGTTCACCGCGACCAGATATTCCTTCTCCAGTTTGTTCTCGGCGCGCAGGATCGCATTGACGATGTCGCCGTTGCTGGTCAGCAGGATCAGGCCTTCCGAATCCTTGTCGAGCCGGCCGATCGGAAAGATCCGCTGCTCGTGATCGACGAAGTCGACGATGTTGCCCTTCACGTCGGCCTCGGTGGTGCAGGTGATGCCCACCGGCTTGTTGAGCGCGATGTAGACGTGCCGGCGCTGGCCCTTGGCAGCGGTGCGCGTGCGCAGCGTCTCGCCATCGATCCGGACTTCATCGTCGTCGCCGATCTCGGCGCCGACGCGGGCGCGCTGGCCGTTGACCGTCACCCGGCCCTCGCCGATCAACCGGTCGGCCTCGCGGCGCGAGCAGTAACCAGTATCGCTGATGTGTTTGTTGAGGCGCATGGTCAGGTTGGGGAGGAAACAGCGGCACATCGTAGCCTGTAGACGGCCCGAAATCCCGGGGCGGCATCTCGTGCCGCCCCGGATATCCCTGTAAGATCAGCTCCCTAGACGAACTTCTTCAGGTGTCCGGACACGGTGGCACGCGAGCTTTCCGAACGCAGCAGCAAGGCCCGTCGCGCCCCCGTGGCCGAGACGCCCCGGATGAGTCCGGGCCGGCAGCGGCTGGTGCGCGACATCGCGCTGATCATGATCGCGCCGTTCCTGCTGTACCTGCTGGTCTGTCTCTTCACCTATTCCGCCTCCGATCCGGGCTGGTCGCATTCCGGCAGCGTCACCGCGCCGCTGCAGAACGCCGGCGGCCGCGTCGGCGCCTTTCTGGCGGACGTGCTGCTGTATCTCTGCGGCTACGTCGCGTTCGCACTGCCGCTGATTCTCGGCGCGATCGCTTGGATCGCGCTGTTCGGAATGGATGCGGACGGCGATGGCGATGCCGATCTCGGCCCCGCGCTGCGACTGGTCGGCATCGTCGGTTTCGTGGTCGCGGCCACCGGCCTGCTGAGCCTGAAGATCGGCGCGGTCGATGGCTTTTCGGCGGGCGCGGGCGGCATTCTCGGCAAACTGGTCGGCGATTCGCTGCTGCGCGGCTTCGGCATGGTCGGCGGCAACCTGTTCCTGATCGCGCTGCTGCTGATCTCGGTCACCCTCGCCACCGGGCTGTCGTGGCTGGCGGTGATGGACCGGATCGGCTTCTGGGCGATGAAACTGCCGCCGCTGCTGTCGCGGTTCATGCGCAAGGGCACCCAGCAGGCCAGCGAATGGCAGGCCGCCCGGGCCATGCGCGAGGAACGCGAGGAAGTGCGCAAGGTCGAGACCGAGAAGCGCGCCAAGCGCGAACCGGTGAAGATCGAACCCCCGGCGGCGCCGGTGGTCGAGAAGAGCGAGCGCGCCAAGCGCGAGCAGCAGATCCCGCTGTTCCATGTGTCCGACGGCTCCGGAATCCCGCCGCTGTCGCTGCTCGACGACCCCAAGCCTCAGCCCAAGGGCTACGACGAGAGCACGCTCGAAACCCTGTCGCGGCAGATCGAATTCAAGCTCAAGGATTTCCGCATCGACGCCCAGGTGGTCGGCGCCTATCCAGGTCCGGTCATCACCCGTTTCGAAATCGAACCGGCGCCGGGCATCAAGGTCAGTTCGATCAGCTCGCTCGACAAGGACATCGCACGCGGCCTCAGCGTGAAATCGGTGCGCGTGGTCGACGTGATCCCGGGCAAGTCGGTGATCGGCCTGGAAACCCCGAACACCCATCGCGAGATGATCTATCTCAGCGAACTGCTGCGTTCGAAGGAATACGACAAGTCCACCAGCCCGCTGACGCTGGCGCTGGGCAAGGACATCGCCGGCCGGCCGACGGTGGCCGACCTCGCGCGCATGCCGCATCTGCTGGTCGCCGGCACCACCGGTTCGGGCAAATCGGTCGCGGTCAACGCGATGGTGCTGTCGCTGCTGTACAAGGCCAGCGCCAAGGAACTGCGGATGCTGATGATCGACCCGAAGATGCTGGAACTCAGCGTTTATCAGGGCATTCCGCACCTGCTGGCGCCGGTCGTCACCGACATGAAGGAAGCCGCGAACGGCCTGCGCTGGTGCGTGGCCGAAATGGAGCGGCGCTACAAGCTGATGAGCGCGGTCGGCGTGCGCAACCTCGCCGGCTTCAACAAGAAGGTGAAGGACGCGCAGGACGCTGGCCAGCCGCTGCTGGACCCGCTGTTCCGCCCGAACCCGGATCTGCAGGAAGCGCCGCCGGCGCTGGAGCCGATGCCGTTCATCGTCATCTTCATCGACGAATTCGCCGACATGATGATGATCGTCGGCAAGAAAGTGGAGGAGCTCATCGCCCGGCTGGCGCAGAAGGCCCGCGCCGCCGGCATCCACCTGATCCTCGCGACCCAGCGGCCGTCGGTGGATGTGATCACCGGCCTGATCAAGGCCAACATCCCGACCCGCATCGCGTTCCAGGTCAGCTCGAAGATCGACTCGCGGACCATTCTCGACCAGTCCGGCGCGGAAACGCTGCTCGGCCACGGCGACATGCTGTATCTGCCGCCCGGCACCGCGATGCCCGAACGCGTCCACGGCGCCTTCGTCAGCGACGACGAGGTGCATCGCGTCGTCGAAAACCTCAAGCAGACCGGAGGCGCACCGGATTACATCGCCGGCGTGCTGGAAGAAGTGCAGACGATGGGCGACGGCGTGGTGGTCGGCCCGACCGGCCTGCCCGAATCCGGCGGCGGCGCGGGCGACGAAAGCGATCCGCTGTACGACGAAGCGGTGAAGATCGTCACCGAAAGCCGCCGCGCCTCGATCTCCGGGGTGCAGCGCCGGCTGAAGATCGGCTACAACCGCGCCGCGCGCCTGATCGAGGCGATGGAAGCGGCGGGGATCGTGTCGCCGCCGGAGCACAACGGCGACCGCACGGTGATCGCGCCGCCGCCGCCACGGTGACCGGTCGCGGCCAAACCACGTTCAGCTTGGGCCGTTCAGACTCCAACCGTCGCTTTGCCGAGTCGCCCACGATCATGATCCGACGTCTCTCCACCCTCGTCCTGCTGTTCGCCTGCGGTCTCGCCCATGCCGGCGGCCGCGAGTCTCTGGATACGTTCACCAAGGGCCTCAAGGGCCTCGAAGGCCAGTTCAGCCAGCAGGTCTTCGACAGCAAGGGCAAGCAAAAGGAAAGCGCGTCCGGCCGGGTGGCGCTGTCGGCGCCCCGCCTGTTCCGCTGGGAATACCTCAAGCCCTATCCGCAGTTGATCGTCGCCGATGGCGCCAAGGTCTGGGTCTACGATCCCGATCTGAAACAGGTCACCGTCCGGGCGCAGGGCGCCGAAGAACAGAACAGCCCGCTCGCGGCGCTGATCGACCCCCAGAAACTCGAACGCGATTTCGTCGCCCGCGATGGCGGCCGGCAGGGCGAGCTCGAATGGCTGGAACTCACGCCGAAACAGACCGAAGGCGCCAGTTTCCAGCGCGCCCGCCTCGGTTTCGACGGCCGTGGCCTGGCGCGGATGCAGATCTTCGACGCGCTCGGTCAGCGCACCGAAATCGGCTTCAGCGGCTGGAAGCGCAATCCGGCGTTCCCCGGCAAGACCTTCCGCTTCACCCCGCCCGCGGGTGTCGACATCGTCGGCGAGCGATGATGTCCGGTCGCCGACGTCCCCGCATGACCGCTTCCGCCGTTGATCGCAGCGTGAACCGTCCTTCGCCCCGTCTCCGTCGGCGCCGCCGCATCGCCGCCGCGCTGCTGTCCGCCGCGCTGAGTATCGGTGGTGGCGCGCACGCCGCTCCGCCCGGCAACGCACCGAGCGTCGCGGCGCGCAGCGCCATCGCGCAGGAGCGCGAAATCCTCGATGGTGTGGTCGCCGCTTCACTGGTTGGCGCGCTTTCGGAAGAACTGGGCGGACGCGCGGTGAAGATCCGGCTCGATCGCGTCGAGGTGCAGACCACCAGCCTCCGCGACCGTCTGGTGAGCGGGCAGGGCACGCTGCAGATCGAGAACGCCAGCGACTGGATCGGATTCCGCTTCAGCACGCTCTACGACGCCATCCTCGAAAGCGCCGGCTATCCCGAGCTGAGCATCGGCATGTCGGGGGCCGAGGGACGCGCGGTGCCCAACGATGCCGCCCTGATCCGCGAACTCGACGATCGCGTCGTGGGCATGCTGGGCGAGGAATTCGGCACCCAGCGGGTGCGGCTGCAACTGGACCGAATCTCGACCGTCGAAACCGGCGTCCGCTACCTGCGCATCGACGCCAACGGCATCGCCGATTTCGGCCTCGACGGCACCGCGCCGACGCGGGTCGAAGCGCTCTACGACCGCCAAGACAACGCCTGGCTGCGTGTGGCCTATGTGCTGGAAGGCACGCCGCCGGTGGTGACGCCCGCGCCGACCGGCGAAGGCTGATCGGGCCGGCCGCGGCCCGCGCCTGCTAAGGTAACGGCTGCACTCCGCATCCGTCCCCCGCATCCCGCATCACGTGGCCCGGCCAGGTACCCCAAGACCCGATTCCAGCCTGCTCGACGACAGCGATCTGCTCGCCGTCGATCGCGATGCGCTGCGTCCGCTCGCCGAACGCATGCGCCCGCGCACCCTCGACGAGATGGTCGGGCAGCGCCGGTTGCTGGCGCCGGGCACGGCCCTGCGCACCTCGATCGAATCCGGCCACGTGCATTCGATGGTGTTGTGGGGGCCGCCCGGCTGCGGCAAGACCACCCTCGCGCTGCTGCTGGCGAAGTACGCCGATGCCGATTTCCGCGCGATTTCGGCGGTGCTCTCCGGACTGCCCGATGTGCGGCAGGTGCTGGCCGAAGCCGGTCACCGTTTCGCCGAAGGCCGGCGCACCGTGCTGTTCGTGGACGAAGTGCATCGCTTCAACAAGGCGCAGCAGGACGCCTTCCTGCCGCACATCGAGCGCGGCACCATCCTGTTCGTCGGCGCCACCACCGAAAACCCCTCGTTCGAACTGAATTCGGCGCTGTTGTCGCGCTGCCGCGTGCATGTGATGGAAGCGGTGTCCGGCGACGACATCGCGGTCGCGCTGCAGCGTGCGCTCGACGACGAGACCCACGGCCTGGGCGGTCGCGGACTGCGCATCGCGCCGGAGCAACTGCAGGTCATCGCCAGCGCCGCGGATGGCGACGTGCGCCGCGGACTCACGCTGCTGGAAATCGCCGCGGAACTTGCGGGTGAAAGCGTTGCGGGCGAAACCGGCACGGGCGACGCCGAGGAAGGCGGCGGATCGCCGGGCACGATCACCGACGATATCCTGGCCCAGGTGCTGGCCGACCGCACGCGCCGTTTCGACAAGGGTGGCGAGCAGTTCTACGACCAGATCTCGGCGCTGCACAAATCCGTGCGCAGTTCGAATCCCGACGCGGCCCTGTACTGGCTGGCGCGGATGCTCGACGGCGGTTGCGACCCGATCTATCTCGCCCGGCGCATGACCCGGATGGCAGTGGAAGACATCGGCCTGGCCGATCCGCGTGCCCTGCAGATGGCGATCGATGCCTGGGACACGTACGACCGGCTCGGCAGCCCCGAAGGCGAACTGGCGCTCGCGCAACTGGTGATCTATCTCGCCAGCACCGCCAAGTCCAACGCCGCCTATACCGCCTTCAAGGCCGCCAAGCGGGATGTCGTCGAATACGGCACCCAGGAGGTGCCGCTGCACCTGCGCAACGCGCCGACGAAACTGATGAAATCGATCGGTTACGGCAAGGACTACCGCTACGACCACGATGCCGAAGGCGGCGTCGCGCTGGAACAGACCGGTTTTCCCGACGCCATGGGCGAACGCGTGTACTACCGGCCGGTGGAACGCGGCATGGAGCTCAAGCTCAAGGAAAAACTCGACCGCCTCCGCGCCGATCGCACGCGCGCGCAGCGCAAGCTGAAGGACGGCGAATGAGCCTATGGTGGCAGCAACTGCTGCTGGTGGCGGCGGGCGGCGCGCTGGGCGCGGTGGGGCGGTTCTGGCTCGGCGGACTGCTGCTGCGCCACATCGGCACCGGTTTCCCGTGGGGCACGCTCGCGGTGAATCTGATCGGTTCCTTCGCCGCCGGTTACATCGCCATCTGGCTGGAAGGCCGCGGCCCATCGGCATTGTATTGGCGCGCCTTCCTCATCGTCGGCGTGCTCGGCGCGCTCACCACCTATTCGGCGCTGATGCTGGAATGCCTGCTGTTCGCGAAGTCCGGGCGCGGCGGGCTGCTGCTGGGCTATCTCGCGATCACCCTTGTCGCCGGTCTCGCGCTGGTGTGGCTGGGTGCGCGCACCGCCGAGGCCTTCAGGGTTTCCTGACCCCGCATCGCGGCATACGCCGCATTGGACCAGGGCATTCCCCGACGGTGTCGCGCCGACGGGATATCGATCATGGCGGCACGCGCCATCCGGCGCCTGTCGGAGTCTTCCATGCATCTGTTCGGATCGTCGTTCGCAGCGCTCGCGCTGTCCTTCTTTCTCCTGCCGGCCGCGCATGCCGCCTCGCAGACCATCCACGTCTGCGTCGACGGCCGCGGCGCGAAAACCTATCAGGACGCGCCGTGCACCGGGCTGCAGCGCACGCTCGCGACCCGCGAATACGCCGTCGCCACGCCCGATCCCGCGCTGCTCAAGCGCAGCCGCGAGATCGAGGCCGAAATGGACCGGCGCAACCGCGGCGGTGGTGGTCGGGTCGCGGTCGTTCGCGGCGCGGCCCGCAAACCCGCAGGGCCATCGCCCTGCGAAGCCGCCAAGGCCAAACGCAAGGCGACGCTCGACCGGGTCGGGTTCAAGCGCAACTTCGACCTGCTCAGCCAGCTCGACAACGAGGTCTGGGCGGTGTGCAAGGGCTTCTGAGCCGCGGCGTGTCCATTGCCACGGCGGGCCGCAGAGGCTGTGGTCAGAAGCGATAGCTCACGGTCAGCGCGATGCTGTCGTGATCGATGCGCTGCGCCACGCGCTCGGCGAAAGCTTCCGGAGGCTGCACGGTGAACTGCCCCGATCGCGATACCGTCGTCAGCGTGTAGTCGGCGCTGTCGCCGCCACTGCTGCGGGTGTAGCGAAGGCCCGCGTCCCAGTGTTGCGCGAAGCGCCAGTCCACGCCGGCGCCCCAGACGAGACCGCGCGTGGTGATCGACGCGCTGCCGCGCTTGCCGAACGCGGAGTCGGTCAGCGGCACCGAATAGTCGAGCGTGGTGCGTACATCGGCGGAACTGGACGCATAGCCGGCGGTCGCGTACCACAGCATGCGACCGGTCGCGTAACCGACGCGGGAACGGATCGAATAGGCGCGGCCCAGTTCGACCGTGCTGGCTGCACGGATGCTGGATGGCGCGTCTTCGCCGCCGCCCGGATAGGCGGCCGTCCGGGTGACGGCGCTCTCCGCGCCAGCCTGGGTGTAGTCCACCGCCACGCCGACGACCCAGCGATCCGCAAGCTGGTGGTCGTAACCGAACTGGATGCCCGCGCCGCTGCCCGACAGCGAACCGTCGGCGTTCAACGCGTCGGCAGCCTGCGCGGCGCCGGGATAGCCGTTCCACTGGCCGCCCAGCGTGGCCTCGGTGTCGACATCGCCTCGCGTCTGCGCGACGCCGAGTCCTACGTGGAAGCCGTTCCAGTCCTGGTCCGCGGCCCGCGTGTCCGTTGCCGTGCAGGCCAAAGCGATCAGCGACAGTGCCGCCAGCGATATCGATGTGTTGCCCATGTGTGCATGCCTCGTCGGTCGGGGGCGGATGCCCCGTGTCGGCCAGCGAACGGGCATGGGAGGTGCGAAACGGACATGGATCCGGAAATTTTTTTCGCGCCCGCGCCGTCGGCCGGCGCGGTTCGCGGGGTTGTGGATCGCGAAGGCGTCAGACGGCCGTGCGTTCGGCCTCGATCCGCGCGATTTCGGCGTCCAGCAGTTCCGGATGCAGTGCGAACTGATCGCTCTGCAGCAGGGTGCGGCCGGCTTCGGTCACGCGGATGCGCTCCACCTGCAGCAGCGGACCGTCGCGGAACAGTTCGATGTAACTGTCCAGCACGCCGGTGAGCGTGCCCTGCGCAGTGTCGGGAGCGGCGAGGATCAGCTGCAGCCCGAGCGAACGCAGGTACTGGGTCGTCGCGCGCGCGTTCTGGGCGTCGATCTTGTCGCCGAACTCGTCGAGCATGATCAGGCCGAGCCCGCCGAGCTGTCCGTCGCGCTTGCCATAGGCCGCGGCCAGCGCCGCGCCCGCGATCACGTACATCGGCGCGCGGTGTTCGCCGCCGGAGCCCGAGCGCATGCGTTCGCTGAGCGTGCCGATCACGCGTCCGTCCTGCTGGATGTTGACCTCGAAGGCGAAGAACCGCCGGTAATCGTCGAGCGGCGAGGGCGTGCCGGCCTTGCCGCCGACCTTGTCTTCGATGATGTCGCGGAACGCGGCCGGCACATCGCCGGCGCTGCCGAACAGCGTGTCGGCCTCGCCCACGTCCGCGACCTTGAGAATGAAGCGGTGCAGGTCCTTGAACTCTGGCGCGACCTCGCAGCGGAACTGGTAGCGCTCGTTGTTCGAGAACGCCGGGCTGCCGAGCAGGGTGCGGTTGAGCGTGCGGATCTGCTGTTCGAGGCGCTTGAAGTTGTCGTACAGCGCCGACGCGACGTTGCTGCGGAAGGTCTCGACCGCGGTGGCGTAGGCCTCGTCGGCGCGGGTCTGGTGCTGGACCAGTTCGGTGCCCTTGAGATGCGCGATCTCGCCCTGCAGCAGGGTGCCCGCCTTGCGCCAGTCCTGCGGTTCGACGTCGATGGCCAGACCGTGGTCCTTGGCGTACTGCGCCAGCCCGGACCACGCCTCGGGCAGCACACCGTTGAGCGCGCGGTCGGCGTCGTCGGCGCGGCTCTGGCAGCGCGCGATGCGGTCGCCCAGCGCCGGATGCTTCTCGTCGAGATCGTCGCGGTGCTGTTCGACCAGATTCGGATCGACATCGACGTGACGGAACGCGTCGACCGCGGCGCGGGCGACACGCTCGCTTTCGGCTTCGAGCCGTTCGAGCGCGGTCTGCGCCTCGCCGACGCGGCCCTGCAGCACCGCATCTTCGCCGACCAGCCGTTCGACCAGCGCATCGAGTTCGCGGCTGCGCCGGTCCAGCGCCTGCGCCTGCTCGCTCAGGCGCATCAGATCGGGGTCGGCCAGCGCGGCGTGGTGCTCGCGCAGCGCGCGGTAGCGTGCGGCCGCTTCGCGGTGTTTCAGCAGCATGCCGTGTACCGCCTGCGCGGCGTGTTCGGGCGTGCCGATGCGCGCCCAGTCGGCGACGCGGGCGTCGAGCGCCTGCGAAGCGCCTTCCAGGCGACGGATGTCCTGCTCGGCGCGCTCCATCTCCTCGCGCAGCAGCTTGATGCGCTCGCGATTGTCGGAAGCGCCGATCTTCAGTTCCGCCGCCGCCGGCAGACGCAGGCGTTCGACGCCGCCGCCCTTGACCACCAGGCCGTCGCGGCTCAGTCCCTGCTTCGCGCGCACCACCTCGGCATCGGTCTCGATGCAGCGCAGTTCGCCGAGCTGGCGGCGCAGATAGGCCACGGCATCGGCATCGCCGCGGAGCAGGGCGGCGACCTGGCCTTCTGCCACGCGGCTGTCGCGCGCCTGTTTCGCCTGACCGCCGAGCGCGAGCTTGACGCCGTACACCGCGCGCCCGCCCTGAAGCGAGCGATAGAGTTTCACCGCGCGTTCTTCGTGTTCGGCCGGCACCAGCAGCGCTTCGACATGACTGCGCAGATAGGCTTCGATCGCGCCCTGCCACGACGGATCGGTCACCTGCACCAGATCGCAGACCGGGCGGGTGGGAATGCCTTCGTCCTCGAAGTAATGCATCAGTCGAATCACGTCGGCGCGTAGTTCGGCTTGGCCGGCGTGCAGTCGGGTCTGGTTCTGTCGCGCACTCTTGGCGCGGTGGCGGGCGCCGTCGAGTTCGCTGCGCAGTTCGTGCGCGCGCGCCGCCACCGCGGCCATCGCCGGCGCCGCGCGCGTGGTCGCTTCGAGCAACTGCGTGTGCAGCGCCTCGGGCGCGAATCCGATGTCCGCGTCCGGCGCCAGTTCCGACAGCGTGCGGTACAGCGCGCCCCACGGCGCGGCGGCGTGCGTCAGCGCATCGCGGTCGAGGCCGGCCAGATCGAGCCTGGCCACGGTCGCGAGCTGATCGCGCACGAAACCTGCGTTGCGCATCAGTTCGCGCTTGATCTGCGCGAGCTCCTCGCGGTCGCGTCCGGCGATCTCGTCGAACGATGCCTGTTCGTTGTAACCGCGCACGCCCTGCAGGCGACGCTGCGCGTCCTCGGCCTGCTGACGTGCGCTGCCGCGGTCGCTGCGCGCCTGATCGAGCGCACGCGCGGTGCGCTGGCGCGCGTCCTGCGTGGCTACGAGCGCTTCTTCGGCGGCATCGACCTGTTCGGCATGCGCATCGCGGCGATACTCCGCGGCGAGCGCGCGATACGAGGCCGCGCGCGTCGCCTGCGCGGCGACCTTGCGGTATTGCTGTTCCACCGTTTCCGCGGCTTCGATGCGCTTTGCGACCTGTTCGATCTTCTCCCGGATCAGCCGGAAGCCTTCGAGCAGCGCGCGGAAACGGCCGATCTCGGTCGGCCGCTCCTCGGCGACCAGGGTGCGCACGAACAGATCGACATCGGTCACGCGCTGCAGGTTCAGCGCGTTCTGGAACGCCTTGCGGTAGGCGACCGGATCGATCGGTGCATCGCCGGACGGGCGGAGTTGTTGCAGCAGATCGCGCAGGAAGCGGTCGCTGGTCGCATGCAGCTCGGCCTTGCTGCCGGCGGCCTTGCATCGCGCGGCGATGGCGGTGCGGAACTGCGTCCACGCCAGCGGCAGTTGCTCGCCCTTCACGACTTCGAGGTGATCGTCGAGCGTCAGCGCGACGCGCGGCAGCAGGTACAGGCCGTGGATGCGATGTTCGGGCTCGTTCGCCGCGGCGCCCATCGCGATGCCGGCGGTCAGCGTGTCGCCGCTGTCGGTATCCTCGAACACCAGGCTCAGGTACGTCGTCGCGGTGTCGCGCACGCGGCCGTCGTCGCCGGCGCGGTACACGCCGAGGCAGTAGTCGCGGATGCTGCGCGCGCGATGGCTGCCGCCGGCCTGGGCGTTGAAACGGATCTGGTTGCGGTCGGCGCCGAGCATCACGATCTGCAGGGCATCGAGCAGCGCGCTCTTGCCGGCGCCGTTCGGGGCGATGATCGCGGTGGTGGCGTCCAGTTCCAGGGTTTCGGCCTGGAACAGGAAGAACTGCACCAGATGGGCGCGCTTAAGCTGATACATCGGCGTTCACGCTCGTATGGTCTGCATCGGTGTCGGCATCGATGCCGGGGGAGGTCGCCTCGGAGCGATCGGGCGTCGCCGCATCGATGCCGTCGTCTGCTGTGTCGTCATTGCCTTCGTCGCCGCCGTCGGTGTCGTCCAGCGTGTGCTGGTCCAGACGCTGCAGCCACTGCGCGCCGACGATCTCCACGATCGCCGGCCGCACCACGATGCGGAAGGGCTGCGGGTCGTCGGGTTCGCAGTCGGCGATCCGGCACACCGACCAGCGACGCAGCGCGCGCAGGGCCTCGCGCAGCGCGCCGACGTCGGGCATCGGCCGCCCGGTCAGCGCCGGATAGGCTTCCTGCAGATCGGGCAGTTCCACCAGCACTTCGCCGAGATCCTCGATCTGCCCGAGCCGCATCGCCGCGTCGTAGCGCTGGCGCAGCACTAGGATCAACAGCGTCTGCTCCAGCGACACCGGCGTGCCGTCGCCGTGCGTGGGCAGCGCGACCACGTAGCGGTAGTGGGCGTTGCGTTCCAGGCGGATGCCCAGCGGTTCGAGCGCGGCCGCGAAATCGGCCAGATAGGTTTCGACGAGGTGATAGGCGTTGCGCGAATTGCGGTCGCCGCTGTAGAGCGCCTGTTCGGTGACGAGACGATACGCCGCCCGCTCGAAATCCTGCGGCACGTACATCCCGCCGGAAAGCTGACTCAGTGTGGCCCAGGAGCGTTTCATGCGGCGGTATGTGTCCTGTCGGAGTGTGTGCCGGTGCGCCGCAGCACGAAGCGCGGCGCATGCAGATAGGGATTGTCGGCGTCGCCTTCGATCAGTTCGATGCGGAAACCGCGGAGCAGCCGGTGCAGGGGGTCGTCCTTGCGCAGGCCGCCGGGACGGTGGCTGCGCAGGGCGAGGGTCACCAGCGTCTGATAGGCGCGGAAGTCGCCGATCGACGCGATTTCCAGGCTTTCGGACGTCAGCGTTTCCGACGCCAGCGCGTCGCGCGCCTGCCAATGACGATCGAGATAGCGCGCGAGATCTTCGGGCAGCACCAAGCGCACGCGCTTCATCTGCCGCAGCAGATTGAGCCGTGCGAGCTGTTCGGGTGTGGGCTCGGCGCGATCGTTGGCGGTGCGCGGGATCGGTCGCGGCCGCGCGCGCGGCGCGCGCAGGCGCTGTTCGTCCATCAGAGCGCCCGGGGCGACCGGCAGCCGCAGCGCGTCTTCCGGCGCGGCCAAGGCACCGCGGCAGGCGCGGCGGAGCAGGGCGTCGAGCTGGTCGGGCGCGCGCAACCGATAGTCGAGGAAGGCCAGCGCGCGACGATTGGCCTGACGGATGTCGTCGTCCAGCCGTCCCAGGTATTCGTCGATGCGGTCGATCTCGTGCAGCCGCCGCAGGCTTCGCTCCAGCCGGCGCTGGGCCAGCGCGGCGTCGCCCTCCGGCACGCGCTCGGCGTACCAGGCGAGCAGCGCAGCCCGCTGCGGCCCATGTTCGATCTCGCGCACCATGCCCAGGATCGAAGCGCGATGCGCCAGCGGATGATCGGCCTTGTGCAGTTCGGCGTAATCGCCGACGAACAGCTCGCCCACATACCGCTCGAACAACCGGCGCGCGAACTGCGCGGTGCTCTCGGCCCGGCTCAGCTCGGGCATGAGGTCGCGGATCTGCACGCTGATCGCCGACACGTTCGACAACAGCTGGCGGGCCTGATCGGCGGCTTCGTCGAGGGTGTCGCCCAGCGCCTTGGCTTCGACGATCTGACGGAGCTGCAGCTCGATCGAACGCATCTTCGCGCCGACGAAGGCCGGGCCGCGCTCGGCGAAATCGACCAGCAGGGTCAGCAGGCGCGATACGGCGTGGGTCATCGAGACCATGTCGCGGGCGCCGATCCGCTCCTGGCGGAGCCAGCCGGCCTGGCGGAAACGTTCGTAGACGGCGGCCGCGCGGACCGCCAGCGGACTGTCGGGCGCCTCGGCCTCGTCGCTGTCCCAGGGGTCGTCGGTCAGCAGATAGCGTTCGATCGCGGACACGATCTCGCGCCGCGGGAAGCCTGTACTGGGCGGTATCGGCGCGTCCGGGCCGAAGAATTCCTCGAACAGGCGGCACAGCAGCCGCCAGTAATGCCTGCGGTTGGGGGAGGCCAGGGGGCCGAACAGTCCCTCGGGAAGCACGGAGAACAATGCGCTCTCCGCTGGTGAAGCACTCAAATCGGGACACTCCCGGACGGTTGGGCCGCAATCTCGGCAGGGCAGGATTATCCCAAAAAAGCCGGGACGCCGGGCCCAGCCATCGCGGACGCGGCGCCACCGCCGCAGCGCCGGAATCACGGTGTCGAAAATCGCACGCACCATCCCGGATGGAGGGGGCTTCCGGCACGGTTTGGCGGCTCGGCGGCTCGTCTATACTCCCCCGGCTTCGTTCAGGACCGCCCATTTCGCGCCATCCGGCGCAAACCGACGCAAGGAACACGATGAGGCTGTTCGCGATCTCCGACATCCATATCGACTACCCCGACAACGCCCAGTGGGTCGAGCAGGTCTCGGATGCGGATTACCGCGACGACATTCTGATCCTGGCCGGCGACCTGACCGAAGACCGGCGACTGCTCGCCTGGTGCCTCGGCCGCTTCGCCGCGAAGTTCCGCCAGGTCCTGTTCGTGCCCGGCAACCATGATCTCTGGGTCCGCCACGAACCGGCCGACATGTGTTCGCTCCGCAAGTTCGAGCACGTCGTGGACATCGCCACCGAAGCCGGCGTCTCGATGTATACCTACCGGTACGGCAATACGGTGATCGTGCCGCTTCTGGGCTGGTACGACTATTCCTTCGGTACGCCGGACAGCGATCTTGGCAAACTCTGGATGGACTATCGCGCATGCCGTTGGCCGGAAGGTTTCGATCCGGCGCGGGTGACCGAGCATTTCCTGGACCTGAATCCGGAAACCGTCCCGCATCCGAGACCGGGCGAGCGGGTCGTGACCTTTTCGCATTTCCTGCCCAGGATCGATCTGATTCCGTTCTTCGTGCCGCGCGCCATGCGCCACCTCGATCCCGTCCTCGGCAGCACCGGAATCGAACGCCAGCTGCGCGCGCTCGGTTCTCATTTGCATATCTATGGCCACAGCCACATCAATCGCCGAGTCCGGCTCGACGGCGTGACCTACATCAACAATGCGTTCGGTTACCCGCAGGAAGGCGCCATCGCCGCCCGCCGGCTGATCGAGATCATCGACGAAACATGACACCGGTGTCGGCTGGGCGTGACGCCAGCGGATCGTCGAAGATCGCTGCGCGCAGCCTCAGTTTCAGCAGGCTTCGGAGCGCCTAAGGAAGGGCGTGATCACCGGCATTTCGTGGCTCAGGGGCGTGAATTTGCGCATCGAGATCGTCGGGGCGTCGTCCACGCAGCGTTCCGCGCAGATCGCCATCAGATAATCCGCGGTCGGGCGGCACTGCCAGAAACTCCAACGATCGGCCTGATCATGCAGGTCCGGGTCGATGCTGATGCTGACCGCGTTCTGATGCGGGAAACGGAAACTGAAACGGTTCAGCGGCAGCGACAGCCCCATGCCGCGCGCCTTGATGTACGACTCCTTGAAGGTCCAGTACTCGAAAAAGCGATCGTGCTGGCGATCCGGAGCGACGCGCGACAGTTCCGCGACTTCGGTCGGGGAGAAGAAATGTTCCGCCACGCCCAGCGAGACCGTGCGTGCGGTGATGTTCTCGACGTCGACGCCCAACTCGCGACCGCGGGTCACCGCGAGCGCGATCAGGCCTCGGGTATGCGAAAGATTGAAGGACAGGCCGCGCGCCTGGGCTTCGGCGTTCGCGATCGTATCCGCGATCACCGGACGACCATACGCATTCTTGGCGAAAGCCCAGTCTTCCGGCAAGATCGGCGCATAGCGTGAGAGCAGCATGCGGACCATCGCGCGGGTGACCAGATAGCGCTTGCGGTCGTCGGCGAAATAGAAGCGGCTTTCCTGCTCGACTTCCTCATCGCTCAGCAGCCGCCGCAATCTGGCGAGTTGGCGATCGTCGACGATCTCATCGTAGTAAGTGAGCCAGACGTCGATGTCCTGACGGTTGGTCGCGGGGGCCGCATGGGCCTTCGGCATGGGCTTGAGTGCAGACATTGCTTCCTGTCTCGTCGTTGCACGGGTTCTACTCGGAGGAAGCGATGGAAAAATCCATCATTTCCTTTCCTCCCAAATCACATCATACCTGCAATCACGATGAATGCGCGAGATTCCGGCCAAAAAAGGCGCATTGGACGCGGTTTGCGCGGTTTGTCCTCTCGCGCGTCATTGATGCGTTTTCCTTCGTGCGGATGTCATATGGGGCAGGCATGATCAGTGAATGCCTGCCCGGTCTCCGGGGATGAGATTCATTCGCGGCAGATTTGCTGAATAGGATTTCATTCGGCTTTTTCGCCGACATCCACTGTCGTTCGATCCCCTGAAAAGGTTTACATGCCATGGATGCCGGTGCCCGCGCGTTGACAATCTTCAGGACGGTCTGTTTAGATGATTGCGGGGGACCAGCGCCTGCGTGGCGCGGCAAACGATTGCATTCGCCAGTCGCTGCGACCGGCTTCCGGGAAGGAATCCCACATGCATGGAGTTGAGCGCGCGCCGTTTGCGCGGTTTTGTCACGTCTTGAAGGATCAAGCAATGGGCGACTATGTTTTCTGAAGTATCTCCCCGCCTCACCAGGATTTGCCAACCCGTTACTGATCGTCTTGCGCAGGCCGCGTCTGATGCTTCGGAAACAGATGTCGGCATGCAGTCCCATACGCGCGTCGTTGGAAACGCTTCCCGCGACAAGTTCGATGCCCCCGGCATCGCGATCGACACCGGATCGATCGGTTGCTTCGCCCCCCTCCGTTGGGTCGACCGCCTCCCGCAGACAGCCCGCCGCACTTCGGCGCACGCTCTGCCGCCCGGTCGTCAATGGCTGCGTCATGGGGCCGGCCGCGATTTCCATTTCCTGCACGGCGCCCTGATCGCCGCGACGCTGCCCGACGACTAGGCGCACGACATCGTGAGCGACGGCAAAAGTCTCGTCTTCAGGGATGCCCCGGTCGGGGCTCGCACGCGCAGCGCCGGGCGCGCATCGTCGCTTGCCGCTGCCCGAGGAGGTCCGCTGCTGCCCGGACCTGGATGCATCGAACGGATATTCCCGTGATGCGTTGACCGCATCATGAATTGAACGGACAGGACGCCAATGAACACGCACGACCCTTCGCAGTTCTCCGACTCCGCACTCGATGCCGCCCGGCTGCCGCAGGAGGCCGAGCGCCTCGCTACGGCGATCGTGGCGTCGCTGCTGCGCGGACTGTTCGCGGATGCGCAGGGCGCCTGCAACCCGGCCGATGCGATCGCGACCCTGCGTCCGTCGCATGGACGTTGGCTGGAAGCCACACTGCGTCATCTCGAACGTCATGGTCTGCTGTCCACCGATGCGCAGGCGCAGCGCAGCCGTTTCGCCGCGGTCGAGCCGGTCGAGACGCTCTGGCCGCGCTGGGAAGAGGCGATGCATGCCTGGGCCGGCAACGCCAACCATCGCGCGTACCTCGCGCTGATCGAGGCCTGCCTGCGCAAACTGCCGGAGGTCCTCACCGGCGCGGTGCCCGCCACCGACGTGATGTTCCCCGAATCGTCGATGCATCTGGTCGAAGGCATCTACAAGCACAATCTCATCGCCGATCACTTCAATCTCGTCCTCGGCGAAAGCCTGCGCGACGAACTCGCCGCGAAAGCGGCGCGCGGCGAAGGCGGCCTGCGCCTGCTGGAGATCGGCGCCGGCACCGGCGGCACCACCGCGGCGCTGCTGCCGACGCTGCGCGGGTTCAGCGACCGGATCGAGGAATATCGCTACACCGATCTTTCCAAGGCCTTCCTGCTGCACGCCGAAGAGGTCTACAAGCCGCAGTTCCCGGCGATCCGGACCGCGATCTTCGATGTCGGCAAGCCGCTCGCGCAGCAGTCGGTCGAAGGCAACCGCTACGATGCGGTGATCGCCACCAACGTGTTGCACGCGACCTCCAACATGCGCGAGACCGTGCGCAACGCCAAGGCGTTGCTCAAGCGCGGTGGCGTGCTGCTGGTCAACGAGCTCAGCGAATGGGCCTGGTATACCCATTTCACCTTCGGCCTGCTCGAAGGCTGGTGGCTGTACGAAGACGAGAGCCTGCGTCTGCCGGGCTGCCCGTGCCTGTCTCCGAAACAGTGGGAAAACCTGCTCAGGGCCGAACGTTTCCACGACATCCGCTTCCCGGCCAGCGCGCATCACGGGCTGGGCCAATTGGTGCTGGCGGCGAGGAGCGACGGTGTGGTCCGCCAGCGCCTGGTGCCGGCGGCCGCCGCGAAGACGCCCTTTGCCAACAAGGTCCCCGCCGCGGCAGCGATGCCCGCGGTGCCTGCGACCGCCGCAGCGGTCGCACCGGCCGCGCCCGCGGCCGCCACTTCGACCGCGACCGGCGACGCCTGGCTCGCGGACGCCTGCGCGTCGCTGTTCCGCGACATGATCGCGGCCGCCCTGCGTATGGACGTGCGCGAGATCGAGACCCGCCGGCCGCTGGAACAGTACGGACTGGACAGCATCCTCGTGGTGCAGCTGACCACGCATTTCCGCAAGCTGTTCCCTGGCGTGCGCAGCACCCTGTTCTTCGAAGTGCAGAGCATCGACGGCCTGGTCCGGCACTTCCTGGACAACGATCGCGCGACCGTGGAATCGGTGCTCGCCGCGCGCGGCATCGTCCCCGCGACGGCGGCCGCCGAGCCGCCGACCACCGCGCCCGCGTCGACCGTCGCGCCCGTGGCGGTCGCACCTCTCGCGACACCGGCATCCGCACCGCGCGCGCAGCGCGAGCGCCGGCGGTTCGCGCCGCGGCACGAGGCCGCGCCCGCAGCGCCGGCGTCCGCGTCGCCCGCTGCCCTGCCTGTCTCCGGCGACGCGGCGGCCGATCGCCCCGCGCGTTTCGACGTGGCCATCATCGGCATCAGCGGGCGTTACCCGCAGTCGCCCGATCTGGAACGTTTCTGGGACAACCTGTCCGCCGGCCGCAACTGCGCGGTCGAGGTGCCCGCCGATCGCTGGCACTGGCAGGATCACTACGACCCGGAGAAAGGCCCCGGCTTCACCCGCTGGGGCGGTTTCATCGACGACGTCGACAAGTTCGATCCGCTGTTCTTCCGCATCGCGCCGAAGGAAGCGAAGAAGATCGATCCGCAGGAACGCCTGTTCCTGGAAACCAGCTATCGCGCGATCGAGGACAGCGGTTACACGCCGGACACCCTCGCGCCGAACGGCAAGGTCGGCGTGTTCGTGGGCGTGATGAATTCGCGCTACACCCCGCAGCCGCTGTTCTACTCGATCGCGAACCGGATCTCGTTCCTGTTCGATTTTTCCGGCCCCTCGTTCGCGGTCGACAGCGCCTGCTCGGCGTCGCTCACCGCGATCCACGTCGCCCTCGACAGCCTCTACAGCGGCATGTGCGACGCCGCGATCGCCGGCGGCGTCAGCCTGATCCTCGATCCGCAGCACATGCTCGAACTCACCGCGCTCGGGATGCTGTCGGAGGGCGGGAAGTGCCGTTCCTTCGGCACCGATGCCGATGGCTTCCTCGACGCCGAAGGCGTCGGCGCGGTGATCCTGAAGCCGCTGGCGCACGCGCTGCGCGACGGCGACCACATCCATGCCGTGATCAAGGGCAGCGCCCTCAACGCCGGCGGCCGCACGCACGGTTACACCGTGCCGAATCCGGTCGCGCAGGCCGCGGTCGTCTCCGCCGCGCTGACCCGGGCCGACATCGATTCCGCCGACGTGAGCTATCTCGAAGCGCACGGTACCGGCACCGCGCTCGGCGATCCGATCGAAGTCGCCGGGCTCACCCGCGCCTTCCGCGCCAACCGTCGCGCCACCGACCGGGCGGCCGGGCAGCACTGCGCGATCGGCTCGCTCAAATCCAACATCGGCCACTGCGAATCCGCGGCCGGCATCGCTGCGTTGACCAAGGTGCTGCTGCAGCTGCGGCATCGCCAACTGGTGCCGACCCTGCACGCGGAGCGGGTCAACGAAGAGATCGATTTCTCGACCACGCCGTTCCGCCTGCAGCGCGAACTCGCCGCATGGCGGGCGCCGATCGACGGCGCCACGGGCCGCGAGCTGCCGCGCATCGCCGGCATTTCGTCGTTCGGGGCCGGCGGCGCCAACGCCCATCTCGTCGTGCAGGAAGCGCCGGCCTCCGTGCGTCCGCGCGCGGCCGAGACCGGCCCCCGCCTGGTCCCGCTGTCGGCGCGCAACGCCGAGCAGCTGCAGGACAAGATCCGGCAGTTGCTGGCCTATCTGCAGCGCGAGGGCGCGAGCGTCGATCTGCCGGCGCTGGCTTACACCCTGCAGGTCGGGCGCGAGGCGATGGACGAGCGGATCGCGCTGATCGTCGATTCCGCCGACGACCTGCGCCGCCAGTTGCAGGCGCTGGCCGACGGACAGCGTCCCGATCGCGAACCGCAGCGCGGCAATGTCCGCAAGAACCGCGAATTTCTCGCTGCGTGCCGTGCCGACCCCGATTTCGCCTCGCGCTGCGAGGCATGGACCGCGCAGCGCGATCTCGCGCGCATCGCCGAACACTGGGCGAAGGGTGTCGGCATCGACTGGGGGCAGCTGTATTCCGATGCCGGACCGGATGCACGGCCGGGACGCATCCCGCTGCCGACCTATCCGTTCGCGCGCGAACGCCACTGGATCGAACCGCAGCGTTCGCTCGGCCAGGGCCATGCCGCCGCTGCGAAACATCCGCTGCTCCAGCGCAACACCTCGACCCTGCGCTACCCGGCGTATGCCGTCGAACTGAAGGGCGACGAGCGCTTTCTCGGCAGCGATGCGGCGGGGCAGCGCCATCTGCCGGCGCTGCTCTGTCTCGAAATGGCGCGTGCCGCCGTCGCCGAGGCCTATCCCGACGACGTCGCCGCGCGGGAACTGCGTTTCGAAGACATCGCGCTGGACGACGGACAGCGCGTCGACGCCGGCTGCGAGCTGCAGATCGCGCTGCTGCCCGACAGCGACGACGCGCTGCGCTTCGAGATCCACAGCGCCCTCGGCGATGCGGAACGCGTGCATGCCCAGGGCCGTGCGCTGTTCGCCGCGCCCGTCGCCCCGGCGCAGGCCGATGTCGCGGCGTTCGCGGCGCGCCTCTCGCGCGGGATCGCCGCCGACGTCTTCCACGGCCGCTTCGCGACGCTGGGGCTCGCGGACGCCACCGAACATCGCGTCGTTCGTCGCATCGCGCGCTCGGCGCGCGAGCTGGTGCTCGAATATGCCGGCACCGAAGCGACGACGCCCGGTCCGTGGGGCCTGCCGCCCGACGTGCTGGCATCGGTGCTCCAGGGCGCCGCCTGGCTGCTGGGCGAACTCGGGCCGCTGCCGTCGACGCCGTTCGCCTGGCGCATTCCCGCCATCGAAGCGGTGCGCTTCCATGGTCGATGCGCGCAGCAGGGTTTCCTCGTCCTGCGCGGCGAAGACCAGACGGCGATCGACGCCGAGAGCACGCGCTGGGACGCGACCTGCTTCGACGCGCACGGTCATCCGACCCTCGACATCGTCGGCCTGCAGCTGACGCGGGTGTCGGTCGGGCAGGGCACTGCCCCCGTTGTCGCTGCGATCGCGAGCGCAACGCCGGCCGCAGCCACGCCCGTCGCCGCTGCGCGCGTCGTCGAAACCACCGCGACCGAAACGCGACTGCCGGCACCGGTGCTGCCGGAGGCCGGGCGCAGGCTCGCGTTCCTCCGCGCCTCGGCGCCGTCCGTCCGTGCACCGGTCGCCACCGACAGGCCGCATGCCAAGCCGCCCGCGCTGACCCTGCGCGCCGCTGCGGATGTGCCCGCCCCCGGTGCCGTGCCCGTCGCACGACCCACGATCGCGCTGGATCGCCCCGATGCCGACCGCCTGGTCGCGGTCGCCGACGCGGACGCCGCGGCGTCCTGCGTCGACCTGCGCGTGCTCGGCGATGGCGTGTATTCGCTGACCGTCGACGTGGATGCGCCCACCCCTGACGCCATCGATCAGCTGCTGCAGGCGCTGGCGTACGTGCGCGACCGCGCGGACGCGAAGGCCCTGCTGATCGCCGCGGGCGAGAACGCGTTCCGTCGCGGCGACGCCGCGGCGCTCGATGCCGCGATCGGCGCCGGGCTGTATCGCGCGCTGCTCGAATTCCCGCTGCCCACCATCGCCGCGCCGCAGGGCGACGCCGATGGCGCCGGTTTCCTGCTCGCCGCGCTCTGCGATTTCATGGTCTGCGCGCAGGAATCGCGCTACGGCTTTTCCGATCCCGTGCACGGATTCCATCCGACCCCCGCCGAAGCCGATCTGCTGGCCGCGCGTTTCGGCGCATCGCGCGCGAACGATCTGCTCTACGTCGGCGGTGCCCAGCGCGGACAGACGCTGGCGGCCAAAGGCTGGACCTGCACGGTCGTCGAACGCGCACGAACGCTGCCGACCGCGCTGGCGCTCGCCGCGTCGATCGCCGCCAAACCTCGGGAATCGCTCTCGCTGCTCAAGACGCACATGGCGGACGCGCTTGCGCCGCTGGTGGCGCGTCTGGGGGACGCGACGCGGCCGCAGTCCGGCGCGGTTGCGCCCTCGAAGGCGGCGGGCAAACCGCCGAAGACGCGCGCGGGCATCGCGATCGAAGCGTTGTCCGACACGGTGGTTTCGGTCCGCCTCCGCGCAGGCCATGCGACGCGCTCGGCCGCGCTGCGCGATCTGCGCGCGACCCTGGCCGATCTGGCGCAGCGCGGCGGCCATGCCGCGATCGTGCTGCGCAGCGATCTTCCCGACTTCCTGCCGGCGTCCGGCGATGACGATACGCAGGCATCCATCGCCGAATTGATCTCGCTGCAGGAGACGCTTTCGGGGCTTGCGGTGCCGGCGATCGTCGCATTCGACCACGACACCGATGGCGTCGGCTGGCTGCTGGGCCTGAGCGCCGATGCCTGCGTGTACGGCGAGCGCAGCCGCTGTTCGGCCGAGGCGCTGTGGCGCGATTCCGCGCTGCTGCGTCGGGCGATGCCGGTGTTCGCGCGTCGCCTCGGCGACAACCTCGCCCGACAGTGCCTGTTCGGCGCGACCGCGATCGACGCCGCCGCGCTGGCATCGGGCGCCGCCATCGTGGCCGCCGATGTTCCGGCGACGACGCTGGCCCTGCTCGACGCCACGCCGCTGCGTTCGCCCGAGGCGCTGCGCCAGTGGCGCCAGCGCAACCGCGCGGCGGACACCGCGCAGGAGATCGTGCCCACCGGCGAACGCCGCGCCGCGCCGCTGCCGTCGTCGCCCGCGATCGAAACCGAAGTGCGCGACAACGGCGTCCTCGTCGTGCGCATGGTCGACCGCGACGCGAAGAACATGTATTCGCCCGCGCTGATCCGCGGGCTGGAAGAAGTGTTCGCGCACATCGACGGCTGCGACGACTATCGCGCGGTCGTGCTGACCGGTTACGACACGTATTTCGCCTGCGGCGGCACTCGCGAAAGCCTGCTGGCGATCCAGCAGGGCGCCGCGAAGTTCACCGACGCCAAGGTCTACCAGTTGCCGATGAGCTGCCGGCTGCCGGTGATCGCCGCGATGCAGGGCCACGCCATCGGCGGCGGCTGGACGCTCGGCATGTTCGCCGACCTCTGCCTGTTCAGCGCGGAAAGCCGCTACATCAGCCCGTACATGCAGTACGGCTTCACCCCCGGCGCGGGTTCCACGCTCATCTTCCCGGCGCGGCTGGGTGCGGATCTGGCGAAGGAAACGCTGTTCACCGCGCACGAATACACCGGCAGCGAACTGCGCGCCAAGGGTCTGCCGCACGTCTGCGTGCCGCGCAGCGAAGTCCTGCCGCGCGCGCTCGCGCTGGCCGATGCGATCGCGTCGCGCCGCGTCGAGGACGCGCGTGCGCTGAAGAGACATTTCAGCGCCGTCGACCTCGCACAGGTCGAAGCGACCTACACGCGCGAACTGGCGATGCACGATCGCAGCTTCGTCGGCCAGAGCCATGCGCTGCAGGGCGTGATGCAGCATTTCCTGGACGAAGCCGACGCCGCTGCCGGTGCCGATGTCGTCCAGGTGCCGGCGCAGCCTGCGACTGCCGCGACTGCCGCGACTGTCGAAACAACGGCTGTCGACGCCGACGCCATCGCCGATTTCCTCAAGTCGCTGCTCGCGTTCGAGCTGCAGATGCGGGTCGACGATGTCGATGAGGACACCCAGTTCGTCGACCTCGGCCTGGATTCGATCACCGGCGTGACATGGGTGCGCAAGATCAACGCCGAATACGGCACGAAGATCGAAGCGACCAAGGTCTACAGCCATCCGACGCTGCGTCAGTTCCGCGACTTCGTCGTCGCCCTGATCGCCGCGCGGCAGGGCGGGCCCAAGCAGGCACCGTCCGCACCGCGCGCGGTCGCCGCGGTCGCCGCACCGGCCGTCGTGGCCGTCGCGGTCGCGCCGCAGGCCGCCGCGGACGAGACCCGCGACAGCGAAGCCGATCTGTGCGCCGCGCTCAAGCGCATGCTCGCGCAGGAACTGCACATGTCGGAGGACGATGTCGACGAACATCGTCAGTTCGTCGAGCTCGGCCTGGATTCGATCACCGGCGTGACCTGGGTGCGCAAGATCAACGCCGAATACGGCACGAAGATCGAAGCGACCAAGGTCTACAGCCATCCGACCCTGGTCGAATTCACCCGATTCCTCGGCAACCTGTTGCCCGCGCGTGCGGCCGCATCGGCCCCGGCGGTCGCACGCGTCGCGCCGACAACCGCGCCGACGCGTCCGGCCGATGCGCGCCCGGCGACGACCGCATTCGCGCGCACGCAATCGCTGACCTCCTGGCGCAAGAAGGGCGCGCGGCGCGCGTCGTCGACCGCCGGCGGCACAGACGCCATCGCCGTGATCGGCATCGCCGGACAATTCCCGCGCGCGAAGAACCTCGACGCGTTCTGGCGCAACATCGCCGGCGCGAAGGAATGCATCGACGCGGTGCCGGCGCAGCGTTTCGACATCGAGCGCTACTTCAACGAAGACATTTCGGTTCCGGGCACCACCAACTGCCGATGGATGGGCGTGCTCGAAGACAGCGACGTGTTCGATCCGCTGTTCTTCAACATCTCGCCGACCGAAGCCGAAAGCATGGACCCGCAGCAGCGGTTGATGCTGCAGAGCTGCTGGCACGCGATCGAGAACGCCGCGATCGACCCGCGCAGTCTCTCCGGCAGCCGCTGCGGCGTGTTCATCGGCTGCGGCGGAACCGACTACCACCAGCGCTCGCGCGAGCACCAGCTCAGCACCCAGGGTTTCACCGGTGCGGCGATGTCGATTCTCGCCGCGCGCATCGCGTACTTCCTGAATCTGCAGGGGCCGTGCCTGTCCATCGACACCGCCTGTTCTTCCTCGCTGGTGGCGATCGCCAATGCCTGCGACAGTCTGGTCGCGCAGAACTGCGACCTCGCGCTCGCCGGCGGCGTCGCGGTGATGGCAGGACCGGCGATGCATGTGAAGACCGGACAGTCCGGCATGCTCTCGGTCGACGGACGCTGCTTCGCGTTCGATCACCGCGCGAACGGTTTCGTGCCCGGCGAAGGCGTCGGCACGGTGATGTTGAAGCGTCTGGCCGACGCCGAGCGCGACGGCGACATCGTCCACGCCGTGATCCGGGCCTGGGGCGTCAATCAGGACGGCAAGACCAACGGCATCACCGCGCCGAACCCGGTGTCGCAGACACGGCTGATGCGCGCGATCTACGACAAGTTCGGGATCGATCCGGAAGACATCCAGCTGATCGAAGCGCACGGCACCGGTACCAAGCTCGGCGATCCGATCGAAGTGGAAGGCCTGACCCAGGCGTTCCGGCACTACACCGACAAGACCCAGTACTGCGTGCTCGGCTCGGTCAAGGGCAACATCGGCCACAGCCTGTACGCGGCCGGTGTGGCCGGCGTGCTCAAGCTGGTGCTCGCGCTGAAACACCGCCAGTTGCCGCCGGCGGCCAGCTTCGAACGGCTCAATCCGCACATCGATCTCTCCGACAGCCCGTTCCACGTCAGCACCGCGCTGCAGCCTTGGCCGGAGAACGCCCGTGGCGGACGTTCGGGCGTGGTCAGCTCCTTCGGCTTCAGCGGCACCAACGCGCATCTCGTGCTGGAAGCGGCGCCACCGCGCGCGCTCCCGACGACGGCCGATACCGGTCCATCGCGACCGGCGCTGATTCCGCTGTCGGCCAAGACCCCCGAACAACTGCGGCAGCGCGCCCGGGATCTGGCGGAATTCCTGGAAGCGTCCCTCGCGGAGGCCAACGCCGCGCCTTCGCTGCAGGACATCGCCTACACCCTGCAGGTCGGCAAGGAAGCGATGGAAGAACGCTGCGCGCTGGTCGTGCGCTCGCTGGCCGAGCTCGACGAGCGCCTGCGCACCTTCGCCGCCGGAGAAACCCCGAAGGGCATGCATGTCGGCAGCAGCCTCTCGCGCGCCGGCAAACTGGCCTTCATCGGCCAGGACCGCGATCTGCAGGCGGTGCTGATCCAGACCTGCCTGCGCGAAGGCAAGCTCGACAAACTCGCGGAGCTGTGGGTCGATGGCGTCGATCTGCCGTGGGACACGCTGCACATGGATGCGCGCGGCGCGCGACCGCGGCGCATCGAATTGCCGCTGTATCCCTTCGCCCGCGAGCATTACTGGCTGGAAGACGAGACCTCGGCGCTGCTTCTGAATGGCGCCGACGGCACCGCCGCTCTGCATCCGCTGCTGCATGCGAACGTCTCGACGCTGCGCCAGCAGCGTTACCGCACCACCTTCGATGGCACCGAGTTCTTCCTCCGCGATCACCGCGTGCGCTTCGGCGAGGGTCGCATCGAACACGTGCTGCCCGGTGTGGCCTATCTGGAAATGGCCGCTGCCGCCATCGCCGAAGCGCTGCCCGAGACCTTCGCCGATCCCGGTTCGCATGAGCGCCTGACCCTCGGCAACATCGCCTGGTGGCGACCGGTGGTCGTCGATGGTCCGACGACGGTCGAGATCGAACTCGGCATCGACGATGCCGGCGCGATCGTGTTCGAGATCGCCACCGGTTCGGGCGAGGGCCGCGTCCTGCATTGCCAGGGCGAAGCCGGCTTCGTCGATGCGGTCGGCGAGCGCACGGCCGACGCCGCGCTGCTGGCCGCCGCGCAGCGCGGCGAGCAGTGGAATGCCGACGACATCTACGCCGCCTTCGGCCCGATGGGCCTGCACTATGGCCCAGCCCATCGCGGAATCCGCAGGCTGTCGCGCATCGGCGGCAAGGTGGTGGCCGAGGTCGTCTTGCCCGCCGTCGCCGGCGTCGCTGATGCCTACCGCATGCATCCCAGCATCATGGACGCCGCGTTGCAGGCATGCGTCGGCTTCCAGCCTTCGCTGCAGACGCTGCCGCACGCGCCGTCGGTGCCGTTCGCGTTGCGCTCGCTGACCCTGCACGCGCCGTGCCCGGAAGAGGTCGTCGTCGTGCTGACGCCGGCGGGCACCGCCGGCGCCGGGGCCGGCGCCATCGAAAGCTGCGATGTCTCGATCTTCGATGCCGGCGGGGCGCTGTGCGTCGACATCCGCGGCTTCGTCTGGCGCGGGGTGGACAAGGCGAAGACCGCAGCGGCCGAAGCCGGCGGGGCGCGGCGTTCGGACGCCGCCCGTCATGTGGATGCGGCGAGCGCGTTCGATGCCCATGAATCGCCGGACGATGCGGGCGCGTTCGATGAAGCGTTCTATCGGGAGCTGCTCGACAGCATCTCCAGGAAGGAAATGTCGGCCGAAGAAGCCGCCGAACTCGGGTCACTGTCATGAAAGACACCTTGTTGTCCATCTACCGCGAGGTCGCGGAAGGCCATCTCACCCAGGCCGAAGCGCTGGTCCGGATCAGGACGCTGAAGCGGCAGGCGCTCGACGCGCCGCAGGGCGTTCTGCTCGCCACGCCCGAATGGGTCGCGGCACCGGCCGTGTCCGGCCCCGGGCAGGCGCCGCACAGGATCGTGCTGTGGGGCATCGATCGCGCCGCCGTCGCATCGCTGAAGTCGCAGTCCACCGCCGAGATCGTCGAGCTCGCCCGCGGGGATGCCGCCGCGGCGGATGAAGTCTTCGCCCACGCGACGCTGCAGGCGCTCGCCGCGATCCAGTCGATGCTCGCAGGCGCCGTGCAGGACGTGCGCGCGCTGCTGATCGTCGCCGATGCGCCGGACTCCGCGATCGCATCCGGTTTCGCGGCCATGTGCCGGGCGGCGATGGAGGAAAACCCGGCGCTGCACGCGCGCGTGGTCCAGGTGCCGGCCGATCTCGACGCCGACGCGTTGCGGCGCGTGGCGCACGATGAATCCGCGGCCGCCGCACCGCGCGGCGCGGACGTGCGTCATGTCCGCCGGGCCGGTGCGCTGTACCGCGAAATCCCGCGCTGGCGGGTGCTGGCGCAGACCGTCGACGGCGATCCGCCGTCCTCGGCGCCGGTGGTGTTCAAGGAAGGCGGCTGCTATCTGATCACCGGCGGCGCGGGCGGCATCGGCCTGCAGTTCGCGCGCGAGATCGTCGCCCAGACCGGCGCGGCGCGCATCGTGCTGGTCGGCCGTTCGACCCTCGCGCACGACGCGCGCAAGACGCTCGATGCGCTGGCGACGCCGACCCACCGGATCGAATACGTCGCGCTGGATGTGGCGCAGGCGGAAGCGGTCGATGCGCTGATCGCGCGGCTGCGTGCCGAAGGACAGCCGCCCAGCGCCATCCTGCATTGCGCGGGCATTCTTCGCGACGGCTTCATCCTGCGCAAATCGCCGACCGAATTCGCGTCGGTGCTGGCGCCGAAAGTCGCCGGCCTGGCCAATCTCGATCGCGCCACGCGCGACCTGTCGCTCGATTTCGTGCTGCTGTGCTCGTCGTTCTCCGCCTGCTGGGGCATCGTCGGCCAGGTCGACTACGCCGCGGCCAACGCCTTCATGGACGCCTTCGCCGCGCAGCGCAATCGACTGGCCGCGCAGGGCGAACGCTGCGGCCGCACGCTGTCGGTCAACTGGCCGCTGTGGCAGGACGGCGGCATGACCCTCGACACGCCGACCCGCGAACGGCTGGAGGACCACACCGGCATGCGGCCGCTGTCCACCGCCGCCGCGATGCAGGCGATGTACCGCGGCTTCGCCGCGCCCTGCGACCGCCTGCTGGTGATGGAAGGCGAACTGCCGGCGATGCAGGCGCTGCTGGACGCGGTCGATCCCCTGCGCGAATCCGCGCCCGCAAGGACGGCCTCGCCGAACGCCTCGACGCCCGCACCATCCGCCGACGCCAAGGCCGAAGCCACGGGCATGGACGATGCGCTGAGGGCCAAGGCGCTCGACTACATCTGCCAGCAATGCGCGATGGTGCTGAAGATCCCGGTCGCGCGGGTGCGGCCGCAGGCGCCGCTTGAGCAGTACGGGATCGATTCGATCCTGGCGATGAAGCTGGTGACCCATTTCGAAAAGATCTTCGGCAAGCTGCCGAAGACGCTCGCGTTCGAGTATCAGACGATCGCGCAGCTCAGCGATTACTTCTGCACTGCGCATGCGGAGCGCCTGATCGCGATCCTGGTGCCGAAGGCCGCACCGGCATCGGGCGCCGCCGAGCGCCCGGCCGCACCGGCCGTGCCGACCGCACCGGCGACAGCGAAGTCGCAGGTGCCCGGCAAACGCCTCGCCGCGACGCGCCCGTCGCCCGCCGCCGCGACCCAATCCTCCGTTCCGCCGAGCGCCGGGTCGACGACCGCGGAACTGCTGCCGCGGCGCGAGACCGACCGACGCAGCGAAGGCGACAGACGCAGCGAGACCGACAGGCGCAGCGCGAACGCGAGCGTTCCGCAGACGCCCGCCGCACAGACGTCGTTCACCAACGAACCCATCGCCATCGTCGGCCTCAGTGGCCGCTATCCCGAAGCCTGGGATCTCGACGCCTACTGGCGCAATCTGTCGCAGGGCGTGGACTGCATCCGCGAAATCCCCGCGGAACGCTGGCGCTGGCAGGCCTTCTATCGCGAGGTGACCGGCGGCGAAGCCCTCGGTGCCGGCGAACACAGCAGCAAGTGGGGCGGCTTCATCGAAGGCGCCGACGAGTTCGATCCGCGCTTCTTCAGCATCACCCCGCGCGACGCCGAACAGATCGATCCGCAGGAACGCATCTTCCTGCAGCACGCCTGGATGGCGCTGGAAGATGCAGGCTATACCCGCGCCGCGCTGCAGGCGTGCCGGGGCGGGCAGGTGGGCGTCTACGCCGGCGTGATGTACGGCGAGTACAACCGCTCGGGCAGCCTCGCCAGCATCGCCAACCGCCTGTCTTACGTGCTCAACGCGCACGGGCCGAGCATGACGCTCGACACCATGTGCTCGTCGTCGCTGACCGCGATCCATCTGGCCTGCCAGGACCTGCGCCTGGGCCGCACCGACATGGCGCTGGCCGGCGGCGTCAACCTCAGCATTCATCCCGGCAAATACGCCATGCTGAGCGCCGGCCAGTTCATCTCCAGCGACGGCCACTGCCAGAGTTTCGGTGAAGGCGGCGACGGCTACATCCCGGGCGAAGGCGTGGGCGTGGCCGTGCTCAAGCGCCTGTCCGACGCCGAACGCGACGGCGACGCGATCCACGCCATCATCCGCGGCAGCGCGCTGAACCACGGCGGCAAGACCAACGGCTACACCGTGCCCAATCCGCAGGCGCAGGCGGCGGTGATCGCCGATGCGTTGAAGGACGCCGGCGTCGACGCACGCCATGTGAGCTACATCGAAGCGCACGGCACCGGCACCAAGCTGGGCGATCCGATCGAGATCGCGGCGCTGGGCAAGGCCTTCCGCGAATACACCCAGGACACCGGGTTCTGCCTGATCGGTTCGGCGAAATCGAACATCGGCCACTGCGAATCGGCCGCGGGCATCGCAGGCCTGACCAAGGTCGTGCTGCAGATGCGGCATCGGCAGATCGTGCCCTCGCTGCACTCCAAACGCCTGAATCCGAACATCGATTTCGGCACCACGCCGTTCGAAGTCAACCAGCGCCTGCGCCCGTGGGATGCGCCGGTGATTGACGGCCGTGAGCTGCCGCTGATCGCCGGCATTTCCTCGTTCGGCGCCGGCGGCGGCAACGCTCATCTCGTCGTCGAGGCCTACACCGCCGGCGCCACGCACACGATTCACGACGAATCCGTGCCCTGCGTGGTGCTGCTGTCGGCGCGCACTCTGCCGCAACTGCGGCAGAAGGCCGAAGACCTCAGGGCCTTCGTCGAGCGCGATGCCGGCATCGATCTGCACAGTCTGGCCTACACCCTGCAGATCGGCCGCGAAGCGATGGAAGAGCGGCTCGGCCTGCGCGCGGATTCGCGCGCCGAACTGCTCGGCAAACTCGCGACGTTCCTCGCCGCCGACGAACTCGAGGACGGTGCGCTCGCGGACGATCTCTACTACGCGCAGTCCCGTCGCCATCGCGAGAGCATCGCGCTGTTCACGGTCGATCGGGATCTGCAGGCCAGCGTCGACGGCTGGTTCGTCGCCGGCAAGGTCTCGCGCCTGATCGACGTGTGGACCAAGGGCCTCGATCTCGACTGGCTGAAGCTGCATGGCGCGCCGTTGCCCGCGCGCATGCATCTGCCGGCGTACCCCTTCGCGCGCGAGCGCTACTGGCGCGAAGAGCCGCTGGGCACGCCCGGCGCCGCGACCGCTGCCGCGCAGCCGATGCATTCGCTGGTTCAACATTCACTCGTCCACCGCAACGCCTCGAAACCCGGCCGGCAGCGGTACCACAGCACATTCCGCCTCGACGATCCGCGGATCGCCGGCGTGAAGATCCAGGGCCATGCCGGCCTGCCGCAGGGCCTGCAGCTCGAAGCGGCCCGGGCCGCACTCGCCGACGCGCTGCCCGCGCTGCAGCAGGGCGGTGCATGGGAACTGCGCGACGTGCGTTTCGCCGCGCCGCGCGCGGTCGCCGGTCGCGATGGCACGCTCGAACTGGAGATCGCGGTGCTGCCGCCGGGGCAGGGCGCACGGCCCGAACTGCCGCAGGCCGCCTTCGAACTCGTCGACGCCGTCGATGGCCATGTGTTCTCGCAGGGCATCGTCGCAGCATGCTCCGATGCAGCAGGCTCCGATGCGGCGACGCCCACGCTCGACATCGCCGCGGCGACCCGCGGCGCGGCGCCGTTGTTCGCCGATCAGGCCGCGATTCTCGGCGCCCTGCGCGCGCTCGGCATTGACATCGATGTCCTGCATCAGGCCGCCGCCACGATCCAGCGCACCGCCGACGGCCTGTGGCTGACCTTCGCGTCGACCGATCCGTCGCCGGCGTTCGCGGACTGCGCGATCGATCCGTCCCTGATCGAAGCGGCGATGCTCGCCGCGCAGTGGCTGCATCCCGCGCACGACGGCCTGCATCTTGCCGCGGGCTTCGCGGGCATGCGCGTACATCCGGTAGGCGCGCGGCCGCGTCATGCCTGGATTCGCGTCAACAGCGGCTCGCGCCAGGACGGTGCGCTGGCCGTCGACGTCGCACTGTGCGCGGCGGATGGCGCCGTGTGCATCGAATTCAGCGCGCTGACGCTGCTGCCTGCGACGATGATGACGGCGACCGCCGCCGCGGTCGCGGCGACACCGGAGACCGATCGCGTTGCGCCGGTCGCAGCGGCGGTTCGCATGCCCGACCGCACGTTCCATGGTGGCGCGACCACGCTGGCCGCGGCGACGCCTGCCGCGCCCAGCGTCGATGGCGAAGCGTTCGCGCCGGCCGCAGCGCTGGCCAAGCCGAGCGCGATCGCATTGTCCTCGCCCGAGCAGTCCGCCGCCGAACCGCGGGCCCCGATCCTCGGCAAACCCTCGCTGTCGCTGACCATCCGCGGCGACGCGCCGGCCCCCGCAGCCGCGAGCGCGTCGCCCGCCTCGGTCGTGCTGCAAGAGGATGGCGACGGGATCTTCACCCTGCGTCTGCAGGCGCACGAGGGCCGACTCGACGCGACGCTGATCGATGCGCTGGACCAGGCGCTGACGCATGCGCGCGGGCTGTCGTCGCTCAAGGCGCTGCTGATCGAAAGCGATGCAGGCCTGTTCCTTCAGGATGACATCGTTCAGGGCGACTTGGCCTCGCTGCACGATGCGCGCGCACGGTCGCTGCTGCAGTCGCTGGCGTCGTTTCCCGCACCGACGGTCGCGGTGCTGTCCGGTGCCGCGCTCGGCGCCGGCTTCCGTCTCGCCAGCACCTGCGATCTGGCGCTGGCGATCGAAGATCAGCGCTACGGATTCGCGGCCGACGCCGGCGACCCATCCGGTCTCGATGCCGGCGACGCCGCATGGCTCGCCGCGCGTTTCGGCGAACCGCTGGCGCTGCGGTTGGTCACCGCCGGGCAAGCGCTCGACGGCCGCGCGCTGCAGGCCGCCGGCTGGGGCGCCACCGTGGTGCCGCGTGCGGCATTCGCCGCCGCGGCCGACGCGCTGCGCGCCAGTCTGGCCGACAAGTCGGTCGGCGCGCTGCGCCTGCTGAAAGCGCACCTGGCCCGCGAATTCGAATCCGCGGTCGCCTCGGGCGCAGAGGCCGTCGTGCATGGCGCGGTCGCCGCAGGCGCGACGCCGGCGGACGCGCTCGTCGCGCGCCTGCACGCGATCGGTCAATCCGGATCCGACATCGGATCGGCGTTTTCGCCGCATCTGCCGCGGCAATTCTCCGCGGACGAAACCATCGAAGTCGCCGCCGATGCCGCCGCGACCGCGGGCGAACTGCCGCTGACATCGACCGTCGTCCGCGCCAGCGTCGACGCCGACGGCGTCGTGGTCGTGCGCCTGGAGGATCGCGAAGAACGCAACATGTTCTCCGACGCGTTGATGGCCGGTCTGCAGGAAGTCTTCGACCGGATCGGGCAGTCGTCGGCGTACAAGGCGGTGGTGCTCACCGGCTACGACACGTACTTCGCCTCGGGCGGCACGCGCGAGGGCCTGAAGGCGATCCAGGAAGGCAAGGTCCGCTTCACCGACATCGATGTCTTCCAGTTGCCCATGCGCTGCCCGCTGCCGGTGATCGCGGCGATGCAGGGCCACGGCATCGGCGCCGGCTGGACCCTCGGCCTGTTCTGCGATGCGGTGCTGTTCAGCGCGGAAAGCCACTACGTCAGCCCGTACATGAATTTCGGCTTCACCCCGGGTGCGGGCGCGACCGGCATTCTGCCGACGCGGCTCGGTTTCGATCTCGCGCGCGACAGCCTGTTCACCGGCCGCGAGATCACCGGCCAGGAACTCGCACGACGCAATCCGCAGCTGATGGTGCTGCCGCGCGATCGCGTGCTGGCCGAAGCGCTGTCGCTCGCACGCGACATCGCCCATCGCCGCCGCAGCGATCTGATCGCATGGAAGGCCGCGCGCATCGCGCCGCGCTTCGATGCCTGGCAGGCCCTGCTCGCGCGCGAAGTCGAGATGCATGCATCGACGCTGGTGGGGCAGAGCGACGCGCTGAACCGCATCGAACAGCGTTTCGCGCCGGTGCAGCAGACCGCGGCCGACGCCTCGGCGAAACCTGTCGCCGCCACGACGCCCGCGCGGCATGCGCCCGCGACCGCCACGGCCGGCCACGAGATCCTGCCGGCCATCCGCCGCCTGCTCGCCGAAGAACTGCGCGTCGACGACAGCGAGATCGATCCTCGCGCCCAGTTCGTCGACCTGGGCCTGGATTCCATTTCCAGCGTGACCTGGATCCGCAGGATCAACGAGCACTTCGGCCTCGCGATCGAAGCGACCAAGGTCTACAACTACCCGAGCCTGCACAAGCTGGCGCAGCACATCGGCGAGCAGTTGGCATCCGATGCGAAGGACGCGAACGCGGCCGGCGCATCCGCCGGCAACCCTGCACCCGCCAATGCAGCCCCCGCGAAAACGGCACCCGCAGCAACCGCCTCCGTGCGCGCCGCAGCGCCGCCCGCACCGGCCCGACAGGCACCAGTGAGCGCTGCGCCCGCCGCCACGAGCGCAGCGCCACGCGCCCGCGTCGATCTCGGCGCGATCCGGCGCAGCTTGATCGATCTGATGGCGCAGGAACTGCGCCAGGAACCCGACAGCATCGACGCCGATCGCGGCTTCGTCGAACTCGGCCTCGATTCGATTTCCGGCGTCACCTGGGTCCGCGGCATCAATCAGATCTACGGGACCGCGATCGAAGCGACCCGTGTCTACACCTATCCGACCGTCGAACAGTTCGCGCGTTACGTGCGCGATCTGCTGGTGCAGCGGGCCGCCGACGAAGCGCCTGCCGGCGCCGAGTCCACGGCATCGGTCGACACCACCCACGCCGCGCATGCGGCACCGGCATCCGCCGTCTACGCGGCGACGGCGCTCTTCGACTGGCCGGTGCTGCAATCGTGGCGGACCGACGACGACGCGACGGCCGCATCGGCATCAGGGACGGCCGCGGGCGGCCCACGGTCCCGCGCGATGCACGCGACCGAGATCGCGGTCATCGGCATGGCCGGACGTTTCCCGATGGCCGAGGATCTCGACCGCTTCTGGGACAACATCACCCACGGCCGCAACTGCGTTAGCGAAATCCCGCGTTCGCGCTGGGACACCAGCACCTACTACGTGGAAGGCCACCCGGGTCTGGGGCAGAGCAACTCGAAGTGGATGGGCGTGCTCGAAGGCCACGATCGCTTCGACCCGCTGTTCTTCGGCCTGTCGCCGCTCGAAGCCGAAGCGATGGATCCGCAGCAGCGCGTCTTCCTGCAGTGCTGCTGGCACGGCATGGAGAACGCCGGTTACACGGCGGAACGGTTGTCGGGCACCCGATGCGGCGTATTCGTCGGCTGCGCCAACGGCGACTACAACCTGCTGTCGCGCGAACAGCAGATCAACGCGCTCGGGTTCACCGGCGGCGCGACCTCGATCCTGGCCGCGCGCGTGTCGTACTTCATGAACCTGCAGGGACCGTGCGTCTCCATCGATACCGCCTGCTCGTCGTCGCTGGTCGCGATTTCCTCGGCCTGCGACAGCCTGATCACCGGCGCGTCGGACATGGCGCTGGCCGGCGGCGTGTACGTCATGGCCAACGCCGACATGTTCCTGAAGACCGCGCACGCCGGCATGCTGTCGCCCGACGGCCGCTGCTACACCTTCGACCAGCGCGCGAACGGCTTCGTGCCGGGCGAGGGCGTCGGCGTGGTCATGCTCAAGCGCCTGGCCGATGCCGAACGCGACGGTGACCGCATCCTCGGCGTGATCCGCGGCTGGGGCGTCAACCAGGACGGCCGCACCAACGGCATCACCGCGCCGAACGCGGAATCGCAGCAGCGCCTGATCCGCGACGTCTACGACCGCTTCGATATCGATCCCGCCCGAATCGAGCTGATCGAGGCCCACGGCACCGGCACCAAACTCGGCGATCCGATCGAGATCGAGGGATTGAAGTCCGCGTTCCTGCCGGCGACCGACCGCAGACAGTACTGCGCCATCGGCTCGGTGAAGACCAACATCGGCCATTGCCTGACCGCGGCCGGCGTCTCCGGCTTCATCAAGCTGCTGCTGGCACTGCAGCACCGCCAGCTGCCGCCGAGCATCAACTACGAGACGCCGAACGAACATCTCCATCTCGACGGCAGCCCGTTCTTCGTCAACACCACCCTGCGCGACTGGGTCGCACCCGCGGGCGCCGCGCGTCACGCCGCGATCAGTTCCTTCGGCTTCAGCGGCACCAACGCGCATCTGGTGCTCGCGGAATACGTGCCCCCGCCGTCGCAGACCGTCGCACCGGCGGCGGTGCCCGCGGCCGGGGTTGTCGTGCCGCTGTCGGCGCGCACCGCCGACCAGCTGCTGCAGAAGGCCAAGGATCTGCGCGCCTTCATCCAGGCCGAGCCCGCGCTCGATCTGGTGGCGCTCGCCGGCAGCCTGCAACTGCATCGCGACGCGATGGACGAACGGCTGTGCTTCGTCGCGCACCGCGTCGCGGACGTGGTCGATGTCCTCACCGCCCACATCGATGCCGCGGGTTCGAACAAGCCGTTGCCGCACGGTACGTTCGCCGCGCACGTCAGCAAGGGCCGCGAGAGCGTGCGCCTGCTGAGCGAGGACTCGACGATGGCAATGTTGATCGTCGACCGCTGCATCGCCGACGGTCATCTGTCGAAACTCTGCGAGCTTTGGGTGAAGGGTCTGGCGCTGGATTGGCGGGCGCTGCACGGCGAGCGCAAACCGCCGATGCTGGCGCTGCCGCCGTATCCGTTCGCGGACGATGCCTACTGGATCGTGCCGGGCGACAGCGTCTACACGACCCAGCCGTCGCAGCGCAGCGGCACATCTCCGCACCAGCATCCGCTGCTGCAGGAGAAGATCGCCGACCTTCGCGAGCGGGGTTATCGTCCGACGGCCAGCGGGCAGGGCGCCGATGCGGAAGCCGCGCAGCGGACCGAACTGATCCATCTCCCGACCTACGCCTTCGCGCGGATGCATTGCTGGATTCCGTCGAAGGACGAGGTGCGGGGCAGCACCGGTCCGGCGTCAGGGGCGCCGCCGCTGCCGCGGGCGGGCGATTACCTGCCGAACCTGGACGCCATCGCCGAGCTGTTCGCGGAGTTGGAGGAAGACCGGCTCAGCACCAGCGAAGTGGCGGCGCGGGTGAAGCAACTGGCCTGAAGTATCTGGCCGGGACAATCGGCCAGGCCGGACGGCTCGATCTCCGGCCCCGCCGGTTGGCCTGAGTCGGCGGCAACAAGCGTCAGATAGGTGGCAATGGCAACGCATCGCGGCAATGAAGCCGCGATCCAGGAAACTTGAGAGAACGGATGTCATGGTGGATTTCGTCGAATACGTAGTGGCAGAGCTGAAAAGCAAGCGCCTTGGCAAGGCCAACGCGCTGGAGCTGATCAGGCAGTTTTCCGGGCGCCGGAGCGTGCCCGCGCAACTGCATCCGCTCGTGCATCTCAATGTCTCGACCCTCACCCAGCAGCGCTATCGCACGTGCCTGAACGGCGGCGAATTCTTCCTCCGCGACCATCGGGTGAAGATGCCGTCCGGCGCCGCGGTCGGCGTGCTGCCGGGCGTCGCCTATCTGGAAATGGCCCGTGCGGCGATCGTGGACGCGGTGCCCGAACTGGCGGCCGACTCGCTGCTCGCGTTCGAAAATGTCCTGTGGCTGTCGCCGTTCGCGGTCGAACGCGAGCGCGACATCCTGATCGACATCGACGCCGAGGACGATTTCCTCGAATTCCGCGTGTTCAGCGAAACCGAAAGCGGGCACCGCACCGAACACGCCTCCGGCCGCGTCCGTTTCTACGATTCTGCCGAAGCCGCGCCGCTGGACCTGGCCGAGGTGCGCGCCGCGATGGGGCGCGATCATTGGGATGCCGACACGGTCTACGCCACCTACGCCCAGGTCGGCATCGAATACGGCCCGGCGCACCGCGGCATCGTCCGGCTCGACAGCGGCGACGGCCAGGTGTTGGCCGACCTCGCGCTGCCCGAATCCCTGGCGGGCGAGGACAACGCCGCCTACGGGCTGCATCCGTCGCTGATCGACAGCGCGCTGCAGGCGGCGATCGGTCTCGGCGAGCGCGGCATCCTGCCGAGCGATCCGATGCTGCCGTTCGCGCTCGAATCGCTGTGCATCGTCGCCGATTGCGGGCCGCGCCCGCATGTGTTCGTTCGCCGCGCCGACGCCGAATCGACGGATACCGCCCAGCTCACGCTCGATCTGGACCTGTGCGACGAGCACGGCAACATCTGCGTGCAGATGCGCGGCTTCTGCGCGCGCCGTTTCGACGCCCGCAGCGCCGCCGCGCCCACGGCGGATGCGGTCGAAACGCTGGTCGCGGTGCCGGGATGGGGCGCGCTGCAGCCGCGCCAGGACCATGCATCGAATGCGCAGCCGACGCCGGCTGCGGCGTTCGCCCACGTCCGCGTGCTGCTTTGCGATCTGCCGGTCGCGGATGCGCTGGCATCGAAGCTGGCGGGCGTCACCGTCGAATCGCTGGTCGCGACTGCGGACGGCCATCCGGCGCAGCGCTACGAATCCGTCGCGCTGCAGCTGTTCGAACGCCTGCAGGACGTGCTGAAACGGCATTCCGCAGAGAAAACGCTGCTCCAGTGCGCGATCGCGGACAGCGCCGAAGGTCGTCTGCTGGCCGGTCTCGGCGGCATGCTGCGGACCGCCGCGCTGGAAAATCCGTCGCTGACGGTCCAGTTGATCATCGTCGATGCGACGACCACGGCCGAACGGCTCGCGGCCGATCTGGCCGACGCCGCCACCCGCCCGCATCTGTCGCTGCTGCATTGCGCCGACGCGGGCTGGCGCACGCAGGCGTGGACGCTGCTGCCGCCGGCGAACGATGCCCCCGGCGAATCGCCGTATCGCGAAGATGGCGTCTATCTCATCACCGGCGGCCTCGGCGGCCTCGGCGTCCTGTTCGCGCGCGACATCCTCGCGCAAGCGCGGGGTGCGCAGGTCGTGCTCACCGGCCGTGCGGCCGACGACGACGCGCTCCGTGCGCGCCTCGGCGCCGCGTTCGAGAACAACGCTTTCGAAAGCAGCGATGCCCGCGACCGCGTGCATTACCGCCGGCTCGACCTCGACGACGCCGCGCAGTGCGCGCAGGTCGTCGACGCGATCGGCCGCGACATCGGCGCGATCCGCGGCGTGCTGCACTGCGCCGGCGCGCGCAGCGACGAGGTCATCCTCAAGAAGACCGTGCAGGACGTAGCCGCGGTACTGGCGCCCAAGGTCCGCGGCACCTGGCATCTCGACGACGCGACCCGCGGCCTCGATCTCGACTTTTTCGCGCTGTTCTCGTCCGGCGTCTCGGCGTTCGGCAATGTCGGCCAGGCCGATTACGCCGCCGCGAACGGGTTCCTCGACGCCTTCGCCGCGTTCCGCGACGCCCGGGTGACGGCGGGCGAGCGCAGCGGTCGCACCGTGGCGATCGACTGGCCGCTGTGGGACGAAGGCGGCATGCGTCCCGATGCCGAGGCCGTGCGTTGGCTGCAGGCGCAGACCGGCATGGTGCCGATGCGCAGCGCGTCGGGCCTCGCGGTGTTCCGTCGGGCGCTCGCGTCCCCGCACGCCCAAGTGTTCGCGATCGAAGGCGAAGGCCGCCGGCTGCGCCGGCTGTTCGATGCGCCGACGCCGCCCGCGCCGGCACGTCGCGCCGAAACGCCGGCACCGACGCCCGCACGCACCGCAGCGCCGGAGACCGCCGCGGCCGCGCCGGCCGGCGACGCGTTCGCCGGCGATCTGTCGACGCGTGCCCGCGACTTCCTGCGCCGCGAATTCGCGCCGGTGCTGAAGATCGCCGCCAACCAGATCGACGTCCAGGAAGCGCTCGAGAATTACGGCATCAATTCGATCCTGGCGATGAATCTCACCGCCCAGCTCGAAAAGCATTTCGGTCCGCTGCCGAAGACCCTGTTCTTCGAATACCAGACGATCGCGGCGCTCAGCGAACATCTGGTGCAGGCGCATGCCGAGCGCCTGCAGGCGCTGGTGGCGCCGGCCGCAGGCACGGCGACCGCCGCTGCGGTCGCACCGCGTCCGGCACCGGCGGCACCCGCGCCGGGCACCTCGCGTCCGGCCCTCAAGCCTGCGCTGCGCGGCAAGGCCGCCGCGCCGGGCGCGTTGGTCCGCCGCGGTCCCTCCGGCCCGTCGATGACCTCCGAACCGATCGCGATCGTCGGCCTCAGCGGCCGCTATCCGGAAGCGGAAACCCTGCGCGAGTTCTGGCGCAATCTGCACGACGGCAAGGACTGCATCGTCGAGATTCCGGCCGAGCGCTGGCGCTGGCAGGACTACTACACCAGCGATCGCGAGCAGCCCGGCCATTACAGCAAGTGGGGCGGCTTCATCCGCGGCGTCGACGAATTCGACCCGCAGTTCTTCAACATCTCGCCGCGCGAAGCGCCGTACATCGACCCGCAGGAGCGCATGTTCCTGCAGCACGCCTGGATGGCGATCGAAGACGCCGGCTATTCGCGCAAGAGCCTCCGCTTGCCGCGCGCGAACGGGCTGCCGGGACAGGTCGGCGTCTACGCCGGCGTGATGTACGGCGAATACAACCGCTCGGGCAGCCTCGCCAGCATCGCCAACCGCGTGTCCTATGCGCTGAACCTGCATGGGCCGAGCATGACGCTCGACACCATGTGTTCGTCGTCGCTGACGGCGATTCATCTCGCCTGCCAGGATCTGCGTCTGGGCCGCACCGACATGGCGCTGGCCGGCGGCGTCAACCTCAGCATCCATCCCGACAAGTACAGCATGCTGAGCGCCGGACAGTTCATCTCCGGCACCGGCCATTGCCAGAGCTTCGGCGAAGGCGGCGACGGCTACATCCCGGGCGAAGGCGTGGGCGTGGCCGTGCTCAAGCGCCTCTCCGACGCCGAACGCGACGGCGACGCGATCCACGCGATCATCCGCGGCAGCGCGCTGAACCACGGCGGCAAGACCAACGGCTACACCGTGCCGAATCCGCAGGCGCAGGCGGCGGTGATCGCCGACGCGCTGCGCGACGCCGGCGTCGACGCGCGCCACGTCAGCTACATCGAAGCGCACGGCACCGGCACCAAGCTGGGCGATCCGATCGAGATCGCGGCGCTGGGCAAGGCCTTCCGCGAATACACCCAGGACACCGGGTTCTGCCTGATCGGCTCGGCGAAATCGAACATCGGCCACTGCGAATCGGCGGCGGGCATCGCCGGCCTGAGCAAGGTCGTGCTGCAGCTGCGCCACCGCAAGATCGTGCCCTCGCTGCATTCGCAGCGGCTGAACCCGAACATCGACTTCGGCACCACGCCGTTCGAGGTCAACCAGCAGCTGCGCGACTGGGAGCCGCCGCTCGTCGACGGCAAGCGCGTGCCGCGCATCGCCGGGCTGTCGTCGTTCGGCGCCGGCGGCGCGAACGCGCATTTCGTGATCGAGGAATACATCGCGCCCGCCGCGGACGCGGTCGACGGCCTGCCGGTCATCGTGCCGCTGTCGGCGCGCACGCCCGAGCAGTTGATGCAGAAGGTGCGCGATCTGCTGTTCATGCTGCAGGACGCGTCGGATGCGGATCAGCGCATCGATCACGTCGCGCTGGCCTACACGCTGCAGGTCGGTCGCGAAGCGATGGAAGAGCGGCTGGCGTTCGTCGTCGATTCGACGAGGCAGTTGCAGGACGCGCTCAGCGCGCACATCGACGGCGACGCCGACGGCGGTCATCGCGGGCAGGTCAGGGCGAACAAGGAGATGCTGGCCCTGTTCGTCACCGACGACGATTACGAGGAAGTGCTCGACAAGTGGATCGCGCAGCGCAAGCTGCCGAAGCTCGCGGAACTGTGGTCCAAGGGCCTCGATCTGGACTGGCGCAAGTTCCACGGCAAGCACGGCCCGCGCCGCCTTCATCTGCCGACCTATCCGTTCGCGAGGGAAAAATACTGGATCGACCCGACCGTGGGTCTGTTCTCGCACATCGGGCCGCAGGCCGCGACGCAGCGCGCCTCCGCGCTGCATCCGCTGCTGCACGAGAACACGTCCGATCTCGATCAGCTGCGGTTCTCTTCGATCCTGCCGGCGACGGCAGGCGACGGCGCGCTGTCGTCCTCGCTGCTGCTCGAAATGGCGCGTGCGGCCCTGGCCTGCGCCCGCCGCGAAGCGCCCGCCACCACCGCGGTCGAACTCGGCGCGCTGCGTTTCGCGGCGCCCTTCGTCGCCGACGGCGCACGGCCGCTGCACATCGCGCTGTATCCCGCCACCACCGGCGGCATCGACTTCGACATCTACAGCGGCGACGCCGACGAATGCGTGCATGCGCAGGGCTCCGGCGAAGTCGCGTCCTCGTCCGCGGCCACCGCGCTCGATCTCGCCGCGATCGCGGCGCGGATGGCGGAAACGGCGTGGCCGGGCGATCGCGCACCGGCCGCCTGGCGACTGTGGCGCGGGGCAGGGGAACTGCTGATCGCCGCCGGCGACGAACGTCCCGCGCCGTCGCCCGGCACGATGCTCGATCCGGCGTTCGCGGATCACGTGTTCGACGCCATCGCCCCGGTGCTGGGGCTCGATCGTCTGGCACCACACGAGCTCGCCTCGCTCGGGGTGTTCTCCGCCTGCGGCTCGCCGATGTGGATCTGGGCGCGCTGGAACGAAGGCGATACGCCCGTACTCGACATGGACTGGTGCGACGCCCACGGCGTCGTCGGTCTGCGCTGGCGCGGATTCGTCCCGGCCGGTGCGAGCGATGCCGCGACGCATGCGGCCGCCGTCATGCCGCTCGCCGTGTTCACCGATGCGCCGCGGTTGGGCAAGCCCAATGCGATCGCGCTGGCCGAACCGGTCGCCGTGCCCTCGATCGTCGGCGGCCATCGGCCGAAGCCGAACGCATCGCGCCTCGCCGCGCTGGACGCGACGACGGCGATGCCGGCCTCAATCGTGTCGATCCCGACGCCGCTGCCGGCACCGGTGGCGGCCGCCACGCCCGTCATGGGGACGCCGGCACCGGTCGCCGCCGACGCGGAGGCGCGCGTCGACGTACGCGGCTTCCTCAAGCGCTCGCTCGCCCAGGCGCTGTATCTCGACGAAGCGAACATCGACGACGATCGCCCGTTCGTCGATCTCGGCCTGGATTCCATCGTCGGCGTCGAGTGGGTGAAGAACATCAACAAGGGCCTCGGTCTCGAGATCGGCGCCACTCGCGTCTACGACTACGCGAACCTCGCGGCGCTGAGCGTCTACGTCGAAAGCCAGTTGCCGCAGGCATCGGCGAAACCGGCAGCCGCGAATCCGGCGCCTTCGACGCCCGCGCCTGCACCCGCGCCCACCAAACCGGTGCCCGCCGCGGCGTCGGTGCCGAGCGTGGTGCTCGATCTGCCGACCTTCGATCCGCCCGCGGCCACCGTGCCGGTGGCACCGGCACCGGCCGCGCAGGCCGGCCGCCACACCGTGGAATCGCTGAAGCCGGAACTGCGCGCCAGCCTCGCGCAGGCGCTGTATCTCGACGAAGCGGCGATCGATTACGACCAGTCGTTCGTCGATCTCGGCCTGGATTCGATCGTCGGCGTCGAATGGGTGAAGACGATCAACAAGGCCTACGGGCTCGACATCTCCGCGACCCGCGTCTACGACTATTCCAACCTGCATGCGCTCGCGCGCTTCGTGCATGAGGAATTGGCGAAGCTGCCGCCGGATCGTCTGCCGCAGCCCCTGGCGACGCAAACCGCGACGCCCGCGGTTGCGGTGCCGCCGGCAGCGACACCGGCGACGGCGGCGACCCCCGCAAACGTGCCGTCGAAGGCCGCGCCGCCGCCGTCCTTCACGCCGGTCGCGCCGCTTGCGCAGAACGCGCTGCGTCGCCGTTCGCGCGGCGCGCCTGCCGCGGCCGCGGTCGAAACCGCCGCAGCCGCGCAGCCGGTGCGCAATGCCGAAAAGATCGCCATCGTTGGCATGTCCGGGCGTTATCCAGGCGCCGAGAATCTCGAACAGTACTGGCGCAATCTCGTCGAGGGCCGCAATTCGATCCGCGAAATCCCGCCGGAGCGCTGGGATGTCGCCGCGTACTACGACCCCACGCCGGGCAAGCCCGGCAAGGTCTACTGCAAGTGGCTCGGCATGCTCGACGGCGCCGACGAATTCGACCCGATGTTCTTCCAGATCTCGCCGTCCGAAGCCGAGATCATGGACCCGCAGCATCGCCTGTTCATGCAGGAAAGCTATCGCTCGTTCCAGGACGCGGGCTATTCCAGCGCGGCGCTGAGCAACCGCAAGTGCGGCGTCTACCTCGGCATCATGAGCAGCGAGTACTCGCTGCTGCTCGCCAAGGGCAATCCGCTGACCGTCGAAACCACCGGCAACAGTTTCGCCATCGGCGCGGCCCGCATCGCCTATCACCTGAATCTGAAGGGTCCGGCGATCCCGATCGATACCGCCTGTTCCTCGTCGCTGGTGGCGATCCATCTGGCCTGCCAGGCGCTGCTCAATCACGAGATCGACATGGGTCTGGCCGGCGGCGTCAGCCTGTACCTGATCCCCGAGTCGTATCTCGGCATGTGCCGCGCGGGCATGCTCTCGCGCGACGGCCAGTGCAAGACCTTCGACAACGGCGCGGACGGCTTCGTGCCGGGCGAGGGCGTCGGTGCGGTAGTGCTGAAGCGTCTCTCCGACGCCGAACGCGACGGCGACGAGATCTACGGCGTGATCATCGGTTCCGGCATCAACCAGGACGGCAAGACCAACGGCATCACCGCGCCCAGCGTCAACAGCCAGATCGAACTGCTGCGCGACGTCTATCGCCGCCACGACATCGACGCGACCACGATCAACTACGTCGAGACCCATGGCACCGGCACCAAGCTCGGCGATCCGATCGAACTCGAAGCGCTGTCCACCGTGTTCAAGGAACACGGCGGCAAGCGCAACGGCTGCGCCCTCGGCGCGGTCAAGACCAACCTCGGCCACACCTCCGGCGCCGCCGGCGTGGCCGGCGTGCACAAGGTGCTGCTCAGCCTGCGCAACGGCATGGTGGCGCCGAACGTCAATCTGAAACAGGAAAACGCGCTGTTCGATTTCGGCGCGTCGCCGTTCTACGTCAGCCGCAGCGCCCACGACTGGACGCCCGCATCAGGCCGCAAGCGCCGCGCCGCGGTCAGCGCCTTCGGTTTCAGCGGCACCAACGCGCACGTGGTGATCGAGGAATACCTGCCGACGCTGCGTCCGCAGCCGGCGCAGCCGCAACCCTGCATCGTGCCGCTGTCTGCGCGCAGCGCCGAGCAGGTGCGGACCATGGCGCAGGAACTGCTGCAGTTCCTCGAAAACGACGGTTCCGGCGTGACGCTGCAGGACCTGGCCTACACCCTGCAGGTCGGTCGCGATGCGATGCGCGAACGCGCCGCGTGGGTGGCCGCCTCCCTTCCGGAGCTGCAGTCGCAGCTGCGCGATTTCCTGTCCGGCAAGCCCGTCGGCCATCGCGGCACCGTGACCCGCGCCCACGAGGCGGCGATTCCGACCGAAGAGGCCGCCGCGCTGCGGCAGCGCGAAGGCGCCGTGCAGTCCGCGGCGCTGGCCGCACTGTGGGTGCAGGGCGCCGACATCGACTGGACCGCCTATCACGTCGGTGACCAGCCGCGCCGCTTGCATCGGGTGCCGGGTTATCCGTTCGCGAAGGAACGCTATTGGCCGCAGCCGGTGGCCGCCGCGCAGACCGTCGCGACGCCTGCCGCCATCGTGGCGCCTGCGCCTGCGCCGGTGCAGGCCGCCGCGCCGGTCGCGGCGATCGAACCCAGGCACGCGACGTACTACGCGCCGGCCTGGCGCGCCGCCGCGCTGCCCGCGCAGCGCGTCGCGTTCGGCGCCGACGACACCCTGCTGATCGTCGACAGCGACGATCTGCTGTTCGAACAGATCAAGGCCCGGCTGCACCCCGCGTCGCCGCTGAAAGCCATCGTGCTCGTGCGTCTGGGCCAGGCCGATGGTTTCGTGCAGGACGCGGGCGACCGCTTCACGCTCGATGCGTCGCAGCCGCGGCATTTCGAAGCGCTGCTGGACGCGCTGCGCGGCCAGGGACGCCTGCCGACCCACGTGATCCACAACGCCAACGCCGCGCGCCTCCCGGCAGGCAGCGACGCCACCGCGGCCGAACGCGCGCTGCAGGTCGGCGTCGACGCGCTGTTCGGGCTGTGCAAGGCGCTCGCCACCGCGAGACACGCGCCGTGCGCCTTCGTGTCGCACTTCGACGCCGACGCCGGCGCGAACACCGCGGCCTGCGAAGCGCTGGCCGCGTTCTACCGGTCGCTCGCGCTCGAGAACAACCGCTACCACGGCCGCGTGCTCACGCTCGAACACGATGCCGGTGCGGATCCCGCGAACCGCGTCATCGACACCGTCACCGCGATCATCGATGAGCTGCAGGCACCGCCGCAGCGCGAAACCGAGGTCCGCTACCGGACGGACGGCGGCGCCCAGGCGCAGCGCTCCGTGCGCGTCCTGACCGAACGGACGCCGGCGTCCGCGGCGGTCGGCGACATGCCGCTCAAACACGGCGGCGTGTATCTGATCACCGGCGGTCTGGGCGGCCTGGGCTTCCTGTTCGCGCGTCATCTGGCCGAGCATTACCGCGCCAGGCTGGTGCTCAGCGGCCGTTCGGCGCTCGACGCCGCCGGCGAGAAGAAGCTGGAACAGCTGCACGCGCTCGGCGCGGAAGCGACCTATCTGCAGGCCGACGTCGCCGACGCCGACCGCGCGCACGATCTGGTGATCGGCGCGAAGGCGCGCTTCGGCGCGCTCAACGGCGTGATCCACAGCGCCGGGGTCAACGACGATGCGCTGCTGATCCGCAAGGATCATGCGCAGTTCCGCCGGGTGCTGGCGCCGAAGGTGCAGGGCACCCTGCATCTGGACCGGCTCACCGCCGACGAACCGCTGGACCTGTTCGTGCTGTTCTCCTCCGGCGCCGGCAGCTTCGGCAACGTCGGCCAGACCGACTACGCCTACGCCAACGCGTTCATGGATGCGTTCGCCGAACACCGCGAACAGGCGCGCGCCCGTCGCGAGCGCTTCGGCAAGACCCTGTCCATCGGCTGGCCGTACTGGCTGGCCGGCGGCATGCAGTTGTCGGCCGCCGATCTGCAGCGCACCGAAGAACGCACCGGCCTCTGCGCGCTGCCGACCGACATCGGCATCGGCTACTGGGACACGCTGCTGCGTTCCGATCTGTCGCGCGCGCTGGCGCTGTACGGCCATCCGGCGAAGATCGCGGCGCATTGCGATCCCTCGTCGGCGATTACGTCGCCCGCGCGGGCCGTGGCGACGGTCGCGACCGTCGCCGCACCCGCCGCCGACGGCGAACTGCTGGCGCAGGCCCAGCGCTATCTGTGCGAACTGGTCCACGCCGAAACCCGGATCCCGGTCGCCCAGATCGACATCGACGAACGCTTCGAGGCCTTCGGCTTCGACTCGATCATGATCGGCCGCCTCAACGCGACCCTCGAACAGGATCTCGGCGATCTGCCGAAGACCCTGATGTACGAATACGAGACCGTCGCCGAGCTCGCGGCCTACCTGACCGGACACGCGGCCGCGGCGCTGTCGCGCCGGCTCGCCGTCAACGCGACGGTCGCACCCGCGGCCGCGACGCCGGCGATCGCCGCCGATGCCCCGGCTGAAGCCGCACCCGCAGTCGTGGCGCCGGTCGCCGCGCAGCCGGTGCAGGTCGCGGAGCCGGTCGGCGCGCACGCCGAACCGATCGCGATCATCGGCGTGCACGCGTCGTTCCCGCAGGCCGACGATCTCGACACGTTCTGGGAACACCTGCGTTCCGGCACCGATCTCATCCAGCTCGTGCCCGAAAACCGCTGGAACTACGCCGATTTCTACGACGCCGACCCCGCGCAGTCGGACAACGGCAAGATCTACTGCAAGTGGGGCGGGTTCCTCGAAGACTTCGACAAGTTCGACGCCGGCTTCTTCAACATCGCCGATGCCGAAGCGAACATCATCGATCCGCAGGAGCGTCGTTTCCTGCAGTCCGCCTGGTCGGCGATCGAGGATGCCGGCTACACCCGCGAACGCCTGAAACAGTGCTATCCGAAGGGCAAGAGCGCCGATGTCGGCGTGTTCGTGGGCGTCACCACCAACTCGTATCAGCTGCTCGCGCCGGAAGCCTGGCAGCGCGGCCGGATGGTCACGCCCAGCGCGATGCCCTGGTCGATCGCGAACCGGGTCTCGTACGCGCTGGATCTGCAGGGCCCGAGCATGCCGGTCGACACCGCATGCTCGTCGTCGCTGGTCGCGGTGCATCTGGCCTGCGAAAGCCTGCGCCGCCGCGAATGCCAGGTCGCGCTGGCCGGCGGCGTCAACCTGTACCTGCATCCCGCCAAGTACCAGTCGTTCTGCCACCGCCGGATGCTCGCGGTCGGCGACCAGTGCCGCAGCTACGGCGCCGGCGACGACGGCTTCATCCCCGGCGAAGGCGTCGGCACGCTGGTGCTCAAACCGTTGCGCCTCGCCGAACGCGACGGCGACAGGATCTACGGCGTGATCCGCGGCAGCGCCTACGATCACAGCGGCCGCTCCAACGGCTATGCCACGCCGAATCCGAACTCGCAGGCGCACGTGATCGCGCAGGCGCTGGCGCAGGCCGACGTGCCGGCGCGTTCGATCGGCTTCATCGAAGGCCACGGCACCGGGACGCAGATGGGCGACAGCCTCGAAGTCGCGGCGATCACCCAGGCCTTCGCGCAGCAGACCGCCGACACCGGGTTCTGCGCGCTGGCGTCGCTGAAGGCGAACATCGGCCACGCCGAGTCGGCGACCAGCATCGCCGGCATCGCCAAGATCCTGATGCAGTTCCGGCACCGGCAGATCGCGCCGAGCATCCATTCGGAGGTCGTCAATCCCGATATCGATTTCGGGCGGGCGCCGTGCTATCTGCAGACCGGCCTGAGCGCATGGGAATCGCCCGCGGGCGTGCCGCGTCGCGCGCTCATCAACGCCTTCGGCGCCGGCGGCGTCAACGCCTGCGCGGTGCTCGAAGAGTACGTGCCGGCCGCGGCCGCCGTCCCCGCCACCGCGGGCGGCGACGCGCTGTTCGTGCTGTCGGCGATGAACGCCGAACGCCTGCGCGAGTACGCCTGGCGTCACGTCGATTTCCTCGCGCTCAATCCCGACTGCGATGTCGCGGCCCTGTGCCGCACCCTGCAGATCGGCCGCGAAGCGATGCCCGAGCGGCTGGCGTTGATCGTCGGCAGCGCCCAGCAGCTGCGGCAGACGCTGCAGCGCTGGCTCGATGCCGATCCCACGCTTGTCGCAGGCGCGCTCGTCGCCGGCCAGAACCATCTGTGGCAGGGCCGCATCGATCCGCGCGCCGGCGCCGGCTACGCCACGCGCGAACAGCGCGAGCGCATGCAGGCGCTGTGCGCATCGCGCGATCTCGCCGGACTGGCCGCATTCTGGACCGAAGGCGGCAAGGTCGAATGGGCGCGGTTGGACGACGCCCCGCTGCGGCCCGTCGTCGGCGCTCCGGTGTATCCGTTCGCGCGCGAACGGCATTGGGCGGTCGAATTCGCGACCGCGGAAGCGGTGCCGGCCGCGGCAGCGATGCCGTCGCGCCTGCATCCGCTGATTTCGCACAATGCCTCGACCCTGGATCAGGTCCGCTTCGATGCCGCGCTCGACGGCAACCGCTACTACGCCCGCGATCACCGGATCCAGGGCCAGGCGGTGTTCCCGGGCGCGGGCTTCATCGAAATGGCCTGCGTCGCCGCCAGCATCGCCGGCCAGCGGCGCGTGCGCAGCCTGCGCGACATCTACTGGGTGCAGCCGCTGTCGCTGACCGACCCGCAGCAGGACCTGAAGATCGGCCTGCGCAGCGCGAACGGCGCCGGCGGCAACGCCGCGGAATTCGCGATCACCACCGTCGACGTCGACCAGGAGACCGTGGTGCACTGCGAAGGCCGCGCGCTGTTCGACGATGGCCGCGACGCCGAATCCGCGTCGCAGCCGTCGCTGGCGGAATGGCGGCAGCGCTGCGGCGAACGCCACGACGGCGAGCGCTATTACCGGATCTTCCAGACCCTCGGCTTCGACTACGGTCCGACCTTCCGGGTCATCCAGGAGGTCGCGATCGGCGAGGGCTGCGCGCTGGCCAGACTCGCGCTGGATCCGTCGCTGTCGAAGGATTTCGAGCAGTACATCCTGCATCCGACCCTGATCGACGGCGCCCTGCAGACGGTTGTCGCGCTGCTGGCGGCCGACGAAGGCGGTGTGCCGCATCTGCCGTTCGCGATCGACGAGATCGAGATCCTCGGCAGCCTGACGCCGCACTGCCACGTGCTGGTCGAGCGCTCCGGCGATGCCGGCGCCGCAGGCACCGGCATCCTCCAGTTCAACATCCACATCCTCAGCGAAAGCGGCGAGACGCTCGTGAAGATCAGCAATTTCTACGTGCGCGCCCTGGTGCCGCCGCCGTCGCAGGGCGCTGCGGACGGCGAACAGGCACGGCGTTCCCTGGCGATGAATCCATGAAGACTTCCGCATCGATGGACACGAACAGCGATTACCCGATCGGCGAATTCCGCGCCGTCTACGACGGCAGCGAACCGTTTCTCGCCGATCACATCATCCAGGGCCAGAAGATCCTCCCCGGCATGGCGTATCTGGAGATCGCCCGCGCCGCGGTCGCGGCCTCGGCGCCTCCGGGCGACGACGCGATGCTGGTGCTCAGCGACAGCGTGTTCGTGAACGCGCTCACCGTGAAGGACAAGCGCACGGTCACCGTGCGCGTGTACCCGGGCGGCGCCGGCCAGTTCGGCGTGGAAGTCAGCACCGACCAGGGCGTGCATTTCCAGAGCCGGGTCTCGGTGCAGAAGACCGCCGAATACCTGGCCGCCCGGGGCTACGAGCGGACCGTGGACCTGGACGCGCTGCGCGCGATCAGCCACCGGCCCGGCCCGTCGAAGGCCGCGTTCTACCAGACCTACCGCAACCGCGGCGTCGAGCTGGGGCCGTCCCATCGCGGCGTCGAAGAGATTTTCATGTCGGAGGACCGCAGCGAAGGCGTCATGAAGATCCGCCTGCCGGGTTCGTCCGCGCGCGGCATGGCGATGGATGCGGGTGCGCTCGACAGCATCATCCAGAGCGGCCTCGCCCTGGTCGACAACCCGGAAGCGAACGTGGTGCCGTTCGCGGTGACGAGCACGCTGGTCGTCGATGCGCTGGTCGACACGATGTTCGTGCATGCGCGCAAGCGCGCCGACGGTTTCCATTACACCGCCACCGACGAACACGGCCGGGTGCTGGTGATCATCGAGGGCTTCCAGACCCGCGAGATCGATCTCAACGCGAAGCAGGACCGCCTGAGCTTCCATCGGCCGGTCTGGAAAACCGTGGCGCCGCCGACGGCGGACGACCGACCGGTACGCGTGGTGGAGGCGGGCGACGATTACGTCGCAACCACCAGGGCACTGCTGGCGGCGGCGCAGTCGCTGGCCCGGGACAAGGACACCCGTTCGGTGCTCGAACTGCGCACCGCCGCGAACGATCGCCTCGCGCGCGGCCTGTGGCCGGCGCTGAAGACGGTGTCGATGGAGCATTCGCAGATCGAGATCCGGCTGAAGTCCGGCGACGACTACGTGGCGCCGGAGTATCAGGACGCCGATGCCGACATCGGCGCCGAATTCGCGTGGCGGGACGGCTGCACCGCGCTGATCACCGGTGGCCTCGGCGCGCTGGGTCTGCTGGTCGCGCAGGACATCGCAGCGCGCAGCAAGGGCAGCACCCTGATCCTGCTCGGCCGGCGCACGCCTGACGCCGCGGAGACCGCGCGCATCGAAGCCCTGCAGGCCACCGGCGCGACCGTGGTCCTGCGTCGCTGCGACATCGCCAGACGCGACGAGATCGAAAAGATCGTCGCCGAATTCCCGGGCATCGATGTCGTGGTGCATGCGGCGGGCCTGCTCGATGACGCGCTGCTGGTCCACAAGACCGCCGAATCGATGGACCGGGTGCTGGCGCCGAAAGTGCAGGGCATCGAAAACCTCGATCGCGCCACCGCCGGCTGTCCGCTCGATGCGTTCGTCGCGTTCTCGTCGGTCGCCGGTGCCCTCGGCAACGCCGGCCAGTTCGATTACGCGGCCGGCAACGGTTACATGGACGCCTACGTCGAAGCGCGCGCCGCACGGGTGCGCGCGCAGCAGGCGCGCGGCATCTCGATCTCGATCAACTGGCCGCTGTGGGAAGAAGGCGCGATGCAGCTCGACGACGCCAGTCGCGAGACCCTCGCCCGCACCTATGCGATCAAGCCGCTGCCCAGCGCGGAAGGCCTGAAGGCGATGCGCCTGGCCATCGCCTCGCCGCACGCCAACCTGCTGCCGCTGTTCGGGCAGAAGAACGCGCACGCGGCGCTGTTCGCACCGCCGAAACCGGTCGCGGCCGCCGCGGCCGCGCCGCAGGCGCAGCAGTCGTCGGCCGAACTCGACAAGCTGCAGCGCGAGATCCTGCAGGAAATGCGCCTGCAGGCCGCGCAGCACCTGAAGATGAAACCGAACCAGATCAGCGACACCGAAGACTGGACCAATTTCGGCTTCGACTCGATCCTGATCTCGAGCTTCGTGTCGCACCTCAACCACGTCTACGACCTGAACCTGATGCCGACGGCGATGTTCGAGGCCTCGAACCTGCTGCGTTTCAGCCAGTTCCTCGCCGACAACCACGCCGCGGAGATGACGAAGAAGCTTGCGGTGAGCGGTGGCAAGGCCGCGAAACCGGCGGCGAATGCCGCCGCGGGCGCCGCCGCGGCCAAGCCCGCCGCGCGCGCGCCGGCCGCCGGCGACGCCTCGGTCTCGCAGTTCGCGCGCCGGTTCCGCGAGGCGTATCGCAACCGCGCCAGCTATCGCGACCAGGATGTCGCCGTGGTCGGCATGAGCTGCCGCATCGCCGGCGCGAACAACCCCGACGAATTCTGGCGGATGCTCGAAGGCGAGCGCGACATGATCAGCGAGATCCCGGCGGACCGCTGGGACTGGCGCGATTATCCGGGCGTCAGCCGCTGGGGATCCTTCATCGAAGGCATGAAGGAATTCGATCCGCTGTTCTTCGGCATATCGCCGGCGGAAGCGACGTACATGAGCCCGGAACAGCGGCTGATGATGCAGTCGGTGTGGGAATGCCTGGAGGACGCGGGCTACGGCGGCGACAGCCTCAAGGGCACCAACACCGCCATCTACATGGGCTGCGGTCCCACCAGCTACATCAGCCTGATGGCGCACCTGCCGGTCGAGGCGTATTCGGTCACCGGCAGCGTGTCCTCGGTCGGGCCGAACCGCATCAGCTATTACATGGACTGGCACGGCCCCAGCAATCCGATCGACACCGCCTGCAGCAGTTCGCTGGTCGCGGTGTACCGCGCCATCGAGGCGATCCGCGGCGGCCACTGCGACGTCGCGATCATCGGCGGCGTCAACGCGCTGCTGGCGCCGGACGTGTACATCAGCTTCGCCAAGTCGGGCATGCTCTGCGAGGACGGTCGCTGCAAGACCTTCTCCGACAAGGCCAACGGCTACGTGCGCGGCGAAGGCGTCGCCATGCTGATGCTCAAATCGCTGCGCGCCGCGCAGCGCGACGGCGACGACATCTACGCCGTGATCAAGGGCGCCGCCGAGAACCACGGCGGGCGCACGACTTCGCTCACGGCGCCGAACCCGAACGCGCAGGCCGCGGTGATCCGGCGCGCGATCCAGGACGCCGGCATCGACTTTCAGCGCGTCGGCTACATCGAATGCCACGGCACCGGCACCGAACTGGGCGATCCAGTCGAAATCACCGGCCTGAAGACCGTCGCCAGGGAATTGCTGGACGCCGATGCTGCCGCGGAGAAACAGGACAACTATCCCTGCTGGCTGGGCAGCATCAAATCCAACATCGGCCACCTCGAGTACGGCGCCGGCGTCGTCGGCCTGATCAAGGTCATCCTGCAGATCCGCAACAGGAAGATCGCGCGGAGCCTGCATTGCGACACGATCAGCCCGCTGATCGACCTGCGCCGCACGCCGTACAGGATCGCGCAGCAGGCGATCGACTGGGAGGTTCCGGCCGGGCAAACGCGCATCGGCGGGGTCAGCAGTTTCGGATTCGGCGGCGTCAACGCGCACGTGGTCATCGAGGAATACGTCGATCGCAGCGCCGGCCATGGCCAGGACGACGCCGACGACGCGCAGCTGCTGGTGTTCTCGGCGCGCAATGCGGACACCCTGCACGCCACGCTGCAGGCCTATCCGGCGTTCCTCGCGAAGACCGACCGCAGCGCCGACACTCTGCGCCGGATCGCCTACACCCTGCAGACCGGCAGGACCGAGATGCAGGAACGCGTCGCCTTCGTCGTCCGCTCGGTCGACGAATTCGACGAACTGCTCGACGGTTTCCTGAAGGAGAAGGACAACTTCTACCACCGCAAGGTCTTCCGCGGATCGGTCAGGGCCGGCGCCGGCGACAAGCTCGACATCGGCGACACCCAGGCCGGGCAGGAATTCATCCGCCGGCTGGTCGAGACCGGCGAGACCGAGAAGATCGCGGAATTGTGGGTGCGGGGCGCGAAGCTGGATTGGCGGGAATTGCTCCACGACAACGGGCGTCCCTGACCCCCGCCGTCGCGGACACGACAGGAATCAACACTTTTTTGGTTTGGAGAAACAGGATGAAAGCAGTTGGCATCGAAGCAATGAACGTGTTCGCCGGAACGGCATTCCTGGACGTCAGGAAGCTGTCCGAGCACCGGAAACTCGACACCACCCGGTTCGAGAATCTGCTGATGAAGGAAAAGACGGTCGCGCTGCCGTACGAAGACCCGATCACCTTCGCGGTGAACGCCGCCAAGCCCATCATCGACGCGCTCAGCCCGGAAGAGCGCGACCGGATCGAGCTGGTGATTACCTGCACCGAATCCGGTTTCGACTTCGGCAAGTCGATGAGCACCTACTGCCATTCGCTGCTGGGCCTGAACCGCAATTGCCGGCTGTTCGAGATCAAGAACGCCTGCTACTCCGGCGCCGCCGGCATCCAGATGGCGGTGAACTTCATCCTGTCGCAGGCCTCCCCGGGCGCGAAGGCGCTGGTGCTCGCCACCGACATTTCCCGTTTCATGGTCGAGGACGGCGGCGACGCGCTCACCGCCGACTGGTCGTTCGCCGAACCCAGCAACGGCTCGGGCGCGGTCGCGATGCTGATCAGCGAACAGCCGTACATCTTCCAGGTCGACGTCGGCGCCAACGGCTACTACGGCTACGAGGTGATGGACACCTGCCGCCCGACCGCCGACGGCGACGCCGGCGACTCGGACCTGTCGCTGCTGTCGTATCTCGACTGCTGCGAGAACAGCTTCCTGGAATACCGCAAGCGCGTACCCGACGCCGACTTCGCGAAGACCTTCTCCTACATCGCCTATCACTGTCCGTTCGGCGGCATGGTCAAGGGCGCGCACCGCAACATGATGCGCAAGATGGTCCGCGCCAAGCCGCAGGAGATCGAGGAGGATTTCGAGCGGCGCGTCCTGCCCGGCATGGCCTATTGCCAGCGCATCGCCAACATCATGGGCGCGACCATGTCGCTGGCGATCCTCAGCACCATCGAGCACGGCGATTTCGAAACGCCGAAGCGCATCGGCGCCTTCTCCTACGGTTCGGGCTGCTGCTCCGAGTTCTTCAGCGGCGTCGCCCGCAAGGAAGGCCAGGAGCGCCTGCGCCGGATGGGCGTCAAGGAACACCTCGACCGTCGCATCGAGCTGACGATGGAGGAATACGATCGCCTGCTGGTCGGCAGCAACGCCGTCAAGTTCGGCACCCGCAACGTCGTGCTCGACGGCAACTTCATTCCGCGCGCCCGCTCCGCGATGGGCAAGCCGGTGCTGTTCCTGAAGGAAATCAAGGAATTCCACCGCGAATACGAGTGGGTCGGCTGATGGATTTCAGTGCCTTCACCACGCTGCGGGTCCGTTTCGACGACGACATCGCCTATCTGCAGATCCACCGCCCCGAAGCGAACAACGCGATCAACGACCGGCTGATCGCGGAATTCGTTGCGGCGATCGACGTCTGCGAAGAACGCGCCAAGATCGTCGTGCTCGAAGGCCTGCCCGAGGTCTTCTGCTTCGGCGCGGATTTCGCCGAACTGCAGAAGAGCTTCGATGGCGACGGCGTGCCGGAACAGAATCCGAAGCCGATGTACGACCTGTGGTGCCGGCTCGCCAACGGCCCGTTCGTTTCGATCGCGCACGTCCGCGGCAAGGCCAACGCCGGCGGCATCGGCTTCGTCGCGGCCTGCGACATCGTGCTCGCGGATTCGGCGGCGGTGTTCAGCCTGTCGGAACTGCTGTTCGGGCTGATGCCGGCCTGCGTCCTGCCGTTCCTGGTCCGCCGGATCGGCTATGCCAGGGCCAACTACATGACCCTGTCGACCCAGCCGGTGACGGTGCAGACCGCACAGGCCTGGGGCCTCGTCGATGCCTACGAGGACAACAGCGAGAACCTGCTGCGCAAGAACCTGCTGCGCCTGCGCCGGCTCAACAAGAAGAGCGTGGCGCGCTACAAGCGCTACATGGGCGCGATCGAGGCCTCGGTCGAAACCGCCGAAGCGAAGGCGCTGGCCGCCAATCGCGACGTGTTCTCCGATGTCGAGAATCTGCAGCGGATCTCGCGCTACGTGAAGACCGGCCAGTTCCCGTGGGAGGGCGCGACGTGAGCGCGGAGAAAGCCGTCGACCTGCAGTTCGTCGCGCCGCACGTCCTGCAGATCCGGATGCAGGACCGGGTCAGCAAGAACACCTTCTCCGAAGGCATCACCGAAGGCCTGATGGAGGCGTTCGCGGAGGTGGAGCGCCAGCCGGACTGCAAGGTCGTGATCCTCACCGGTTACGACAATTACTTCGCCAGCGGCGGCACCCAGGAACAGTTGATGAACCTGTCCGACGGGCGCGGTGCCTTCACCGATCGCGCCCTGTACAGCCTGCCGCTGCAGTGCCCGGTGCCGGTGATCTCGGCGATGCAGGGGCACGGCATCGGCGGCGGATTCGTGCTCGGGATGTTCGCCGACCTGGTCGTGCTCGGCCGCGAGAACATCTACACCACCAATTTCATGCGCTACGGCTTCACGCCGGGGATGGGGGCGACCTTCATCCTGCCGCAGAAGCTCGGGCTGGCCCTGGCGACGGAAATGATGCTGTCCGCGAACAACTACCGCGGCGAGGAACTGCAGCAGCGCGGCATCCCGTTCCCGGTCGTCCCGCGCGACAAGGTCATGGCGCATGCGCTGGAACTCGCGCAGACGCTGGCCGAGAAGCCGCGCGTGTCGCTGGTCGCGCTGAAGGACCATCTCAGCGCGTCGCTGCGCGAGGCGCTGCCGGCCACCATCGCGCAGGAAGTCGCCATGCATGCGGTGACCTTCGCGCAACCCGAGGTGAAATCGAAGATCGCCACCCTGTTCGGCGCATGACCATGCGCAGGACATCCGCAACCCGACGCACGCCTGCGTCTTCGTACGCAGGCCGCGAACCCATCGCCCATTTCCAGCAGAAGGATTCACCATGAACGTGCAAGACGTCTTCGACATCATCGTCGGCCATACCCGCGAGATCGTGCCCGGTCTCGAAGACCATCCGTTCCAGCCTACGGATTCGCTGCGCGCGCTCGGCGCCAATTCCATCGACCGTTCCGAGATCCTGATGATGACGCTCGAATCGCTGTCGCTGAAAATCCCGATGATCGATCTCGCCAAGGCCGAAAACATCGGCGAGCTCGCGGGACTGATGCACGCCAGGCTCTGAACATGCGCGGTTTGGGCACGCACGGTACAGGCACGCACGGTCCGGGCATGCACGGTTCGGAGCCGGCGCGCATCGTTGTCGATGGCATCGGCATCACCGCGTCGATCGGCCAGGGCCGCGACGCGTTCGCCGACGCGCTGCTCGCCGGCGAGCACCGGTTCGCGACGATGCGTCGCCCCGGCCGCCAGCGGCCGGGCGCGGGCGACGATGTTGCGCCGTTCATCGGCGCCGAAATCGCCGACCTGCGGATCCCCGCATCGATCCCGGCGGCGAAGCTGCGCAACGCGTCGTGGTCCGCGCAGGTCGCGGTGGCGACCCTGCACGAAGCCTGGCACGACGCCGGCCTGGACGATGTCGATCCGACACGCATCGGTCTGATCGTCGGCGGTTCGAACTTCCAGCAGCGCGAGCTGGTGCAGAACCAGCTCAAGTACCAGGACCGGGTCGAATTCCTGCGGCCGACCCACGCGATGTCGTTCATGGACACCGACCTGTGCGGCCTGTGCAGCGAAACCTTCGGCATCCGCGGATCGGCCTTCACCGTCGGCGGCGCATCCGCCAGCGGTCAGCTCGCCGCGATCCAGGCCGCCGAAGCCGTGCGTTCGGGGCAGGTGGATGTCTGCATCGCGCTCGGCGCGCTGATGGATCTGTCGTTCTTCGAATGCCAGGCGTTCCGCTCGCTCGGTGCGATGGGCTCGGATCGTTTCGCCCGCCAGCCCGAACTGGCGTGCCGGCCGTTCGATCGCGATCGCGACGGTTTCATCTTCGGCGAAGCCTGCGGCGCGATCGTGCTGCGCAGGGCAGGGCAGGACACGTCCGGCAGGCCCGACGGGACGCCGCCGTACGCCGAGCTGAAAGGCTGGGCGATGGCCTGGGACGCCAACCGCAATCCGAATCCCTCGCTCGACGGCGAGACCACGGTGATCCGCCGCGCGCTGGCGATGGCGGGGCTGGACGCCGACGCGATCGACTACGTCAACCCGCACGGCACCGCCTCGATGGTCGGCGACGAAACCGAACTCGCGGCGCTGCGCGCCTGCGGCCTCGATCGTGCGTGGATCAACGCGACGAAGTCGCTGGTCGGGCACGGACTGAGCGCCGCCGGCATGGTCGAGCTGATCGCGATCATGCTGCAGATGCGGGCGGGCAGGCTGCATCCGTCGCGCAATCTGGAGAACCCGATCGACGCGGGCTTCCGCTGGGTGGGCGCCAACGCCGTCGATCACACCGTCGAGCGCGCGCTCAACATGAGCATGGGCTTCGGCGGCATCAACACGGCGGTCTGCCTGCAGCGCTGCTGACCGCGCTGCGAACGACCGCCAGCATTCGCAATACACACGTTTCATTCAGGAGAATTCGATGAAAACCTACATGTTTCCGGGACAGGGCTCGCAGGCGCGCGGAATGGGCGGCAGCCTGTTCGACGCATTTCCGGAGCTGACCGCGAAGGCCGACGAAGTGCTGGGCTACTCCATCAAGGAGCTGTGCCTGGAAGACCCGCGCCGCGAACTGAACAAGACCCAGTTCACCCAGCCGGCGCTGTTCGTGGTCAACGCGCTGTCGTACTACAAGCGCGTCAAGGAGAGCGGTGCGCCGGATTTCCTGGCCGGTCACAGCCTCGGCGAATTCAATGCGCTGCTGGCGGCCGAATGCTTCGACTTCGAAACCGGCCTGAAGCTGGTCAAGAAGCGCGGCGAGCTGATGAGCCAGACCACCGAAGGCGCGATGGCGGCGATCGTCAACGCCAGCCGCGAGCAGATCGAGACCCTGCTCAAGGAGAAGGGTCTGGTCAACGTGGACATCGCCAACTGCAACACGCCGCTGCAGACCGTGATTTCCGGGCCGACCGCCGACATCGCCGCGTGCCAGGACATCTTCAACTTCGACAAGGTGATGTACGTCCCGCTGAACACCAGCGGCGCGTTCCATTCCCGGCTGATGATCCCGGCGGCGCAGAAGTTCGAAGCCTTCCTGAAGAAGCGAAAGTTCTCCAAGCCGAAGATTCCGGTGATCGCCAACCTCACCGCGCAGCCCTATCCGGACAACGCCGTCGTCGAGTACCTGTCGAAGCAGATCCACAGCTCGGTGCTGTGGAGCGACACCATCCATCATCTGATGTCGCTGTCCCCCGACATGGAATTCACCGAGATCGGCCACGGCGACGTGCTGGCGAAGATGATCCTCAAGATCAAGCAGATCGCCGCGAAGGCCGCCGCTCCCGGGAAGGCACCGCCCGCGCCGGCACCGGCGCCCGCTGCAGCGCCCGCGGAAAACAACGTGGCCGCCGCCGCACCGGTCGCGGCACCGGCCACGAAGGCCGCCGATGTCGCAGGCGCCGGGACCGACCGTTTCGCGATCGCCGAACGCAAGGTCGCCGACTGGAACAGCCGTCACCCCGTCGGCACCCGGGTCAAGTCGAAGGTGACGGATCAGGATGCGCTCACCACGCGCACCCCGGCCATCGTCCTGTTCGGCCATCGCGCCGCGGTCTACATGGAGGGGTTCAACGGTTACTTCGACCTCGACGAACTTTCGGCGGCCTGATCGCACATGCGCCTTCCTGTCGTCTTCATGTTTTCCGGCCAGAGCTCGCAATACCATCAGATGGGGCGGGAGCTTTACGACCAGCATCCGCGTTTCCGGATGTGGATGGACTATTGCGACGAAATCGCGCAGCCGCTGATCGGCGGCTCGCTGTGCGACGTGCTCTACCGGGACGGCGACAAGAGCCGGCCGTTCGATCGGCTGCTGCACACCAACCCTGCGCTGGTCGCCTTCGAGTACAGCCTCTCGCGCGTGCTGATGGAGGCCGGCGCCGAACCGGCCTACCTGCTCGGTTACAGTCTGGGCGAACTCGGCGCGGCGATCGTGGGCGGCGCGCTGACGCTGGAACAGGGGCTGGTGTTCGCGATCGATTACGCGAAGCTGATCGAGGCCGAAAGCCCGCCCGCCACCATGCTGGCGGTGATCGACGTCCCCGATATCGAGCGCCGTTACGCCGAGCTGTTCGAGAACTGCTGGATCACCGCGCGGAATTTCGACCAGCATCTGGTCGTCACCGGTCCGGTCGCGTCGATCCAGCCGCTTCGCGAAGCGCTGGCGCGCGACGGCGTGCTGCATCAGGTGCTGGCGGTCAACTACGGCTTCCATACCGAGATGCAGCAGCCGCTGGAATCGCGGATGCTGGAACTCGCGCGGAAGCTCGACTTCAAGCCGCTGCGCATTCCGTTCGTGTCGTGCTGCGACGGCGCCGTGTACGACCGCGACACCGACCCCGCGGTGTGGCCGCAGCATCTATGGTCCGCGTTCAGGCATCCGGTCGCGTTCGACGCCACGGTGCGCGGGCTGCTGGGCCGCGGCGACTTCCATTTCGTGGATGTTGGCCCCAGCGGCACGCTGGCGACGTTTGTCAAATACCTGCTCCCCACCGGAAGCGCGTCGCTGTTCGGCGACACGATCAATCCCTTCGGACGGGATCTGCAGACCTTCGGCAATGCGGTCCGGCGGATGGGCCTGAACGACGCTGGCCGTCATTAATTCAAGGGAAGGAAACCGGTTGGTGAATGGATTTTTCGAAATGGGTCAGCAGGTGCTCGTCTCGCAGCCGTTCAGTCGGCTGCTGGGTACCGAACTGTGCGAGCTGTCCGAAGGCTATGCCGAGCTGTCGCTGCGGATCCGCGAGGATTTCAAGCAGAGCTACGGCTTCGTCCACGGCGGCGTGGTCAGCTATCTGGCCGACAATTGCCTGACCTTCGCCGGCGCGACCGTGCTCGGCAACTGCGTGACCTCCGAGTTCAAGATCAACTACGTGATGCCGACCATCGGCGAGACCCTCGTCGCCAAGGCGACGGTGCTGGCGTTCGCCCTGCGCCAGGCGGTCTGCGAATGCAAGCTCTACGTCGTGCGCGGCGGAGAATCGATGCTGGTGGCGGTCGCGCAGGGCACGATCGTCAAGATCGAAACCGACGTCAGGGGCGGCGTATGAAGGCCGCCGTCTACCGGCGATACGGCTCGCCAGATCGCGTGCGGATCGAGGACGTGCCCACGCCCGAACCGGGGCCGGGCGAAATCCGCATCCGCATGCGCGCGGCCTCGGTCAATCCGGCCGACGCCTACATGCTTCGCGGCTGGCCGTACGTGTTGCGGCTGCAGACCGGGCTGCGGCGTCCGAAGAACATCGGCCTCGGGCTCGATTTCGCCGGCGTGATCGACCGGGTGGGCGAAACCGCGACCGATCTGCGTCCCGGCGATGCCGTCTTCGGCGAAATGTCCACGCCCTTCACGGGGCTCACGCGCAGCTTCGCGGAGTATCTGTGCGTCCCCGCCGAGCAGGCGGGGAAGATCCCGCCCGGCCTCTCGTTCGAGGAGGCCGCGTCGCTGCCGCTGACCGGCTCCACGGCGCTGTATGCGGTGCGCGATTTCGGCGAACTGCGTCCGGGGCAACAGGTGCTGATCAACGGCGCGGGCGGCGGCATCGGCGTGCATGCGGTGCAGCTCGCGAAGCATTTCGGCGCCATCGTCACCGCCGTGTGCAGCGAGGAGAAGGCCTCGATGGTGCGCGAACTCGGCGCGGATCGGGTCATCGACTACCGGAAAATCGACTTCACCGCGGAAGACATCCGCTACGACGTCATCATCGATCTGGTCAGCAGCCACAGCGCCAAACGCTGCGGGCGGGTGCTCGCGCCAGAAGGCCGGTTCGTCTGGGTCGGCGCCGTCGACTCGGTCCCGGTGTTCGGCCCGCTGCGACCGGCGCTGGCCGTCATGCGGATGTCGCTGTCCGCGCGCGGGCAACGCTGGAGCTGCCTTTCGAGAAAGACCACGACTGCGGACCTGGCGACGCTCGCCGGGCTCTTCGCCGAAGGCGCATTGCGCCCGGTCATCGGTCGGCGCTATCCGCTGGAGGAGGTCGCCGATGCCATCCGTTATCTGGAGAAAGGCCATGCAAGCGGCAAAGTTGTCATCACGATTTGACCCATGCCCTGGCACCATGGGCACGTCGGGCCGCGGGCAGGCAGCACGGCGCGGCGGTTTTTACATCGATTCACGCTTGAATATCGTGAATACCATTGCATTTTCGCCAAACAAGTTGTTGCGGGAACGGCGAATCACTATGATCGAAGGCGGTGTCGGGCGCTTCCCGCACCAGGATTGGACCGCAAGGATTGCTGAACGATGATGGACCACGACACCCTGCAGGAACGCACCGAAAACTACCTGAAGTCGCTGATCTGCGAAGCGGCGGATGCGGCGCTCGTCTTCGATGCCGAAACGCCGTTCGGCGAACTCGGCGTCAATTCGTTCCTCGTTCTCAAGATCCTCAAACGCCTCGAACAGGATTTCGGCACGCTGCCGAAGACGCTCCTGTTCGAAAATTTCAACGTGCGCGATCTCGCGCGCTATTTCGTGAAGTCGCATGCGGACACGTTGATGCGCAAGTTCGGCGACGGATCCGCAGCGCCGCCGGCGCCTGCCGCCGCACCGAATCCCGCACCGGTCGCCGCGCCGTCGGCACAGCCCGCGCCATCCGCGCCTGCCGCAGCGGTCGCCGTCGCCCCGGTCGCCGTGGTCGAACGCGCGCCGCCGTTGGTCGCGATCCGCCATCTCGACCGCTACCCGCAGCTCAAGCAGCGCCGGCTCGAGATTTTCCACCAGTACAAGAACGAATCCTCGGTCTCGCGCGGTACCGCGACGATCGCGCCGCTGCTGTTCTTCGGCGAAGCGCAGCGCGGTTATTTCAATTGCGGCAAGGGCAAGGGCATCCTGCTGGCCTACGGCTATACCGGCCCCGAAGCGGATTTCCTGCCGCTGGCCGAAGAGCTGTACCGGTACTGCGACGCCAACGGCCTGCAGTTCAACCTGTTCGTCGAAGACCGCCTGCCGCCGCTCTGCGGCAAGGCCTTCTCCGCGACCCCGTTCGGGGTGATGCAGCGGGTGCTCGATCTGCCGTCGTTCACGCTCGAAGGCCAGAAGATGCGTCGCCTGCGCTATCTGGTCTCCAAATTCTCGAATTCCGGCGCCTGCCGCACCGAAGAATACCTCTGCGGCAGCGACCCGAAGACCGCCGAAGCGGTCGCGGCGATCATCGACCAGTGGTGCGCATCGCGCACGATGGTCAATCCGCTGATCCACGTCGTGAAGGACGAAATCCTCGCCGGCACCCTGGATCGCGAACACCGGCTGTTCCTCACCTACATCGACGACGTGCTGCAGAACGCGATCCTGGTGTCGCCGATGGCCGCCGGCGCCGGATACCTGATGGATCTCGAATTCTACGGGCCGGACATGCCGCTCGGCGGCCTCGAATTCGCCATCGTCAACATCATCCAGACGCTGCGCGACGAGGGCTGCCAGGTCTTCAGTCTCGGCGGCACCTACGGCTGCAAGCTCGGCGATTCGCCCGACGCGGACCCCGCGATCGAAAGCATCCTCGAAGACCTGCGCCAGCAGAACATCTTCAACGACGCGGGCAATCTGCAGTTCAAGAACAAGTTCCGCCCCGAGAGCAAGGACATCTTCCTGTGCCGCGCGGTCGACGCCGGCCGCGCGGACAACGTGCTCGACATCATCCTGATGATCGCCGACCCGTCGACCAACCAGATCGACGAACCCGTCGACCTGCCGCCTGCCGAGACGGCGCCGGTCGCGATGCCCGCCGCCGCCGCGGTGCAGGCGCCCCAGGCCGCTCCCGCGCAGACGGTCGCCATCGCCGACAGCCCGCGCTGGCGCGCGCTGGAAGCGGCCGGCTTCAACCCGATGAACCTCGCCGCCGGCCAGGTCGATTTCGATCTGAAGACCGACTCCTGGGCGCAGCTGACGCTGCCCGCCATCGACAAACAGATGGCGAACCTGTTCGCGCAGATCCAGCGCCCGGTCGACGTGAACGCCAGCCTGCGCCGGGTGTTCCCGTTCGCCCATTTCACGCTCACCGCCTCCGGCCGCGCCGCCGAAGACCTGTTCTGCCAGGCCTGGGACAAGAAGGGCCGGGTACCGCAGAACATCCTGTTCCCGAGCACCATCTACCACCAGATCGACAAGGGATTCTCGCCGCGGGAAATGCCCGATGCGAAGGTCTTCGACCTGCAGTCGGCCGCGCCCTTCCGCGGCAACATCGATCTGGCGGCGCTGAAGGTCGAGATCGACGCGCATGGCGCCGACATCGGCTACGTCTGCATCGAACTGACCGACAACGCCGCCGGCGGCGGCGCGGTGTCGCTGGCGCACCTGAAGGACGTGAAGGCGCTGCTCGACAAGTACCGCGACACGCACGGCATCCGGCTGGTGCTCGACGCCACCCGCATCATCGAGAATGCGCTGGTCGTCATCGAACATGAGCCCGAGTGGCGCGACGCCACGCCGTGGCAGGTCGCCGAGGCGCTGCTGTCGCAGGCCGACACGGTGGTCGCCAGCCTGGCCAAGGATTTCTGCGTCAACAAGGGCGGCCTGATCGCCACCAACGATCAGGCGCTGCACGACCGGTTGCAGGCGCTGCAGCAGCGCGGCGGCAAGGCGCTGGACGTGATCGACCGCAAGTGCATCGCCGCGTCGCTGCAGAACCGCGGCTTCATCGAAACCCAGGTGCGCCGCCGCGTCGACGCCGTGCGCGCGCTGGGGCAGCGTCTCGCCGACCATGGCCTGCCGGTCGTGCGTCCCTCGCTGGCGCACTGCGTGCTGATCGACGTCAAGCGCATTCCGGAATTCAGCGGTCTCGCCGCACCGGTGGCGTCGTTCTGCGCCTGGCTGTATCTCGCGACCGGCGTCCGCGCCGGCGCGCACAGCGTCGGGATGCAGCAGAAGTCCACGCTCAATCAGCTGGTGCGGCTGGCCATTCCGGTCGGCCTCAAGAGCGACGAGGTGCGCAGGCTCGGCGATCTGCTGATCGAAGCCTTCGCCAGGAAGGTCAACATTCCCGACCTCGGCGTCGCCGATGGCGCCGGCGACCTGCACGCGAAGCATCGGCTCGACCGGCTGCTGGCACCCGCCGCCGTCGCTTCCGTATCCGCCGGCACGGTCGACACCGCCGCGTCGACGCAAATCGCAGCCCCGGCCGCAGCCGCGCCCACCGCCGCGCAGCCGGCCCCGAGCGCGCCGGCGCCGCGCAACGCGCACCGCGACGAGGACATGGAGATCGCGATCGTCGGCATGGCCGCCCGCCTCCCGAAGGCCCGGAACGCCGAGGAACTCTGGGAGAACCTGGTCGGCGGACGCGACTGCATCGGCGAAATTCCGCAGTCCCGCTACGCGCGCCGACGCAACCGCGACGCGCTCGGCCGCTACCGCGGCGGCTTCATCGACGACCTCGACCGCTTCGATTCGCTGTTCTTCAATATTTCGCCGCGCGAAGCGGAGACCCTGGATCCGCAGGAACGCCTGTTCCTCGAAGTCTCTTGGGAAGCGCTGGAAGACGCCGGCTACTACCCCGAAGCCTTCCAGAGCGAGGAGCTCGGCGGGCGCCAGATCGGCGTGTACGTCGGCGCGGTCTGGGCGATGTACCAGATGGTCGGCGCCGAAGAGCGCCTGGCCGGCAACAAGGTGGTCGCGAATTCGTTCCTGTGGAGCATCGCGAACCGCGTTTCCTATTTCATGAACTTCACCGGCCCCAGCATCGCGGTGGATACCGCGTGCTCGGCCAGCCTCACCGCGATCCATCTCGCCTGCGACGCGATCCAGCGCGGCGAGTGCGCCGCCGCGCTCGTCGGCGGCGTCAATCTCGACGTGCACCAGTGCAAGCAGGAAATCACCGTCGCCGGCGGGCTGCTGTCCGAAGACGGCCTGTGCCGCGCGTTCGGCCGCGGCGCCAGCGGCTATGTGCCGGGCGAGGGCGTCGGCGCGCTGCTGCTGAAGCCGCTGGCCCAGGCCAGGCGCGATCGCGACAACATCTACGCGGTGATCAAGGGCTCCGCGATCAGCCACGGCGGCCGCAACAGCGGCTTCTCGGTGCCGAACTCGAAGGCGCAGTGCGACGTCATCACCACGGCGCTGAAGAAGGCCGATATCGATGCACGCAGCATCGGCTACATCGAAGCCCACGGCACCGGCACCGAACTCGGCGATCCGATCGAGATTTCCGGGCTGAACCAGACTTTCGAACGCTACGATGTGCCGCTGCACAGCTGCGCCATCGGTTCGATCAAGACCAACATCGGCCATCTGGAGGCCGCCGCCGGCATCGCCGGCGTGTGCAAGACCCTGCTGCAGATGCGCCACCGGACCCTGGTGCCGTCGCTGCATTCGGGCGAACTCAACGAATTCATCGATTTCGCGCATTCGCCCTTCGTCGTGCAGCAGCAGCTGGAACCGTGGCTGCCGAAGCAAGTCGACGGCGTCGTGCAGCCGCTGCGCGCCGGCATCAGCTCCTTCGGCGCGGGCGGTTCGAACGCCCACGTCATCATCGAGGCGGTCGAGTCCGATGCGCCCGCCGCGCCGGACGAGCGCGGCCTGCGGATCTTCCCGCTGTCGGCCCGCAACGAGGAACAGCTGCGCCATGTGGCGGAGCGGCTCAAGGCCTTCGTCGAGAAGCACCGCGACGGCGCCTCCGCGCCGAGCCTCGACGACATCGCCTTCACCCTGCAGCTCGGCCGCAAATCGTTCGATCATCGCGTCGCCCTGATCGCCGGCAGCCGCGAGCAGTTGCTCGACAAGCTGCAGTCGTTCCTCGCCGGCTCCCGCGACGAGCACATCCTGCTCGGCCATGTGAAGAACGCCGAGGGCATCACCAAGCTTCTCAACCGGAAGGAAAAAGAGGCGTTCATCGATCTGCTGGCGCAGTCGCGCGACCCGCTGAAACTGGCGCAGCTGTGGATCGACGGTCTGGTGTCCGACTGGCAGGGCGTGCAGGCGCAGACGCAGGGGCGGCGCATTTCGCTGCCCAGCTATCCGTTCGCCGACAAGCGCCACTGGCTGGAGCCCGCGGACGGCGCCTCGATGGTGATCGGCGCGTCCTCGACCGGCGCGCTGCATCCGCTGATCGACACCAACGAATCCACGTTCGAACGCCAGCTGTTCCGCAAGGTCTTCAACGACCGCGAATTCTTCATCTACGACCATCTGGTCTCGGACATTCCGACCCTGCCGGGCGTCGCCTACCTCGATTTCGCGCGCAAGGCCGGCGAAATCGCCGCCGGGCGCAAGGTCCGCAGGATCCGCAACATCCTCTGGGTCAGCCCGCTGACGGTCCAGAACGGCGTGCCCAACGAAGTCTTCATCGAACTGAAGCCCTCGGGCGACACGGTGACGTTCGAGGTCTTCAGCGAACGCGAGACCGGCGGCAAGCTGCTCTACTGCCAGGGCAAGCTGCAGTACGCCACCGCGGAAGAAGAGGCCGCCGAGGACGAATTCGTCGACCTCAAGGCGATCCGCGAACGCACCGAGAAGGTCAGCGACGCCGCGCGCGCCTATCCGCAGTTCAAGACCCTCGGCCTGGGTCTCGGCCCGACCTTCCAGGCCCTGCAGGAAGTCCATCGCAATCCGCAGTCCAGCTTCGAAGTGCTCGGCGCACTGAAGATCCCCGAACTCGACGCGCTGCGCTTCGACGAGTTCGTGCTGCATCCCTCGCTGGTCGACTCCGCCTTCCAGGCGGCGATGGGCGCACGCCTCGCCGACGCCGGCGGCGAAATGTTCGTGCCGTACTCGCTGGGCGAAGTCGAGATCGTGCATCCGCTCACGCCGGTCTGTTACAGCTACGTCACCGATGCGAACGACGCCAAAAAGTCGTCGAACGTTTCGAAGATGAACGTGCTGATCGTCGACGAGCAGGGCAAGGTGCTGGTGCGGGTGCGCGACTCGGTCGGCGTGCCGCTGCTCGATGTGCACGAGAAGCCGGGGCAGGGCGGTGCCGCCAAAGCGGCGGCCGGCGCAGACGACGCGTTCTCGACGCTCTACTTCGGCACCGAATGGCAGTCGTCGACGATCGAACCGGCAGCGCTGCCCGCGGGTACGCGGCAGACGGTCGTGCTGTTCGCGCCTGACGCCGCCGCCCACGACGCCTACCGCACTGCGTTGGCTGCCACCGGCGACGACGGCAGCGGCCTGGTCGCGGTCTATCCGGGCGAAGGCTTCGCCCGCATCGACGAGCGCAGTTACCGCGCCGATCCCGGCAGCCGCGAAAGCTTCGAGGCGCTGCTGTCGGCACTGCGCGAAACCCACGCTGCACCGCTGCAGGTGTGCTTCGCGTGGTCGACGCAGCCGACCGGCGAATCGCTGTCGGCGGAACAGCGCGCGGCGGAATCGCTCGACCGCGGCGTGCGTGCGTTCCTGCACCTGTGCCAGGCGATCATCGCGCAGAAGCGCGAAGCCGATGTCCGCCTGAACTACGTCTACTTCAGCGACACCCCGGAAGCGCAGGCGCACGACGAAGCGATCCAGGGCTTCGTGACGATCCTGCGCGCGGAAAACCCGAAGCTCGCGTGCAAGGTGATCGATTTCCAGCAGCCGGCGGCGACGTTCGACGCGAACGCGGTCTCCGCGCTCGCGCGCGAATACGGCCAGGACACGAAGGCGCTCGCCGTCCGTTACGTCGATGGCCGCCGCTATCTGCGTCGGATCGAAGCCTGCCCGACGCCCGATGCCGATACCTTCACCTCGACGCCGGTCAGGCATCGCGGCGCCTACATCATCACCGGCGGCGCCGGCGGTCTCGGCCTGATCTTCGCCGAGCACCTGGCGAAGGAATTCCAGGCGCGTCTGGTTCTCAGCGGTCGCAGTGCGCTGAAGAGCGACACCGAGGCGGCGCTGGATGCGCTGCGCGCGGCCGGTGCCGAAGTGGAGTACGTGCAGGCCGACGTGTCCCGGCGCGAGGATGTCGAACGGCTGGTCGGCACCTGCCGCGAACGCTTCGGCGCCGTGCACGGCATCATCCACAGCGCCGGCGTGCTGCGCGACGCCTACGTCCGCAACAAGCACTGGGAGGACATGGCGGCCGTGTTCGCGCCGAAGATCCTCGGCACGGTCCTGCTCGACGACGCCACTCGCGACGATCCGCTCGATTTCTTCGTGATGTTCTCGTCGCTGGCGGCCCTCGCCGGCAACGCCGGGCAGAGCGACTACTCGTACGCCAACCACTACATGGACGCGTTCGCCGCCCGGCGCAACGCACTCGCGCGCCATGGTGCGCGCCACGGCAAGACGTTGAGCATCAACTGGTCGATCTGGGCTGAAGGCGGCATGCGCCTGGACGAACAGACCGCCCTGTTCTTCGAACGCAATCTCGGCATCAAGCCGCTGCAGCGCGAGGTCGGCGTGCGCGCCTTCATGCTCGGCCTGCAGACCGAGCTGTCGCATCTCGCGGTGATGCAGGGCGTGCGCGAGAAGATCGAGCGCGCCTGGGGCATCGGCGTGCCGGATGTCGCGCCCACGGCCGCGACCGCACCGCAGGCAGGCGCCACCGCAGGCGCAGCGGCACCCGCGGAGGCCGCGGGCGGCGGCGACGATCTGGCGCTGGCGGTCCAGGATGCGTTGTCGCGCATCGTCATGGACTTCCTCAAGATCGACGCCGAAGACATCGATCTCGACACGATTCTGCTGGATCTGGGCTTCGACTCGATCGGCCTCACCTCCTTCAGCAATCTGGTCAACGAGAAGTACGACCTCGACATCACCCCGGTGACGTTCTTCGAGTACCCGAACATCCGCGAGATCGCGAAGCATCTCGCGCAGGACCATCGCGAGAAGGCCCTGCGGGTGCACGGCCAGGCGGGGGCAGCGCCGGCGGCCACGGCGTCGGCGGCACGGGCCGACGCGCCCGCGGTGGCCGCGCAGGCGCCGATCGGTTTCAAGAAGAAGCTCGACATCGTCGACGCGCCGCTGCCGGCGGCCGCGGGCGGTCATGCCGCCGGCGGCGGGTTCTCCCCGCAGCGCCGCTTCGTCGAGCGCCCGATCGCGATCGTCGGCATGAGCGGCGTGATGCCGCAGGCCGACGACCTCGACGAGTACTGGGAGAAGCTGCGCAACGCCGAGAACAACATGGTCACGCTGATCCCGCCGGACCGCTGGGACTGGGAGGAGTACTACGGCGATCCGATGGTGGAGAAGAACAAGACGCTGTCGAAGTGGGGCGGCTTCATGCGTGAGGTCGACAAGTTCGACCCGCTGTTCTGGGGCATCTCGCCGCGCGAAGCGGAAATGATGGACCCGCAGCAGCGCATCTTCCTGGAAAGCGCGTGGGGCGCGGTCGAGGATTCCGGCCACAAGGTCTCCGACCTCGCGGGCACCAAGACCGGCCTGTTCGTCGGCGCGGCGACCCGCGACTACATCGACATGATGGTGATGAACCACGCCGAGCTGGACGGTTATTCCGCGTCCGGCACGTCGCACGCGATCCTGGTCAACCGGGTGTCGTTCATGCTCGACATCCACGGACCGAGCGCGCCGCTGGATACCGCCTGCTCCAGTTCGCTGGTGGCGCTGCATCGCGCGATCGAATCGATCCACACCGGCAGTTCCGAGATGGCGATCGTCGGCGGCGTGCAGGTCATGCTCACCCCGGCGGGCCACATCTCCTTCGGCGCCGCCGGCATGCTGGCCGACGACGGCAAGTGCAAGACCTTCGATTCGCGCGCCAACGGTTACGTGCGCGGCGAGGGCTCCGGCGCGATCCTGATCCGTCCGCTGGAAGACGCGATCGCCGACGGCGACCACATCTATGCGGTGATCAAATCGACCGCGGAGAACCACGGCGGCAAGGCGACGATGCTCACCGCGCCGAACCCGAACGCGCAGGCCGAGCTGCTGGTCGAGGCCTACGAGAAGGCCGAGATCGATCCGCGCAGCGTCGGGTTCCTGGAATGCCACGGCACCGGCACCAGCCTGGGCGACCCGATCGAAATCCAGGCGATGAAGAAGGCGTTCTCGGACCTCTACCGCAAGCATCAGCTGCCCGCGCCGACCAAGCCGCACATCGGCCTGACTTCGGCCAAGACCAACATCGGCCACCTCGAAACCGCGGCCGGCATCGCCGGCATCCTCAAGGTGCTGCTGTCGATCAAGCACAAGCAGATCCCGGCGCTGCTGCACTTCGAGAGGCTCAACCCCTACATCAACCTCGACAACTCCCCGTTCTATCCGGTCGCGAAGACCCAGGACTGGGAACCGGCGCTGGACGATCAGGGCAAGCCGTATCCGCGTCGCGCCGGCATCAGCTCGTTCGGTTTCGGCGGTGCGAACGTGCATATCGTGCTGGAGGAGTACCTCGATGCGCAGACGCGTTCGAGCGCCCGTCCGGCCGGTCCGCACCTGATCGTGCTGTCGGCGAAGACCACCGACCGTCTGCGCGCCAACGCCGGACGGCTGCTGGCGCATCTGTCGAAGGGCACCGACGACGATCTCGCCGACATCGCCTACACCCTGCAGATCGGCCGCGATGCGATGCCGGAACGCATGGGGCTGATCGTGGACTCGACCCAGGCGCTGATCGAACGGCTGCAGGCCTTCGTCGACGGCGATGCGGCCAGGGCCGACGTCAAACTGGCCAGCGTCCGTCGCAAGTCGGACGTCAAACCCACCGATGCCGGCACGATCGCGCAATGGCTGGGCGACCGCGATCTCGCCGCGCTGCTCGACGTATGGCTCAAGGGCCAGGAGCCGAACTGGAAGGCGCTGTACGCGGGCTACACGATGCGTCGCTGCTCGCTGCCGACCTACGCCTTCGCGCGCGAGCGCTACTGGTTCAGCATCGACCCCGAGAAACAGAAGACGGGCAGCCAGCCGGTCATGCATCCGCTGCTGCATCGCAACGTCTCGGTGTTCGGGCGGCAGTCGTTCGCATCGGACAGCGCCGCGTTCGAAAAATCGCTGCGCGGCAAAGCGCTGCGCCCCGAAATCGGGCTGCCGGACCTGCTGCCGGTCGAAATGGTCCGGCTGGCGGTGCGGGAGTCCCTTGGCGATGCCGGACACCAGGCACGCATCGAATTGCGCGCTCTGACGTGGACGGGCATCGAGCCCACCGCACAGGGCGGCACCGTCTCCGCGGATCTGTACGCGACCGGCGGCAGCGGCTTCGACTTCGAGGTGAGAACCTCGGGCGCGGACGCCGAATCGATGCTGTGCGAAGGCACCGGCGATTACGAAGCGAGCGAAGATCCGGGCCGCATCGATCTGCCGCAGCTGCGCACCCTGTTCCGTGGCGAAGCCCGCGATGCCGCGGGCGTCTACGGCGCGCTGCTCGATGCAGGTTTGGCCCGCGACCGCCTGCCGGATGGCGTGGTCGCCCGCGTTCGCGGCGAGCGGCAGCAGTTGCTCGATTTCCGCCTGCCGTCGAAGGCGGATGGCGCCGTCGATGGACTGGAGACCTTCGCGCTGCTTTCGCTCGCGCACCTGGCCTGTCTCGACCATCTGGCCGGCGATGGCGTGCCTCCGTCGGCAACGACGCTGCTGGCGCTGGAACGCATCGCATTCGCCCCGGTCGGCGCCGATGAAGGCGCGGCGCGCGAAGGCGCGATCTGGGTGCGGTCGTCGCGCGACGGAGGTCGTCGCGATGGCAGCGCCGCGATCGACATCGACGTGATCGATGCCGAAGGTCGCGTCCTCATCAAGATCAAGGGCCTGACGATCGGCTACCCGGCGACGCTGGACGCCGATCGCGCGCACGACGAGGAGTTCGCCTCGCTGCTCGAATCGCTCTACGCCCCGGGTCGTTCTGCAGCCTCGAACCCGACGGCTCAACGCATGTCGAGCACCGAATTCGAGGATGCGCTCGATGCGATCTACGAGACGGGCGCGAGCTGATGGACATCGCACGTTTGTCATCGAAGTCTGGGCATGATCCGCGATTCCATGCCCGCAGCCCCGACTTACGGCAATCGACCCGGTGGTCCATTCCGGCGCCGGATACCGCGCCGGACGAAAACCGCGTGCGGGCCTGCAAAACCCGTGAAAATCAGCGTGTAAACTTGGTTGATCAAACCGCATTTCGGCTTAATAATGTTGATCGGGAAAATCGGTTGAAACGCCCGCTTCGCGGGCCTTCGGACATGGAGCGTTGAATGCAGAATCTGGCGACACTCATCGAGAGTTGGTCCGGTCACGGCGAGCGGACGGCGATCGTCTGCGACGGCGCAACGCTCGACTACGCGCAGCTGCACGCGAGAATCTGCCACTGGCGCGAGCAACTGCGCGAGGCGGGCATCGCTCCCGGCGCATGCATCGCGATGCGCGGACAGGTCTCCGGCGACATGATCGGGTTGCTGTTCGCGCTGATCGAAAACGCGAACATCGTGGTGCCATTCCTCTCCGCGACGAACTTCGAAGTGGAAGAGGCGCTTGAAACCGCATGCGTCGATGGCGTTTTCGAGTTTTCCGGCGACGGCGGCAGCCTGTACACGCACTGTGGCTACGGCAAGGATCACCCGCTGCTCGATCGCCTGCGCGGCGAACCCAAGGAAGCCGGGCTCATCCTGTTCACGTCCGGGTCGACCGGCAAGAACAAGGCCTCGGTGCATCGTTTCTCGCGGCTGTTCGCGAATGTCCTGCAGAAGCCGGGAGCGGCCTTCCGCACCCTGATCTTCCTGATGTTCGACCATATCGGCGGCATCAACACGCTGCTGCATGTGCTGTGCAACGGCGGTACCGCGGTATTCGTCGGCGATCGTTCGGTCGCCGCGGTGTGTCACGCGATCCAGTCGCAGCGCGTGCAGCTGCTGCCGACCACGCCGACCTTCCTGAACATGCTGCTGATTTCGGATCAGCGCGAGGCCTATGACCTCTCGTCGCTGGAGCTGGTCACCTACGGTACCGAACCGATGTCGCTGGCCACGCTCAAGGCCTTGAACCAGGCGCTGCCGGGGGTGCGCTGCAAACAAACGTACGGGCTGACCGAAGTCGGCATCCTGCCGACGCGGTCCGAGGACGCCGGTTCCACCTGGATGAAGGTCGGCGGCGAGCACCATCAGATCCGGATCGTCGACGGCATTCTCTGGATCCGCACCGACGCCGCCATGCTCGGCTATCTCAACGCGCCATCTCCCTTCGACGATGAGGGTTGGCTCAATACCGGCGACATGGTCGAGGAGCGCGATGGCTACATGCGCATCCTCGGACGCAAGTCGGAGATCATCAACGTCGGCGGCGAGAAGGTCTACCCGAGCGAGATCGAGAATCTGATCCTCCAGGTGGACAACATCAGCGATGTCGTCGTCAGCGGCAAGCCGAGCGCGCTGACCGGCTTTCTCGTCGTCGCGACGGTGCAACTGATCGAGCCCGAGCCTGCGGCGCAGGTCGAGCGGCGCGTGCGTGCGTATTGTCGCGACCATCTGCCGTCGTACAAGGTGCCGGTCGCGGTCAAGGTGACCGAGGATGCCTTGTTCAGTGCACGGTTCAAGAAAACTCGTCGGCCGGCACCCGCTGCGCAGGACGCTGTCATCGATGCCAAAAAGGAGCAAGCAAGTGCCGAGTGACAAAAAAGTGGTCGTCATCAGCGGCGGCAGCCGCGGACTGGGGCAGGCATTGGTACAGGACCGGCTCGACGCGGGCGACATCGTCGCCACGTTCAGCCGTTCCAGCAACGCTTTCATCGATCAACTGCGCAGCGCCGATCCGAACGGCGAGCGTTTCCATTGGGAAGCGATCGAAGGCACCGACCTCGACGGGGTCAGGAACTTCGGCATGAACGTCATGCGCCGCTACAAGCGCATCGATGCCTTGATCAACAATGCCGGCGTCGGCGTCGAGGGCTTGCTGACGATGACCTCGGAGCGCGACATCCATCTGGCGCTGACCCTGAACCTGGAGTCGGTGATCGTGCTGACGCGGACCTGCCTCAAGGCGATGATCGCGCATCGGCACGGAAGCATCATCAACATCTCCTCGGTCAACGCCCTGCGCGGCCACAAGGGCCTGTCCGTCTACAGCGCCACCAAGGCGGCGCTGCTGGGCTTCACCCGCAGCCTCGCGACCGAAGTCGGGCCGCAGGGCGTCACCGTGAACGCGATCGCGCCCGGATTTTTCGAAAGCGAGATGGTCGGCCACCTGACCGACGCGCAGCGCGCCCGCATCATCCGCCGGACGCCCATGCGCGCCATGTGCACCACCCAGGACGTCGTCGACAGCGCCCGTTTCCTGCTGTCGACGCGCGCCATCACCGGCCAGACGCTCTCGGTCGATGGCGGTTTCTCGAGCTAACGCCCAGCCCCGCGGCTGCCCCTTCCGTTCAACCCGTCCGATCAAAACGATCCCAGGAACACCATGAGCGAACACCAGCAGATCATCTACGACATCCTTCGTCGCGTCGCCGAGGAGGAGGGCCTGCAACTCGGCACGATCAGCGATTCCAGCGCGCTCATCGACACGCTCGGATTCCGCTCGCTGCACATCGCGCGCATCCTCGCGATTCTGGAGATGGAGTTTTCCTACGATCCGTTCGCGAGCGGCGATGTGCCGATCACCGGCCTGCGCACGGTCGGCGATCTCTGCGCCGCGTACGAGCGCTGATCAAACGGATATTTTGGAGGCGATCGATTCCCACGCCGACCACGTTGCGTGGCGGGCTCGATGGCGTCGATTGGAGCAGGATTCGGAATGGAAAAGCAGCACGGCGACATCGCAATCATCGGCATGGCCGGGAGATTTCCCGGCTCGGCCTCGACGCATGAATTCTGGAACAATCTGTGCGCCGGTCGCTCGGGTATCGCCACGCTGTCCTCCGAAGAACTGCTGGCGCATGGCGTTTCGGCCGAAACGCTGGCCGATCCGAATTACGTCAAAGTCGCGCCGCTGCTCGCGGACCACGATTGCTTCGACGCGGAGTTTTTCTGGATTCCGCCGCGCGATGCGGAAATCATGGATCCGCAGCATCGGCTGTTGCTCGAATGCGCATGGGCGACCATGGAAGACGCCGGCTACGCACCGGACACCCAACCCGGCCGGGTCGGCGTTTTCGCCGGATCCGGCGGCATCGTGTCCAGTCATCTGCTGTCGTGCACCGGGCACTACGACGAAGTCATCGGCAAGACCGGCGGCAGTTGGCATGTCGGCAACGACAAGGATTTCGTCCCGACGCGCCTGTCCTACAAGCTGAATCTGCGCGGCCCGAGCATCGCGGTGCAGACGGCATGCTCGACCTCGCTGGTCGCGGTGCATCTGGCCTGCCAGAGCATCCGCGCGGGCGAATGCGGCATGGCTCTGGCCGGTGCGGTCGCGGTGCGGACCCCGCACGTGTCGGGTTATCTGTACGAAAGCGGCAATATCCTCTCCGCCGACGGGCAGGTCCGCGCCTTCGATGCGGAGGCGCGCGGCGTCGTGTTCGGCAGCGGCGTCGGCATGGTCCTGCTCAAGCCGCTGCAACAGGCGCTGGCCGACGGCGACTGCATCCATGCCGTCATCAAGGGATCGGCCATCAACAACGATGGCGGCCAGAAGATGAGCTTCCTGGCCACCAAGGTCGAAGGCCAACTCGACTGCATGCGCGCCGCGCTGGACAACGCCGGCGTGTCCGCCGACAGCCTCGGCTATATCGAGGCGCACGGCACCGGCACGGCGATGGGTGATCCGATCGAAACCCTCGCGCTCGGCCGGTTGTTCCGCAGCGAGACCGATCGTCGTCAGTTCTGCGCGATCGGATCGGTCAAGAACAACATCGGCCACCTCGATATCGCCGCCGGCATGGCGAGCCTGATCAAGGTCGCGATGAGCCTGAAGCACCGGCGCATTCCGCCATGCATCAATTTCACCCGGCCGAATCCCAAGATCGATTTCGAAAGCAGCCCCTTCCACGTCAACACCGATCCGATCGAATGGCCGCAGGCGGACACGCCGCGCCGCGCCGCGATCAACTGTCTCGGCATCGGCGGCACCAATGCGTTCATGGTGCTGGAAGAAGCGCCGCAGCGGCCGTCGCCGGTGCGCGCGGCGGCGATGCCGCGCATCGTCGTGCTGTCGGCGAAGACCGAGGCCGCGCTGTGGCGCAAGGTCGCCGATCTCATCGCCTGGCTCGGCACCGGCGAGGGCGTTCATCTCGACGATGTCGCCTTCACCTTCGCCACCGGCCGCAGCCTGTTCGCGCATCGCTGCGTGCTGGTGGTGAACGATATCGCTGAACTGATCGCCAAACTCGGGCGCCTGAGCCGGCATCGGCGCGCGCCGGATTGTTTCGTCGGCGACGTCGAGCGCGCCGGCAGCGCGACGCCGGGCCTCGACGAGTTCGCGAATTTCCTGGTGCAGCAGATTCTCGGCGGTTTGCCGGCCGAAGACATGCGCAGCAAACTGCTGTCGCTCGCGGATCTGTACTGCCGCGGGGCGACGGTGTCGCTGGATGCGCTGTTCGCAGGAACGGGCGCGCAGCGGATTGCGTTGCCCACGTATCCCTTCGAAAAGAGACGCTTCGCGATCCCCGAACGGCCCGAGAACGCCGGCCCGGCCGCGATCGCGGCTACGGCGCCGTCGATCCTGCATCCGCTGCTGCACACGAACGCGTCCGACATCTCGGGATTGATCTTCACGTCCGAGTTCGATGGCCGCGAATTCTTCCTGCGCGACCATCAAGTGCTCGAACACCCCGTTCTGCCCGGCGTGGCGTATGTCGAAATGGTACGCGCCGCGGCGGCGCTGGCGCTGCCGGGCGACCAGACGCGAACGCTCGAATTCAGCGATCACGCCTGGATCCAGCCGGTGGTCGTCGACGAGACGTTCGCGCTGAAGGTCGTGCTGCACGACAACGGCGAAGACGAGGACGGCGGACGCTGGCTCGAATACGAGATCCTGTCCGAAGGCGGAAGCGGCGAAACCTCCCACGCCCGCGGAACGGTCCGCTGCAGTGCGCAGGCCATCGACGCCGAGCCGGTGGATCTCGTCGCGGTCGACGAGTCGATCGAAGGCGCGAACCGCGATCGCGATGCGCTGTACGCGCGTTTCGATGCGCTGGGTTTGCACTATGGACCGACCATGCAGGGCATCACCGACCTGCGTACCGACGGCAACGAAGTGATCGCTCATCTGCACCTCCCGGGCACGCCGGATCCGCGCTTCGGCCTGCACCCCGCAATGATGGATTCGGCGATGCAGTGCACGATCGGTCTGCTCGCGGGCCTGGACGGCGAAACCGGCGCTGCGGTGATGCCGTTCGCCTTCGACGACATGATCGTGCACGGCAGCACCACGAACGACATGTGGGTCTGGGTGCGTCGCGCGCCCGGCACGCCCGTCGCGGGCATGCCGTCGCTGGATATCGACCTGGTCGACGACCAGGGCCAGGCGCGGGTGAGCATCCGCGGCCTGATCTCGCGCACGGTCGCATCCGCACCGGGCGTTGCCTCGCCCGTCGCCGCGTCGACGCGCGCCGTCGCGGCTGCGCCAGCGCCTGCGAAGCCGACCGCGTCACCGGCGTCCGGACCCGCCCTGCGCGCGTTGGCCCCGATCTGGAATCCGGTGCGTTTCGGAGGCGACGCGGTGACGACGGCGCCGGGGGAACGCTGCCTGCTGCTCGGCGGGGACGAGGCACTGTTCGCCTGGCTGCGTGCGGCGCAGATCGAGACACCGATCGATCTGCGCCATCAGCCGATCGTCGCCGGCGACTCGATCGAACGGATCGAGCGCCTGCTGTCCGATCACGAATTCGATCATCTGCTGTGGTTCGCGCCCGAGGCGGAGGCCGACGATCAGGACACGATCGTCGCCGGCCAGGAAGCGGGCGTGCTCGCGTTGTTCCGCATCCTCAAGGCGTTGAGTCGGCTCGACTGTTTCGAGCGCGAACTCAAGTTCACGGTCGTCACCCGCCGCGCGCTGCAGGTCTTCGACGACGAACCGGTGTCGCCGCATCATGCCGGCGTGCACGGCATGATCGGCAGCTTCGCCAAGGAGCTGCCGCTGTGGCGCTTCCGGCTGCTCGACATCGAATCGACCGCCGATCTCGACCCGAGCGAAATCCTCGCGCTGCCCTGGGACGAGCAGGGCAGGGGACTGGCCTATCGCGGCGACGAATGGTTCCGACAGGAATTCGCCGATGTCGGCCACCTGTCGCTCCCGCACGCCGCGTACCGGCAAAAGGGCGTCTACGTCGTGATCGGCGGCGCTGGCGGGCTCGGCGAAGTCTGGACGCGGCACATGGTCGCGCGCTTCGATGCCGAAGTGATCTGGATCGGTCGCCGGCCGCAGGATGCCGACATCGAAGCGAAGCTCGATGCGATCGCGGCCCTGGGCCGTCGTCCGCACTATGTCTCCGCGGACGCCACCGACGCGGCGGCGCTGACGGCGGCGGTCGCGGTCATCCGCGAGCGCTTCCCGCGGATCGACGGCGTGGTCCATTCCGCGCTGGTCCTGAAGGATCAGACGGTGCGGGCGATGGACGAGACCGTTTTTCGCCAGAGCCTCGCGGCGAAGGTCGACGTCAGCGTCGCCATCGAGCGCGCCTTCGCCGGCCAGGATCTCGATTTCGTCCTGTTCTTCTCGTCGGTGGCGTCGTTCCACCGCGACGCCGGCCAGTCGAACTACTGCGCCGGCTGCACCTTCAAGGACAGTTTCGCGCAGGCCATGCGCGCACGTCATCCGTACCCGGTCAAGATCGTCAACTGGGGCTATTGGGGCAGCGTCGGCATCGTGACCGACCAGTTCTTCCGCAAGCGCATGGAAAGCCGCGGCATCGGTTCGATCGAGCCGGAAGAGGCGATGCGCGCGCTGGAAGCCTTCGTCGCCTCGGACATGGATCAGCTGGTCATGATCAAGGTGATCGCCCAGCGCGCGCTCGATGAACTGTGGGTGTCGGAAGAAGTCCTCCATTATCAGGATCACGAGGCATCGATCCGTTACGGCAACGAGACGGTGATCGCATCGTGAATCGAAAACACACCAACATGTTGAACACCGGATCTCCTTCGCCGGGCTCCGCTTCCGCGCTCGACCTCGCGCAGCAGCGCCTGCGGTTCGCGGACGCGCATCCGCGGCAGGCGCGATCGATCAGGTCCGTGGCGATCTCCCTGCTGGCCCTCGGCGTGGCTTTCGGTGCCTGCGCGCAGACGCCGCAGACCGAGCCCGCGCCGGATCCGGACAGCGATGTCCTCGAAGACGTCGTCATCGACGTGCCCGCGGAGACGCCACCTGCGGCAGCGGTCCCGGCCGCAGCGACGCCAGCGCCGCCGGAGCAGGGCACCGACGCGACCGTCGACTTCGATGATGTCGAAATCGACGTCGGCCCGGGCATGCAGGATCTTGCCGGCGATACGCCGCAGGATCAGACGGCCGCGGGCGAAACGCCTGCCGACCCCGCATCGGAAGGACCGCTGTCGGCGACCGGCGAAGCGAACCCGACCGCGAATGCGACGGAAGGCGATCGGCCGCTCGCGGCTTGGCTGGATCCGCTGCGCATCAGCCTGAAACACGAAATCTCGTACAAGTTCGCCTCGCCCCAGCGCGTGGTGAACAACCGATCTTCCGTGCGGCTGGAATATTCGAAGCCTCTGACCAGCAATCTGTACCTCCGCCTGGATACGAAGCTCAACCTGCACTGGACCAACGATCACCGCGCCAAGGCCAAGGACGAGAGTCCGTTCCGCGAACTGGTCACCCGAGAGGCCTATCTGCAGAGCAGTTTCGGCAACACGAGCTTCCGGCTCGGTTATCAGATCCTGCCGTGGGGCGTTTCCGAGGGCGGCGCGATCACCGACGAAGTCAGTCCCCGCAACAACGCGGAGTTCTTCTTCATCTCGCTGGAGGAGTCCCGCGTCGGTCAGCCGATGCTGGCCATGGACCACTTCGGCAACTCCGGACAGTGGAGCGCGTTCTTCGTGCCGCGGCCCGGTTACAACAAATATCCGGACCGCGGATCCGAGTACGACATCCCCGGCGCCTTCGACCGGAACGCGCCGGACGACGACTGGGACAATGCCGGTACCTACGAATTCGGTGCGCGCTGGAAGCGTACGTTCGGCAAGAGTGACATCAGCCTGATGGCGGCGCGACTGATCGACAACGATTACCTGGTGCGCCAGCAGCGATTCAGCATGTACGGGCTGACCGCCAACATCGCGATCGACAACCTGCTGCTGCGCGCGGAAGTGGCGCTGAAACAGCCGCGCGCGTTCTTCGCGACCCCTGCCGGCGGCAGCGGTCTGACCGTCGTCGAGAGCGACCAGTTCGATTCGTCCTTCGGCTTCGATTATTCGCCGGGCGGCCGCACGCTGGTGTACAGCGCGGAAGTCGTCTGGAGCCGCCTGCTGGACTGGAACGGCGACATCGTGGGACGCGAGCAGGACGAATATTCGCTGGTGGGCGCGGTGACCAACCGCTTCTTCAACGACGATCTGACCCTGAGCTGGCTGACCATCTACAGCAGGCCGTACACCAGCATCCGGCACAGATTCCTCAGTTCCTACCTGATCGACGACAACTCAACGGTCTATTTCGAATTGTTCTATCCTGACGAACGGGACGATCGCAGTGGCACCTGGCCGTATCGAGACCAGAAACAGTTCGTCATCCGATATCAGTACCAATTCTAGCGACCGCGAGATGGATCCCGCCATGCTGACGCCCGTTGAAGATGTATCGAAGAAAATCCTGTCGAAGCAGATCGACAAGCAGGATGCCATGCGCCTGTTCCGGTCTCTGGACAAGGCGTCGCAGTTGCAGGTGCTGGAGATCGTCCGCCGTGCGGACGGCACTGCGCCTGCGCTCGACGGCAAGCGTGCGACGCGGCCCCTGAAGGCACTCGCACAGGGCGAACTCACCGACGAGCACCGCGTCTGGATCGCCGCGCTCGTCGAGACGTACGAACGCTTCGTGCCGAACTCGAGGGCCCACGCGCTCGAACAGAAGGCCCACGTCGTCGACCCGCGTCGCGCCGCCCATCCGATCAGGGATCTGAAGCCGCTGCAGTTCCAGATCGCCTGGACCCTGGCCGAAGGCGCCTACGTCCACGATGCCGACGGCAACCGGTATATCGACATCTCCGGCGACATCGGCGCGAACCTGTTCGGACACCGCCCATCCTTCCTGATCGATGCGCTGAGGCAGAGCCTGGATCAGGGCATTCCGTCGGTCGGCCATTCCGAGACGATCGCTCGGGCCTGCGCACTGTTCTGCGGGATCACCGGGCACGAGCGCGCGCTGTTCACGCACTCGGGCGCCGATGCGCTGCTGTCCGCGGTCCGCATCGCGCGCGCGGCGACAGGCCGCAGAAAGCTCGTCGTGTTCGCCGACAACGGTGTCTCGACGACTGCGGGCATGCTGCAGGACTTCGCCGACCCGCTCATCGTGCTGGACGACGCCGACACGGCGTCGCTCGACACGATCGAACAGCGCGCCGGCGAGATCGCCGGCGTGTTGATCGAGCCGTCGCGATCGGGCCAGGCCGGCAAGCCATCCGCGGAATTCCTCAAGGCGCTTCGCCAGCTGACGATCGAGAAGAGCATCGCGCTGATTTTCGACGAGACGATCGCCGGTTTTCGCGTCTGCACCAAGGGCCGTGCCGATCTCCGTCCAGACATGGCCGCCTACGGCGAGATCGTGGGCGGCGGCCTGCCCACGGGCGTCATCGCAGGCGCGGCGAAATACATGGACCTGATCGATGGCGGCGCCTGGCGATCCGGCGACGACAGCGAGCCGGGAGCCAAGCGCACGGGCATGGCCGGCACCCATTCGCAGAACCCGCTGAATATCGCGGCCGCTCTGGCCGTCCTCGGCGAAATCGAAAAGCGCGGCTGCGACGGCGTGCAGGCCTGCGGGAGCGGCACCTGTTTCCAGTGCAGCCTCAGCGAAAAAACCGCGCGGCTGGCCGACACGCTGAACGCGTTCTTCGCCGAAGAGCGGCTGCCGGTCGCCATCGACGCCTTCGGTTCGTTCTTCCGCGTCCGCTTCGTCGACAGCGACCGCGCCGTGACCGAAGCGCTGTTCTTCACCCTGCTGCGCATGGAGGGCGTGGAGACGCACTTCCAGCGCGACTGCTTCCTGAGCACGGCCCACACCGACGAGGACATCGCGACGGTGATCGCCGGCGTGAAGGCGAGCCTGTCGAACCTGAAGCGCAGCGGCTTTTTCCGCGAACGCGCGGAGGACGCGACGCAGGACGCCGCGGTGCAGGTCGTCGCGCCACTGCCCGCAGCCACGGCATTCGCGCCCCCCCCGCAGTCCGGCAACGCAACGCGCCGCAACGAAATGGAGCGCCTGAAGGCGCTGCTCGCCGCCGACCTCGCGTTGGCAGAAGAATCAGGGAATTATTGAGATGAGCGCTGTCGCGGAACCGACATTGTTGGACACGATCGGGGGAGCGGTCGCGTCCACCCTGAAAATCCCGGTGGATCGACTGGACGTCGACGCCGAGTTCGATTCGTTCGGCATGGACTCGATCATCGCGATCGAGCTGATGACGAACCTGAGCAAGCAGCTCAACGTGCCGATCACGCCGGCGCAGCTGACGGCGGTCAACTCGATCCGCGAACTGGCCGACGTCATCGCCGGTTCGATGAACCACGCCGCTGCCGCGCGGGCGCCGAAGGCACCGCCGGCCACCGCCGCGCAGCCCGCCGCCACCGCACAGGCTGCCCCCGCTGCCGCGCCCAGGAAGACCGCGGCGGCCACGGCCACCGCGTCGCCGCGCCGCCGTGAAGACGTGCGCCGGCGACCGCGCGCCGATGGGGCAGGGGGCCTCGAGCGCATGTTGGCTTTCGTCCGCGACGAATACGGCGTGGACCTGCGCGGCGAGCGCTTCGTTTCCAGGCAAGCGCTGATCGATCACCTGCTGGTACACCACGCCGACGCGCTGGCGCACTACTACGGCCTGTCCGTCGACGAGCGCGACGCCGAGCCGGCCGAAGCGCAGACGGCTGCATCGCCGGCCGCCAGTCTCGGCATCGCGGTCGTCGGCATGGCCTGCCGGTTCGCGGACGCCAACACGCCGGAAGCGCTGTGGCACAACCTGATCGAGCAGCGCTCGCTGATCACGCCGCTGCGGGGCACCCGTTGGGGCCCTGCCGCCGCCGATGCCGCACCGCGCTGGGGCGCGCTGATCGATGACGTCGATCGATTCGACCCCGCCTTCTTCGGCCTGAGCGAAGACGAAGCCCGTCTGTGCGACCCGCAGGAACGGATGGTGATGCAGGCGCTGTATCACGCGCTGCAGCACGCCGGCCTGCGCGCGGACACGCTGCGCGGCACGCGCACCGGCCTGTTCCTCGGCTATGCCTACGCCGAGTACGAGCATCACCTGCGCCGCAACCTGCACCGCATTCCGGGCGCGCCGGCGCTCAGCTCGTCCAGTCCGATCTACTACCTGGCCAACCGCATTTCGTTCCTGTACGACTTCAAGGGTCCGAGCGAAGTGGTCAACGCCAGTTGCGCGTCGTCCGCGCTCGCGATCCACCGCGCCTGCCAGTCCCTGGCACGGGGCGAGTGCGACGTGGCCATCTGCGGCGGCGTTTCGCTCAATCTCTTCGAAGGCGACTACGCGGCGATCGCGCGCTACGGCCTGCTGTCGCCCGACGGCACCTGCGCCGTGTTCGACGACGCCGCGAACGGCTTCACCCGCAGCGAAGGCGTCGGCCTGCTGGTGCTGACGCGGCTGGACGATGCCGAGCGCGACAACCGCCGGATTTTCGCCAAGGTCGTGGCGACCCACCAGAACAACCGCGGCCATGCCAGTTTCATCTCCGAGATCAAGCACGAATCGATCACCCAGGTGATCTCCGATTGCTACCGGAGGCACGGCATCGCGTCGGATTCGGTCCGCTACATCGAAGTCCATGGTTATGCCACCAAGTGGGGCGATTCCTTCGAGTTCGAAGGCATCAGGAACGCGTTCGATGCGCCGCCCGCGGGCGAGAAGAATTGCGCGCTCGGCAGCATCAAGGGCTACATCGGCCATACCGAGCCGGCCAGCGGCGTGGCGAGCGCGATGAAGGTCGTGCTGTCGCTGTACAACAAGCAGTTCCCCGCCACGATCACCAAGAAGACGCTCAACAGCTTCATCGACATCGAATCCAGATCGCATCCGCTGTATATCGCCGACCGGCCGCTGTCGTTCGACGAAGTGCGCCGCGGCGACGAACCGATCCGCGCGGGGGTCAATTCCTTCGCCGACAGCGGCGTCAACGTGCACCTGCTGTTCGAGGAATACCGCGCCGACCACACCGTCGCGCGGAGGGCGCACAGCGGTCGCCAGTTGTTCGTCTTCTCGGGGCGCACGCGCGAATCCCTGCAGGAATCGCTGGCCCTCGCGCGCGAATCCCTGCAGGACGCGCTGGCTTTCCATTCCGGCCGCATGGGTGCGCACGAACCGTCGCCGGCGCTGGAGGATCTGGCCTACACCCTGCAGTCGGCGACCGAACCGATGGCGCATCGGCTCGCCATCGTCGCCGCCAGCCACAAGGAACTGAACGACGCCCTGGCGCGCGCCGCCAAGCTCCTGGCCGGCAACAAGCAGGCGGACGGCAACGGCCCGATCTTCATCGGCGGACCGCAGGATCGCGACAACACCCGCGTGTTCGACGTGATCAAGTCGCAGATCGGCGAGGACAAGCTGCTCGACAACCTGCGCGAAGGCATGCTCAAGGAGATCGCGCTGCTGTGGGTCGGCGGCATCGACATGCCCTGGCAACGTCATTGGCGCGAGGTCGCCCGTGCGCGTCGCCGCGATGCGCAGGCAGTGCCGCAGCTGGTCGACATTCCGCCGTATCCGTTCGCCACGCAGCGCTACTGGCTGGATTTCGACGGCGCCGACGCGCCGCGCGTGGTGATTCCCACCCTGGCGAGGAACAAGACGAAGGACGACAACGACGTTGGCGCCCCCGTGGTCGCCAGCGAATGGCGCTTCGTCCAGACCCTCGCCGACGGCGAACGGGCGGAAGCGCTCGACGCCGAAGACAAGATCATGCGCTTCCTCGTACAGGAAACCGCGCAGTTGCTGCGCATGCCGGTCGCGAACGTCGATGTCGGCACGGGCTTCGACCAGCTCGGCTTCGATTCGGTGGGAATGGCTTCGCTGATCCAGAAACTCATCGTGCTGATCGACGAGAACATTTCGCCGAGCGTCGTGTTCAATTACCCCGACATCGAGCGTCTCGGCCGCCATGTGGCCGAAACCCATCGGGCCAAGATCGATCGCATCCATGTCGTCGGCAACGCGGACGCTTCGCGCGCCAAGCCGCAGCAGGCGGCCGAAACGAAGACGGGCAGCGCAGCCCCGAGCGCCAAACCGCAACGGGCCTCCGACGCCAAAACCGATCTCGAAACATGGTTCGTGAGCCGGGACTCCGTCGACGACGGCCTGCTCGTGCCGATGCAGACCAATGCCTCGGGCACGCCGGTCATCGCCGTCGCCGGTGCCGACGGCAGTATCCTGTCCCTGCAGACCCTGCGCCGTGCGATGGACGGTATCCGGCCGATGTTCGGGCTCCAGGCGGTCGGCCTGGACGGCAAGACCGAACCGCTCGATTCCATCCAGGCGATGGCCGAAGCCAACATCGCCGCCCTCGCGGCCTTGCGGGACTGCAGCAGGCTGGAGCTGCTCGGCTATTCCAACGGTGCGGTCGTCGCTTTCGAGATGGCGCAGCAACTGCTGCAGAAGAAGGTCAAGGTCGATCGCCTGGTGCTGGTGGACGGCCGCTGCCCGGCATCGACCACCCGCGATCTGGCGGACGAGATCGCCAAGGTCTTCGGCAATCTGATCAGCGCGTTCAACGGCCCATGGCCGCTGAATGTCGAGGAATTCCGCAAGGTCCCCGAGGAGCGGCGCGCCGAATACCTCTTCGAACTCATCCGCTTGAACGGCATCTGGATGTCCGAGAGTCACTTCATGCTCGCTTATCGGCTTTCCGTCGCCAGCGAGGACGCCTGCCGCAAGTATCGGCCGAAGAAACTGCCGAAATCCTGCGAAACGGTGGTCATCCGCGCGACGCGGAACAACGGCGATCTGCCGCCGTCGTTGGGGTGGGACAAGTTCCTGACCCGGCCGGCCGTCTGCATCGATGTCGACGCGGACCACCTGTCCGTCGTCGGTGCGGATGGCAGCGGCACGATCGCGAGGATCTTCCAATGAACCATCGGCATGCCGCGGCCGATGCCACGGGCCGGGCCCTGAACGCATCGTCGCATCGCCATATCGTTTTCACAGGGGGTGCGAACCTCCGCAGAACAATCACTACGACCAACAGGAAGTGCATTCATGTCCGTTAGAGAGCGACTCATAAACCGATTGTCCGCGCACTTCGAAAACGTCCCGGATGCCCTGCGCAAAAGACGCCTGCTGGTCGGCATCGTGTTCCTTGCCCTGCTTGCCACGAGCATCTTCGGCATCAGCAAGCTGCACATGGACATGACCATCGAAGGATGGTTCCACAAGGAAGATCCGACCCTGGTCGCGTTCAACCGCTACCACGCCCAGTTCGGCAGCGAAGACGGCGTCTACATCGTCTACAAACCGAAGGATGGCGACGTCTTCTCGCCGGCCTCGCTGGAAGCGGTTCGCGGCATCCAGAACGAACTCATCCACTTCCGCGCCAAGCTGAAGGAGGACGAGGAATCCCCGCTCGATCACATCGTCAATGTCGACACGCTGGTGAACGCGCCGGTGCTGACGGTCGATGGTGACGTGCTCGCCTCCAGGCCGCTCGTCGGCGACACGGTGCTCACGCCCGAAGCGATCACCGAGATCAAGGCGATCGCGGAAAGCGAGCAGCAGCTGAAGCTCCGCTTCTTCTCGCGCGATCACAAGTACGGCGGCATCCAGATCGAGACCGATTTCGGCGCCATTCCGCTCGACGCCGAGGCGGTCACCGAGGAAACGGTGCTGTCGATGGACCAGGTCGCTGCGCCGACCGAAGAGAAGGACGTCGAGTTCAAGCCGACCGACCAGGCCGACTACCTGACGCTGTTCGAAGAGATCAAGAAGATCCTCGCGAAGCCGGAATACGCCAAGCACCTCGACTATTACGCCGTCGGCAATACCGCGGCCGCCGAACACAACGTGAAGATGACCGAAGAGATGGGCATGCTTTACGTGGTCGCGTTCGTGATCATCATGGGCTTGCTGTGGTTCCTGTTCCGCTCCGCATCGGCCGTCGTGTGGTCGATGTCGATCGTCATCCTGAGCACGGTCTTCACGCTCGGCGCCACCGGCCTGCTCGGACTCACCGTCACCGGCTTCCTGATCCTCACCATCCTGCTGATCCTGACCGTCGGTGTCGCCGACTCGGTGCACACGCTGACCAGCTATACCGCCCTGCGCACCTCCGGCAACGATCATCAGGTCGCGCTGCGCCGTACCTACAAGTACGCCGGCGTGGCGCTGCTCCTGACCGGCTTCACCAACATGACCGGCACGATGGCGCTGAACATCACGCCGGTCGTGCCGATCCAGAGCTTCGCGATCATGTCGACCCTCGGCATCCTGTTCGCCCTGCTGCTGACCTTCTATCTGCTGCCGGTGCTGATCGACCTGTGGCCGACGGTGTCGAAAAAGAAGGTGATCGTCGACACGCCGGACAAAAAGCGGTTCCTGGATGTCCTGCCGCGTCTCAAGTCGGCCCTGAATAATGTCGTCCCGATCGTCGAGAAGCGCCCGGTCGCGTTCATCGTCCCGTTCATTCTGGTGCTCGCGGTGTCCATCTACGGCGCGACCCAGGTGAAGATCGACTCGCAGATCCTGGACCAGTATCCGGAGGACTCGACCTTCACCCAGAGCGTGAAGGTCGCCGACGAGCACATGATGGGCGCCTACGCCATGGTGCTCTACCTCGACTTCAAGGAGGACTTCGCCCTGCAGGATCCGGCCGTGATGAAGGCGATGGACGAACTGCAGAAGGAGTTCGAGACCAAGTACAAGAAGTACGTGGTGATGACCAACTCCATCACCGATATCGTCAAGGACGCCAACCGGGAACTCAACGGCGATGCGGCCGAGTACTACCGGATTCCCGATACGCGCGAATCGCTGGCGCAGACGCTGTTCCTGTTCAACAACGCGAACCCGAGCGAGCGCCAGCGCTTCGTCGACGACAACTACCGCAAGGCCAACATCAACATCTCGCTGCACAGCTACGGTTCTTACGAGTACGAAGTGGTCTTCCAGAGCATGCGCGCCGACATCGACAAGATGATGGCGAAACTGAAGGCGCAGTACCCCAAGACCGAGATTTCCATTACCGGCATCTTCGCGTTGGCGATGCAGGCGTCCCAGTACCTCACCGAAAACCAGGCCATCACCTTCGGCATCGCGCTCGTCGCGGTGAGCGTGATCCTGCTGCTGGTCTTCGGCTCGTTCAAGGTCGGCTTGATCGCGTTGATTCCCAACCTGATCCCGGCGCTGCTGACCCTGGGTCTGCTCGGGATCACCGGTGTTCCGCTCGATTTCTTCACGATGATGCTCGCGCCGATCATCATCGGCATCTCGATCGACGACACCGTGCACTTCATTTCGAACTACCAGCTGCAACTGGCCAAGGACAACGACGTCAACGCAGCGCTGCGGCGGACGATGGAAGAAACCGGTCCGGGCGTGGTATTCACCTCGCTGATCCTGGGCCTGGGTTTCGGCATCATGGCGATCGCATCCGCGGCGGGCACGTCGAACATGGGCAAGTTCGGTGCGATGGCGATCTTCATGGGTCTGCTCAACGACCTGTTCCTGTTGCCAGCCCTCCTGCTGAAATTCAAGCCGAAGTTCAAAACGGCGACCGCCGGATGACGACACGCCCGGGGCGCTGGCGATCCTCATGGGTCCGTCCGGCGCCCCGACCGTGCGATCCAGCCGGTTGTCGATGTTCAAACCTACGTACAAAAAGGAGCTTGTTGGGATGAAGATATGGATGAAAACGACCTGTCGCGCTTTGCTCGCGGCATTGCTCCTCGTTCCTCCGACGACATCCTTCGCCCAGGACGCCTACGACATCATGGTCAAGGTGGATGAGGTCACGCACCGCACCTTTCCGTCTGCGGTGCGCTTCATCACCTTCTCCACCTGCCGTTACAACGTCCAGGGCGGAAAACTGACCTGCGCCGAGAAGCCGCGCATCGTGAAGTTCGAGTCGTTCGCCGTGCACAAGCCGCCGCCGGGCCGCATGGATCTGGATTACAAGGCGCTCGACGTGATCATGGAGCCGATCAGCGACAAGAACACGGTGATGCTGTCCTGGGGCTACGCCGAAGACGACAAGGCGTCGGACTTCTGGGTGTATCTGCCCGTGCTGAGCAAGGTCAAGCGCATCGTCTCGGTGCCCGACGGCGGCGAAACCGGCGCGGTCTTCGGTTCGGAAATGTCGGCCGAAGACGCGGAGCCCCAGAAGGTCATCGATTACACCTACAAGATGCTGGGCGAGGACACCTATCGCGGCCGCCGGGTCTGGAAGATCGAGATGATCCCCACGGCCAGCCGTCGCAAGCGTTCCTACTACGGTCGCATCGTGTCCTATGTCGACAAGGAACGCTTCATCGTGCTGAAGCAGGATCTCTACGATCGCAGCGGCCGGCATTACAAGCAGCTCTCGGTGCTGGAAGTGAAACAATACGGCCACATCTGGCTGCCCAAGAAGGCGATGATGAACAACCTCATCAAGCGCCGGGTCACCACCTGGGATCGCGCCCGCGTCTCGTACAACGTCGAGATCGACAAGGAGTTCCTGAGCCAGCGCTCGCTGACCGACTTCGCCTATCGCGAACGTCGGATGCAGTACTACCGCCAGTTCCTGGATCAGGAGAAGGGCGGCACCCAGTAAGCGTCGGCCAAGCCATGACCCTGTCCGGAGACAACCGGATCCGCGGTCGCATCATCGTCGGCTCCGGCACCGCCGGAGCCGACATCGCGCGCGGACTCGGGGGAGTGGGGGTGGCGGGAAGTCCCGATCCCCGGGCGGGGCAAGATGCGCCGCTCGATGAGACGGCCCGAACGCGCATGACGGCACACCCCCTCGACCGATGAACCGGCCTCCCGCCGGTTCCGGGAGTCCGGGATTCGGGACTGGCTGAACTGCAATTTATCCGCGAAACTTGTCTTGCTCGAAAATGTCAAAAAAGCTCTGCTTTTCGCATCTCCGGGATCGCCGGGGGATCACGGAATCCTCTCCGGCGAACCGTTGGCGGTAGAGCGCGTACTACCGCGCCCTGCGCCTCCGACCCGAATAAATCGGGCGCGCTGGCGGCGTGGTCGACGGCCGGTTCCTGCCGCCCGCCCTGTTGCTGGCGTTCAAACCGAAGTTCAAGAAGGAAATCAATGGATGAGTCCCCACTACAGTAAGGAAACTGATGCATGAAAACACCCTACAGTATTTTGCTCGCGTCGCTGTTCCTGGCCGCTCCCGCGGCATCGTTCGCGCAGAACGCCCACGAGATCATGACCAAGGTCGACGATGCGACCAATCACAGCTATTCGTCGTCGGTCCGCCAGATGAAGTTCTCGACCTGCCGTTACAACGTCATCGGCGGCAAGCTGTCCTGTGCGGAGAAACCTCGCATCGTGGCCATCGAGTCGTTCGGCGTGCACCGTCGTCCTCCGGGACAGCGTGACCTCGAATTCAAGGCGCTCGACGTCATCTTCCAACCGGTCAGCGACAAGAACACCGCGATGCTGTCCTGGGGCTATGCCGAAGACGACAAGGCGTCGGACTTCTGGGTCTATCTGCCCGTGTTGAGCAAGGTCAAGCGCATCGTGTCCGTCGCCGACAACGGCGAGAGCGGCGCGGTCTTCGGTTCGGAACTGTCGGCCGAAGACGCGGACGTCAGGAAGGTCAGGGATTACACGTACAAGCTGCTCGGCGAGGACACCTATCGCGGCCGCCCGGTCTGGAAGATCGAGTCGACCCCGACCGCCAGCCGCAGCAAGCGTTCCTTCTACGGGCGCATCGTCTCCTACGTCGACAAGGAGCGCTTCATCGTGCTGAAGGAAGATCTCTACGATCGCAGCGGCAGGCATTACAAGCAGTACACGGTGCTGAACGTGAAACAGATGGGCAAGGTCTGGCTGGTGACGGATGCCGCGATGAACAACCTCACGAAGCGCCGTATCACCACCTGGGAGCATCCCAGCGTCGTGCTCAACGTCGACATCGACGAAGAGTTCCTGGGCCAGCGCTCGCTGACCGATTTCGCCTATCGCGAGCGTCAGATGCAGCTTTACCGCAAGCACCTGGCCCAGGGAAAGAACGGGACGCAGCAGGTGTCGACCAAGCCATGAACGCCTTCGGAGACGGCCGCAACTTCGACTGCCTCGTGTTCGGCTGCGACACGGCGGCAGTCTCGGCCGCGCGCGGGCTCCGAAGGGTTTCAACGCGATGATCCCGGACCTGTATCCGTACTGCGCCAGAATCGTGCCCGCCTCCGCGGCGGGCACGTGCAGCACGGGAAAATCCGGCGTGCCGGCGATCCTCGCGGTTCCGCTCAATGACCTGTTGCCGTCGCCCGTCGCGTTGTTGATGTTCAGGCCAAGGCAGAAAAAGGAGAACGTTGGACAAGGATCGCCACAGTGTTTTCCCGCGGCGCTGACCTTGGCCGCCCCGACCGTATCCCTCGCACAGGACGCCCGCGAGACCAAGATCAAGGTGGATGATCTGACAAGCCGCACGTACCCGTAAAGGAGACCCTTGGATGAAAATCACCTACCGCATTTTTCTCGCGGCACTGTTCCTGGCCGCCCCGGCCGTATGCCTCGCGCAGGACGCGCGCGAGATCATGATCAAGGTGGACGATGCGACGAATCACAGCTATTCGTCTTCGGCCCGCCGCGTCAAGTTTTCGACTTGCCGTTACAACGTCGCCGGCGGGAAGCTGTCCTGCGCCGAGAAGCCGCGCATCGTGATCTTCGAGTCGTTCGGCAAGAGCCGTCGCCCTCCCGGACGGCGCGACAACGACAACAAGTCGCTCGACGTCATCATCCAGCCGGTGAGCGACAAGAACACGGCGATGCTGTCCTGGGGCTATGCCGAAGACGACAAGGCGACGGATTTCTGGATCTACCTGCCGGTGTTGAGCAAGGTCAAGCGCATCGTGTCCGTCGCCGACAGCGGCGAGAGCGGATCGGTGTTCGGTTCGGAAGTCACGGCCGAAGACGCTGAAGTCAAGAAGTTGCGGGATTACACCTACAAGCTGCTCGGCGAGGAGACCTATCGTGGCCGCGCGGTGTGGAAGATCGAGTCGATCCCGACGCCCAACCGCAGCAAGCGTTCCTTCTACGGCCGCATCGTCTCCTACATCGACAAGGAGCGCTTCATCGTGCTGAAGCAGGATCTCTACGATCGCAGCGGCAGGCATCACAAGCAGTTCACGGTGCTGGACGTGACGCGGGTCGGCAAGGCCTGGCTGGCCACGAACGCCGCGATGAACAATCTCACCAAGCGCCGGATCACCACCTGGGAACAGTCCGACATCGTGCTCAATGTCGACATCGACGAAGAGTTCCTCAGCCAGCGCTCGCTGACCGACTTCGCGTATCGCGAGCGTCAGATGCAGCAGTACCGCAAGTACCTGAACCAGGCGAAGGGTGGAACCCCGCAGGCACCGGCCAAACCATGACAATGTCCGAAGACGGCGAAATCTACGACTGCATCATCGTCGGCTCCGGCACCTCCGGAGCCGTCATCGCGCGCGAACTCAGCGGTCGCGGACAAAAGGTTCTGATCCTCGAACGGGGGCAACATATCCCGCTCAAGGAATCGCTGTGGACGTTCGGGTCGATCTTCAACGAGATCCCCGTGGGCGACAAGCTCAAGGGCAATGCGGTCTACGCCGCGGGCGGTTCGAGCGCCATGTATCTGGCGGTCATGGACGAACCGCCGATCGATGCCTATCGTGCGCTGGGGATCGATCTGCAGCCCGCCTACGACACGATGCGCCTGCAGGTTCCGCTCGCCGAGATGGCCGACGCGCTGATCAGCCCGCAGTCGCAGAGGATGGCGGAAGCCGCCGTCGCGGCCGGTTACGACTGGAAGAAGAAGCTGATGCTGATCGACCAGTCGAAGTGCAGCGGCGCCTACTCGTACGAGGCCAAGTGGAAGGCGCTGACCTTCGTCGAGGACGCCGTGCGCCAGGGCGCGGTGCTCCAATGCCAGGCGCTCGCGGAACGGGTCCTGATCGAGAACGGGCGTGCGGTCGGCGTCGAGTGCCGGATCAAGGAGGGCGCGTTCCGCAGCAGGACCGTCCGGTTCCGTGCGAATCGGGTCGTCGCCTGCGCGGGTTCGCTGGCGACGCCGCGATTGCTGCGTGCCAGCGGATTGCAGGACGCTGCCACCCACGGCTATTTCATCGACCCCAGCTTCACGCTGTTCGCGCGGGTTCCGGGACTTCGCGGCGTCGACAGTTTCTGCGGCGTCATGGAAACGACGCTCGAAGGGGGCATCGTGCTGAAGGACGCGAACGTCCACAAGCTCCCGTTCCTCATGTTCATGCCGCAGTACATGCAGCTTTCGCGGATGTTCGCGTATCCCGAGCACCTCGGACTCACGGTCATGGCCCACGACGAGGTCGGCGGCGGGCTCTCCGCCGACGGCCGCTTCCACAAGACGCTCGATGCCGGAGTTTTCGACAAGCTCGCGCGCGGCGAGCGCGCGGCGCGCGAAATTCTCCAGCACGCCGGTGCGCGCGACATCTTCAAGGCACCGATGTTCGTCGGCAGCGGCCTGGGCACGCTGCGCATCGGCAGAGATGTCGACGCGAAACTCGAAACCAGCGTGCGCGATCTCTACGTCTGCGACGGCTCGCTCATCCCGGAGAACGGGCGGGTCGCGCCGACGCTCACCCTGCTTTGCCTGGCGAAGTATTTCGCCGACACCTTGACCCAAACCAGGAGCGCGCCCGCCGAAGCGGCGGTCATGTCGATCTGACCCATGTCGATCTGACCCCGGCCGCGAGCGGCGCTCGCGTTCCGTCACCCATGTTCCATCACCCAGCCCATCGCTATAAACAGGAAGATCAAATGAACGCAGCATCGAATACGGACAAGGTCGCCGCCCCCAGGAAGATCAAGGATCCGCTGTGGAAGAGGCTCTATTTCGCTTTCAGCCTGCTTGTGATGGTGCTGCTCGTCGCGCACTTCACATGGGTGGCCTCCGGTACGGGCGAGTGGAAGCTCGCCAAGGACGAGGATGGCATCAAGGTCTACCTGTTGAAGGCTCCGGGCGACCCGCTGCTGAAGGCGCGGACGGTGATGGAAGGCGACTACACCCTGACCCAGCTGGCCTCGCAGCATCTCATCGTCGGCGACACGCTGGCGGTCTGCAAAGAGTGGATTCCCGGCTGCAAGGACATGACCCGCATCCAGGACTTCGATCCGGTCCGCGGCTACGACAAGGACATGTGGCGCGTGGAGGTCCCCGGGCCGTTCGCCGATCGCGAGTTGCTGATCACGACGATGTTCTCGCAGGACAAGAAGACCAAGGAAGTCGTGCTCGACGTGGTCTCCATCCCCAACACCCTGCCGCACACGCCCGGCGTGGTTCGCGTCGAGCGGATGCACAACCGCTGGACCTACACGCCGAAGGCCAACGGCAAGGTGGAAGTGTCGCTGATCCAGGACGTCGATCTGCCCGGCATCGGCTTCTTTCCGTACTTCCTGCTGAACATGACCCTCGTCGATCATAGCCACACGTTCTTCGCGACCACGCTGCGCAGGACCTTGAAGGAAGACAGATTCGTCAACGCCAAGCTCGATTTCATCGACGACATCCGCTGATCCGACGCGCGCAGGCGCATCCGGCTGCGGCCCCGGCCGCCGAATGCGGGGAGCGGGGTGGGGCGCCTGTCGGACGTGCGAACGTCCGGCGCCCCATCGGCCCATACATGCCGGCGGCCTGCGCGAATCCGCGGAAATATCTGTTCGACCCGAACCGAACAACGCCATCACCGACAAGGGAAGGAACCATGCCATGACCGAGATGCCCCAGTTGCCCCCGATGCCCCCGGGAGTCTTCAATCCGTTCCAGCCAGGGTTCGCCGAGGACCCGTACAACCACTACCGCGAGATGCGCGACATCCTGCCGGTGCAGCGGCACCCGATGGGGGTCTGGTTCATATCGCGACACGCCGATGTCGCCACGATCCTGCGCGACGCACGTTTGTCCGTGTCGGAAATCAACCTCGGCGCCGGCCCGATGCGCGATCAGTACGAGGCGCTCATCGCCGACGCGCCCGTCAAGCTCGTGACCATCATGAACAGCGACCCGCCGGATCACACCCGTCTGCGGGCGTTGGTTGGCAAGGTATTCACGCCACGCTCGATCGGCGCGCTGGAGCCGATGGTGACCCAGCATGTCGACGCGGCGCTGGATCGCATCGCCGATGCCGGCTCGGCCGACCTGATCGAAGCGCTCGCATTCCCGCTGCCGTTCGCGGTGATCTCGGCGATGCTCGGCATGCCGGAGACCGATCACAAGCGCCTGCTCGAGTTGACCGAGACGCTGGTGGTCGCGCTGGAGCCGGTCGGCGATCCGCAGGTGATGAAGGCGATCGTCCGTGCCGAGGTCGAACTCGATGCCATGATGCGTGAAGTCATCGCCTGGAAGCGGAACAATCCGGCCGATGATCTGCTGAGCGCGCTCATCCAGGCAGAGCAGCACGGCGATCTGCTCACCGACGACGAACTGGTGGCCCAGGTGCTGCTGCTGTATGTCGCCGGTCACCATACGACCGTCAACCTGATCGGCAACGGTGTCGCTGCGCTGCTGCGCAATCCCGATCAACACGCGCTGCTGCGCTCGAATCCCGACCTCATCGGCAACGCCGTCGAAGAGTTCCTTCGCTACGACAGCCCCATCCATCAAACCCGCCGCATCACCACGGCCCCGTATTCGCTCGGCGACCAGGAAATTCCGGCCGGCTCGATGCTGATCGCGTGTCTCGGCGCGGCCAACCGCGACGAGCGGGTGTTCGGTCCGGACGCCGAGGCGCTGAAGATCGACCGCGAGCAGGCGCGCCAGCACGTGTCGTTCAGCCTCGGCCCGCACCACTGCCTCGGCTCCGCGCTCGGGCGAATGGAGGGTCGGGTGGCGATCGGCCGGCTGGTCAGCAGGTTCCCCAAACTGGCGTTGGCCGGGCCGGTGCGCTGGAACGGCCGCATGAACCTCCGCGGCGCGACGGCGATGCCGATCAGCGTGTAAGCGGTCGCAAGGGGCGAAGACCCGGTCGACGCGGGGCAACTCGCAGTCGCCGGGTCCGCTGCCTCCCGTGCCCCCCAACTCAGGCCAACTGGAATCCATGCCGCTCCGGTACCGCATCGTCGTTCTTTGCTGTCTCTTGCCCGTCGCATCGGCCGCTCAGGACAGGCAAGGGGTGATCTACAAATGCGTCGACCGGGCGGGGCACGTCGCTTACCAGACGGATCGCTGTCGGCCCGGGACCGATGTTCGCGACCTCAAGGTCTTCACCGATCGCGGCATCGATCCGAATCTGGCGCGCAAGGTCGAGGCCGATCGTCAGTCGCTTGCCGCGCGTCGCCGCCAGACGACTGGCTATTCGTTCGGTTCGCCGAATGCGGAGTCGGAAAAGGTTCGGCGCTGCCGGGCGGCCAAGGAAGAGCGCAAACGCGTTCTCGATTCGCTCGGCCTTCGTTCGACCTACGATCTTCGCCGCACGCTCGACGACAAGGTCTACGACGCCTGCAAATACGCACCGGGGGCGTAGGAGAGTCGGTTCCAGGCAATACCGCCTCGAACCACAATTTCGCATAATGCATATTATGTTATTACGATCATGGGCATGGGAAGCATGCCCAGACTGCCCGGCAGTGATCGCTGGACGGCCTTCTCGTCCGCGAACATCCGAAGCGACAACATCCGGTTCCATGCGGGTCGAGCGTACGAAATCGTACGCGCTGTCGCGAAAACGGACGTCCACAGCGTATGATTCCCAACGGAAAATCAGACAATTCAATGGCTTGAGGATATCGAGCCGCTGGCATGCGGATTGCTATGTGAACGATATGGACATCGTCAAACCCCCCAGACCCTCACTGTGGCGCCGCAGGCGCGGCCTCATCATCGGCGGCAGCGCCGTCTTACTCGTCGTCGTGCTCGTCGGCGTCTTCGGCCTCGGCCAGGCCGTGCCGGCGGTCGAGCGCGGCAATCTCTGGATCGACACCGTCCAACAAGGCGACATGGTCCGTGAGGTCCGCGCGACCGGCGTTCTCGTCCCGAAGGACATCCGCTGGATCACCGCGGGCGCCGTCGCGACGGTGCAGGATGTCGTCGTTCTGCCGGGCGCGGAAGTGAAGGCCGATACCGTCATCCTGCGCATGATCAATCCCGAGGTGCTCGCCAACCTGGCGAAGGCCAATGCCGTCCTGAGCGGCGCCCAGGCGGATGTCGCGGCCGCCCGCGCTTCGCTCACCACGCAATTGCTCGCCGAAAAGCAGGCGCTGACGCAGGCCGAATCCGACATGCGGATCGCCGGCGTCAAGAACGCGGTACTGGTCCGGGCCCTCGCCGCCGGCGTGGTGCCCGAGATCGACGTGCGCGAAAGCGAGATCGTGCTCGATCAGGCGAAGAAGAAGGTCGCCATCGGACGAGAGCGCGTCGATGCCATGTCCCAGAACGTGTCCGCGCAGTTGGATGCCAGCGGCGCGAAGCGCGACGAAGCGGTCAGCGCGGCGCAGATCGCGAAGCAGCAGGCGGATGCGCTGACCGTGACCGCCGGCATCGACGGCGTGCTGCAGCAGGTCGATGTCGAACCCGGACAACAGGTGCAGGTCGGGGCCAAGCTGGCGCGCATCTCGCGTCCCGGCGAACTGCTGGCCCGCCTCCAGGTGTCCGAAGCCCAGGCCAAGGACCTCGCCCTGAACCAGTCGGTGAAGGTGGACACCCGCAACGGCATCGTCGATGGCCGCATCCAGCGGATCGATCCGGCCGTCAAGAACGGCAGCGTGACCATCGATGTCGCGTTCTCCACCGCCCTGCCCGCCAGCGCCCGCCCCGACCTCACGGTCGAAGGGCGCATCCAGTTGGGCACGCTGCGCAACGTCATCAGCATCGGCCGGCCTTCCAGCGCCGCCGCCAACAGCGAATCGAGCCTGTTCGTGATCCGCGACGGCAAATCCGTGGCCATGCGCGTGCCGGTCAAATTCGGCGCGACATCCAGCGACCGGATCGAGGTGCGCGAAGGCCTGCGGCCGGGCGACCAGGTCGTGTTGTCGGACACGAGCCAGTGGAACGACTTCCAGACGCTGCGCATCCGCTGAACCCACGCAAGGACGAAAACCAATCACATGAACACCATTGCTCCCGATGCGCCCTCCCGGAACGATTCGTCGCTGATCTCGCTCAAGGGCGTGCAGAAGCTGTTCCAGACGGACGAAATGGAAACCCACGCGCTGTCCGACATCGAACTGCAGATCGATCGAGGCGACTTCATCGCGATCACCGGGCCTTCCGGCTGCGGCAAATCGACCCTGCTCTCGATTCTCGGCCTGCTGGACGCGCCCAACGGCGGCGCCTACATGCTCAACGGCCGCGACGTCGCCGGCATGAATGCGCGGCAGCGCGCGAAGGTGCGCAACGGCGAGATCGGCTTCATTTTCCAGGCGTTCAATCTCATTGCGGACCTCACCGTGGAAGAGAACGTCGCCTTGCCGTTGACGTATCGCGACGAACTCGGCAAGGAAGAACGCCGTCGCCGGGTGGCGGAAGTGCTCGAACTGGTCGGCATGAGCCATCGCACCCAGCACTATCCCGGCCAGCTCTCGGGCGGCCAGCAGCAGCGCGTGGCGGTCGCGCGCGCACTGGTCGGACGGCCGTCGATCCTGCTCGCCGACGAGCCCACCGGCAACCTCGACAGCCGCAATGGCGAATCGGTCATGGGTCTGCTCGAATCGCTGCACCGGGCGGGCACCACGCTCTGCATGGTCACCCACGATCCCGCGTTCGCGAGACGCGCCCAGCGCGTCGTGCACATGCTCGACGGACGGATCGTCGATGAAGATACCTTCGAGCGCATGCGGCACGAACACGATGCGCCGATCAAGGTGCTCGCCACGGAACCGACGCCGGAGAGGACGCCGTGATCCGCACCGACATCCTGGTCGCCGAATCGTTGCAGGCCTGGCGCACGCTGCTGCGCAAACCGGGTTACGTGGTGCTGGCGGTATTCACGCTCGCGCTCGGGATCGCCACGACCTCGCTGGTGTTTTCCCTGCTCGACCAGGCACTGCTCCGCCGCCTCCCGTTCGCGGGCGAGGACCGGCTGGCGACGCTCGGCGTGATGGTCGACGAGCGGCAGAATTTCGGCGCGCCGGGTCTGTATGCCGCAGCGCACGAGATCAAGTCGTTCTCGAACCTCGGCATGGTCATGATGTTCACCGCGAACAGCAACGTGTCCAGCGGCGAAGCGGTCGAAGTGCTGTCGTCGCTGCAGGCGGACCGTGGATTTCTCGACACCCTCGGGCTGCCGCTCGCGGTCGGGCGCAACTTCAACGCGGAGGAAGACCGGCCCGGTGGCCCGGGCGCGGCGATCCTGAGCTACGCGTTCTGGCAACGCCGCTTCGGCGGAGATCCCGGCGTGGTCGACCGCACGCTGCGCATCGAGGGCCAGGATGTCCGCATCGTCGGCGTGTTGCCGCAGGCGTTCGCCTGGCCGGATCGATTCGACATCCTGTTGTCGCTGCAGCCCGACCTCGCCAATCGCAATCTCTCGACCAACCAGTACATCATCGGCCGCATGCGACCGGGCGTCGAACTCGGCGCCGCGAACGCCGAAACCGAATCGCGGCTGCGCACCGAAGTGGCGACGCATACCAGCATGTCGCAGGAAGGCAAGCAGTTCTGGAACCAGAGCAGGATCGCCGCCCTGCCCCTGCGCGACAGCGTGTTCGCGGCCCGCTCCGGCAACACGCTGTGGATGTTCTTCGGCGCGGCGCTCTGCGTGCTGCTGGTCTCGGCGATCAACCTTTCGAGTCTCATGCTCCTGCGCACCCTCGCCCGCAGCCACGACAGCGCGGTGCGGTCTGCGCTGGGGGCGCCGATGCAACGGCTCGCCTTGCCGTCGCTGGCCGAAGGCGCGTTGATCGGCCTGCTCGGCGTGGTCGGCGGCGTGCTGCTCACCTGGATCGGGCTTCGACTGCTCGGCGGCCTCGTACCCGCGGAATGGCTCCGCGGCAGCGATGTGCAGCTGAGCCTCGGCGCCGTGGCGTTCGCGCTGTTCGTCGGCATCGGCGTCGCCCTGGCCGCCGCACTTCTTGGCGCCCTGCGTGGACAGCGCATGGATCTGGTGCGCGAGCTCGTCGGCGGCGGCCGGGCAGGCCTCAGCCGGGGATCCGGGCGTCTCGGCAGGGTGCTCGTGGTCGCCCAGATCGGCGTCGCGGTCGTGCTGCTGGTCGGCGCGGCGCTGTTCGCGCGCAGCCTGCAGCAACTGGCCACCGTGCCGATGGGATTCCGCAGCGAGAATGTCACGGCGTTCACGCTGTCGCCCGAGAAAACGCTGTACCCGGATCGGGCATCGACGATGCAGCAGGCCGAGCGGATCGCCGAAGCGATGCACGCCCTGCCCGGGGTCGCGGCCGTCGGCGCCAGCACCAATCTGCCGACGAATTCGCAGCTCAACGTGACGGTTTCCTTCGGCGACGGACGCCAGGAAAACGTGCAGTACCGCCCGGTCACCCCGGAATTCCTGCAGGTGTTCGACATTCCGATGCAGGCGGGTCGAGGCATCGATGTCAACGATCGTGCGGGCGCCGAGGCGATCTGCGTCGTGAGCGTCGCCTTCGCGAAGGAATATCTGCAGAACGATGCGATCGGCAAGATCGTGACCCTGCCCGACGACGGTTCGAGCAAGCCCTTCCCGATGCGCGTGGTCGGCATCGTCGGCGATGTGCGTCAGTTCGGACCCGCCGAGCCCGCGCCGGCCATCGTGTACGTGCCGCTGGCGCAGATGCCCGAACCGTTGTGGGGCATCCTGCGTGGCTTCTATCCGCTCAGCTACGCGGTGAAGTTCAAGCCGGGCGCCGAAACCGGCATGGAACAGAAACTGCGCGATGCCGTCCGCAGCGTCTCGCCGCAGCAGCCGATCGGCGACCTGATGCCGATGCGCGCCGTGGTCGCGGAAACGACCAGCCAGCAGAAACTCAATCTGCTGCTCGTCGGCCTGTTCGCCGGCCTCGCCCTCGTACTCGCAGCGGTCGGGCTGTACTCCACGATGTCGGTCTCGGTCGCCGCGCGACAGCACGAGTTCGGCGTCCGCGCCGCGTTGGGCGCCGAACCTTCCCGGCTGCTGAAACTGGTGCTGCGCGAAAGCGGTCTGCAGGTCGCCATCGGCCTGGGCGGAGGCCTGCTGGTGGCCTTGGCGCTGTCGAGCGTCCTGCAGCGCTTCCTGTTCGGCATCGGCGCCGCCGATCCGGTGGCCATCCTGTTCGTGCTGCTGGTGCTGGCGACGACGGGATTGATCGCGAGCCTCCTGCCGGCGCTGCGCGCCTCGCGGGTGCCGCCGATGCAGGCGCTGCGCATGGAGTGACCTGCCCTGCGCGGACCGGGAAAAGGCAGTACCCTTCCCCGGTCGCGCGCACTCCCGGTCTTTCGCATGTCCGCAAGCAACAAACACGCCCCCGTCATCCTGGTCGTCGACGACCAGGACGATATCCGGGAGGCGATGCGCCTGTTGCTGATCGGCGCGGGCTACCGTTTCCTCGGCGCGTCGTCTCCCGATGAAGCGCTGCGCATCGTCGAATCCGCCTCGCCGCACGAGCCCGGTGCGGCGCTGGTCGACATGAACTACCGGCGCGACACGACCTCCGGCGAGGAAGGCCTGGCGCTCATCGCGGCGCTCCGCGAATCGCAGCCGCAGTTGCCCGTCATCGCGATGACCGCATGGGCCAGCGTCGATCTCGCCGTCGAGGCGATGCGGCGCGGCGCCGTGGACTTCATCGAGAAACCCTGGCAGAACGCACGCGTGCTCAGCGTGCTGCGCAGTCGCGTGGCCCTGGCCGATCGGGACCGCGAAGTGCATCGACTGTCCGCGGCGCAGGCCCTGCGACTGCAGGAGGCCGGCGAAGGCTTCGTGGTCGAATCCCACGCGATGCGAAAAGCCGTCGACGACGTGATGCGCATCGCGGACAGCGACGCGAACATCCTGCTGCTCGGCGAAAACGGCACCGGCAAGAGCCACATCGCCGAACTGATCCATCGCTGGTCGCCGCGCAGGGACAAGCCGTTCGTCAAGATCAATCTGGGCGGCATCGCGCCGAGCCTGTTCGAAGCGGAGATGTTCGGCCACGTCCGCGGGGCCTACACCGATGCGCGCGAAGAGCGCATCGGCCGCTTCGAACTCGCCGACGGCGGCACCCTCTTCCTCGACGAGATCGGGAACCTGCCGTTCGAGCAGCAGCCCAAACTGCTGCGCGCGATCGAGGACGGCGAATTCGAACGGCTCGGCTCATCGCGCACGAAAAAGGTCGATGTCCGCATCGTCGCCGCGACCAATGCCAATCTGATCGACGAAGCGGCCGCCGGACGTTTCCGTCAGGATCTGCTGTACCGCATCGACACCTTCCGCGTGCGTCTGCCGGCGTTGCGGGAGCGGCGGGACGACATCCTGCCCATCGCGCGCCATCACCTCGATCGTGCCTGCCGACGCTACGGCCGGCCGCTGCCGGTGATCGGTGCGGACGCCGAGCGTGCCCTCCTGCAATATGCGTGGCCCGGGAACGTGCGCGAACTGGCGCATGCGATGGAACGCGCCGCCCTGCTCGCAACCTCGGCCGTACTCGGCAGCGCCGATCTGCGGCTGGAGGCGCAGACGCGCCCGGTCGCCGATCCGCTCGCCGGCATGACGCTCGAACAGGCGGAAGCATGGCTGCTGCGCCGGGTGCTCGACGCCAACCACGGCAATCTGCAGCGTACCGCCGAACAGCTCGGGATCACCCGTCAGAGCCTCTATCGCCGCCTGCACAAGCATGGGCTCCGCGACGAAGCGGAGCGGCAGGACGCCGGATGATCCCCCGCCATCGCTGGCGACGCGGACTGATCGCCGCGCCCGCACTCGTCGCGCTCGCCATCGTGCTGGTGGTCGGCATTCCGGACACGACCGGCAGGTTCGCGTTGTCGGCACTCGTGATCGTCTGCACCATCGCGGCGATCGTGTTGTCCGAAGATCGTACCGAGCACTGGCTGCGTACGGCGTTCAGCCTGGTCGATGCCCTGCGCGAAGGCGACTACGGCATCCGCGGCGCGATTCCGCAGGAAGGCGGGCAGCATGCGCATCTGATCCGGCGATTCAACGAACTGGCGGCCCAATTGCAGGACGAACGCAGGGGCATGGCCGAGAGCACGCAACTGTTGAGCAAGACCCTGGCCGGCCTCGAAGGCGCGGTCTTCGCCTTCGACGGCGCGAACGCCCACCGCCTGCGGCTGGTCAATCCCGCCGGCGAGCGACTGCTCCAGACTTCCGGTGAGGCCCTGCTCGGCCGATCCGCGGAATCGCTGCAGCTCGCGCCGCTTTTCGAGGCCGAAAGCGGCGCGGTCGTGTCGCATGCCTTTGCTTCGGCGCAAGGACGGTGGCAGGTCAGCCATGCCAATCTCCGCAGCCGGAGCCAAGTGGGGCGGCTGCTGGTGATCGTCCCCGTGGAGCAGGCGTTGCGCCATGAAGAAAGGGAGTCCTTCAAGCGGCTGCTCAGGGTCTTGAGCCACGAAATCAACAATTCCATCGCTCCGATCGCTTCGGTGTCCGACACCTTGCGCACGCGCGTGCGCTCCGACGACGCATTCGCGGGCGCTCCCGATCTCCGCGCCCTGTTCGAGCAGGGATTGACCCTGATCGAACAGCGCAGCCTCAGTCTCCAGCGCTTCCTCGCCGGCTATGCCCTGCTCGCGAAATTGCCGCCGCCGCAACTGCAGCCGGTCGCGCTCGATGAACCTTGCGGGCGCGTGAAGGCCCTGCTCGACGATGGCCGCCTCGACGCTCAGGCGGAGGGGAATGTCGTCGCCATGGTCGATCGCGATCAACTGGAACAGGCGCTGATCAACCTCGTGCGCAACGCGCTCGAGGCCAGTCCGGAAGATGGCGGCGTGCAACTGCGCGTGCGTGCCGACGGAGCGCATGCATGCATCGACGTGATCGACGATGGCCCGGGACCTCCGCCCGAGGAAAAGCGCTTCGTCCCCTTCTTCACCACCAAACCCGGCGGCTCCGGCATCGGCCTGGTGCTCTCGCGCCAGATCGTCGAGGCGCAGTCGGGCACGCTCGTGCTCGCATCGCGACAGGATCGCGCCGGCACGATCGCGCGGATCACGCTACCCCTGGCGCCTTCCATGGGTCGAGAAAGGTGACACCCATCACAATGGCGCCCCTCGTTCGTGGTCGGCTCGTTCCGTTCAGGAAGTGGGACGAACGGCATGCGGGGCGATCGCCGTGCCCCGGGGAGATCACCGGATTCCGGAATTTGTGCGCCTGTTTACAATTACTTGTGATTTACATGCACCAGAATGCATGTGTTGTCACTTGAAATCTGGCGAGATAGAATCCGGTCGTCGTCAAGGATCGCGCATGCATGACGTGCAACAGGGAATTCATGAATCGATTGCTCCAGCGTCGTGCGCCCACCGCCTGCCAGCGCATCGGGAACGTCGTCTCGATCCTGCATCCCGGCCATCGCGATGCCGGACCCCACTCCTCACCCCGTCATCGTGGCGCCCAGCGCCGGTGTGCCTTGTCGTGACCGGAATATCGGGTCGGCACGCGGGGGGCATGCTGAACACTCTCAATTTTTCGTATCTTTTTCGTCGTCCGTCAGTCGTGACCGGGTCATGACGACGAATACGTTGAAATCTCCGTGCTCTGCGTGCAACGACCGCATCGAAGAGCGCGAATACGCCGGAAGCGGCACAACTCCAAGCTGGACAGGAAGCCCATGACCAACCCGTTCGAAGACAACGACGCCCGATACTACGTGCTCGTCAACGAAGAGGCGCAATACTCGCTTTGGCCTGCGTTCGCCGAAATCCCGGCAGGCTGGACCGCCGTGCATGGCGAAGACAGCCGTCAGGCCTGTCTCGACTACATCGAAACGCATTGGGTCGACATGCGACCTCGCAGCCTCGTGGAAGCGATGAGCGCCGCCTGATCCAGGCCGCATTCCGAAAAAAAGCAGCGTATCGGTTTGGCCGTCCTGCGACGTCCGCAGGATTGTCGTGTCTGGAGCAGATGACGAATGGATGCGACTCACACGACCGCTCCCCACGAGGAGCGGCACGTCAATGCGGTAATGGGAACGGCCTGGCTCGCCGCCGGGCTGGGTTTCATCGCGCGCTGCCTCCAGGACATCGACACTGACGCGAACGTCGAGATCGCGCAGGACAATGCGTGTCTCATGCATCGCTTCGAGTGGCCGGCTCCGGGCGATTGCAATGCGTCGACGTTGCACGCGCTTCTCGACCGCGACGCGCCGCATGCGGCCACCGGGCGCGAAGCGTTCGCGTCCCTGCGCACGATGCAGATCGTTCTCCATGCGCACGCGACCGGAATCCCGGCGCATCCGGGCATGTTCAGGGCGATCATCCGCATCTCGGGCGTGACGGCCTGGCTCATCGATCTCGATGTCGAGAACGGGCGGATAGGCATCGCACCGGCCACCGCCGATCTCGGTGTGCGCTTTCCCGAAGGACTGCAGGCGGTCGCATCCGCGTTTCCTGCGCGCCTCGCCGATCACTTCGATACGCCCCTGCATCGCATTCCCCTCGCGTCGCTCGCGACGCTGCCCGATGACATCGCCCATGGCGTGCTTCGCGCGATCCCGCTGCCGGCCGCGCTGCTGCCCGCGCAGTTCGATGCGCAGGTCGCGCGCACGCCGGACGCGATCGCCGCGCGCTGCGACGACGAAGCGCTCACCTACGACGCGCTGGCCGCCCGCGCCAACCGCCTCGCCCATCTGCTGATCGCCAAGGGCGTCGGGCCCGAGGCCATGGTCGGCATCGCCATGCACCGGTCCCTCGACCTGCTCGTCTGCATGCTCGCCGTGCTCAAGGCCGGCGGCGCCTACCTGCCGCTGGACCTGGATTACCCGCAGGACCGCCTCGCGGTGATGATCGAGGATGCCGCACCGGTCGTCATCCTCACCGAGGCGGCCGCGCTCGATCGCCTGCCGACGCGCGAGCGCTGCCTGTGCATCGAAACGCTCGACACCGCGTCCCTGCCCGCGTCTTCCCCGGCCGTCGCTCTCGACGGCGGGCATGCCGCGTACGTGATCTACACCTCCGGTTCCACCGGACGGCCGAAGGGCGTCTGCGTGCAGCACCGCTCGGTGGTCAACCTGCTGCAGACCATGCGCCGGCTCCCGGGCATCGTGCCGGGCGAGACCCTGCTGGCCTGCACGCCGATCTCCTTCGATATCTCCGTGGTCGAGATGTTCCTGCCGCTGCTGCAGGGCGCCTGCGTCCGCATCGCGTCGCGCGCGGTCGCCGCGGATGGTCTGCGCCTGCGGGACCTGATCGAACGCACCCGGCCGGACGTGTTCCAGGCCACGCCCGCCACGTGGCAGATGCTGCGCGAAGCCGGCTGGCAGCCGCATGCCGGCATGCGCGCGGTGACCGGCGGCGAAGCGCTGCTGCCCGAGCTGGCGAACTACCTGCTGCAGGCCAATGCGGTCTGGAACCTGTACGGCCCGACCGAAGTGACGGTGTACTCGCTCGGCCAGCGCGTGGAACGCGGCGGCGCGATCCGCCTGGGCGGCGTGATCGACAACATCGCGGCGTACGTGCTCGATGCCGGCCTGCAGCCGGTGCCGCCGGGTGTGGCCGGCGAACTCTACCTGGCGGGCGAGGGTCTGGCGCGCGGATACGTGCGCCGTGCGGGGCTGACGGCGGAACGTTTCGTCGCCAATCCCTTCGCCCGCGGACAGCGGATGTACCGCACCGGCGATCTCGTGCGCTGGACGCCGCAGGGCGATCTGGATTTCCTCGGCCGCGTCGACTTCCAGGTCAAGATCCGCGGCCATCGCATCGAGCTGGGCGAGATCGAGGCGCGGCTGTCGCAGGTGCCGGGCGTGCTCAACTGCGTCGTCGTCGCCCGCGACGACAGCATCGGCCAGAAGCAGCTGATCGCCTATGCGACCCCGCAGCCGGAGCAGGCGCTGGACGCCCACGCGATCCGCGCCGCGCTCGCCGCGGTGCTGCCCGCGCACATGGTGCCGTCCGCGGTCGTGGTGATGCCGGCCTTCCAGCTCACCGCCAGCGGCAAGATCGATCGCAAGGCTCTCGCGGGGCCGGTGCTCGCGGCGTCCGAAGGACGCAAGCCGCGCGACGAGCGCGAAGCCGCGCTGGCGAAGATCTTCGCCGAGGTGCTGGGCGTCGCCGAAATCGGGATCGACGCCAACTTCTTCGACCTCGGCGGCCACTCGCTGATGGCGACCCGGCTGATCAGCCGGATCCGCAGCCAAATGTCGGTCGAGCTGAAACTGTCCGACCTCTTCGAGGCATCGGATGTCGCGCGCCTCGCGGAACGGATGGTGCATGCGGATCGCGCGCGCCTGCAGCTCAAGGCCTACGCCCGAGCGCCCGGCGATGCGGTTCCGCTGTCCTATGCGCAGCAGCGCCTGTGGTTTATCCAGCAGCTCGAAGGCGTTCGCGGCACCTACAACATCCCGCTCGCGATCCGGCTGCACGGGCCGCTCGACCGTGACGCCATCGCCCGCGCTCTCGACGACGTCGTCGACCGGCACGAAGTCCTCCGCACCCTGCTCATCGACTGCGACGGCGTGGGCATGCAGCGCATCCTCGCACCGGGCGCGCATCGCGTGCCGCTGTCGGAACAGCGCCAGGAAGGCACGGACTCCGCCGAGGTCCTGAGCGCGCTGGCGATCGAAGGCATCGACCTCGGACGCGAGATTCCGCTGCGCGCGCATCTGCTCACGGTGTCGGACGACACGCACATCCTTCTCCTCGTGCTGCACCACATCGCCGGCGATGGCTGGTCGCTGCCGCCGTTGCTGCGCGACCTGGGCGTGGCCTATGCCGCACGCGTCGCCGGACACGCGCCCGACTGGCGTCCGCTGCCGGTCCAGTACGCCGATTACGCCCGGTGGCAGCGCGAACTGCTCGGCGACGACAGCGATTCCGGCAGCCTCATGCGCCGCCATGCCGCCTTCTGGAAACAGGCTCTCGCGGGCATTCCGGAACAGATCGCGCTGCCGACCGATCGCCCGCGCCCGGCATCCGCAACGCACGAAGGCGATGTGGTGGCCTTCGAGTTGACCGCGGAGACCCACGCGAAGCTCCTGACGCTTGCGCGCGAACAGAACGCCACGCTGTTCATGGTGCTGCATGCCGCGTTCGCGCTGCTGCTGCACAAGCTCGGCGCCGGCGACGACGTGGTGATCGGATCGCCCATCGCCGGCCGTACCGACGACGCGCTGGACGATCTGGTCGGCTTCTTCGTCAACACGCTGGTGCTGCGCACGGACCTCTCCGGCAATCCCGACATGCGTGCGCTGATCGACCGCGTGCGCGTCGCGGACCTGGCCGCCTACGCGCACCAGGACCTGCCGTTCGAGCGACTGGTCGACATCATCAATCCGACCCGGTCGCTGGATCATCATCCGCTGTTCCAGGTGATGCTGGCGGTGCAGAACACCGAAGACGCCGCGCCTCGATTCGGCGCGCTTCGCGCGGACTATGCGGAATTCGATTTCCCGATCGCGAAATTCGATCTCTACCTGAGCCTCAGCGAACGCCACGACGACGATCGACATCCCGCGGGCATCGCCGGGCAGCTCGAGTACGCCGTGCAGCTCTTCGACCGTTCGACCGTCGAGCGCATGATCGAGCGGTTCATCCGTCTTCTCGACGCAGCGCTGGCCGCGCCGGACGCGCCGCTCGGCGCGATCGGCGTGCTGACCGCGGACGAATATCGACGCATCGTGCTTGGGTGGTGCGGCACGCCGCTCGCGCGCGAGGACGCGACGATGGCCGAGCGCTTCGATGCCCAGGCACGCCGCACGCCCGACGCCGTCGCCGCCGTCTGCGACGACGAAGCGATCACGTACGCGCAGCTCGCGGTGCGCGCCAATCGGCTGGCCCACGCGCTCATCGCGCGGGGCGTCGGCCCGGAACGCGTCGTCGGCGTCGCGATGAACCGGTCCCTGGACCTGCTCGTCTGCCTGCTCGCCGTGCTGAAGTCCGGCGGCGCGTATCTGCCGCTCGATCTGGACTATCCGACGGATCGGCTCAACCTGATGATCGAGGATGCGGCCCCGGTCGCGATCCTCGCGGATGCCGTCGGTCTCGAACTCCTGTCCGCGCACGACAATCTGCTGTCGCTGGCCGACATCGACGCATCGTCGCAACCCGATCGCGCGCCGGCCGTGGCGCGCGATCCGGCGCAGCTCGCCTACGTGATTTTCACCTCCGGCTCCACCGGCCGGCCGAAGGGCGTGTGCATTCCGCATCACGGCATGATGAATTTCCTGGAAGCCATGGGACGCAGTCCCGGCATGCAGGCGAACGAAGTCCTGCTGGCGTGCGCGCCGATCTCCTTCGACATCTCGGTGCTCGAGCTGTTCCTGCCGCTGCTCCATGGCGCCTGCATCCGCATCGTCCCGCGCTCGATCAGCATCGACGGCCTGCGTCTGCGCGAATTGATCGAACGCACGCGGCCGGACGTGTTCCAGGCCACGCCCGCCACGTGGCAGATGCTGCGCGAAACCGGCTGGACGCCTTATCCGGGCCTGCGTACGTTGACCGGCGGCGAAGCCCTGCTGCCGGAACTGGCGAATTTCATGGCGCCGACCCGCGAGTTGTGGAACGTCTACGGTCCCACCGAAACCACCGTCTGGGCGCTTCGCGAACGCGTCATGCCCGGCGCGCCGATCCGGCTCGGCGCGCCGATCGAGAACATTTTCCTCTACGTGCTCGATGCCGGTCTGCAACCGGTCCCGGCAGGTGTGCCCGGCGAACTCTACATCGCCGGGGTGGGCCTGGCGCGCGGCTACGCCCGCCGCGCGGGGTTGACGGCCGAACGTTTCGTCGCCAATCCCTTCGCCCGCGGACAGCGCATGTATCGCACCGGCGATCTCGTGCGCTGGACGGCGCAGGGCGAGCTCGACTTCCTCGGCCGCGCCGACTTCCAGGTCAAGATCCGCGGCCATCGCATCGAGCTGGGCGAGATCGAGGCGCGGCTGTCGCAGGTGCCGGGCGTGCTCAACTGCGTCGTCGTCGCCCGCGACGACAGCGTCGGCCAGAAGCGGCTGGTCGCCTATGCGACGCCGCAGCCGGGCGCGGCGCTGGACGCCACCGCCGTGCGTGCCGCCCTCGCCGAGGTGCTGCCCGCGCACATGGTGCCGTCCGCGGTCGTGGTGTTGCCGGCCTTCCAGCTCACCCCCAGCGGCAAGATCGATCGCAAGGCCCTGCCCGCACCGGTGTTCGCCGTCGCCGAGGGCATCGCGCCGCGCGACGAGCGCGAAGCCGTGCTGGCGAAGATCTTCGCCGAGGTGCTGGGCGTCGCCGATGTCGGGATCGACGCCAACTTCTTCGACCTCGGCGGCCACTCGCTGATGGCGACCCGGCTGATCAGCCGGATCCGCAGCCAGATGTCGGTCGAGCTGCGGTTGTCCGATCTGTTCGAGGCGCCCGACGTCGAACGCCTCGCGAAGCGGCTCGCGCAGGCCGGCGAAGCGCGGTTGCGCCTCGTGCCCTACGAGCGCACGGCCGAGGATGCGGTTCCGCTGTCGTACGCGCAGCAGCGGCTGTGGTTCATCCATCAACTCGACGGCGCCAGCGCGACCTACAACATCCCTCTGGCGATACGCCTGGAGGGTGCGCTCGACACCGCTGCCCTGCAGTCCGCGCTGCGCGATGTCGTGCAGCGTCATGAAATCCTGCGGACCCGCCTCGTGGAATTCGACGGCGTGCCCTACCAGCACGCGACCGATACCTGGACGATGCAGCTGCAGATCGTGCCAGCTCAGGCCGATCTCGATCGTCAGCTCGCGGCGCTGGCCGGCGAAACCATCGATTTCATCGGCGAAGGTCCGCTGCGGGCGCATCTGCTGCAGATCTCCGACGACGCGCATGTGCTGCTGCTCGTGCTGCACCACATCGCGGGCGACGGCTGGTCGATGGCGCTGCTGCTGCGCGACCTCGGAAAGGCCTATGGGGCCCGCTGCCGGACGCTCGCCCCCGACTGGACGCCCCTGCCCGTCCAGTACGCCGACTACGCGCTCTGGCAACGCGAACTGCTGGGCGAGGACAGCGACCCCGGCAGTCTGATCGCTCGCCAGGGCGCCTTCTGGAAGCAGGCCCTCGCCGGCATCCCCGAACAGATCGCACTGCCGACCGATCGGCCGCGCCTGGCGGTCGCGTCCCATCGCGGCGATGTCGTCGCCTTCGAGATCGACGCCGAGACCCATGCCCGCCTGCTGGCGCTGGCCCGCGGGCGGAATGCGACGCTGTTCATGGTGCTGCACGCCGCGTTCGCGCTGTTGCTGCACAAGCTCGGCGCTGGCGATGACGTGGTGATCGGGTCGCCGATCGCCGGACGCACCGACGACGCGCAGGACAATCTGGTCGGCTTCTTCGTCAACACGCTGGTCCTGCGCACGGACCTGTCCGGGAATCCGGATTTCGGAACGCTGATCGACCGCATCCGCAGCGCGGATCTGGCCGCCTATGCGCATCAGGATCTTCCGTTCGAGCGCTTGGTCGATATCGTCAATCCGACCCGCTCGCTCGACCACCATCCGCTGTTCCAAGTCATGTTGGCGGTGCAGAGCGTGTCGGCATCCGCGCTCGATTTCGGTGGCGTTTCCGCTACGCCCGCGGCGCTCGACATCCCGATCGCGAAATTCGACCTGTCGCTCAACATCGCGGAACGCCGCGACAGCCGCCATCGTGCCGCAGGCCTTTTCGGCAGATTCGAATATTCCGTCGAATTGTTCGACCGCGTCACCATCGAGCGGCTCGTCGATCGGCTGAAGCAGGTGCTCGAGTCCGCTGTCCACGCCCCGCAGACGCCCATACACCGGATCGGTGTCCTCACTAGGGACGAGCGTCAGCAGATCCTCCATGCGTGGAACGACACCGGGCGCGAGGTCGAAGACACGACGTTGCCCGCGCTGTTCGCGCGCCAGGCCGGACGCAGTCCGCATGCGATCGCTGTGCAGTATCGGAACACTGCGCTGGACTACGCCACGCTCGACGCGGAATCGGCATCGCTCGCCGCCGAACTGCGGACCAGGGGCGTCGTCGCGGGAGATCGCGTCGCGGTCTGCCTCAAGCGTTCGACGAACAGCGTGGTCGCATTGCTCGCGGTCATGCGGGCCGGCGCCACCTATGTACCGCTCGATCGCGACTATCCTTCGGACCGCCTTGCCTACATTCTCGAGGATGCGGCACCGACACTGGTGATGACCGATGCTGCGTCGCATCCACTGCTGCCGCAGGATGCCCGGACCTGGATCGTCGATGAAGATCGCCTCGCAGGCGCCTCAGGCGCGATGGAGAACGACGATCCGGTCGATGGATCGGCACGCGCGGCCTATCTCATCTATACATCCGGTTCGACCGGCCGTCCGAAGGGCGTCGTCGTCTCCCATCGCCAACTCACGGTCACGCTTGCGGCGCTCCTCGAACAACTCGCGTTCGTCGCAGGCGATGTCTTTCCGAACCTGGCATCGCATGCGTTCGACATCTCGCTGGTCGAGTTGTTGCTGCCGCTGATATCGGGCGGAACGTCGGTTCTCGTGGATCCGGACGATATCCGCGATCTCGATGCGCTGGTGTCGCATACGCGAGGCGCAACCTGCCTGCATGCCGTCCCGAGTCTGATGGACGCGCTGCTCACGCATCTCGGCGCCGACGGCGCAGCGGCCGCATATCCGCGCATGCGGCTGCTCCTGGTCGGCGGCGATGCCGTGCCGTCGGACTTGCTGCGCCGGATGACCGCGATCTTCCCGGATGCGCAAACGGTCGAAATGTACGGGCCCACGGAAGCGTCGATCATCAGCAGCTGCTATCCGATCGACGCGGAAGCGCTCGCGCATCAGGGATACTGCATCGGTCGCCCGATCGCCAATACGCGCATCCATCTTCTGGATGCGGGCCTCCAGCCTGTACCGGTGGGCGTCACGGGCGAGATGTACATCGCCGGCCCGGGCGTGGCGGATGGCTACCTCGGCCGTCGCGGACTGACCGCCGAGCGTTTCGTGGCCGATCCGTTCGCGATCGGCGAGCGGATGTACCGTAGCGGCGACCTCGCGCGCTGGACGCCGGATGGGCGACTGGATTACCTCGGCCGCGCGGATCACCAGGTGAAGATCCGCGGCTTCCGTATCGAGCTTGGCGAAGTCGAAGCCGCGCTCCGTGCCTGCGACGGTGTGGCTCAAGGCGTCGTGCTGGCCCGCGAAGACGTTCCCGGGCAGAAGCGGCTGGTCGCCTACGCCGCGGGGCTGCCGGGCGTTCCGGTCGACGCCGATGCATTGCGGACAGCGATGGCGCATGCGCTGCCGGAATACATGGTGCCTTCGGCCTTCGTCGTTCTGGACGCGCTGCCGTTGAACGCGAACGGCAAGATCGACCGCAAGGCTTTGCCCGCGCCGATCCGCGAAGGAAACGCCGATACCGTGCGCAGGATTCCCCGCAGCACGCAGGAGCAAATCATCGCTTCGTTGTTCGCGGAAACGCTCGGGTTCGACGAAGTCGGCATGGACGAAAGCTTCTTCGAACTGGGCGGGCATTCGCTGCTGGCGGCGCAGCTCGTCAGCCGCATCCGCGCCTCGATGGACGTCGAAGTGGGTGTCCGCATGCTGTTCGAGGCGCCCACCGTGGCGCGCTTCTCCGATCGCATTTTCTCGGACAAGGCGCGCGACATGTCGACCGTCTCGCTTCTGCCCCTGCGCGAAACCGGCGAACTGCCGGCGCTGTTCTGCCTGCATCCGGCGAGCGGTCTGAGCTGGGCGTTCACGCGACTGCTGCATTTCATCTCGCCGCGGCATCCCGTCATCGGCCTGCAGGCCCGCAATTTCGAGGTCGACGGTCCGATGCCCGAAAGCATCGCTGCGATCGTCGACGATTACCTGACGCAGATCGTCGAGTATCAGCCGCATGGCCCCTATCATCTGCTGGGCTGGTCTTTCGGCGGCCTGCTGGCCTTCGAAATCGCCAAGGCCATGCAGCTTCGCGGCCTCGAAGTCGGCCTGGTTTCCATCATCGATACGGAATACCTGGCCGAGCCGCGCGAGGACCTCGGAGACGATTTCCTCGCCGAGATACTTTCGATGGAAGGCATCGTGCTGCCGCCCGGCGCGCCGACGCCGGATCTCGCGACCGCGTACGACATGCTGCGTGCCCGCAACAGTCCCTTCACCAGCCTGGGCGAAGATCTTTTCGAGCGTTCCGTCGAGATCTATCGCAACCATTGCGAGATCTTCAAGGTTGCGCCTCCCAGCGGCAGTTTCCGCGGCGACCTGTTGCTGGTCTCCGCCCTGTTCGAATCCAACGGCGAACGGCTGCAGCGGCTGGCGACGGACGGCTGGACGGAACGCGTGGATGGCCACGTCGAACGTCTCGATCTCGAATGCGGTCATTTCGTGCTCATGGACCTGCAGTACACCCCGAAGATCGGCGCCGCGGTCGATCGCTGGCTGACCCGATGGCATCCCACTCCCGGCGCGGCGAAACGCGTCGATACTCTGGCCGAGGCCAATTGAATGTCCATGAACGACCAGACAGACGTGCGGAATGCGCCCGCCATCGAGGCCATCCGTCCCGGGATCGAGGCGTCTCCTCCGGCCACGCTGCCTTCGTATGAAGATCCGCGCCTCAGCCGCAATTCCAACTTCCGCTGGATCGTGGCCGGTTCGACGATCGCCCTGCTCGGCAGCCAGTTCAGCAGCCTGGCGATGCCGTGGCTCGTGCTGAAACTCACCGGCGATCCGTTCGCGCTGGCGACCGTGATGGTGATTTCGGGCGTGCCCCAGATCCTGCTGCTGCTGTTCGGCGGTGGCCTGGCGGACATGTATTCGCCGAAGAAGATCATGGTGTGGTCCTACATCTGCTGCGCGCTCCTGCTGTTCGGTCTCAGCGCGCTCCTGTTCGCGGACAGCATCGAGTTGTGGATGATCGACGTCTTCGCGTTCACCACGGGGCTGGTATTCGGATTGTCGATCCCCGCGAGTTTCTCGCTGATCGCGTCCACCCTGCCCAAGGAAATGGTGCCCGCCGCCAGTTCCGCGGTCGGCAGCATCCGTCAGGTCGCGGCGTTCGTCGGTCCGCTGCTCGCAGGTGCGCTGCTCGGCGTGTCGCAGGACGGCGAAGTGACCGCCACCGCGGCGAAGGCCGCGCCCGACGTCACGATCTTCGCGATCGCCTTCCTGATCGACGGCATCGGCCTGGGACTGGTCGCGCTGATCATGCATCAGGTGGTGTTCCGCCCCGTGCCGCGTGTGGACGATCAACCGAAATCGGCATTCAACCTGATGCCCGCCGTGCGCTGGTTCCTCGCCGATCGCCAGGCCCTGACCGTGTTGTGTTACTGGATGCTGGTCGCCTTCGTGCTCAGTGGCCCCGTCCGCATCTGCCTGCCGCTGTTGGCGGAACAGAGCACCGGCCTGGGCGCGCAGGCCTACGGCATCCTGGTGTCGGCGAATGCCGTCGGTGTCTTCATCGGCATGACCGCGCTCGGCCTGCTTCGCGCCAAACTGTCGAATCGATTGTGGCCCGCGATTCTCGTGCTGGATGGCGTGGCCGCCGCCCTGCTGGTTGCGGTCGGCCTGGTCCACCCGACCCTCAGTTACGCGCTGTTCGTCTACATCGGCCTGCTCGTGCTGATCGGCACGCGCGGCGGGTTCGTCGAGATCGCGTGGTTCTCCTGGTTGCAGCAGCGTTACCCGGACGATATCCGCGGCCGCGCGACGAGCGTGTTCATGGTGATCTCGACGATCAACATCTCCGGTTCGGTCGCGCTGTCCGGCTGGTTGTCGCGGCAGATGCCGGCCAAGGAACTTTTCATCATCGCGGGCGCCGCATCGCTCGTCGTCGTCGCGATCGGCGCAGTGTTGCGGATGTCCGGTCTGCTCAGGGTCGATGGGTGACGCCGGACATGCAGGACGCGCAGATCCCCTCTCTCTTCCCCGCGCTGTTCGCGGCGCAGGCCGCGCGCACGCCCGACGCCGTCGCCGTGCGCTTCGACGACGCGCAGCTCACCTACGCACAACTCGATGCCCGCGCCAACCAGCTCGCGCACGCCCTCCGCCACGCGGGCATCGGGCCCGAGCGCATCGTCGCCGTCGCCCTGCCGCGCTCGATCGACATGCTCGTCGCCCTCCTCGCCGTGCTCAAGGCCGGCGGTGCCTACCTCCCGCTCGATCTCGATTACCCCGCCGAGCGCCTCGCCTACATGGTCGAGGACGCCAGGCCCGACATCGTCCTCGGCCATTCGCGACACCTCGACGCGCTGCCGGACCCAGAGCGCGTCTGGTGCCTCGATGCGCGTCGCTTCGACGACCAGCCCGCCCACGCCCCCGACGTCGCGCTCTCCGCCGAACATCCGGCCTACGTCATCTACACCTCCGGCTCCACCGGTCGTCCCAAGGGCGTCAGCGTCCGCCACGGCGGCGTGCGCAACTTCCTGTGCAGCATGGCCGAAACCCCCGGCATGGCCGCCGGCGAAACCCTCGCCGCCTGCACCCCGATCTCCTTCGACATCGCCGTGCTCGAGCTCTACCTGCCCCTGCTCGTCGGCGGCAGCGTGCGCATCCTCGCGCGCAGCGTGACCGCCGATGGACAGCGCCTGCGCGCGCTGCTCGACACCGACACCCCGGACCTGATGCAGGCCACGCCCGCCACCTGGCAGATGCTGCGCGAAGCCGGCTGGCAGCCGTCGCCGCGCCTGCGCGTGCTCTGCGGCGGCGAGGCGCTGCCGCCGGAACTGGCCGTTTACCTGCGCGCCGCCGGTGCGCTGTGGAACATGTATGGCCCGACCGAAACCACCGTGTGGTCGCTGTGCGACCGCATCGGCGACGCGCCGATCCGGCTGGGCGAGGTCATCGCCAACACCGACGCGTACGTGCTGGATGCCGCGTTGCATCCGGTGCCTGCGGGCGTCCCGGGCGAGCTGTATCTCGGCGGCGAAGGACTGGCTCGCGGCTATCTGCGTCGTCCCGGTCTGAGCGCGGAGCGTTTCGTCGCCAGCCCGTTCCGCGCGGGCGGACGGATGTACCGCACCGGCGATCTGGTCCGGCTGGATGTCGAGGGCCGGCTGGAATTCCTCGGCCGCGTCGACCATCAGGTGAAGATCCGCGGATTCCGCATCGAGCTGGGCGAGATCGAGGCGCAGCTGGCAAAACTGCCTGGCGTCGCCCAGGCCGCGGTCGTCGCACGCGACGACGCCCAGGGACTCAAGCGGCTCGTCGGTTATGTCGTGCCCGGCACCGTGTCCAACGATCGCGATGCCGGGCGCGAACAGGCGCAGGTCGGCGAATGGCAGGCCGTCTACGACCGGCTCTACGATGCGCGGATCGATACACCGCACGACGAAGACTTCCGCGCGCTGATCAGCAGCTTCGATGGCCAGCTCATCCCGTTGCCCGACCTGCGCGAATGGCAGTCCGCCATCGTTTCGCTCGTGCTCGCGCACCAACCGCGTCGCGTACTGGAAATCGGCGTCGGTTCCGGCTTGATGCTGTGGAAGATCGCGCCGCACTGCGACGCCTACTGCGGCACGGACTTTTCTGCGCCCGCGATCGACGCGCTCAGGACCACGCTCGCGGAGCATCCTTACATCGCCGACCGCGTCGAGCTGCTGCCCATCGCCGCGCACGAAACCGAACTGCTGACGGGACGCGACTTCGATACGGTGCTGATCAACTCCGTCGTGCAGTATTTCCCGAGCGCGACCTATCTGCAGGAAGTCATCGCACAGGCCATGGCGCTGCTCGCCCCGGGCGGGCGCATGATCATCGGCGACGTGCGCAACCTGCGCCATCTGCGCCAATTCTCGACGGTGCTCGCCCTGCACCAGGCATCGCCGGGCGACGATGCGGCCGCCCTGCGCAGCCGGATTTCGCAGACCCTCGCGACCGAGAAGGAACTGCTGCTCGACCCGCGCTGCTTCGCCGCGATCGGACGCCGGCTGCCCGATGTCGCCGGCATCGAGATGCTGCTGAAGCGCGGCTGGTCGCACAACGAACTCAGCGATTACCGCTACGAAGTCGTCCTGCACAAGGTCGGCGCCGATGTCGTCCGTCCGCCGTCCATGCCCGCGCTCGCGTGGAGCGAGGACATCCGCGATGCCGAGGCGCTGCGCGCGCATCTGGAAGCGCGGCGTCCCGCGATGCTGCGCATCACCGGGATCCCGAACGCCCGCCTGCTGGGCCCTTCGCGCGCGATCCGCGACCTGCAGCGCGGCGACCTCGCGGCCGCACGCGCGAACATCGCCGCGCCGGCGGCGGACGCCTGCGAACCCGAAGCGCTGTGCGCGCTGGTCGAATCGCTCGGCTATCGCGCCTCGCCGGTGTGGTCGCGCGACAGCGACGACGGCGCGTTCGATCTGGTCGTCATCGACATCGCGCGTGCCGGCACAGCGCATCTGGTCGATCTCGACGGGTTCGGCGATCTCGGCGTTGCCGAGACCTATGCGAACAACCCGGACGCGGACAGCGACCAGCGCGCCCTCGCGCGGCGCCTGCGCCAGGCGCTGGCCAGGGTGCTGCCCGATTACATGGTGCCCTCGGCCATCGTCTCCCTCGATGCGATGCCGCTGACGCCGAACGGCAAGCTGGACCGGAAGGCGCTGCCCGCGCCGGAGTTCGGCCGCGGCGAAGGTCGCGCCCCGCGCACCCCGCAGGAAACCGCGCTGGCCGAACTGTTCGCCGATGTGCTCGGTCTCGGCAGCGTCGGCATCGACGACAGTTTCTTCGAACTCGGCGGCCACTCGCTGCTGGCCACGCGCCTCGTCAGCAGGATCCGCAGCGTGCTCGGCGTCGAGCTCGGCATCGGCGACCTGTTCGAATCGCCCACCGTCGCCCAGCTGGCGCCGAAACTGCATTTCGCCTCCGCGGCGCGCCTGCGCCTCTCGCCGCGCGAACGCGGCGCGGACGACACGGTGCCGCTGTCGTACGCGCAACAGCGGCTGTGGTTCATCCAGCAGCTCGAAGGCGTTCGCGGCACCTACAACATCCCGCTGGCGCTGCACCTGCGCGGTGCGCTCGACCGCGACGCGTTGACCCGCGCCCTCGACGACGTCGTCGACCGGCATGAAGTGCTCCGCACCCTGCTCGTCGAATCCGACGGCATCGGCATGCAGCGCATTCTTCCGCCGGGAAGCCGTCGCGTCGCCCTGTCCGAAGCATCGCTCGACGGACGCGACCCGGCCGAGGTCGTCAAGACGCTGGCCGCGGTCGGCATCGACCTGTCCGCCGAGCTGCCGTTGCGCGCCTGCCTGCTGTCGATCGCCGACGACGAGCATGTCCTCGTGCTCGTGCTGCACCACATCGCCGGCGACGGTTGGTCGCTGGCACCGCTGTTGCGCGATCTCGGCCAGGCCTATGCCGCGCGACGCCGCGGTCACGCCCCGGACTGGGCGCCGCTGCCCGTCCAGTACGCCGACTACGCGCTCTGGCAGCGCGAACTGCTCGGCGACGATGGCGACCCGGACAGCCTCATCGCCCGCCAGGGCGCCTTCTGGAAACAGGCCCTCGCCGGCATCCCGGAGCAGATCGCGCTGCCGGTCGACCGCGCGCGACCGCCGGTCACGACCCATCGCGGCGACGTGGTCGCCTTCGAGATCGATGCCGACACGCACGCGCGGCTGCTGGCGCTGGCGCGCGAGCAGAACGCGACCATGTTCATGGTGCTGCACGCCGCGTTCGCGCTGCTGCTGCACAAGCTGGGCGCCGGCGACGACGTGGTGATCGGCACCCCGATCGCCGGCCGAACCGACGACGCGCTGGACGACCTGGTCGGCTTCTTCGTGAACACGCTGGTGCTGCGCACGGACCTGTCGGGCAACCCCGACGTGAGGACGCTGATCGACCGCGTCCGCACCGCGGACCTTGCGGCCTACGCGCACCAGGATCTGCCGTTCGAGCGACTGGTGGACATCGTCAATCCAACCCGCTCGCTCGACCACCATCCGCTGTTCCAGGTGTTGCTGGCCGTGCAGAACACCCGCGAGGCGGAAGCGCAGCTCGACGGCCTCGAAGTGCTGGGCACGGAAATCGGCTTCGGTGTCGCCAAGTTCGACCTGAGCCTGAGCCTGACCGAGAAACAGGATGCGGAACAGCGACCGCAGGGCATCGAGGGACTGCTCGAATTCTCGACCGACCTGTTCGATCGCGGGACCGCGGAGCGTCTCGCGCTGCGCCTGTCGCGGACCCTGTCCTCGATCGCGCGCGACGCCGGCCGCGGCATCCGCGGCATCGACGTCCTGCTGCCGGAAGAGGACGCGCGCATCCGCCATGCGTGGAACGAGACCGCGCGTCCGTTCGAGGACACCACGTTCGTCGAACGGTTCGAACGCCGTGCCCGCGAACGCCCGCAGGCCATCGCCGTGCGCATGGGCGAGCACCGGCTCGATTACGCGACGCTCGACGCGCAGGCGAACCTGCTGGCACGGCGTCTGCGCGCGCGCGGGATCGGCCCGGGCGACCGGGTCGCGAGCTGCCTGTCGCGTTCGCCGACGACGCTGGTCGCGCTGATCGCCATCCTCAAGAGCGGTGCGGCCTATGTGCCGCTGGATCCGGAATATCCGGCCGACCGCATCGCGTACATCGTCGAAAGCGCGCGCCCGGTGGTCATCTTCACCGACGCGGCGAGCGCCGGCGTGCTGCCGTCGGCGGCGCCGCAATGGCGACTCGACGCCGACATCGGCGACATCGGCGAGACCTTCGCCGCCGCAGCGCAGCCGCGGCTGCTGCCCGCGCATCCCGCCTACGTCATCTACACCTCGGGTTCGACCGGACGTCCCAAGGGCGTCTCCGTGTCCCATCGGCAACTGGTCGTCACCCTCGATGCGCTCGTCGAACCGCTCGGCTTCGGCGCCGGCGACGTGTTCCCGAACCTCGCTTCGCACGCTTTCGACATCTCGCTGGTGGAACTGCTGCTGCCGCTCGCCATGGGCGGCACGAGCCTGCTCATCGATCCGCGCGATCTCCAGGATCCGGCACAGCTCGTCGCCTGCAGCCGCGGCACCACCTTCCTGCATGCCGTGCCGAGCCTGATGGATGCGCTGCTCGGTCACCTCGGCGAAGACGCCGCGCATCATTACCCCGACATGCGCGCCCTGCTCGTCGGCGGCGAGGCCGTCTCGACCGAGCTGCTGCGGCGCATGCGCGCGGCGTTCCCCGAAGCGCGCGTCGTCGAGATGTACGGGCCCACCGAAGTCTCGATCATCAGCACCTGCTATCCGGTCGACGACGCGGCGCTGTCGCATGCGCATTACTGCATCGGCCGGCCGATCGCGAACACCCGCACCTACGTGCTGGACGCGTCCCTGCAGCCGCTGCCGCCGGGCGTCGCGGGCGAGCTGTACATCGCCGGCCCGGGCGTCGCCGACGGCTACGTCGGTCGTCCCGACCTGACCGCGGAGCGCTTCGTGGCGGACCCCTTCGCCCGCGGCGAACGCATGTACCGCACCGGCGACCTCGCGCGCTGGACGTTCGACGGACGCCTGGATTTCCTCGGCCGCGCCGACCATCAGGTCAAGATCCGCGGCTTCCGCATCGAACTCGGCGAAGTCGAAGCCGCACTGGCCGCCTGCGACGGCGTCGCGCAGTGCGTGGTCGTCGTGCGCGAGGACACGCCGGGACTCAAGCGGCTGGTCGGCTACGTCGGACATCACGGACATCCCGCGGCGACGGTCGATGCCCTCCGCACCGCCCTGATGCAGCGCCTGCCGGACTACATGGTGCCCGCCGCGCTGGTCGTGATGGACACGCTGCCGTTGAACGCGAACGGCAAGATCGACCGCAAGGCCCTGCCGGCCCCCGAGCTGCGCGCCGGCGACTCCCGGCCGGCGCGGACACCCGTCGAGCGCACGCTCGCGACGCTGTTCGAAGAACTGCTGGGCGTCCGCGACATCGGCATCGACCACAGTTTCTTCGACCTCGGCGGCGACAGCATCCGCTCGATCCAGCTGGTCAGTCGCGCCCGCAGGCTCGGCCTCGCACTGCGCCCGCGCGATGTGTTCCAGTCGCCGACCATCGCCGGGCTCGCGCTCGTCGCGGCCGCCGCGTCGGAACGCGCGACCGCCGATCCGGCGCAGACGCCCGGGATCGCCATCGCGGATGCGGTCGATGCCCGCGACGGCGACGAAACCCTGCCGCTGTCGCCGCTGCAGGAAGGCCTGTTGTTCCACCTGCTCTACGAGGAAGGCGCCGCGGACGCCTACCTCGTACAGACCCTGTGCGACCTCGACGGCGCACTGTCCCCCGATGCGCTGCGCGCCGCCGGCGATGCGCTGCTGCAGCGCCACCCGCACCTGCGCGCCAGTTTCGTCCAGAGCGGCGCCCGCGAACCGGTCCAGATCATTCCCCGTCGCGTCGAACTGCCCTGGCGCTTCGTCGATCTCGCCCATCTCGACCCCGACGCCGCGCGGCAGGCCTGTGCCGACATCGAGCGCGACGACGCGTCCCTGCGCTTCGACGCCGCACGCGGGCCGCTGCTGCGCATGACCCTCGTGCGCCTCGCAAACGACCGCCATCGCCTGATCCTCAGCAACCACCACCTGCTCCTCGACGGCTGGTCGATGCCGCTGCTGGTCGATGAACTCATGGCCCTGCTGCGCGGACAGGGCGACACCCTGCCCACACCCGTGCCGTACAAGACCTACCTCGCCTGGCTCCGCGCGCAGGACACCGTCGCCGCAGAGGACGCCTGGCGGCGCCATCTCGACGGCATCGACGAGCCCACGCGGCTGGCCGGGGGTCGCGGCCTGGAGGTCGCGCCGAGGCCGCAGGTCCATCTGCTGCGGCTGGACGCGGCCACCAGCGGCGCGCTGCAGCAGCGCGCACGCGCGGCCGGCGTCACCCTCAACACCCTGTTCCAGGCCGCCTGGGCGCTGTGGCTGTCGCGCCACACCGGGCGCGACG